>CBFIDV010000007.1:35292-111714 GCA_965661455.1 Roseivirga sp.
CGAGCATTACAATGTCAAAGGCTGGTAAACCATTATTAGATTTAACCTGATCTCTAATTAACGCACCATACCTTTCTACTTCTTTATCTAACTCGTTTTCACCAAGTACTCGGTGAATGTTATCGCTGGGTACGCCTACTGGGCTAAGGAGTAGGTCATTCGTCATTTTAAAGTTAGACTCTTCATGATCAGGAGCCACCATCCGCTCGTCTCCCCAAAAGAAATGGAGTTTACTCCAATCTATCTTAGCTTGATACTCTTCTGCTAGGATTTTGAACAAGGCCTTAGGTGTAGACCCTCCAGATAAGGCAATGGTAAGGCTATCGTTGCTTTGCGCCTTTTTATAAAGAAACTCTGCAAATGCGCCAGCAGTAGCGTTATTATCTTTGAATACTCTCTTTTCCATTATAATTCACAGTAATTACCATCATCAGTAAGGTTGGAACACGGATAACGCCACATCATATTCTTGCCTTCTATTAATTCATCTGCATGTTCTGGCCCCCAGGTACCTGCAGGGTAACCAAAAATTGGGATCTCATCATCTTCTTCCCAAGCTTTAAGTATAGGGTCTATAAATTCCCATGCGGCTTCGGTCGAATCTCCTCTGGCGTACAATGTTGCATCCCCTTGCATACAGTCAAGAATCAGTCTTTCGTAGGCATCAGGCACATAAACATCGGTTAGATCGTCATAATGGAAATCCATGTTTACCTGCTCAGTATTAAAACCAGCCCCAGGTATTTTCATGTCAAATTTCAAAAGAATACCTTCATTTGGCTGAATGCGTAGTACCAAAACGTTCTGCTGATTGGCAAGAGACTTGTCTTTTGCAAATAAATGGTGGTGTCTCGGTCTAAAATGAATTACTACTTCAGTGACCCTTGTTGGCATTCTTTTACCTGTTCTTATATAAAAAGGAACGTCAGCCCATCTCCAGTTATCTATAAAGAACTTCATGCCTACGTAGGTTTCCGTTTTGGAATCCTCTTTTACGCCTGGTTCATCTCGGTATCCAGTAACTCTGTTACCTGAGACTTTAGAATTCAGGTATTGACCGCGGATGACATGAGTCTTAATATCTTCTTTAGTGTAAGGTCTCAAACTTTGGAACACCTTAAGCTTTTCATTTCGAATAGATTCAGCATCTGATTTTACGGGAGGCTCCATTGCTACAAGTCCAACTAGCTGAAGCAGATGGTTTTGAATCATATCTCTTAAAGCTCCAGATGAATCATAATATCCACCTCGTTTCTCAACACCAACCTTCTCCGAAGCAGTGATTTCAACTCTGTGAATGTAGTTTCTATTCCAGAGTGGCTCAAAAATGCTGTTAGCAAATCGCGTAACAAACATGTTTTGAACTGTTTCCTTGCCCAAGTAATGATCAATTCTATAAATCTGGTTTTCCTGGAAATGGCAAAGTAAATCCCTATTGAGTTTTTTGGCGCTTTTTAAGTCGTAACCGAATGGCTTTTCAACGATTAGCCTACTCCAACCGTCTTTTTGCTTATTCAAGTTCACTTGCTCAAGACCCGTTGCTATAATATCGTAGAGGCTAGGTGGGGTGGCTAGATAGAAAATATGGTTGTGATTTGTTTCTTTTTCCTTGTCGAGTTCATCTAGTCTATCGGCAAGGTTTTGATATTTGCTTACATCTTTGGTGTCCAAAGACTGATAGAAAATCATATCAGCAAATCGCTGCAAGTTTTCTTTATTCGCTGTTTCTTTAGACGTAACATGCTCATTGTTGAAGACAACTTTATCTCTGTAGGCTTCATCAGAGAATTCAGATCTACTTACACCTACAACAGCGTAATGTTCAGGAAGAAAACCTCCACAGAAAAGATTAAAAACAGAAGGGATAAGCTTTCTTTCGGTTAAATCTCCTGAGGCGCCAAAAATAACCAGCACCTGATTGTCAGTTTTCTTCATTTATTTTTTTTCAATGAGTCAGCTTGCTTTCTTTGTAACCAATAATAGCAGGAGCTAACCTTTAGTTCCCAAAACTAATCAAAGGCTTTAAATCAACCACCCAAATAGTATTCAAGTCTGAATTTATTTCTTGTGGATGGGAAAGTCCTAAAAAAACAGAGACATAATGAGCGATTCTAAGTTTGATTTTGGTTTGGTAGGCCTTGGTGTAATGGGCAGAAATTTCATTTTGAATGTTGCTGACAAAGGTTTCTCAGTTTCAGGATTAGATCTGGATTCAGAAAAAGTAGAATCACTAAAGAGTGAAGGTCAAAAAAGAGAAGTTTTTGCTACCTCTGACAAAACCGAATTCATAGAATCATTGTCCAGCCCAAGGAAAATCATGCTTTTAGTCCCAGCTGGAAAGCCGGTAGATTCTGTTATTGCTGATCTAAAACCTCTTTTAAATCAAGGTGATATAATCATTGATGGAGGTAATTCTTTCTTTACGGATACCGATAGGAGATTTGAAGAATTAGCAAAAGAAGGTATTCATTTCTTTGGCTCCGGTGTTTCGGGAGGATCCAAGGGGGCTAGAAAAGGCCCAAGCATTATGCCTGGTGGTGACGAGAATGCCTATGAACATATTCGACCAATTTTTGAGGCGGCATCAGCTAAGGTTAATGGTGAACCTTGTGTTGCACACTTAGGTAGGGGTTCTGCTGGTAACTATGTGAAAATGGTTCATAATGGCATTGAATATGCCATGATGCAGCTGATTGCCGAGACATACGACTTAATGAAAACCGGATGTGGTCTTAATAACTCTGAGATTCACGAAACATTTAAAGGCTGGAACGAGGGCAGACTAAGATCATTTTTGATAGAAATAACCGCTTCTATCTTTAATCAGAAAGACGACTTGTCTGAAGGTGACTTAATTGATCAGATTCTAGATAAGGGCAAACAAAAAGGGACCGGGAAATGGACTTCTCAAAATGCGATGGATTTAGGAATTCCAATACCGACTATTGATGCAGCCGTAAGTATGAGAGAGATCTCAGGTTTGAAAGATCTCAGAAAAATTGTGGATGCTAAGTATAATGCCGAAAAAAGGTCAAACCTTGATGTGACGGTTGAGGATTTAGAAGCGTTACTTTACTTCTCTTTTATTATGTCCTATGCTCAGGGTATGCACATGCTTTTCAATGCTTCTAGAGAATATAAGTATGATTTAGACTTAGAAGTGATTTCAAAGATATGGAGGGGTGGTTGTATCATTCGAGCTGATATCCTAGAGCAAATGAGAAAAGCTTATGATTCAAACGTTCATTTAGAGCACCTGTTAACTGACGATTGGTTTATAGATACCGTTTCTGTATTAACTCCACGAGTACGGAAGACAATTTCAAAGGTCATAGAATCTGGAATTCCTTCAACCGCTTTAGTCAGTACGCTTAACTATTTCAATTCATTCACTTCTGGGAGACTCCCAATGAATCTTGTTCAGGCTCAAAGAGACCATTTTGGTTCTCACACCTATGAACGCCTAGATAGAGAAGGCGTATTCCATACAGAATGGGAAGATTAAAGCACTTGATACATTATAAAGATTAGGATAAAACTACTCACTGAGATCATGCTAGATTGTATAGTCCATGATCTGAGTGTTTGCTGCACCGATTGGTTCAAGTACCTGTTCACAAGCCAGAAGCCACTGTCATTGACATGAGATAGTACAATTGACCCGGCTGCAATCGCCATCATGATTAGGGTTTTGTCCAACATGCTTAGGTCAAGACCGGGCATAATTGCGGCTACTATACCCGCTGCGGTGAGCATAGCTACTGTAGCAGATCCTTGCATAACCCTTACGAGTACTGCTACTAAATAGGCCAAGAGTACAAGGGAGAAAGCCCCTGATTGCATGGCTTGGCCAATCATGTCTCCAATTCCTGTATTGATCATCATTTGCTTGAGAACACCACCTGCACCTGTTATGAGAATGATACTTCCGGCTGGCCCCAAAGATCTATTGGCTACATCGAACAATTCTTCTTTTGTGGCTCCACGTTTTTTACCTAAAAAGTAAATGGCTAAAAGGGTTCCTATTATGAGCGAAACAAAAGGGTGACCGATGAAACCGAGTATTTCAATGGCTTTTGATTGTGCTACTATTCCTTCTCTTGCTAAAGTATTGAATAATGAACCTGTTAAAATCAAGCCAATAGGGATACCTAAAACAATGAATATGGATTTAATTAGACTGCTATCATAAGTTGTATACACCTCATCTTGCCTTTCAACAAGCTCAGTCATTTTCGGGGTAATCCATTTACTAAAGATGAGTCCACAAAGCAGTGCAATGGGTAAACCAATAGCCGTGCCTACTACAATGGCATATCCAATATCTACTTTTAGAATATCTGCCACAGCTACTGGACCAGGAGTAGGCGGAATAAAACTGTGTGTGACACCAAGACCCGTTAATAAGGGTAAAGCAAAATAGAGCACATGCTTGCCACTCTTTTTGGATAAAGCATTCACAATAGGCATTAAAATGATAATCCCTACATCGAAGAATACAGGAATTGAAACAATGAATCCAGTTACTAGCAAGGCCAGCCTCGATTTTGTTTCGCCACCCTTTTTGAGCAGATATTTGGCTAAGCCTTGGGCTCCACCTGAGTGCTCTAACATGGCACCGAATATGGCTCCAAGTCCGACAATCGTGGCAACAAAGGCCAATGTGTCTCCCATTCCTTTAGAAATGGATGAAACGATCATTTCACCGCTTAACCCTCCAACTAGTCCTACCCAGATGCTCGCCAAAAGCAAGCTCAAAAAGGCATTTGTCTTGAATTTTATAATGAGAATAAGGAGTAAGGCTATGCCTGATACAATGGCAAAAATGAGTTGAAGTTCTTCCATATCAAGATAAAAAACTCAAAATAGTGTTTTATCCTTTAATGGCCTAGATGCTTTAATGCTAGGCTGAGTTGATCGCTTAATGACAGTTGACAAGATACGCTTAGCGCAGATTGAGGAGGTTCCAACGCGTCTAATTGTGATTTGACCATTTCAGCTTGCATAAAATGGCCTTCACGTGAATTCATTCTCTGAATTGCAGTGGCGTCATCAATATCTAAAAAGACATAAGTGTTGCTTGTTCTTTGGTTTAAGTAGTCTCTGTAAGATTGCTTTAAGGCTGAACAAGCCAAAACATATCGGTCTCTGTGAGAATCTATTACATAATTTCCGATAGCGGCTAGCCATGGCCAACGGTCATCATCTTCAAGTGGCAAGCCACGACTCATTTTCGTAACATTCTCTCTTGGGTGAAAGTCGTCAGCGTCTAAAAATGGAATCCCTAGTTGTTGAGACAGTGCTTTGCCAAAAGTAGATTTTCCTGAGCCACTAATTCCCATTACTATGATTAACTCCTTCATTCAGCTCTTCTTTGCCACAAATTAGATGAGAATCAGGCAGATGCAAAACAGTAGTGTCATTTTGATCGTTTTATGTGAAAATGAAGCGGCTAATCATAATCTTATTGCTAATTAATTCACTTGCAATGGTTAGTAAGGCGCAAGGCTTTGGTGAACCGTCTTTTATCAAAAGTGTCTATTTCAGAGGGGGGAGCTCTTTTGTGGACCGTTATCAATCAAGAGAGCTGAGACAGTTTGTAGACTCTCTTACCAATATTGAGAATTTCATTATTACCGTACATAGTCATACCGATAACATTGGAGGGAAGGAATATAATGAGCGCCTCAGCGAAATGCGTAGTGATTCAGTTATTGAAGTCTTATTAGAAAGTAATAAGGTTGAAGAAGCGGTGATTGAAAAAAAGGACTTCGGACTATTCAACCCTATTTACGATAACTCTACATGGGAAGGTAGGCGAAGGAATAGGAGAGTGGATGTCATTTTTTGGTTAGCTATTTAATCACTCTTTTAGGGATTGGGACAGTCAGCGTTTTTATTTAAGCCCATAACTTAAGTGAGAACAGGAGATTATAATGTCGCACAATTAAATGCTAAGTTTGGCACAATTCTAAAACTTTTATGAGAGTAGCTATTATAGGTGGCGGTGCTGCAGGCTTTTTTTCGGCCTTATCGGTAAAAGAGCATTATCCTGAATCGGAGGTTTTTATATTCGAGAAAACTTCCAAGCTACTAGCAAAAGTAAAAATCTCAGGTGGTGGTCGGTGTAATGTAACACACGCCTGTTTCAAGAATCCAGAACTCGTTAAGCATTATCCGAGAGGCGCTAAACACCTCAAAAAGACCTTTAGTCAATTCACTACCTCAGATACTGTCGACTGGTTTGAGTCTCGGGGCGTTTCTTTAAAGACCGAGGATGATAATCGCATGTTTCCCGTAACTGACGATTCTCAAACCATAATCGATATTCTGCTTGATGAAGTGCGAAGGTTGAAAATTAGATTACAAATGAGCACCACAATTCGAAGTATTCTACCAACTGAGAAAGGCTTTGAACTAGCTTATGCGAACGACAAAAAGCATTTTGATAAAGTTGTAATTGCTTCAGGCGGCAGCCCTAAGCTTGAAGGATTCAATTGGTTGAAAGAGTTAGGCCATGAAATTAATGCCCCAGTACCTTCCTTATTTACATTCAATATACCTGAGGAAACCGTTAAAAAACTCATGGGAGTGACTATTCCATTGGCAACGGTAAAGGTGCAGGGTACCAAATTGGAACAGTTTGGTCCCTTGCTCATTACGCATTGGGGTATGAGCGGACCTGCAATTTTGAAGACATCTGCTTGGGGAGCTAGAATCCTGAATGATTTAAATTACGATTTTAAGATTCAGGTCAATTGGGCGAATGCCTCTGAAAATGAATTCAGAAATCAGCTTCAAGAGCGTGAGCTCATTGATTCTAAGAAGCTACTTAAAAATCAAAATCCCGTGGACGTACCACATCGCTTTTGGGAATACCTCGTAAATAAATCTGGCCTTGCACTGGATAAACCCTGGAATGAATTAGGGAAGAAAGGACTCAACAAGTTGGTCAACATCTTGACAAATGATCAATATCAGGTACAAGGTAAAACCACTTTTAAGGAGGAATTTGTAACAGCAGGTGGGGTTAATTTAGCCGATGTTGATTTCAATTCTATGCAAAGCAGAAAGGTGCCAGGAATGTACTTCGCTGGTGAAGTCTTAGATGTTGATGGCGTCACAGGTGGCTTTAACTTTCAAGCTGCTTGGTCTACTGGTTTTGTTGCTGGCAAACTGTTAGACTAAATTTTAGCCATTCAGATTAAATAGGTCTTCGTTTTTGGCCTTTCTGTGTTATCTTCCAAATCTTTAAACCTCAAACTGAAATGCTTAAAAAATCTATCTGGCTATCAGCCTTTGTCTTGCTCGGTTTTGCTGTATCTGCACAAGACATTTCAACTTTATTAGAGTCTTACAAATTTCGAAACGTTGGCCCTCTAAGGGGTGGCCGTGTAACTACTGTTGAAGGAGTTGCTTCTAAACCTTCTGTTTTCTACATGGGAGCCACCGGTGGTGGGGTTTGGCGTACTGATGACTACGGAATCACATGGGACAACGTCTCTGACGGGTACCTCCCTACACCTTCCATTGGCGACATTTCAGTATATCAGAAAAATCCTGAAATCATCTATGTGGGCACAGGTTCTGATGGCCTCAGATCGAATGTGATTACAGGAAGAGGCGTTTATAAGTCTATTGATGAAGGAAAGACATGGGACTTTATTGGCTTAAAAAATGCAGGACAGATTGGTGCTGTAGAGATTCACCCAGATAACCCAGACGTAGCATATGTAGCCGCTATAGGCCAAGCATTCGGTAAGAATGAAGAAAGAGGTGTATTTAAAACGACCGATGGCGGTAAATCTTGGGATAAAATTTTATATCACTCAGATAGTATTGGCTTTTCAGATCTTGAGCTTGCTCCAGATGATCCGAATACCATTTACGCAGGGGCTTGGAGAGGTGAGCGCAAGCCTTGGACAATTATCAGTGGATCTACTGAAGGTGGTGTTTATAAGTCTACCGATGGTGGAGCAAACTGGACAAAGCTCACTAACGGTCTGCCGACAAACCTTATTGGTAAAATTGATTTTGCCGTTTCAGCAGCCAATGCAGACGTAGTTTATGCAAATATCGAGGCTTCAGATGAGCAAGGAGGATTATATCGTTCCAATGATAGAGGAGCTTCTTGGGAATTCGTTTCTGATAATTCTAACCTAACGAACAGACCATTTTACTACACCAATATCTATGCGAATCCAAAGAATGAGAATGTTGTTTATAACAATGCCTTGAGATTCTTGAAGTCTTCTGATGGTGGTAAGACTTGGTCTAGATTGAATACCCCACATGGTGATAATCATGATATCTGGATTAACCCAAATGATACTTCTATTTGGATTCAAGCGAATGATGGGGGTGCCAATGTGACCCTTAACAATGGAAAATCTTGGTCTACTCAGTTTAACCAGCCAACAGCAGAATTATACCAAGTAGAAGTAGATGATCAATTTCCTTATTGGTTGTATGCAGGTCAGCAAGATAATTATAGTACGGTAGCTGTACCGAGCATGCCTCCTGTTAGTGTTCAGGCGGGCAGCAACTCTTATATCTTCAATACAGGTGGTTGCGAAACAGGGCCGGCAGTACCAAAACCGGGTAACCATAACATAGTCTATTCTAACTGTAAAGGCCGTTTTGGTGTGTTTGACAAACGAACGGGACAAGAATTACAGTATTACGTAGGAGCTACAAATATCTATGGACACAATCCAAAAGACCTAAAATTCAGATTCCAGAGAGTGGCACCAATTCACGTGTCTCCTCACAATCCAGATGTAGTTTATCATACTTCTCAGTATGTGCACAAAACTACAGATGACGGGAAAACTTGGGAAATTATCTCT
The DNA here is from genome assembly GCA_965661455.1 of Roseivirga sp. Lineage (GTDB taxonomy): Bacteria > Bacteroidota > Bacteroidia > Cytophagales > Cyclobacteriaceae > Roseivirga. The sequence continues at coordinate 44,142 of CBFIDV010000007.1, forward strand.
CCAGACTTAACTGCCTTTGAAGATGAAAAGCAAGTTGTGCCAGGTTCGCCAATTACAAGAGATGTAACAGGTGAGGAGTATTACAGTACAATTTACGCCATAAGAGAATCAACTATTCAAGAAGGTTTGATCTGGGTTGGGTCGAATGATGGGCCAGTTCATGTAACCAAAGACGGTGGAAAAACATGGGATAATGTAACGCCAGATATGCCAATCGGTGGTCGTGTTGATGCAGTAGAACCTTCACCACATAACCCTGCAAAAGCATATGTTTCTATTTTAAGGTATCAGTTAAATGACTACCGCCCATATATTTATAAGACAGAGGATTATGGTAAGACTTGGGAATTGCTTTCAGATGGTTCCAACGGTATTCCTGATGACTTCCCAACAAGAGTTGTAAGAGAAGATCCAAAGAAAGAGGGCTTGCTTTATGCAGGTACCGAATTCGGTTTATTCGTTTCGATGAATGATGGTAAAGAATGGCATCCATTCAATAATAATTTACCAGTAACACCTATCACGGATATTAAGGTGCATCAAGATGATTTAGTCATGTCTACCATGGGTAGAGGCTTTTGGATTTTAGATGATGTTTCTAGCCTACATGACTTAGCAACTGCCATGAATCAAAAGGCTTACTTATTCCAACCAAAAGACGGTTTGAGATTAAGAATGAGAGCAAGTTCTGACTACAATGGTCCTGAATACCCAGGTTCTGGAGTCAAGTTGAACTACTTCATTGCTGATGAGGATCAGGATGTAACCTTGGAGATTTTCAATGAAAAAGGTCAAATGGTAAAAAGCTATATGAGTGGCAGACCTGACCCTAAAGTGAATACTGAAAGAGATATGTCTACGGAATTCTCTAACCCGCCAGCAGCCCCAGGTTTACCGGGTAAACAAGGCATTAACAAGTTTACTTGGAACATGCGCCATGCTGGTGGATGGAATGCAAATCCAAGAAGAGCTTACATGGGTAATGGACCAATGGTCTCTACGGGGACATATTCAGCGAAGCTAAAAGTAGGAGACGAAGTTTTGGAGACTTCTTTCCAAGTAGCACTAGACCCAAGAGTAACGCTTGTTTCTGATGAGGATACTAAAGAGCAAGAAGCACTGGCGCTAGAAGTGAGAAACTTCCAAGATCAAGTGAATATGTTGGTGAAAACTGTGGGAGATGCACGTAAGGCGCTCCAAAACTCTTTAGACCAGGAGAAAGCCAATAGAAGACAACAACGTAAGCAAGAAGCATTAGACAACATTTATTACCAATTGGTAACATCGCCTGGTACTTATATGAAACCTATGCTACAGGCCCAAACGGGTTACCTAAACAGTATGATTGGGAGAGCTGATCAAAAGCCTGGTAAGGATGCTTATGATCGCCTTGAAGAGTTAAAACAAAGATTAAAGGCTATTAAAGCCGAATACGAAGGCTTAGAAGATTGAGTTTAAATACTCAAAATAAATGGTTCCAGCGCATACCACATCCGGTGGTATTGCTATTCTTTATCATAGTGCTCACTGCATTATTGAGTCATTTGATTCCTGCAGGGGTCTATGATAGAGTAGAAGTTGAGGGACGAATGCGGGTTGTTCCAGGTTCTTATCATGAGGTAGACCCAACGCCTCTATCTTTTTTAGATACGTTTAGAGCAATTCCCGGAGGTTTTGAATCTGCCATTCTCATTATTTTTGTGGTGCTTTCCAGCGGTATTATGTTCGGTGTGTTAGAGAAAACTGGCATGATAGAAAACGCTGTGGGCACCTTCGTTAAAAAGTTGGGGCTGGAAAGAAAATATCTCGTGGTCGTCCTTATGACATTTGTCTTTGGTTTGCTCGGGGTATTCGTGGGTTACGAAAATAATATTGCACTCATTCCCATTGCAGCCATTACAAGTCTGGCGCTCGGTGGTGACCTGATGCTTGCTGCTTCTATAGCAGTAGGTGGTGTTACCATTGGTTTTGGACTTTCTCCTTTCAATCCTTATACCGTAGGAACAGGCCATACATTGGCGGAAATGCCCATGTTTTCTGGGTGGGCCTTACGGGCGGCATTGTGTTTAGCCTCATTAAGTTTTTTGGCTTGGGTGAATGTGAAGTACTTCAAATCTATTCTCGCTAACCCTGAAAAAAGTCTGTCTATTGGTATTCCAACAGAAGGCTTTAAGCTTTCTAGGCCAATAGAGGATTACCGAATGACCGGCAATAATTGGCTGGTTATGACTGCTTTTGTTGGCGGGCTAGGAATAATGCTATATGGTGTTTTTGTATTCCATTGGTTCATTACTGAGATATCAGCCATATTCTTGATTATCTCCATAGCAGCGGGTTTGTTAGGTAGAATGTCTGCGAGAAACATTGCAGAAACCGCATTAGTATCAGTCGCGGTTGTGGCACCTGGAGCATTTATGGTGGGTTTTGCTACTTCTATTAAGGTGGTTATGGAAATGGGGAATATCTCGGATACCATTGCTCATTCGTTAGCTGTTGCTCTTGAGACGCTGCCAACTTATGGTTCTGCAATTGCTATGTCGGGAGCTCAGTGTGTCATCAATCTGTTCATCCCATCTGGGAGTGGACAAGCATTGGCAACATTACCGATCATGATTCCATTGGGAGATATACTAGGCTTAACACGTCAGACTACGATACTTGCATTCCAAATAGGAGATGGAGTAACGAATTTATTCAATCCAACTTTGGGTGGTTTAATCGCCATGTTAGCCATGTGCCGGATTCCATTCGATAGGTGGTTAAGATATATATTGCCTAAAGTAATGGTCATTCTATTGCTCTCCTGGATAGCCCTGTTAGTGGCTGTGGCCATAGGCTGGGGACCAGCTTGAAGAATTAAGAGTTGAGAATTAAGAGTGTTCAGCATTAGAGATTAAATCACTTGGCTTCCCTTTAGGGACTGAGGGTTATCGAACTAAGAAATAAGAGAGATCAGTTAAGAGCAGAGAATTAAGAGTGTTCAGTATTAGAGTTAAACCTTTAGGCATCCCTCTAGGGACTGAGGGGTATTGAATTAAGAAATAAGAGAGATCAATTAAGAGCTGAGAATTAAGAGTTTTTAGCATCAGAGATTAAATCACTTGGCATCCCTCTAGGGACTGAGGGTTACTGAATTAGGAAATAAGAGTGATCGATTAAGAGTAGAGAATAAGAATATTCAGCATTAGCATTAAATCTTTAGGCATCCCTTTAGGGACTGAGGGTTTTTAATTAAGAGTACTGAACTAGACACCATAAACTATGAACGCAGAAGAAATCCTTTACAAACTCGTTTCATTTCCTGTTTTAGGAGGCGAATCTAATACGTCTATCATTACATGGATTAAAGATTATGTCGAATCATTCGGAGTTGAAACGACACTTGTACCGAATGAAGAAGGCAACAAAGCCTCATTGCACTGTAGAATTGGTCCTGCAGTAGACGGTGGCGTGATTCTTTCTGGGCATACCGATGTAGTGCCTGTAGAAGGTCAAGATTGGACAACAGATCCTTGGGTATTGACAGACAAAGGAGACGGGAGACTCTATTCGCGAGGCAGTTGTGATATGAAAGGCTTTGCAGCCTGCTGCCTAGCAGCATTGCCATCTATGGTTAAGGCTGATCTAAAAACTCCCATCTACTTTGCATTTTCTTACGATGAAGAAATTGGTTGTTTAGCTGCTCCTGAATTAGCTGCGCATATCAATTCGCACTACACGGAGAAGCCTAAGTATGCCATAATCGGGGAACCAACCATGATGATCCCGACTGTAGGCCAAAAGGGGATCTGCATCTTCGAAACCACCGTTTCAGGCTCAGAGGGTCATAGTAGCCGTATAAAAACCGAGATAAGCGCAATACACGAAGCCATGCGATTGGTGCTTTGGTTGGAGAATAAAATGAATAGCCTTATTGATGCGGGTAGGACGGATGATCGTTTTACACCAAATCACACTTCTATACACATTGGAGTCATGAAAGGTGGTATTGCACCGAATGTTATAGCACAAGAGTGCTACTTCACATGGGATGTAAGGACGATTCCTTCAGAAACCCCTCAAGAGATTTTAGAAGAGTTTGAAGCTTATTGCAATGAACGAAAGGATGAATTGAGAAAAGTCTTCCTGGGATTTGACGTGAAGACAAATGCCATTCACCCTGCCGTACCGGGTCTAGATACACAAGAAGATGAAGAGATTGTAGCGCTAGTGAAAGAGTTAGCAGACAATAACGAATTAGATGCGGTAAGCTATGCAGCAGAAGCAGGTCAGTTTCAAGAAGCAGGGTTCCAAGCAATGATTTGTGGCCCTGGAGACATCGCTCAAGCGCATAGAGCGGATGAATTTATTGATAAGGATCAGCTGGAACAAGGAGTGGCTTTTATGCATCGATTGATTGAAAAGTTGTCTTAGAAGGGAAACCTCCTCCGTCCTTTGGGCACCTCCCCCAGAGGTGGATAATTTACAAGGCTACTGGCTCGCGTTAACTCCGAATAGTGAACGTCACTGCAAGGAACCAAGCAGTCTCCTCATTCGATAAGGCTGCCAAATCTCTCGCTTATCCTCACTCTGAGTATTTATGAGCTAGCCTTTAAAGGCTGTCAGCAAATAAACCGAAAGAGTCTTTCTATTCAATAAGGAGATTGCCGTGGTCGTGTCTCACTCGTAATGACGATAAATTATGGAGTGAAGGATTCTTTCATGCTAGGTGCTATTAATTCTAGTTGTTCCATCCGATATTCGTGCTGAATTAACTAGATATTCAAAGCCCAAGACTTTTACCATAATGTCATTAATACCATTACTTAAAGAGAACCAGCTTCAGCCAACTCAAGTCATTCAATTCGAGGCTCAGAGTGCCTTGAAATTAGATCTGAGTAAGAATAATATTGACTTGGTACAAGTGGATATGAATGACGAAAGACAGTTCACGGATTTTGTCTTTAATCAACTCAAAGAAGCTAATGCGGCAGTAGGTTGCGGGGGCTATGGAGAGGAGAGAAGCCTTTATTCTCGAAGCGACTTGTTTAGTGATGATGAGCCGCGCACTTTTCATTTGGGTATAGACATTTGGGCTCCGGCAAGAACTCCAGTCTATGCTCCGCTAGATGCCATAGTCCATTCCGTTGATAATCGTGCGTACCATGGTGATTACGGGCCTGTGATAATTCTTGAGCATCAGTTAGGTGACCAGAAGCTATTTAGTCTTTATGGACACTTATCTGTTGATTCTTTGGATAGTAAAGTAGTAGGACAAGAGATTAAAAAAGGAGAGCAGTTTGCTTGGTTAGGAGCCTATAAGGAGAACTTTCATTGGCCGCCACATTTACATTTTCAGCTCATGTGGGATATGCAAGGACATGTGGGAGATTATCCCGGGGTTTGTAAGGCGAGTGAGAAAGAGGGGTATCTAACTAATTGCCCGGATCCTGAAAACCTGTTATTCTGATTTTTTGATCTTCAGAAACAATACCATGTGCCTCTAGCTCAATCAATAAGGGTTGAATTCGATCCAAACCACTTTTGACAATTTCTGAAAACTCACCCGTCTGCTTATTGAGCAGTTCTAGTGTATGGTGTTCTTGGGATACCGTTGAATTTTGAACATAATTGGCCACTATGGTTTGCTCATCAGTGCCCTCCTTAATCCTGTAGTGGCTAAAAGTATCAAGTCGCTTGCTTACTTTCTTTCGGATTTTGATGATGAATAGTACCTCTCTAAAGTCCGTAATCTTTGACTCGCTAATATTAAAATCTACACCAGTACGAAAGGTTTCAAAGGCTAGGTAAAGTATGATCAAAACAATTCCGAAGAAGATAAACCCTTCTATAATTAGCAGTATGGCAGGTATAATCAATACCCCCATGGCAATCCCACCGGCATATTTCTTAAATGTGGACGTTTGGTTGTAGATGATCATTTCGTGAGTATTAACGGTCTCGTATATGAGTAGTAGCGGATTTCCACTCACAAACCTTTTGGTTTTGCACTGACCTTAATTATATTCTTATTGTTTGTTTCTATCACTTTAACCGCTATTACTTATACACATTGTGTGTGCCCAGCATGGGCATCTGGTATTGAATATACCAAATTATTCCAGAGGGTGAGAGTCCCTTGTAGGCAAGTTGGTGAAGCCTAATAGTAAGCCACACGCGTGTCGCTGAAGCTTTAGAGTAAGAACAAGCTGCTTTGCCGTGAGGCATACAGTGAAGAATAAGGAACACGAGAGTGTGAACTTACCGCCCGTAGGACAGGACTACAAAATCCGGTACTGACGAAAATTCATGAGAACGTGAGTTCGAAATGAACGAGCGTAGCTCAGGCATACGGAGGCCATTTAGGGATTGAAGAAGGACAGGCTTATTCTTGGAGTAGAACGCGAATGGGAGGATGGGCCTCAGCTTGGCAAATAAATAAGACCAAGGCACGAAGTATAACGAAATCGCTGTCCCTACAAAAAGTAGGATTCGTATAACTAAGGTTTTGCGTTTTATGGCCATTGGGTTGAATACTGCGCTACTAAACAAGTTAAATCAATTCATTATTCCATTCGGCACATACATTATTATCTCTTTTAATCTTCTACCTATATTTAGCCCATGCGCATTACTGCAATTCAAATTGCTGCTGGCTTGTCATCTCGAATGGGAGGGCCTAATAAGTTGCTTCAAGAAATCGAAGAAGAGAAGACTTTAGTGCAACATACTTTTACAGAATTACAGGCATCGAATGTAGATGATGTAGTTGTGGTTACTGGTAGAGATTCTGTTAAAGTAAATGACGAATTAAATAGTATGAGAAACGAGGGAGATAACAAGAGTACCACCATCGTTTTTAATCCCAATTTTGAGAAGGGAATGACTACTTCCATCCAAGTCGGATTGAATGAAGCCAAAGAATCTGATGCCATTATGATCTGCTTGAGCGACATGCCCTTACTGGCCACTGAAGACTATAATGAGTTGTTAGCGTCTTACGTAAAGGCGGACAATCAAAAAGCTATTCTTGCTCCTTTCTGGGGCAATCGAAAAGGTAATCCCGTAATCTTTGGATCTGAGTATTTCCAAGCCATTGCTGAGCATACGGAAATGAATGGCTGCGCTTCAATAATTAAAGCGAATAATGAGCAACTCATTCGTTTCGAGACTCAATCAGAGCATTATTTTTTTGATATTGATACCCCAGAGACTTTAGCCGACTATAGAGCACGTGTTAAGTAAAGAAGATTACCAACGATACAACCGTCAGATCATTATTCCTGAATTTGGGGAGGCAGGTCAAGAACGCCTGAAGGCTTCATCGGTTTTAGTGATTGGCGCTGGTGGTTTGGGTTCACCCATTTTACAGTATCTAACGGCTGCTGGTGTAGGGAATATCACTATCGTAGAATTCGATGAAATAAGCCTTTCGAATCTACAGCGTCAAATTCTGTTTAGTTCGAATCAAGTAGGTGAATCAAAAGCAAGGAAATCAGCAGAGCGTCTTCGAGGATTGAACCCGACAGTAAACTTCACACTCGTTGAAGAGGCGATTACCTCCCAGAACGCCATGGAACTCATTGAAGGAGTTGATTTGGTGGTAGATGGGTCAGATAACTTAGCCACGCGATATTTAGTAAATGACGCTTGCTACTTCCTGAAAAAGCCATTGATCTATGGAGCAATCTTTCGTTTTGAAGGTCAGGTTTCGGTTTTTAACCTGGAAACTGAAGGTGAGCTCAGCCCGAATTATCGTGACTTATTTCCGAGTCCACCGCCACCAGAAATGGTACCTAGCTGCAGCGAAGGAGGTGTTTTAGGTGTCTTACCAGGAATAATTGGTTCAATGATGGCAAATGAGGCCATTAAGATATTGGCCAATATGGGTACTACACTAAGTGGAAAGCTCTTCGTTTTTGATGCGCTTGATTTCTCTACTTACAGTTTGAAAGTTGCCAAGAATTCGGATAACCCAATAAGTGGTGATAAGCCAAGCATTACAGCATTGATAGACTATGAGGCTTTCTGCATGGGAGATATTCAACCTAAAAAGTTGAATGAAATAACCGTGCAGGAATTGGCTACAAGACTGAGCCAAGAAGAAGTATTTCTCTTGGATGTAAGAGAAGATTATGAATACGAGATTGCCGATTTAGGTGGAGTCTTGATTCCCTTACATAAGGTGGTAAACCGTGTAAGTGAAATTCCTAAAGAGATGGAAGTGGTTGTTATGTGCAAGACGGGAGGAAGAAGCTCCAAAGCTATTGAGCTTTTGCAAGAACAAGGTTTCGATAATTTGGTTAATCTGATTGGTGGCATTTCAGCTTGGCAAAAGCAGATTGACCCTAGTATGAATGCTTATTAATTTTCGCTATCCTGAATTTATTTCAGGATCTATAATAAGGAGATGCTGAAATAAATTCAGCATGGCGTGTTTTGACTTAGTAATATGAAAATAGCAATAACAGCATTTGGAATCGCGAAGGACATTCTGCAGCAAAAGCAGATTGAACTGAATTGCGATGATGGTGCAAGCGTTAGTGAGATAAGAAGCCGGCTAATTCAGGATTTTCCTGACTTTGACAAGCTAGCTTCATTGAGGTTCGCTGTCAATACGGAATATGTAGGGGACGATTATCAATTAAATGCAAATGATGAGGTGGTTTTAATCCCACCTGTTAGCGGGGGATGATGCAAGAGATTTACATTACATCAGATAAATTAGACAGCAAAGCCTGCACCGATGAGGTTACTTATCCCGGAGCGGGTGGGATAGTAGTGTTTGTCGGTACTGTGAGAAATCAAACTAATGGTAAGACCGTAAAACACCTTGAATTTGAGTCTTATGAGCCCATGGCCATCAAAGAAATGCAGAAAATTGCGTACCACGCGAAGGAACGATGGGGGCTTCATAAAATTGTGATTCACCATAGAGTAGGACTCGTTCCTATTACTGAGGAAGCTGTTGTGATTGCCTGTTCTTCGGCACATAGAAAAGAAGCATTTGCTGCCTGTGAATACGCTATAGATACCTTGAAGGAATCAGTTCCTATTTGGAAAAAAGAGATTTTCGAAGATGGGGAGGTGTGGGTTTCTGCACATCCTTAGTATAACTTATATGGTATCACTCTAAAAGTACGTCATCCTGAACTCGTTTCAGGATATAAATAGAAGAGTAGCAAATTGATTTAGAAGATTCCGGATCATCTCAATGGCTATCGGGAAGGAATGACGAAATTAAATAATTGAATTCCTTGGCATCCCTTTAGAGACCGAGGGTAATTAAATAATGAATATAGAATCCATCAAGTCACAATTTCCAATCTTCAAGCAGGAAACTCCGCTTGGTCAGGAATTGGTGTACCTTGATACTGCTTCCTCAGCTCAAAAGCCACAGTCTGTAATTGATGCGATCTCAGGGTTCTACTCTGGATATTATGCCAATACAGGTCGAGGAAGTTATTGGCCTGCTCATAAAGCCACTACTTCATTTGAGGCAGTGCGAGAAAAAGTAGCTCAGTTCATTAAGGCTGAATCTAAGAATCAGATCGTATTTACTTCCGGTACTACAGATAGTATTAACAAGCTTGTGAATGCCTATGTCATTCCAACACTTAAAGCCGGAGATCAAGTGTTGGTTTCAGAGATGGAGCATCATGCCAACCTTGTGCCTTGGCAAGAAGCCTGTAAGGCGAAAGGAGCTCAAATCAAGGCCATTCCACTAACAGATCAGGGAGCGTTAGATTATCAAGGGTTGAATAAATTACTTCAAACTAAGACCGCGTTTGTCTCTATAACGGCAATATCCAATGTTTTAGGAACTGTTAATGATATTGAAAGCATAGTTGAAGCAGCGCATGAAAAAGGTGCTAAGGTATTTGTAGATGCTGCTCAAGCCATAGCACATAAGACTGTGGATGTGAGTTCATGGAAAGCCGACTTTGTTGCGTTTTCCGCCCATAAGCTATATGGGCCTACAGGAGTTGGGGTACTTTACCTAGCTGGCGATTTTGTCGATATTATCAGACCATTTTTATATGGCGGTGGAATGATCACATCCGTAAGTATTAAAGCGTCAGGATATCGAAAAGGGCCTCAGCGTCATGAAGCTGGCACTCAAAATATTGCTGGAGTGATAGGCTTGGGAGCTGCAATAGATTTTATGAGTGAGATTCCAACGCTCGATTTGCATGAACATTTGGACGCTTTGACTTCTTCAGTTTACAAATCACTTTCATCCATAGAAGGTTTGTGTATTCTAGGGCCAAAGAAAAGGGCAGGAGTGATCTCATTCACCATAGAGGGGATTCATCCACATGACCTTTCTACTTTCTTGAATGAACATGGAATCTGCATAAGGGCTGGCCATCATTGTGCTCAGCCTTTAATGAATAGATATAAGGTGCCAGCAACGTCAAGAGTATCTTTTGGTGTGTACAATTCTGAAACTGATATACAGGTTTTAGTGAAGTCATTAACGGAGGCAAAAGCATTCTTTTTATGAGCGAAAGGATCAAAGAGCTCTATCAGGAGCATATTTTAAAGAAATCTAAAGATGAATCCCTAAAGGGTGTGGTTCAGAATGAAACACATAGTCTTGAAGCATATAACCCTATGTGTGGTGATAAATTTACGCTATCTCTCAGGATTAAAGATGAAGTAGTTGAAGATGCCCGATTCGATGGTTTTGGCTGTGCTATTTCAAAAGCTTCAACCGCAGTTCTTACAGAATCGATTATTGGAAAGACACGCGATGAAGTAGCGCCATTAGTAAAGGACTTTTTAGAATTGATAGATGAAAATGGATCCCGTAATCCTGAAACGATCTTCCAAGACGATCAGCTCTTAGCCTTTGAGGCTGCCCGAGAATTTCCAGAACGAAAGACTTGCGCTTCTTTAAGTTGGGATGAAGTTTATAAACTAGTCAAGTAATCGGACAACTCGTACTGCACTAAGGCTTTGACTTAGTATTTGCCATTCCTCGCCTTCATTATTTGAAACATACAGGTTGCCGTTGTTTGTGCCGAATGCTAGAACTTCGGACTGCTTGGCAAAGGCATGTCGCAAAACCAAATCGAAGGCAGCTTCTTGAGGTAGACCATTCCGTAAGGCCGTCCAATTCTTACCGGAATCGTCAGTTCGGTAAACCGCTAGCTTATTTTGGGCTGGTATTCTCAAGTCATCGGATTGCGCGGGAATTACCCAAGCTCTATTTATATCTTCCTCGTCAATGGTTAGGTCAAAACCATAAACCGCTTTTCCATGCGGGTCCGAAACATTGCTCCAAGAGTTGCCACCATCCATACTACGGTAAATTCCACAGTGATTCTGTTGCCAGATCACTTCAGGGTCTTTGGGATGTCTAATCATGGAATGGGGATCATGACCAACCTCTGTGGTTGAATTAGGAAGGTAGAAAGCCTCTAAGCCCTTATTTGTGGGTTGCCAGGTATTACCAGCATCTGCCGATTGAAACACGCCTGCACAACTAATACCGACCATGAGCTGATTGCTATCTTCAGGATGAAATACTATTGAATGCAAAAATGGGTTTTTACTGCCTTTACCACCGCCTTGCCAAGTTGGTCTTGATGGATGCGAGGTAAGCCCAGTTAATTCTTGAAAGTTTTCTCCAAGATCATCGGAGTAGAATAGTGCAGCAGGTTCAGTTCCAATAAACAAACGCTCAATAGGACCAATTTGCTGCATTTCTATTGTCCATATGGATTTGAGCGAATGTTCGGATTCTTTATTGAAAGTGGGCACTTTCACCTCTCTGAAATTCTCTCCTTGATTGTCTGAAACGTATAGCTTTGAACCCCAATGCTTATGGTTGATGGCGACCCACCATCGTTTGGCATGATCTTGTAGAAAGGCACCAATCGGTAGACCTACAAAAGCAATGTCTCGTAGCTTCCAATGGCTTCCTTGCTTTTGGTAGATCAATAGGCCTTTATCTGTTCCTGCTATAAGCTTCATTCTGTTCTTTATCGTCACTGCGAGGTACGAAGCAGTCTTATTATTTTGACTGATTGATTCTTTTTCGTCATGCTGAATTTTTTCAGCATCTATTTAATTCTAGATCCTGAAACCAGTTCAGGATGACGGTTGAATAGGTTGTATTGATTAGGAGCTTCCCGCCTACGCGGGAATGACCTAAGGATTTGTATAATCCGATTTCCCCCCGGTCTTTTTTACTAATCTAGTTTCCTTAATCTTAATGTTGTGGGAGAAGGCTTTACACATATCATAAACCGTTAATGCGGCTATGGATGCACCAGTGAGGGCTTCCATTTCTACTCCAGTTTTGCCACTGCATTTAGCCTCACATGTAATTAACACTTCCAAACCCTCTCTTAGTGTAATATCTATCCCCACCTTATTCAAATTGATTTGATGGCACATTGGAATCAATTCCCATGTTCTTTTAGCCCCTTGAATACCAGCAATATTCGCTGTTTGGAAAACGGGTCCTTTCAAAGTTTTAATCTCTCCATCATGAATATGTATAGCCATATCAGCAGGGAGTTGCACTATACTTTCCGCAATAGCTTTTCTTTGGGTTTCTGTCTTATTGCCGACATCTACCATAGATGGTTTGTCTTTATCGATATGGGTAAATTCTTTACTCATTAGATTGAATTTCTATATGGAATATACGGATAAACTTCGCCTGCTAAGAATTCATTCTTTTCTTCGGGTAGAACAATAAAGCCATCTGCCATAGTCATATTAGCAAAATCACCGGAACCATTGCCTTTAAATGTTTCGGCAATCCTTTCTCCAGATACGTTGCACTTAACGCTACACTCCAAGAAATAGGTGAGTGGCTTCTTAAAAGTCACATCATTGCTGAGTTTTACATATCCTAAATTAGCATTCAGCCCAAGTGATTTTCTGAGCCAAAATTTCAAATAGACGTTTGCACAGACGAAAGATGAAACGGGGTTTCCTGGTAAAGCGAATACTGTTGTTCCGTTGGGCGCTGAGCCAAACCAGAAGGGCTTACCTGGTCGTTGCTTAACCTTATGGAAATGCTTTTGAACATTTAGTTCTTCCATTACTTCAGGAAGAAAGTCGAATTTACCACGCGATACACCACCGGTTATTACTAATAAATCATAAGATTCAATTAGTGAGTATAACTCTCTAAATAACAGTTCTTTATTATCTTTTAAGTGTAACTGTTTCGCTTCAATACCCCAGCTTTTCAATAGTGCTAGAACTCCGTAATTGCTAGACCTTCTGATTTGATGTGCGTCTGGGATTTCATGCACATCTACAAGTTCGTCACCTGTTGTGATGATAGCCGCTTTGGGCATGCTATATACGCTCAATTCACTACAACCAACTGCAGCAGCAACAATCAATTCTGTGGGCCCCAATTCCGTGCCTCTCTTCAAGACAACTTCACCCTGCTTTCGGTCTTCACCTTTAAAGTGTATGTTCTGTGCACGTTTAACTGATTCTTCATTAATCGTGGCTACATTTCCCTCAATGGTAATGTCTTCATAACGAATGATGGTATCTAATCCTTTCGGCATAATCGCACCAGTCATGATTTGCACGCATTTACCAGTCTCTGCAATAGTCTTTTGAGGTACACCCGCACCAATGGTTTCTATAATCACATAGTTTCGCTGGCCTTTCTCAAATGCATCATAGTTAATGGCTATTCCGTCCATTGTAACCCTATCGTAGGGTGGGAGATCACGATCAGCTGTAATATCTTCTGCCAGTACCTTTCCGTTGGCATTGGTGATTGCTACTAACTCGGTAGTTAGTTTGAAGGGGAAATCTTGAATTATATTTAGTGCGTCTTGGTAGCTTATCATAGGTGTATAAGTGATTAGTGCTCAGTGCACAAGAATTGTTAATTTATTGATAGGAGAGAATAGATTTATAAACAAGTATGCATTTAAAAAATACCCTTTAATCCCCTGAATGGATGTTGTCGCCTCACCCTTTAGGGCAGGGGTAGAAATTTGGTTTTGGAGTAAATCTATTCTTAGTTTCATCCTGAGTCGTTAGACATCCATCATTCAATATTAGCCACCTATTGTGGCCATACTCTCAAATGAGCTTGATTTTGTTTTCTGTTTTTCAGCTTCAAAACCTGTTTTGGCTCTATTCTGGAACAGCCGGAGGAACTTCTGTTTAATATCATCATCATTCGCACCTGCTCTCATAAAGTCTCTAAAGCTAAAGCCACCATTCTGATAAAGGCAAGTTTTTAATTCACCTTTAGGTGTCAATCTAATACGGTCGCAGGTGCCACAAATACTTCTAGAATAGGCAGGAATTACACCAAATGAGCCTATACCATTGGGTAGTCTATAATTGTAACTCGTTGAAGACTTTTCATCGTCTAGTCGCTCAATAGATGGAAAAACTGATTGAATATGTTCGAGTATTTTCTTGTAGTTCCATTCAATGGGTTGGTAACCTTTACTACCTCCATTAAACGGCATTTCTTCGATAAAACGTACGTTTGCCTTGTCTTTTAAGGTGAGCTCGGCCATTGGAATGATATCATCCAAATTATGCTCCTGCATGACTACAGCATTGATTTTCGTCTTTATCTCTGCCTCCAATAAGCCTTTGTAGAATGCCCATACTTTATCAAATTCATTCCTCCTTGTAATGGCAAAAAACCGCGCTGGATCTAGACTATCGAAGCTTAGGTTCACCGAATGAATGCCAATGGCTTTCATCGCATCAATATGCTTTAGAGGGGCAGTGCCATTCGTGGTAATGTTTACTTTGTTTATGCCATGGATTTGGCTGAGGTCAGCCATAAATGGAATAAGGTCTCTTCGCACAAAAGGCTCGCCTCCTGTGATACGAACTTTGTTAATGCCTAAATCGGCCAAAATACTGACCAAGCGAAGCATTTCTTCAAAAGTAAGTAGCTGATCTTTAGTGCTCCAGGGTAATCCTTCTTCAGGCATACAATAGAAACAGCGCAGGTTACATCTTTCAGTAACTGCTAACCTCAAATAGCTGAGTTGTCTTCCGTGATTATCGTAGAGTTTTTTATCCACCTGATATTGCTTGACTAATGTGAATTCGGGTATCAGATTCTATTGTTTGATTCGAAATCTCTTTACTGGCCAAAGGTACTTCGTTAATGTATACATTTATGTGCTCTCTGATGTTAGAATGATCGTTTAATAAATAGTCTTTAATTCCAGGATATTCTTGATTCAATTCTTCAAACACTTTTTCGAGTTCTGCTGCTTCAATTTTGTGGTTTTTCAAGCTGGGGAAGAACCTCTTTAGCGCAGATGTAAATGTTAAGAAGGCCATTAGTTTTATTCTCTTGAGTTAATCACGTAATTAAAATTACCGCTGCAAATTATGAGGAATAATTAACGTTCATAAGCAAACCATTGTTCTTCCTATTGATTATAAAAAGAAACAGCTGAAGTATGAAAGAAATCTATGCAAGTATAAATAAATGGAAGTTAGAAAATAAACCATTTGCTATGGCGAGGGTGATTAAGACCTGGCGAAGTTCGCCTAGGCCTGCAGGATCTACCTTACTAGTTAGTAATACGGGAGAGATGATTGGCTCAGTAAGTGGGGGCTGTGTTGAAAATGCGGTTTTCGCCAAAGCATTAGAGGTTTTAGAAAGTGGAAAGCCAGAAACAGTCACATATGGAGTAGCAGATGAGGATGCTTGGGAAGTAGGGTTAAGCTGCGGTGGCGCTTTATCAGTTCATATAGCTCCGTTTTTCAACGATGCTGATTGGGATATCATTCAAACGTATAAGCTGCAAAAGAAGGGCTTGGTTGTTTTAACGGAGCTAAAAGAAGGTGGTCTTAATTTGTTCATTGATCCGACCATAGAAAACAAGCTTAGTGATGATTTGAATCAAGCCTTACAAGATTACTACAAAAGAGATCTCAATGGAGTGATTCAAGCGGATGGTATTGAGTACTTCTGCCATGTTTTTGCGCCAAAGAAACAGATGCTATTAATCGGTTCTGCACACATAACCTCAGAAATGATTAGCCTCGCTGAAAAATTCGATTTTGAAACGATTGTAATTGATCCCAGAGATACTTTTGCGAAAAAGACCATCTATGATGTCAAACCGGATCAACTGCATGTCAAATGGCCACAGGAAATTCTTCCAGATTTAAGCTTAGACCGTAACATGTTTGCCGTAATACTATCGCATGACCCTAAAATTGACGATGAGGCACTTAAGATTTTGATTGATAGTGAGGTGAGCTACATTGGCGCACTAGGAAGTAAAAGAAGTCATGCCAAAAGAGTTGACCGATTAAAGGAGTATGGTTTTACTGAACAACAAATAGATTTTATACATGCCCCCATAGGAATACCTATTAATTCTTTATCTCCAAAAGAGATTGCCCTAAGCGTAATGGCTGAGGTGATTAAAGTGAAAAATGAGAGATGATTTAGAAGAGAAAGTTGATGACTACTTATCGTAAGCTCCATTTAACCACAGCCAAAACCTTTTTACAGGATTGTTGGATTTAGACTTTTGAGTAGTATTTGACTTGCTCTCTGGGGTAACAACTGTTTGAGGATTAGCTGTTTTCTTCTTTTTCTTAGGCTGTTGAAGTTTGCTCTTAACCTGAGTCTCGTAATGTTTCTTTTTGAGCTCTTTTAGCCTTTTTTCCTCAGCCTCTTTTTTTCTTTTGGCTAGACGTTCCTCTTTTTTCTTCTGGTATTCAACTGGGCTAAGCATTGGTTTACGATTTCCGGACTGTCTTCCGTTCCGGGGTCTCCGGTTAAGATGTTTTATTTCATCCGACTCTTCCTTTTGCTCCTTTTTAGGTTTTTCCTTCTTAACCGGAGGCTCAGGAAGTTCAATCTTTCCCACAACCTTCAATCCCTCTAGTTCCACTTTTTCTGCTTTGTAAGCCTCTAAGTTTTCCTTTTGAGCATTGAATTCTTCTTCAAGAGTAATCACCTGTGGGCGAAGGGCTTCCACATACGCTGGGGCTATGGCATCTTCTTTAACCAATTCCTTTTCTTCAGTCTCAGGCGCATCATTTATTTCAGCGAGAGGTTCAGCAACAGATTCTTTTTCTGCAACGGGTTCAGCTTTAGGAGTCGCTGGGGTAAAGTGTACCACCAAAAAAGCGAGCTCCTCTTCAGTGATTTTAATATTGGGGTGATTGTTTACTTCACGGAAATTATCGGCTAATACCTTTACAATTTTGTCAGGTGAAATTTCTAGCTGTCGTGATAATTGTCCAAGTCGCATGAAGAGAGATTTGCGCGAATATAATCAACTCCTTGTCATTCAGTCAATAGATATTGTATTGAGCCTGAAAATTGATGAGTTTAAAAGTAAATTCTAGTCGAAAAAACTTATAAAGTCTACGATTTAAGTCTTGAATCAGTAGATTGAGAGACACCCTTTTTCAAAGAACTAATTTTTTAAATATGGAATGGACAGAAATCATGGGCCACTTTGGTGCACTATTAAGTAGTATTACATTTATTCCGCAAGTAGTAAAAACCTATAAGTCAAAATCAGCTGGTGATCTTAGTTTGAATATGCTACTCATAGTGATTACAAGTACCATAGTTTGGCTGATTTACGCTTTTTCACTGAACTTATTACCTGTTATCATCGCCAATTCAATCATCTTCGTGCTTAGTGGTTTGCTTATTTATTACAAGCTCACGTTCAAAAGGCAGAACCAAGAAAACTAATCGTCTTGTGTTGAGTTAATCGTAACAATCAATTTCTACAGAGCATAAAATCTAGTCATAAAGAATAATGATTTTTAAGCAGATACAGAATTTAGAAGATGCACAATCAATAGTGGTTCCATTTCTTAAAGGTAAGATAGACTATGAGCTTATTGCTCAATTGGCTGGAGTTACTGAAGAGATATTCTTCGATGGTAATTTTAAACAGCTAATGTCTCTACCGAGAAGAAACGGCAAGCAATGGATTTACTTAATAGGACTAGGCAATGAGAAAGACTTTTCTCAAGCCTCTGAGGCATTCAGGTGGCTTGCTCATAAAAGAAATAAGCAATGGAAGAATCAGATAGGTGTAAAGCTTGAACATTTGTCTGGAGATTACCAAGAAGCCTGTGCTTTGGGTTTAGGCTTATCTACTTATCAAATAGGTAGCTTAAAGACAGAGAATAAATCAACATCTTCCTTATTAAATGAGGGGTTTGAAGTCCTAATTCAAACGGATAGCTATAGCCAATCCGTGCTGGACAATGCTGTGGCGACTGCCGACACCATGAAATCAATTATGGCATTGGTTGATGCGCCAGGAAATGTAAAAGTGCCTCGATTCCTTGCACAATGGGCACAGGATTCCGCCAAAACGTACGGATACAGTTGTACAGTCTTAGGAGAGAAGGAATTAGTGGAGAAAGGCTTTGATGCACATTTAGCTGTCGGCCAAGGTTCAAGACATGAGTCAGTACTGATTCAATGTGAGTATAATGGCCAAAAAGGAAGCGAGACTATAGCACTAGTAGGGAAAGGAATAACTTTCGATACAGGCGGACTATCCATTAAGCCTTCTAACAACATGCACCACATGAAATCAGACATGGGTGGAGCAGCAGCAGTATTAGGGACAATTGAACTAGCTGCTAAGCTCAAATTATCTGTTAATCTCGTAGGAATAGTGGGTAGTGCTGAAAATGCAGTAGATGCTAATAGTATTAAGCCTGGTGACGTAATTGGATCTTATTCTGGAAAAAGTATTGAGGTGATTGACACTGATGCTGAGGGTCGCTTAGTATTGGCTGATGCACTTAATTATGCAGTTAAAACCTTCAATCCGGATCAAATTATTGATTTAGCCACGTTAACGGGTAGCAGTTTAATGACCCTAGGCTATTCAGCCGGAGCAATGTTTACCAATAATAATGAGATGAAAGAAGGGCTCGAAAAGGCAGGTTATGAAACCCATGAGAGGGTATGGCAATTACCGCTATTCGATGATTTCAAGTCGGATCTACATTCTGATATTGCAGATGTTAGAAATTATAGTGGTAAGCCTTTGGCAGGTGCGATTACTGCAGCTAAATTTTTAGAGGTATTTACCGAAGATCACAAAGCTTGGGTTCATTTAGATATTGCTGGTGTAGCTTTTGGTGATTCACCTTACAGCAAAATGCAAGCTGCTAAAGGCTACGGGCCTAGGCTGTTACTGGCTTACCTAAAAACTCAATTCGAGTAAGAATTCCGTATTTTATTTGAATTGTAGATCAATTAGAGTGTGAATTTCAATCGTTTTCAGGATTTCTATCTATTTGGCTAACATTTTCACCTAATAAGTGTTAGGTTTTCATATCTATGAAAAGCCAACGAGAGAAAATACAATCTTCAATCGGTAACTTGTTCAATACTTCAGCGTCAGGGCTGTTCATCCGAACCATTACCCTGTAATCTAATATCGTACGCGTAATTATTTAACCCATTCAAATCTGGAGGGGTGATCAACTATATATCTACAAAACAAAACAGAATGAAAGTCTTAGTGATTGGTGCAGGAAATATGGGCTTAACCTATGCTGCTGCCATTGGTAAATCAGGTTATCTTAAAGAGGAAGACCTTATGGTCTATGACAAGTCTCCTGATGTTGTGGAACATATTCGTGAAAAAGCACAGACATATTCAGTTTATGACAATTTAGAAGACGTGCTACCCATTGCCGACATGATAATGGTAGCCGTAAAGCCTTATCATAATGATGAGCTCATGACTGAAATGAAGCCAATGATGAATGATCAGCAGCTGGTTATTTCCATCATGGCAGGGGTAAGCATAGAGTCGCTTCAGAACGGTTTAGGAATAAAGAAGGTAGTAAGAGCTATGCCAAATCTACCAGCTCAGGTAGGCAAAGGAATGACTTCCTACATGGCGGCCCCAGAGATTTCACGAATTGAGCTCTGGATGGTTGAAGATTTGCTAAACAGCACCGGTAAATCTGTTAGGCTTGATTCTGAAAAATTCATCGATGCCTCTACCGGGATTTCTGGGAGTGGGCCAGCCTATGTTTTCTATTTTATGGAATCTATGATGGAGGCAGCTAAAAGTATGGGCTTTTCAGATAATGATTCAAAGGCACTTGTAAGCCAGACATTTGAAGGTGCAGTGGAGCTATTCAATAAAAATAGACTATCACCTAACGGTTGGATGCGAAAGGTGGCCTCAAAAGGAGGGACAACTCAAGCAGCATTAGACTCTTTGGATGATAATGATGTCGGTAAGCTCATAAAAGAAGCAGCATATTCTGCTTTTCATAGAGCTGTTGAAATCGGTCAAGAAGACAAAGAAAGAAAAGTCGATAACGCCTTGAAACCAGCACTATCCTAAACAACATGTCAACTAGCAAAAGAGTAGTAATCAAGGTAGGTATCAATGTGCTTACCAATAGAGATAATCGAATTTTAAGACCCATTATCCTTGAAATTGTACGTCAGTTGGCTGCAGTTTACGATGAAGGATTTATCCCCATCCTAATCTCATCTGGTTCTGTAATTGCCGGTAAAGAGGTATTGGGAGAATGTGAAATTTCGGATAAGGAAACACGCAGGCAAGTATTCTCTTCGGTTGGTCAACCCAGAATGATGCGAACGTATTACGAAACTTTTCACGATTGGGGCTTAAAGTGTGCACAGGTTTTGGCTACAAAGCGGGATTTTACTCTTGGTCAGTGGAGAGACAATATGATTAACTGTTACGAAGGCCTCATTGCCGAGGGCATTATTCCCATAACCAATGAAGATGATGCTACCTTTGTCTCTAATTCAATGTTTACCGATAATGATGAGCTGGCAAGTCTGGTGGCGGAATTAGTCGATGCGGACGTAATGATCTTGCTCACGGATACCAATGGCTTTTACAATGGGCACCCGGATTTGGAGCATACCAAGATTATAAGAACTGTAAAAGCCGATGAAGAGCTTGGTCAGTATATACAAAAAAGCGAAAAAGGAGAGGCTGAATGTAGAGGTGGAATGTCTTCCAAATTGAAGATTGCACAGCAAACTGCGGCTAAGGAAATAACAACGTATATCGCCAATGGAAAGTGTGAAAACGTCATTGTGGATATACTGAATGGAGAAACGATAGGAACAAAATTTGTAGCGTAAGAATGGAATTATTAACAACAGAGATAAAAAATAAAGTACTAGATACCATGATCCGTGAAATGGATCAGCATCGCCAAGAGTTGATTGATGCAAACCAGAAAGACTTAGATAGCTTCAAGGATGGAGATATCGCCATGCGCGACCGTTTGGTCGTAAACAATGACAAGGTTGACTCAATGATCAACTCTGTTAAAGAGGTGAAGGCAAAGATAGATCCGGTGGGTCAAACCAAGTCTGAAAGAATTAGAGAGGACGGATTGGTGATTACCAACAAAACGGCTCCTTTTGGCACCATAATGATTATTTATGAGTCCAGGCCAGATGTGACCATCGAGGCGGCAGTTTTAGCCTTTAAGGCGAATAACAAAATCATCTTAAAAGGAGGTAAAGAAGCCAAAAACTCGAACCTGATGCTTGTTGAATTATGGCACAAAGCATTAGAAGAAAATGGCCTAGAGAAAGACTGGATTACCTACCTGTCTATGCCAAGAGCTGAGGTTCAAGAATTCTTGAAGAACCCAGATAGGCCAATCGATCTGATTGTACCTAGAGGTGGCGAGCGTCTAATTAGCTTTGTAAAACAGCACGCTACGTGCCCTGTACTAGTTCGTGGTAGAGGAAATAACTTTCTATACGTAGAGAAAGAGGCAGATTGGAAGAAGGCAAAAGAAGTTATTCTGAATGCGAAAACGGATAAGATATCCGCTTGCAATGCACTAGATAAGGTGTTGCTAGATAAAGACTTACCGCAGCTAGAAGATAAATTAATCGACTTAAAAGAAATGCTCAAGGAAGCTAAGGTGAGCATGTCTGCTGAGGCAGATCTAGCTCAAGAATTAGGTCAGGATGTAGAGGCGATTCAAGACGATAACGTTTGGTTTGAAGAGTTCTTGGATATGAAGATTGCCTTGGGTTTAGCATCTGGCACTGATGAGGCTATCAAAAAGATTAACCATTATTCTGGAGGTCATTCCTCAAGTATTATCACCGAAAATAATAAGACCGCTTTGCGCTTTATGGAGCAGGTAGACAGTGGTGCTGTTTACCATAATGCCTCTACTCGCTTTACTGATGGAGGTGAAATGGGAGTTGGTGCTGAGCTAGCCATTAGTACCGATAAACTTCACCATAGAGGCCCTTTGGGTCTCGAGCAATTGGTAACGAATAAGTATTTCATTTTTGGTAATGGCCATGTAAGATAAATCGATTACTAATTATTTTAGATTGCTAAAATAATTAGTAATTTTACTCTTCGTTTCAACCTAGATCGAGGAGTAGATGTATCTGAATACACATACGTATTACAGCTTTAAATATGGTACGTTTGATACTAAGACGCTCCTGCAGGAACTCCAATCTGCAGGAGCGTCTTCATTTGCTTTAACCGATATCAATAGTACGTCTGCCTCACTTAATTTTGTTCGATTATCTTCTAAATACGATATAAAGCCCATTTTAGGGATAGATTTTAGAAATGGAGCCGACCAGCTTTTTGTAGCCATTGCACAAAACAACAAGGGTTTTCAAGAGCTGAATGATTATCTGTCTCAGTTCTTACATTTAAAAGAAGTCATTCCCCCGAGAGCACCTAAATTCCGACATGCTTATGTCGTTTATCCGTTTACTAAATACAGTGGTTTTAAACTAAGTAAATTAGAATTCATAGGAGTGAAGCCTACCGATTTACCTCGATTGATTTACCCACCTCATCAGATGGATAAGTCAAAACTGGTAATGCTGCCAACGGTTACTTTTAGGAGTCAGCAGAATGGGCTGGGAAAATGGCAAATCAAGAAGCGCGACTTCAATGCGCATCGCTTGTTACGGTCTATCGATAACAACACGCTGCTGAGTAAACTACCCAAAGAAGAGGAAGCGAGCCCCGATGATTTTTTGCGACATATTGATGAGTTGAAGCGAATCTATGCAGCTTATCCTTACATGATCGAGAACACGCAAAAGCTACTCGATAGTTGTTCTATCCATTTCGATTTTGAGGGGGAGAATATGAACAAGAACCTCAAAACCTATACAGGCAGTAATAAAGGTGATTACGCCATGCTGGAAGAACTTTGTAAAAAAGGACTCCCATATCGCTATAAAAAGCCCAATGAAAAGATCTACAAGCGAATTAGGACTGAGCTAGAGGTTATTAAACAGCAGGGCTTTATGTCTTACTTCCTCATCAATTGGGATATCTGTAAGTATGCCCGGAGCAAAGACTACTTCTATGTGGGTAGAGGAAGTGGTGCCAATTCGGTGGTGGCCTATTTACTGCGCATTACCGATGTAGACCCTATTGAATTAGATCTCTATTTTGAGCGTTTTATCAACCTCTATCGACAAAACCCTCCAGATTTCGATGTAGACTTCTCTTGGAAGGACCGAGAAGACATTACGCAGTATATCTTCAAGCGCTTTCCGAATACGGCTTTATTGGCGACTTACAGCACTTTTCAATTTCGGGCAGTGGTGAGAGAGTTGGGTAAGGTATTAGGAATTCCACCGCATGAGATTGACCGTATTCAGTCTGTTCATCCTAATCAGTTGGATGAAATGCAGCAGTTGGTGTTGCGCTATGGGCGTTATATCGAAGGCTTTCCCAGTCACCTCAGTATTCATGCCGGAGGCATTCTCATCTCCGAGAAACCTATTCATTACTATACGGCCACAGATTTACCGCCCAAGGGTTTTCCAACTACCCATTTCGATATGGTTGTTGCTGAAGATATTGGTCTCTATAAGTTTGATATTCTGAGTCAGCGAGGGCTCGGTAAAATCAAGGATAGTTTGGAGATTATTGAGCGTAATCATCCTAACGATCCACCATTCGATATTCATGATATTCAGCGGTTCAAGAAAGACCCTAAGGTGAAAGAGATTCTTCGCGAAGGCAAAGCCATTGGTTGTTTTTATGTAGAGTCGCCCGCTATGCGAATGCTACTCAAGAAATTGAGGGTTGAAGAGTACTTGGGCTTAGTAGCGGCCAGTTCCGTGATTCGTCCCGGAGTGGCACAGTCCGGTATGATGCGCCAATATATATTGCGGTTTAGAGAGCCTGAAAGGCGAAATGAGGCACATCCCGTGATGCGCGACATCATGCCCGAGACTTTTGGGGTGATGGTTTATCAGGAAGATGTGATTAAAGTAGCCCACTATTTTGCAGGTCTCACCTTGGGTGAAGCGGATGTTTTACGCAGGGGAATGTCGGGTAAGTATCGGTCTAGAGAAGAGTTTCAGAAAGTGCAGAATAAGTTCTTTTCTAACTGTTTAAAGAAGGGCTACGCACCAAGCTTGGCTAAAGAAATTTGGCGTCAGATTGAAAGCTTTGCAGGCTATGCATTTGCTAAGGGGCATTCGGCTTCTTATGCCGTAGAAAGCTATCAGAGTTTGTTTTTGAAGGCCTATTATCCTTTGGAATATATGGTGGCCACAATGAATAATGGGGGAGGTTT
The DNA here is from genome assembly GCA_965661455.1 of Roseivirga sp. Lineage (GTDB taxonomy): Bacteria > Bacteroidota > Bacteroidia > Cytophagales > Cyclobacteriaceae > Roseivirga. Next base: position 68,700 of record CBFIDV010000007.1, read on the forward strand.
CTACAGAGTAGAGCTCTATGCGCATGAGGCATTTATGCATGGAGCCGATGTTCAAGTACCTTGTGTGAATCAAAGCGAATACCTCTGCACGATTTATGGCAGAACCATTTTTATGGGCATGGCTTTTATCAAGGAATTAGAGACTGGAGCGGCTGAAGCCATATTGAAGGAAAGAGAAGAAAATGGAGTTTTTATGAACTTCGATAACTTCTTAAAGCGCGTAGAGATTTCACTTGATCAATTGAGTATTCTTATTCGGATTGGTGCTTTTCGCTTTACAGGTACCTCAAAGAAAGCTTTGCTTTGGGAAGCTCACTTTCAGTTAGGGAATCATAAAAAGACCCATCCTGTCAAGTTCTTATTCGATCCTGAGGTTAAGCGTTTTGAGCTCCCTGAGCTTAGTTATGATCTTTTGGAAGATGCTTTCGACCAACAGGAATTGCTAGGTTTTTCACTTTGCAATCCCTTCGATTTATTAAAACCTCCTTTTCCCAAGCATATAATGGTGCGAGAGATGCATCACTATAAAAACAAGGTGGTGAAGATGGTAGGTTATTTGGTACACATTAAGAATACCACAACTTCTAAAGGCAAGCGTATGTGTTTTGGTACCTGGCTAGATCGTGAAGGCTATTTTATCGATAGCACACACTTTCCCCCTGTAGCAGCTCGCTATCCGTTTAGAGGTAAAGGGATTTATGAGCTTACAGGTAAGATTGTTGAAGAGTTTGATTTCTTGAGCATAGAGATGGTTGCCATGCGAAAGCTAGAATATGTTCACGACCCTCGATATGCTGAGGAGCCAAGGCATGCGACTATGGGCGTGGAAAAATCTCATCCATCTAAATAAAATAGCCTTTCAATTGCGCTAAAGATCATTAGGTTTATGCATTAACTAATACAAGATCGATGAAACTAAAACTAAACTTTTTGCTGATGCTCGCCTTATTGGCATCAGCTTGTTCCGCTCCAGAAAAATCTGTTGAAGAAATGACAGAAACAGAACTGATGGAATATGCCCAAGGCATTCATGAACGTGTCATTACTTTGGACACGCACTGCGACATTCGTACTTCAAATTTTACTGAAGAAGTAAATTATACCCAAAGACTTTCTACCCAAGTTAATCTTCCAAAAATGGAAGAAGGCGGACTAGATGTAGCTTGGTTTATTGTCTATACAGGACAGGGAGACCTAGACGAAGAAGGCTTTGATAGAGCTTATGCAAACGCAGACGACAAATTCAATGCGATTCACAGACTCTGTGAGGAAATTGCACCAGATCGCATTGGTTTAGCTTTAACATCTGACGATGTGAGACGAATAGCTGCTGAAGGTAAGAAAGTAGCCATGATAGGCATTGAGAACGCCTACCCAGTTGGAACGGACGTTTCAAGAGTAAAAGAATTTGCAGAAAGAGGCGCGCGCTACATGTCACTTTCTCATAATGGACACAGCCAATTGAGTGATTCAAATACAGGTGAAAGAGATAGTGTTTGGTTACACAACGGACTGAGTGATTTAGGTAGAGAAGTACTGGCTGAGATGAATAAATGGGGGATCATGGTTGATTTATCGCATCCTTCTAAAGAAGCCAATATGGAAATGATGAGACTTTCTAAAGCACCAGTTATTGCTTCTCATTCATCTGCTAGAACTATGAACAATGTGAGCAGAAACCTTGATGATGAGCAGTTGATGATGCTTAAAGAGAACGGTGGGGTTATTCAGACTGTGGCATTTAGAAGTTATGTGGATTCTGAGAAGAACAGTGCCAACCGTAGAAAAGCGAATGAAGTACAGGCAAGAATTGCAGAGAGAGAAGGATTCGAAGTTAAACCTGGAGGCATGTTCAGATCAATGACCGGAGACCAGCGTTCAGCTTATAGAGAAGAATATGATGCATTTCTTGAGAAACATAAAGACGAAATCGCTGCGGCTGTTAATGCCGAAGCACCACCAGTAGACGTATCAGATTTTACGGATCATATCGATTACCTAGTAGAGAAGATTGGCATAGAGCATGTAGGCATCAGTTCAGATTTTGATGGTGGCGGTGGTGTTGATGGCTGGAATGGCGCTGACGAGACCTTTAATGTTACGCTCGAATTGGTGCGGAGAGGTTATTCTGAAGAAGACATTTCCATGATATGGAGTGGCAATTTGCTGCGGGTATTAGATGAAGTACAAGAAGTAGCCAAAGAGTTACAAGCAGTAGAGTAGAAATGAATTAAATGGAATAAAGAAAGGGAGCTTACTTAGGCTCCCTTTTTCTTTTTAATCTCATTTAGGTTATTATTCATAGCTTCTATGCCTCTAATACATTGATTAAGACTATCTTTTATTGCATATAAGAGGGCTAATGCTACCACTAGTATAGCGATGAGTAGTATTGTGATTATCATTTGACTTTAATTTTGAAATAGAATTTACTGAAATACTTTGCTCTTCTCTAGCACGTGTTTTTTATTTGTATTTAGATTAAGTCTAAATAAAATGAGGCAGATTAATGATACCGAGGAGTGGGCAGAAGAGTGTCATTCATTTAAGGACCAATTACCAGTAAGTCCCTTCATTACTCAGGCAGATTGTTGTTTCAAAAAGTGCTGCAAGAAATTCAAAAAGAAGGGTAAGAAGATGTGTAAAAGTTGCCCGAAGAGATAAGATAGATGGCCTCGAAAATACACATTCGAGGCCATATTTATTAAGTGTTCTTAAATACTAATTTCTTCTTATTGTTGGATTTATCCTGATAGGAAACAGTTAGAACCCCATTCATCTCTTTAGCTGCTTCATTATCTACCGCTAATTTGTTTATGTAACTTCCAAAGACTCGCGTATCAAAAGATTGAGCCCATATTGACTTCATATCTTGGAAGCATTGTCTAATAGATTGACGGAAATCTGGATATTCATTGCTGTTGTAGTATTCCAGATAATTCTTGATCCCTTCTCCAAAAGATTTCCAACGCGAGTTGGTTGAAGGATTCATCTTAATTATTGAACTCATACTTCCTGAACCCATTTTACCCTCTAGTCTTGCCAAGTCACGGTGGTCATTCTCAAGATGATTTTGAGCTGTTATCGACAAACTTTGTGCGTTTAGGCTCCCATTAAGATAGGAAAGCCAAAGACTTGCATAGGTTTGTTCACGCGTATTAGGTTTCTTTCGTGCATCATAATCTTCTAGATATGGCATTGACATGGCAAAGACCTTAGCCAGAAATGCATCATAGGCTGCAGGATTATTTAGAAGTTGAAACCAAGACTGACAAATAGATTTGAATGCTTGAGGGGTAAAGTTTAAACTCGTGTTCAAAGTTACGCTACCTTTTGTTTTGCCCGCTTCTAATGTATTCCAAATGGGGTTTAAGGTGTTTTCAAATTCTTCAATAGGAATAATGCCCCAACAAACCGCAGTATCTACAGTACCCGCTATCCGTTGTTTTTCTCCTTTCTTTCCTCTGAATTTATTAGCGAAGTGCTCCATCATGAGCACATAGCTATTATCGAATTCTTGTGGTGCAGGATCTTGTTCCTTAGAGAATTTTGACATTTCCGGGTTAAATCCAACACTCCATTGGTCTGAAAACCCACCTAAGGAACCCACTTCTTTATATCCTCTAACACCATCGAAACTCACTTTTTGGTGTCCTTCTAAATTAGTTGAGATAGAGAATTCTTTAGTAGTGGTGTCCGAACCTCCAATCTTAAACTTCCCAAATCCAATAGTAATACCCCACTTAGAACTGGTCTTGCTCATGTGCGCTTTCAAGGAATCATTCACTTTAATTTTTGAAGATAAGGTGCTATCTGTAGCCGCCTCAATTAAAGGCTGTGGATTGAAGAGGAGTAGTTGCTTAAATACGTTTCCGTCATCAATCGAGAACAGTTCGCTATTTAAAGCAGCAGTCAATAATGTTGAGTTGGTAGTTACTTTACTGTATTCGAATCCAATAGATAGTTCAAGTTTCTCTTTTGCAGTCTCTGTTATGTTTTCTTCTATCTTTTGCTTCAGCTCGTCCAATTTGTCTTTAAGCTGTTCATATTTGCCAGAGACATCTTCAATACCAAAATGTTCTAAGAGTTTTTGAACAGCTGTTTCTGCCTCAGTATTTAAGTTTTGCGTAACATCATTGAGTTTTCCTTCAATCTGTTCATAGACATCATCTGCAATACCAACAACTTGACTAACGAGAGAATCAATTTTTCCATTTATGACGGAAGAAAATAGGTTGGGGTCGTTGAATCCAACGCTAACACCTGCAGAGGCACTGGCAGAAGTAGATTTGGAATTGGCCTTTTTAACTGAAACTTTTAGGTTAAAACCCGCAGTTGAAGTGTCCTTTACAAATATGAGTTGGTAGCTGTCTTCAAGAGCATAACTGGCTCCAATTTTCACCCCGGAACTAATGTCTAGAGAGATGAGTTTATCGCTTTCTAACACTTTTGTCAGCCCAGATAGCCCAGCGGTAAATACATCGGAGAGTTCGAAAGATAGGCTTGCACCAAGTTTGGCCTCAGTTTCAATTGCTATGGCATCGCCTTCTTTCATAGCTTGAACATTTGCCAAAGAAAGAATTGAAGGGAAGTCTTTCATATCTATCAATAAGGCTTCTGCAAGCTTTTCAGAACCGTCATGTGTTAGATAAGCCATAGCCTCTAAACTAGCATTAGCCTCAATTCCTAAATCAAGTTTACCTATAGAAGTAGATCCGTCTAATCCCGCCTTCACGCTGAGCAAATACTTGATTACAGGTACCTGACTATTGAATGGAATAAAACCATCCGGATTGTTTATCGCAAGCAGTTCATTGTCATCAGTATCATCATCAGAATTGAAAACCTGCATAGATGCGTTTGATTGGGCATTAAAGTTTAATGATAAACTGTTTTGTTCTGAACTTGATTGTTCAAATGACCCTAGTTTAATAGATTCGGGTTCCTTTAATAGATCCGCTTTAGAAAGTGGGCTATTTAGATTGTCAATGTTTTGCTGATTGATGAATTCATCATCATTCAGTCCTAGTTTTTCTAAAATATTCATGTTGTGTTTATTTACTCCAATTTTAGAATTTTTAAGGAAATTAAAAAGGCTACTCATCCTTAATAGGAGAGTAGCCTTTTCATATAATTAAGATAGGTTGTTTCTTATTTCATATCAGCGATAAGCTTTTCGTTCAAACGAACATAGTCAGGATTGTCACCTGCTTTTGCCAATTCGATTGACTCTTTTGCAGCTGCCATCGCCTCGTTTTTCTTTCCAAGTCTCACTAGCAGTTTTGCTTTTAAATGCACTACCCAATATTGTTTCTGATTGTTCCCTTCAATGGCCTTGTTTACCCATTCTAGAGCCAAGTCGCTATCACGTTCTGTATCGTAGTAGTAGCCAGCTGCTTGGTAGTAGATGCTTGGGTTAACTGGAGTTGCATCAATTACTTGAGCTTTAATTTGCGCCATTACAATTGGATCAACTTCGCTTTCAATGGTGAACATTGCTTTTGTGTGTTCCCATTTCATGTTCAGATTAGCTGAATTCATAGTAAAGTCAGAGAAACTCATCGTAAAGGTCTCGTACATACTGCTTGGGTGCTTTACTGGTACTTCAAACCTCAGTAAGTCATCTTTAGCATCGTAGCCTAAAGAACCCCACCAAGAGAGGTTTTTGCTTAAAATGATGGTGGCAACTTCTTCAGTGAATTGCGTGTAAAGTGCGTACTCTCCTGCAGGAACAGGATTACCATTTAATTTCACATCAGTTGAAAATGTAATTTTGGTAGAAGCATTCGCACCAGTTCTCCAAACCTCGTTATAGGGAATCAAGTTTCCAGCTACTTCTCTACCTTTTGCACTAGGTCTAGAATAGACTACTTTAACTTCAGTTAGGCCTACTGTTCCTTTCAACTCAAAGGTTGGGCTAGGGGCAGGCATTTGTATTTGTGCAAAAGCTGATGTCGCTAAAAATAAGCACACGAATAGGTAGGTAAGCTTCTTCATAATTTAGTTTTGTGGTTCAAATATAAAAAAAGGCTCATCTTTTACAGAAGAGCCCTTTTAAGAAGTTGATTCTTTTTTAGTTCATCACCTTTATTGGGAATTTAACGGATACGTTACCCCAAGCCAGTTCAATGTTTGCACTATCCTTTGAGTTCTTATCAAAGTCTGTCATATCAATTCTAAATGTTTCAACAGAAGCTGATGTCATTTCAGGTGTAGCTGTAAACCTCACAACGTCTTGAGACTCGTCATACTGCGTTCCCCAAGATTTAGCTTTGTTTATGATAATGGTCCATTCAGAATCACCAGGGATAGAATAAAGAGAATATTCGCCAGCAGGAACAGACTTGCCACCAAGCATAACGTCTTTATTAAAGTTGATTTTTGTATTCGCATTGGCACCAGTTCTCCACACTTTACCAGCAGGAGCTAATTTGGCCATATCTCTACCGTCTAAACTTGGTCTAGAATAGATGATTTCCATTTCAGTATTTCCAACCATCTGCTTTACGGTTGCAGTTGGACTAGCTGCTGGCCCTCTTTGGGCAAATGCCGTATTGCCTACAGCAAAAACAAAAAGTACTACTATTAGTGATAATGTTTTTTTCATGATTAATGAGATTTTAGATTCGCAATGTTATACTCTTTTCAGGAACAATAGTTTACGAGATGGCTAAATTAGCAAGAAACTTTTATGAGCGGAATGATGTGGTTCTGGTTGCTAAAGAGCTTTTGGGTAAACATATTTATTCGAATTCTGGTGAAGGTTTAGCTGTGGGTAGAATAACAGAGGTGGAAGCTTATTCGGGTATAAACGATAAAGCTTGCTATGCGAATAACGGTCTAAGGTCTAAACGAACTGAAGTTATGTATGGAGATGGAGGTTACAGCTATGTTTACCTCTGTTACGGTATCCATCATTTATTCAATGTGGTAACGAATAAGAGCGATAATGCAGATGCCGTTCTGATTCGTGCGATTGAACCAATTGAAGGTATAGGACTTATGCAGAAGCGAAGGAATATGTATAAGCTTGACAAATCGCTTTCTTCTGGTTCGGGAACCTTGAGTCAAGCTTTAGGTATTAACTTTAAAGCCCATTATGGATTAGATTTATTGGGAAATGAAATTTGGATAGAAGATCAGCCCGCGATTTGTGATAGCGACATTGAAAAGCGTACGAGGATAGGGGTTGATTATGCTGAAGAAGGTGCTCTTAAACCTTGGCGGTTCTACATAAAAAACAACAAATGGATAAGCAGAAAATAGAAATACTCATTGCAACTAAAGTTTGGGATCCTAAAGAATGGGTTGAAAGATTGACTCAGTTTGAGACTGTTGAAAAAGTCCATGTATGGCCAACGGAAGATGACTTGAGTAATGTTAAGGCGCTGTTTGTTTGGAAGCCGCTTGATGCTGGGGTAATTGAAAGACTACCAAACTTGGAATGGGTCAGTTCTCTTGGTGCAGGTGTAGATCATTTGGTAAACGATCCTCAGATACCCGCTCGTGTCCCAATTACAAGAATTGTAGACCCATATCTCACCAGAGATATGACGAACTATGTCATTATGGGAGTTATGCTTTATCAAAGAAGTATGCTATCAGTTCTAAGAAATCAAAAAATGAAGGCATGGGATAGACTTCCTTATCAAAACCTAAAGGTAGGAGTCATGGGCTTAGGTGTGCTAGGATCACATTGTGCTTTACATTTGGCCGATTTAGGTTTTACAACTAGTGGGTACAGTCGGTCTAAAAAATCTCTTGATGGCGTTACTTGTTATTCTGGAGGTCAGCGCGAAACCTTTTTAAAAGATTTTGATGTATTGGTAAATCTGTTACCGGTTACGCCTCATACAGAGTCTATCCTAAATGCAGATTTGTTCAACCAAATGAAGAAAGGAGCATACCTAATTAACGTAGCTCGCGGAAACCATTTAGTTGAAGATGACTTAATTCATACGCTCGATCAAGGTCATTTGTCAGGGGCCTTATTAGATGTATTTCGTGAGGAACCTCTACCCGAAGAGAACCCTTTATGGGCTCATAAGAATGTCACCATTACACCTCATGTGGCTAGTGTATCTTCACCAGAATCAGTCTTAAAATTACTTAGAAGCAACATTGACAAACTCATAAACGGAGACTCGCTAGAGCATATTATCGACAAAGTGGCTGGCTATTAATTGTCTTTATATTTTTCCATATTGTATGAACAAACATAAAAACACAATACTATGGGAAAAGCTGAAAGAAAAGCGAATCGAGCATCTAGAAAAGTTCAGAAGAAAAGACTGATTGCAGCAATTGAGAATGCGATCAAGAATAAGACAATCACATTTAAGCCTTTAGGTACTGGTACTGATCCTTCTTTTGCAGAAGTGTTCAATCAGGTTTGGCCAATATTAGATCCGGCTCTAAAATTTGCAATGACCTATAAAAAGCCTGATACTGATAAGGTATTAGAAGATGTATGGGATGCTGGAAATGCAGTGGCAACAGGTGGAGAAAATGCAGATACCTCTGCCTTTCAAGCAAAGTTTGATGAAATATGGGATAAGCTCAGCACGTATTTGGAACTGGTTCAGACCTTTACTAATGATAAAGTAGATGCTGTGATTGATCAGGTACTAGAGATAGGTGATTGGATAGCAAATGATTAACAGAATTAAATAAAAAACCCCGAGTTATTGGGTTTTTTTATTTATTAGTTATTTGCCGGGGTAATCATGATATGTGCTCGGTATTTACCTGGGAACATAACCCAAGGGTGACCTTTAGCATTTGGTCTTTCAGGTAAACCAGTGCTTTCAGCTGTGGCTAAAGGCGTATACATAACATCGCGGAACTGACCGCCTTCTAGCTTATCTGTCTCTGGATTGTATGTAGCATTTTCTCCATAGTAAATGGCTAACGTAGAACCATAATTAGGTTTTTGAAGCGTGCCTTTCATCATTTCTTCTTCTCTAATTTGAAGTATTTCACCACGGTTTTTCCCTTCAGCTTTGAGTGCTCTTCCTCTTGCCATAAATGGCTCAACATCCTTCGGGTAGCTCACTACTTCAAAACTAGCTTGATTTGGATTATCTGAACGGACTACAAAGTTGTTGGCGCCTTCTCTCAAGGTGACCATTTCACCTGCCTCATTGAAACCAAAGACATGGGCTCCATCACGTTCAGGAGGAGGAGCAGCCAATACGGCCATCTTAATCTGGTCTTCTTTAGAGACAGATTGGGCTTTCACAATCCCTAGGCTAATAAAGAAAAATATTGCGGTGAGTATGATTCTAGCTGTTTTCATAAGTCAAGTTTTGCCCAATTTAATAAGTACTGTTTAAATCTTAATCTATTTCTTCTTAACAATTCCTTTACTAAAGCTTAAGAAGTCTTTGAAACCCTCTTTGGTGAATACTGATTTGATCACATCCCATTTATTGTCAAAATCTGGCGATTGTGCTTCATTTTGGCTTGGTGGTGTTTGTTGAGCTGTAGCCTGAGCGTCTTTTAATGCGGGGGATTTATCGGGGTCATAGCCCATCAGGTTATTAGATTTATCGAAGCTCGACTTTGCTTTGTCTTTATAACCGAGCTTTTCTTCTACCAATCCCTTGTTATTCATGGCTATGGCGTCTTCAGGGTCAAGCTCAATCGTTTTTTCATAGTCTTTAATAGATTCTTCAAATTTGCCTATGCGGTCGTAATAGAAGGCCCGAGAGGCATATCTGTACGGGTTCTCTGGTTCTAAGCTTAAAGCCAAGTTAAATTGGGTTAGTGCTTCGTCATTCTTTTCATTTAGATACAGTGCCACGGCATAGTCCCCAATATATGAAGGATTGCTTGGCTGAATTTGGGTTAATTTTTCAAAGTCATTCAAAGAAGCTTTAAGATTGCCAACTCGCGAAAGTGCTCTGCCTCGGTTGTAAAGCGCTTGAATGTTTTCATGTTCTAAACTCAAGGCTTTATCGAAACATTCAACCCCTTTTTCGAACTCAGTATTTTTGCAATGCGCTATTCCTTTTTCAATCCAATTCTGTACCATCACCATTTATTTAGTACAAATATAAACCGCATGTAAAAGTATAGGTTCAAAGCATCTGAAAATTCCTAGTAGTGACTATATTTGATATCAAACTATGAGTTCACATCCCGATCAGGTTTTGAAGGAATTGAAGTCAGGAAAGTATGCCCCCGTGTACTTCCTTCAAGGAGAAGAAGCCTTCTATATAGACCAGATTACTAATTATATCGAAGAGCATTGTTTACAAGAGGCCGACAAAGGCTTCAACCAAACTGTATTGTACGGAAAGGACGTAAATATGGGGCAAGTTATTACCAACGCTAGACGCTTTCCCATGATGGCCGAACGTCAGTTGGTTATGGTAAAAGAAGCAAAGGATATTCAAGATTTGAATAAGGAAGAAGGGCAGAAATTACTGCTCGACTACCTTGATAGTCCTGTACCATCTACTGTATTGGTTTTTGCACATAAGCATAAGAAGCTAGATGGTAGAAAGCCACTTTCTAAAGCGGTTGGAAAAAAGGCTCTTTTAGTGACCACAACCAAGGTTAAAGACTGGGATTTGCCCAAATGGATAGAGTCTCACGTTTCTTCTAAAGGCTTGAGCATAGATTATAACTCAGTACAGCTTTTAGCGGAGCACGTTGGCAATAATTTAGAACGGCTTGATAATGAGATTTCCAAAATAGAAATCAACTTAAACGGACAAAAACAAATTACTCAGGCTCACATTCAAAAGTATGTGGGAATAAACAAGGACTACAATGTTTTTGAGCTACAGAAAGCCCTTTCAACAAGAGATGTGCTAAAGGCCACCAAGATTGTAAATTACTTTAGTGCCAACATAAGGCAACACCCAATTATACCAATGCTTGCATTGCTCTATGGTTATTGCACTAAACTTTTAATATTACATTCTGCTAAGGATAAATCAGATTCTGGACTTGCTAGTGCTTTGCGCGTTCCGCCTTTTGTATTAAAGGAATACAAAGCCGCTGCGGGTCATTATAACCTAATGAAGGTGATGCAGAATATCTCTCATTTGAGAGAGGCTGATCTAAAGTCGAAGGGGGTGAATGCTGGTAGCCAGAAAGAACAAGAGATTTTAAGGGAATTGATATTCAAAATGATGCACTAATGAGATGTGACATGTTAGCAGCAATAATCACGAGAAAAACCTGTTTAGTGTTTAAGGAAGCAAAATCAAACTAATGCGAAAGGTCGTTTCAATTTTTATCCTCGCCAGTTTTGTTTTCGGGTCATTAAAAGCTCAGGATACTTACCATCAGAATAACGAGAATCAATATTTCCGTTTTGGAATAGAGTTACTCGATAAGGAAAAGTATAGCGCAGCCCGAGAACAGTTTGAACAGTACATTGAAAAAGGTACTGATGAAATTAAAAAAGCTGATGCCGAGTACTATGTGGCTTATTGTGCCCTAAACCTCAATAATGCAGATGGCACACAGCTCATCTCTACATTTGTAAAGAAGTATCCCAATCACCCAAAAGCAGCGAAGGCCTACTATAGTTTAGGATCCTCTGCTTTCGATGCAGCTGATTATGCCACGGCAAATCGCTACCTCAAAATGGCAAATCTAGCAGCTCTCAATCCACAAGAGAAAGCAGAAACAAATTTCAAAATTGCCTATTCAGCTTTCTCCTTGAATAAAAAGGAAGAATCAATCAAGTATTTCGATATCGCGAAAAGACAGCAGGGGTTGTATTATGCCGATGCGAACTACTACGCAGGCTTTTTAGCCTACATAGATGGTAACTACGATAAAGCACTCATTGATCTAAAAAAGGCAGAAGAGTCTGCTAAGTATCAGAACAGGGTGCCAATTATGATTGCCAGTTCTTATTACAAGCAAAAGAGGTATGGCGAGTTATTGACATACGCATCTAATTATAAAGATATTGAAACAGCAAGCTCAAAATTAGACTACCTATATCAAATCTATCAATTGGCTGGAGAAGCAGCTTTTGAAGAATCCAGATACGAAGAAAGTCTTGAGTATTATGGTTTGTACAGACAATTAGCAGAACGTTCCATAACAGAACAGACATTGTACAGAATTGCGTATTCAAATTATGCTTTAGGCAATACAGAACCGGCAATTGAAGATTTTAAAAGAGTTGCATTAAAAGATGACACCTTATCTCAGTATGCGTCTTATTATTTGGGTCAGCTCTATGTAGGGCAAAGCAATTATCTATTTGCTACCTCAGCTTTTGATAAGGCGAGTAAGCTAGAGTTCAATAAGGCCATTCAGGAGGAATCGGCTTTTAATGTAGCCAAAGTAAACTTTGAGGCTAAGAAGTATTCACAAGCCATTATTGCCCTAGATCGATTTATAAAGCAATATCCAACCTCGAGCTACGTGGTTGAGGCCAATAATTTGCTTTCGGAAGCCTTTCTGAATACAAATGATTTTACAAGAGCAATTGCATTTATTGAGCGCATTGAAAACAAAAGTGATCGTATTAAAGAAGCTTATCAGAAGGTGACCTTTTACAAAGGAACAGAATACTTCAATACAGCAAAATACAAGACAGCCATCCAGCTATTCGATAAGTCATTAATGTATCAAATCGATAGAGACTTGGTCTCAGCTTCTTATTTCTGGAAGGCAGAGGCTTTTGCCACTTTAAGGAACTACAGTGCTGCGATAGATGCCTATAAGAAAGTATTCAGCTCAAGAAATAATTCATCCGAGTATAATGTGAAGGCTAATTATGGTTTAGGCTACTCATATTTCAATACCAGGGATTATCCGAATGCGAGAATCTATTTCAAGCGATATGTAGACGCGCTTGAGAATGTCCAAGACAGGTTAAATTATAATGATGCCATTCTACGTTTAGCAGATTGTTATTATGTCGATAAAGCGTATGCCACGGCAATATCTTATTACGATAGAGCCATAGAAAACAACAACCCGAATATTGATTACGCCTATTTTCAAAAAGGAGTGGTAAGAGATTTTCAGGATAAATCCGAAGAAGCCATTACAGCTTTAGATGTTGTCATCAATCGCTACAGCAGATCATTGTATTATGATGATGCCATCTACAAAAAGGCTCAAATTCAGCTAGAACAAAGAGAATTTAGAGTATCTATTCAGGGGTTCACCCGAATTATTGAAAAGCTAGATCAGTCTCCATTCATCCCATATGCCTATGAAAGTAGAGCCTTGGCATACTTCAATTTAAATGAATTAGATAGAGCAGAAGAGGACTATAAAACCATACTTGATAAATACGTGACCAGTAGAGTTGCCAATAGTGCATTGTTGGGTTTACAAAATACGCTAAAGCTGAATGATAAGGTATTAGAATTCGATCAGTATTTGGCTAAATATAGAAATGCGAATCCTAAAAATGAATCTCTAGAAAGCATTGAGCTTGAAGCAGCTAAGAACTTGTATTTCAGTCAAGAATACAATGCAGCAATAGGTGCATTCGAAGAATATGAGAAGAACTATCTAGAAAGTCCACTGCGCGAACAGGCTAAGTTCTATAGGGCCGAAAGCTACTATCGTCAAGGAGAGATTGAAAAAGGTTTAGACCTCTACTATGAGCTAGATCGTTCTGGTCAAATCAACGATATGGATGTTGTCTTTCAGCGAATAGGAGAGTTGCAGCTTAAGAATGGCGATTTCCAGGAGGCAGTGAACTATTACACGAAACTGGAGTCTATTGCCAAAAGTAAGAGACAAGAAAACGATGCTTGGGTCGGTTTACTCGATGCTCACTTCAAATTGAGCAACTATGATCAGATGCGCATCTATGCCAATAACATTATCATCAAAGGAAATATCTCAGTAGACGCTACAAACAGAGCGCAGCTTTACTTAGGTAAGTCGGCCTTTAGTGAAGGTGATTTTGACGAAGCCATTGACCAACTGCTGAATACTGTAAATAGTGCGACCAACGAATATGGTGCAGAAGCTCAGTATTTATTGGGTAGAATATTCTTCCAGCAGGAACAATACCAGCAGTCGCTTAACACGCTCTTTGAATTCAGTGAGAATTTCTCTGACTACGATGAATGGCTAGGCAGGGCATTTTTGCTTATTTCTGATAATTATCTAGCCTTGAATGAGCTGTTTCAGGCAAAAGCTACGGTGAATTCAATTATCGAGTATTCACCAATTGAATCTATTGTTGAAGAAGCTAAAGTGAAACTGGTAGAAATTGAAAAGCTAGAAGCAGAGCTTACCGAAGTGGAAGTGGTTGCAGATACAACACAAAATAAAGGAGGGAACCAAGAATGAAAAAGTGGAGCATTGTTTTAGTTCTTACTCTAGTCAGTCTTAATACATGGGCGCAATCGGGCGAAGTAGAAGAAGCTGAAATCGTTATTAGAAAAGACAGAAAAATCACCTTGCCTTTAGCGACAAGGAATTTTGAGAAGATCCCTCAGTTACCGGTAAATCAAGTGGACTCAAAGCAAGAGTATAAGTTTAGAAACTTCGATTATTCATTAAGTCCATTAGAGCCATCTTTCAGAACTGTAGGCTACTCCAACCAAGCAGTGTATAAGAATCTAACCTCTAATTATGTTAAGGCAGGATATGGTAACTATGGTACACCATACTTTGAATCATATTTAGGGTCTAAGAAGAGTGAGACTTTTTTATTCAACCTATATGCTAGACACAGGTCCTCTCAGAACGGGCCAGTGTATGACGAGAATTCAGGCAATGGTCTTACGGAAGCCGCGGTAGGTGGAAAATACTTTAACGGAGACAATACGGTTTCCGGTTCATTGAATTACCTCGGTCAGAAAGTTCACTTCTACGGATATAACCCTCTTTTAGATTTGGAGAGAGGAGATATTGAACAGCGGTTTACGCGATTCGCTGCGAATTTTGGGATAGAAAAGACCTTGAACGATGAAGTGATCGATTACCATCTTAAAACAGACTGGTCATTCTTCAAAGATAACTTCCTTGCTCGGGAGAACAAGTTTTATTTCGACTTGGGTATTGGATACCAGATAACAGATGAGTTGCGGGTAAGTATGAGGGGAGATGCTACACTTTCTAAGCTGGAAGATGCTATTGAAAGTAACAGGAACTTCTTGAACCTAGAACCAAGATTAACCTATAATGGAAACGGTTTTAAGGTATCTGGAGGAATCAATTATTCAGGCGATAATGAAGTTGCTGGAATGAATATTTATTCTGCCATTAGAGGATCCTTTAGCTTAACGTCCAATTTGAGCCTCTTTGCTGGTTATGAGGGTGGTGTCGAAATGAATACATTAGAATCTTCAATTGGAGATATTCCTTTCCTACAAGCCAACTTTGATATAAGAAATACTGAGAAAAAGAGTGATGTTTTTGGTGGGGCACAGGTAACACTTACCGATGAGTTGAGATTGAACGTTGGGGCTTCCTTAGCGAACTTATCAAACTTACCTTTCTATACTAATTCCGTATCTGATTCTACTAGGTTCAACGCATTGTATGATGGTGGTGATACTGATCGATTAAACATCTATTCTGAGTTGAATTATGAGAATCCAGGCGCATTACGATCATCCTTGAGATTCGATTTCTATAATTATTCACTCGCTACTTTAGCAGAAGCTTGGCATAGACCTGACTATAAAGTTGCCTTAAACAATACGTTCTTTCCTATTGATAACCTGACAGTTACAGCCGATCTTTATTATATCGGTGGGCTGGATGCACAGAATGGAGAAACCAGTGAGGTTATTGCGCTTGATGATATTGTAGACTTAAATATTGGGGGTAGATACCAATTAAGTGATCAGTTTGGTGTATTTTTACAATTGAACAACCTGTTCGGAACTGAATATCAGCGATACCTCAACTATGCTTCACGAGGTATACAGTTGTTAGGCGGGTTGTCTATTTCTTTCTAGTTAAGTGGAGAATCATCCCTGTTTAGTTTCGATATTTTATTAATTTGAAAACTAATCATCAACCTAAGTATTAATGGCAGTTAAAAAGAATTCGGATTCCTCTGACGAAGAGAAAAAGAAGTCTACTTCTCCAAAGAAGAAGACCACAAGAAAAAAGACTACCACACCTAAGAAGACTACACCAAAGAAACCACCTGTTGAACCTAAGCAGGATGAGCCAGTTTTGGATGATGATTTTGGTTTAGATGATATTGATCTAGATCCGGTTGAGACAGAATTAACGGTTGAAGACCCGGTAATTGAAGAAACTAAAGAAGAGCCTAAGCCGGAAATAGTAGAAGAGATTGTTGTTGAAGAAACTGTCGAAGAAGTGGCAGATAATTTGACAGAAGATGAAAAAGAAGTAGTCACTGAAGAAATTGGAGTGGCATCTTTTACTACAGTTTCAACAGATGAAAAACCAGAAAGCAATTCTGAAACTGAATCTGCTGTTAAAGAAGATGAAGAAGAGAACGACAAAAAGGGAGATATCATCATTTTTGTGGTTATTGCCATCATTATCATAGCAGCATTGCTATACTTCTTAGTCTTTAAAAAGGATGCTGAACCAGAGCCAGAACCAGAGCCAGTTAAAGTAGAACAGCCACAAACTATACCTGAGCCAGAGCCTGAACCAGAGCCAGAGCCAGAGCCAGAACCTATAAATACTGCCGAGCTATTTACAATTTCGGCACCTGATGGACGTTTTTACATTGTTATTGGCAGCTTCTTCGATGAAGATTTGGCCATAGACAAAGCAAAATCAATTGTGGCCAATGGTGCGAGTGCTTATGTTTTAGAACCTACCGGAGATTTTAAATTTTACAGGGTAGGAATAAATGCAAGTAAAGACTGCGCTGGTGCTGAAAACAACATTGAAAGTCTAAGGTCGACTTTCGGAGAAAATATCTGGACACTGAAATACTAATATGCTATTAATTCAAAATTTGAGCGCAGTCGACACAACAGCGGTTGGTGGAGACGGAGGATCCGTAATGTTTTTCGATCTCCTTTTAAAAGGAGGATTCTGGCTTATTCCAATTGGAATTATGTCTATTCTTGCCTTTTATATTTTCTTTGAAAGATTGAGAAACTTGAACAGGGCGGCTAAAACGCCATTTGAGTTTATGGATAAAATCAAGGATCTAGTAATCAATGGAGATGTTAATGGAGCAAAACTATTGTGCTCTCAAACAGAATCACCTATTGCTAAGATGATTGAAAAGGGAATCACAAGAATTGGTTCTCCATTGAAGACCATAGAAGCTTCTATTGAAAACGTAGGAAAGATTGAGGTATACAAGCTGGAAAAGAACTTATCCATGCTTGCCACAATTGCGGGTGCGGCTCCAATGATTGGTTTCTTAGGAACAGTATCTGGTATGATTCAAGCTTTCATAGCCATTGCGCAAGAAGAAGGTTCTGTGAGCCCCAAATTACTCTCTACAGGTATTTACGAAGCAATGATCACAACAGCTGCAGGTCTTGTGGTAGGTATTATTGCTTATTTGGGCTACAACTACTTGGTTTCTAAAGTATCTAAGGCTATCCACTACATGGAGTATACTTCGATTGATTTTATTGACTTATTACAAGAGCCTCAATAATGGACATCAAGTCAAAACATAAAGCCGATGCTTCTTTCAACATGTCGTCAATGACAGACATTGTGTTCTTGTTATTAATCTTCTTTATGCTGACGGCATCTTTTGTAACGCCTTCAGGTTTACCAGTTAATCTACCTACGGCAGCGTCTTCTACTATTGTTATGCAGAAGAATACGTTGTCTATTACGGCTGATTTAAGGTATTCGCTCAATGATCGTTTGATTAATCCTGATGATTTAGAATCAGAGCTTTCGCGTTTGGTAAGTAATGAAGAGGGTACGTTAAGTTTGAATATTGATGAAGCTGTACCAACAGGTCATTTGGCAAGAGTTGGAGGAATTGCAGCAAAATTGAAGCAAAAAACTGTTTTAGTCGTTAGACCAGAATAGAATGACAGAACAAGAAAAGAAAGATAAACGCTTCGGCACCATTTTAACAGCAGCACTTCATGTGTTGGTGCTGGCGATATTCTTCTTTTTAGTAGCATGGAGAGAGCCAGATCCTCCAATTCCTGAATACGGTATTGAGTTAAATCTTGGCTTTGTAGAAGAGGGAGGTGGAGATCAAGAAAGTGATCTAGAAACTGAGTCTGAGGATACGGAAGAAGACACACCACCAGATGCCGAAGTCGAGACAGAAAATAACGAGTTAGAAGAGACTGATCCTGTTGAAGAGACTGAAGAAGTTGTTCAAGAGAAGGTAGAAGAAGTTGTTCCTGAAACCATTCCAACTGAAACAGAAAAGGTTGTTGAAGAAACTCCTCCACCAGTAGAAGAGGTTGCTGAAGAAGCCGTAGAAACGCAAGAAGAGTCTACAGTTAAGGTGGAAGAAAAAGCCAAAGAGGTTGTTGAAGAGAAGGTAGAAGAGAAAAAGGAGGAGACACCACCACCGGTTGAGAAGAAAGAAGAAGTTAAGCCAAAGCCTGATAACAGGGCTATGTATGTCGCTAAAAAGTCTGATAACAAGACCAAAGACCCTGCCTCTAATAATCAGGGGACTTATCCGGATAAAAAAGGAAATGAGGGTTACCCAGAAGGTAAAAAGAACACTAAGGGTACAAGTCCTGGTGGAGAAGATCTTGGGGTAAGTTTGAGTCTTGAAGGATGGAAGTGGACCAGTCCACCTAAAGATAAAGACGATTCTCAGCTAGAAGGCATTATTACGTTTACAATAATTGTTGATGACAGAGGAATAGTACAACAACTATTACAAGACCGTCCAACAACTATCCAAGATAATGAGGTGATTAAATTCTATGCTGATCAAGTGAGAAAACTACGGTTTACTCAAGTTGATCCAAGCAAAATGATGACAGCAACTTCTCAAGGTAAAGTCACTTTTAACATAACAACTAAATAGAGGTTCCATCCTTAGGCGTATATTCGCGCCATGACTTACCAAGAGGCCTTAGATTTTCTATTCGGTGCTTTACCCATGTATCAAAAAATAGGCAATTCAGCGTTTAAGAAAGACTTAACCAATACTATCGCCCTCTGTGAGTCGCTGGGTAATCCTCACCTTAAGTTTAAATCAGTGCACATTGCTGGTACCAATGGAAAAGGAAGTTCGTCTCATATGATGGCTTCTATTCTTCAAGAAGCAGGATACAAAGTGGGTTTATATACATCTCCCCATCTAAAGAGTTTCACAGAAAGGATTAGAATCAACGGTCTGGAGATTTCAGAGCAATCTGTTGTCGATTTTGTTGTAGCGCATGATACCGAATTAGAACGTATCCAGCCTTCATTTTTTGAAATGACAGTAGCGATGGCTTTTGATCATTTCGCCAAAGAAAATGTAGACATCGCAGTAATTGAAGTGGGCCTCGGAGGGAGGCTAGATTCAACAAATATTATCCACCCAGAGGCCTGTTTGATTACCAATATTGGTTATGATCATATGGATATGCTAGGTGATACATTACCGTTAATTGCTGCTGAGAAGGCTGGAATCATTAAAAGTGGGATTCCTGTTGTTGTTAGTGAGTCTCATTCTGAAACACTACCCGTATTTGAAAAGACAGCGGAAGAAGCCAATGCCAAGCTCTTAATAGCAGATCAATTATTACCTTATCCTTTTCAGACCTCATTGATAGGGCCTCATCAAATCAAGAATATGCAAGGTGTCGTTACGCTAACCCATGTATTGAGAGAACAAGGCTGGAGAATTAGCATTGAGCAGATTAAAGACGGGCTTAAGAAAGTTGTGGAGAATACTGGTCTGAAAGGCCGTTGGCAAGTAATAAACGATAGTCCATTGGTGGTATGTGATACGGGCCATAACAAAGAAGCACTTAGCTATATCGTTGAGGAAATAACTTACCAGAATTATGATAATCTTTTCTTTGTACTCGGCTTTGTAAAAGGCAAGGACGTATCAGAAATACTAAAACTTCTACCTAAAGGCAATTACATCTTCACTCAACCTAAGGTGCCTCGAGCCTTATCTATTGATGAACTCCAGGTAATTTGCGAAGAGCAAGGAATTGAAGCTGATTATATCTCCGATGTAAATGAAGCAATAGCTTTGGCCAAAACTAAAGCGCAAGCCTCTGATATGATTTACATTGGAGGCAGTACATTTGTGGTGGCTGAAATCGAAGAATTATAATGCCTAGAGGGAAACTCAAGAAATTTAAGGAAATAGCTGAGCGCGAGAATGTGCTCGAAGATGATAAACCCATATACAAGCACTTGGCTGGTAAATGGAACGAGGATTACTTCAAGAATGATAATCCAATAACCGTAGAGATGGGTTGTGGTAAAGGCGAATATTCGGTTGGCTTAGCAAAGATTAGCCCTGACGAGAATTTCGTTGGTGTTGACGTAAAAGGGGATAGGCTCTGGACTGGAAGTACCATGAGTCTAGAAGAAGGTCTTGAGAATACAGGTTTTCTAAGAACTCAAATTCAAATCATTGATCAGTTCTTCAAACCAAATGAAGTCAGTAATATCTGGATTACTTTTCCAGATCCAAGGCCTAGAGATAGCGATATTAAAAGGCGATTGACCTCCCCACGCTATCTTAAAATGTACAAATCCATACTTAAGCCAGATGGATGGGTGTTCCTAAAAACAGATAGTGACAAACTCTTTGATTACACTTTGGAGTTGTTGAATGAGCAGGTTGATATAAGGGATCTCGCTTATACTTTTGATCTTTATGATTCAGAATATGAGGATGAACACCATGGAATTCAGACTACATTTGAACAGAAGTATTTAGCACGAGGAATCAAGATCAAGTATCTCAAGTTTCGATTTAAGTAATATGAAGCGCAACATTTTCGGTAATAGTGTAAACTGGTTGACTTCCATTTATTTGGTAGCTTTTGGAGTGCTGTTGGTCTTTACCAATCACGGTGATCTTGTATTGTGGATTAATGAGCGCAATAGCCCTACACTCGACATCCTTTTTAAATATTGGACCTACTTAGGCGATGGCGTGCTTTTAGGTGTTTTAGGTCTCACATTACTCTTTGTTAATTATTATCGATTCCTAGTCTTTCTGTTAGGCGTGGCGCTCCAGACAATATTTGTGCATATTTTCAAGCAATGGCTTTATGCGAATGAGCCAAGGCCTAAGGTCTTCTTTGAGGAGATTGTAGATTCACTTCATTTTGTTGAAGGAGTAGCTGTTAGGGGTTATGATAGTT
Organism: Roseivirga sp.; assembly: GCA_965661455.1. Classification (GTDB taxonomy): domain Bacteria; phylum Bacteroidota; class Bacteroidia; order Cytophagales; family Cyclobacteriaceae; genus Roseivirga. The sequence goes on from CBFIDV010000007.1 coordinate 89,915, forward strand.
TTCCTTCTGGACATACTGCTTCCGGCTTTTTTCTTTTTTTCTTTCTCATTTCAATCGTCAAGAATGAAGCGATAAGAGTTTTGTGCTTTGTGGTTGCTGTTGGCGTTGGGCTATCTAGAATCTATCTCTTACAACACTTCGGTCGTGATGTATTCATTGGGAGCCTGTTTGGTATTCTCAGCGTGTTATTGGCGTATCTCTTTCTTAGTAAGTACGAAAATAGAGATAAGCTTAAAAGAGGCTTACTTAAGCGCTAGTCTTTTCCCCAACTAAGAATTAAAGTGGTAGGATTTTCGAAGATATCCTTGACTTCTGCTATTACCTTAAGTCCAGGAATAGTCAATAGCTCTTCTTTCCAGTCTGTTCGACTAATGATGAAGCCCTCATTATTAGAATCAATCTCTCGCTGAATATCCGTCAATTCATTGTAACGGGGAATGACACGTTCATATTCGAATACAAAGGCTGCGTTCAATCTTTGGTAAGCCACAAGTTTAGCATTAGGGTCAATGAGATCACGAGTTCTGGCCACTGGATTTCGAGCATCTACAGGCTGGTAAGCAAAGTGAAAAAACAGCACAATCATCACCAGCCATCCTGTTAGAATCGATTTCACCCCAAAATCAAGGTTTCTTTTTATGACTGAATAAAGGCCTAAAATTCCCACTATACTCAGCGTGATAAAGTAGAACGCAACATTAGCTTCTCCAGCTAATAATGGATCCGCCTTCAGTCCAAAATAGATGCCGATAGGGAAAATCAGTAAGAAAATAGAGTAGATGATGAGTCCTATTCGATTCCAAGAATTATTAAACCATTCATTGTTTATGTTAGAAAGATATATCCCTACCAGAATAGCAATTATAGGATAAGAAGGGGTGGTATAGTTTGGTAGTTTGGTGCTTGAAAATGCAAAGAAGAGCACAATTACACTAACCACCAGCATGAGCCATAACTGAGCCTCATTATTCGGTTTCTTAAATGTTCTTTTAACGGATTGAAATACAAATGGTAGTACGCCAAGGAAACCCAAAATAAAAACAAAGGCAAAGGTTAATAAGAAAATGCCTTGATGACCCTCCATTGCATCGCTAAAACGGGAAAGATTGTGTTTGAAGAAGAAACCTTCAGTCCAAAGGCCATCAGTTGCCAAATGAACTTGGTAATACCAAGGTAGTGCGACTAGGATGGAGAACAGTACACCCAAAAAAGGCTGTAAACGCCAAATCGTTTTCCACTTAAAGTCTTTGTTAATGAGTAGGAAAGCTAATGCGGCAATACCAGGTAGTGCTAGCGCTATGGGTCCTTTCGTGAGTAAGCCGCAGCCAATGGCAAAGTAAAACTGTACCAATGCCCATTTGCTTTTACTCTTATAGGCCTCATAAAAAGAGAAGAAGGCCCAAGTCAGGAAGAAGATGAGGTAGGGGTCTGGTACCGACATGTGCATCTGCAAATTGAAATGCAGAGAACTGATCAAAACCAAGTTCGAATAGATGGCAGCTTTATCTCCAAAATACTTTCGGGTAAAGAGGAAAGTCATCAATACGGTGAGTACAGCAAATAGCGATGAGAAAAACCGGGCACCTACCGCATTGGTGCCAAAGATGGCATAGCCAGCAGACATAAAGTAATAATGTAAGGGCGGCTTATCGGTTCTTAATTCACCATTATAAATGGGTACCAAATAATCACCAGACACATACATAATCCTAGCTGCCTCTGCATTCTTGGCTTCATCTAATGCATATACGTCTAGTCCACCAATATTGGCGAAAGCAGTAAGTGCTGCTAAAACAAGGATGATGGCTAGATTTAGTGATTTTGACATCTGCCGACAAAGCTACACGAATTGCGCTTTATTAGGTATTTGAGGGAGAAAGGATTTACTTTGCAGCACAATTTTTCACCCATGAAGTTATCAGTTGTAGTTACAGTTTATAATGAGGAAGAGAATGTAATTCCTCTATGCCAAAAGGAGTATGAAGCACTTGAAGGTATTGATTATGAATTGATCTTAGTTGATGATGGCTCTTCGGATAAAACCGTTGTTAACGCCAAATCTGTTGCCAATGAGCGCACAAAGGTCCTGATCTTTAATAAGAATTACGGGCAGAGTACTGCCATGTCTGCCGGTATTGATGCCGCACAGGGTGACTACATTGTTACCATGGATGGCGATTTGCAAAACGACCCCGCAGATATTCCTTCAATGATGGCCAAATTGGAGTCAGAAGATGTAGATGTTGTTGCCGGTGTTAGAGCAAACAGAAAAGACGGCTGGGTACTCAGAAAATTCCCAAGCAAAATCGCTAACTGGATTATCAGAAGAACCACAGATGTGAAGTTGAGCGATTATGGATGCTCTTTGAGGATCTATAAAAGAGACATTGCCAAGAACCTAGGCCTTTATGGCGAATTACACCGTTTCATCCCAGTGCTGGCCAAGCTACAAGGTGCTAAGATGACAGAGGTGAATGTGAATCATCATGCACGAATTCACGGAGAATCTAAATATGGTATCAACAGAACCTTTAAGGTAATGGCCGATTTACTTCTGATGATCTTCTTCCAGAAGTACTTCAGAAGACCGATGCACCTTTTTGGTGGTGTAGGAATCATAGCTTTTGGTATTGGCTTCCTAATGGATCTCTACCTAGTGATTTATAAAATTGTGACGGGCGCAGATATTTGGGGCAGGCCATTACTACTTTTAGGAAGTATTTTAATTCTCGCAGGACTGCAATTTATTACGGTCGGAATTATTGCGGAGTTGATGATGCGTACCTACTTCGAATCTCAGAATAAAACCGTTTACAGGTTAAAAGAAACCTACGTTGGACAAGCAGAAGAAAAAGTGGCTTAAGGTACTTTTACAGCTCGTTATTGCTGTCTTCGCTATCTATTTTGTCCTAGGGAAAATAGACGTACAGGCTTTCAAAACTATTCTATTAGAAGCTAATCTGCTTTGGTTATTAGTTGCACTTCTTCTTTATAACGGATCGAAAATTCTAAGCGCTTTCAGGTTGAATTATTTCTTTCGTGCGCTTGGACTGAGTCTTTCCGAAAAATTCAATTTAAAACTGTACTACTTGGGAATGCTCTATAACCAGTTTCTACCAGGAGGAATTGGAGGCGATGGATACAAAGTTTATTTACTCAATAAACAGCATGGCCAATCGGTTAAAATACTCTTAGCGGCTACGTTATTGGATAGAATCAGTGGGGTAGTGGCTTTGGGGTTTCTCTTATGTATTCTCGGTCTACTGGGGTCTCTGGAACAAGTTTTAGAGAATTGGATATACATCTTGTGGGCAGGCATTATTTTGATTTATCCACTGTACCAGGTAGTTGTGAAGAAGTTCTTTCCAACTTTTATCAAAGTCAATCATGTTACGAATTTACAGGCACTAGGGGTTCAAGGCTTGCAAGTGATCTGTGCTTACTTTATTCTCTTGGCTATTGGAGTTGAGGCGAATTATGTAGATTATCTAGCGCTCTTCCTTGTTACTTCTGTGGCAGCAGCATTACCTATTAGTTTACCAGGTGGTATTGGTGTGAGAGAAGCGATTTTCGCTTTTGGATATACCTACTTCCAAATTGATCAAACCAGCTCAGTTGCACTAGCCACTCTTTTCTTCTTAATCTCTTTAGTCAGTGCACTAGGTGGAATACCTTTCCTTAAGCTAAAATCAGATGGGGTAACTGAAAATTAGATTGCCAACTACCTAAGATTTTGTGAGCCACAAACAACTCTTATTTCTCCTCTCTTAACTCTTAATTCTTCTAAACTCATTCACGATGCCAAAAAGCCCATAACATAAGTATGGGGTGGATCACGATAAGCCTGATCCAAGCGACCCAAGCTGGGACACACAAAGAACTATCTAGACAGCCCGATGTATTAATAAAGTGTATATGGCTAGGAATAAAGGCGACTAACATCGCAATAATCGCATATGAAGCAATTTCACGAAGATTCTTGGATAGTAGACAAATGGCCAAGATCACCTCAATGCCACCGGCTAGTGCATTAATGAAATAAGGATAGGTAAAGTATTCTGGTAGTAGAGGAATGTAGAAGTTAGGATCCCTGAAGTGATTGAGCCCAGCCAAAAAGTAAAAAGCTACCATGATGTAGAATGATAGCTTTTTATATTTCTTCAACAATTTCAACACGGTCAGTAAACTTGACGAAACTTGAATTGTTTAGTAGGTTAAAACAGTAACCTTGGTCTTACCTGAAGCTGTGCCAGTTACGATAAAAACCTTATCGTATTCTTTCTCATCTAACATTTCAAAAGTCTTATTACCCAGTAGGTGATTGGCTACAAATGGGGTAGTATTAGAGTGTCCTGAGATTAGAATTGTGCCTCCTTTATGCTCTTTCCAGATTCCTGCAAGAAAGTCCATTGAGCTGGGGTTATAGTTTTGAATCTCTAAGCCCAAGTTAGTGGCTAAGGGCTGAGCAGTTTGCTGCGTACGCTTGTATGGGGTAGAATAAATAGCGGTTACACCAGTATTCGCTAATAGCTCTTTTAATGCTTGGGCTCTTTCTTTACCCACCTCAGAAAGGTTTGGGTTTCGTGGGTCATCATTGCTCTTTTCAGCATGTCTTACCAGAATAAATGTGGTCAAGTCTGTATCCTGTGCCGAAAGGCTGGTGATCGAGCAAACTAAGAATAGGGCTAAGAATATTTTTTTCATATCAAGTCTTTTAAAAAGTGGTAGCTGGCTTAGGCTAAATCATCAATCTCAATGGCTTCTAAAAGATCAGCCAATGCATCAAAATCTTTAAAGCCGGGTCTAATTTCATTTCCTCCAACGAGTGCTATTCCTTTTGGTTCGAGGTTTTCTAGCAACTGATCTACGTTCGTATCATCAAACTGCCCCTGGATTACAGCAGGAAAGTCTTGCTTCTCTAGCTTTTCAAAGCTGCCGTTGGATAAGTCAACCAATACGTAAACTAGCTTTTCTTGGTAAAGATTCCAGATATATTGTCCATTTGCAGTAGAGTCCACTTTATAAATGACGGATAGACCCGTCTCTATAGCGACATCTACTTGGCTCTCATGTTCTATTTGAACAGCCTGAACGGCATATCCACCTATGGCTTCGCTAATTAATGTGCTCTCAGATTCTATTTCTGCTACAAATTCGACTCCCGATAGCCAATCAGATATCTCTTTAAATGCTTTTGCATCAGTATAGTTCTCATGATTAGGCTCTACATTAAAGCCAAGTTGATCAACACTCATGCCTGCACAATAACGTGCATCACTCAGGTTATTTACACCATTTACCTTTACAAAAGTTCTTAATGCCATAGTATTTATATCGGTTTGCGAAAAACGAGTCGCAAAGGTAATTGAATTATGATTCTAGGTCGAGGAATTTGCTAGGAGGTAGCTTAATTTTTGGTTAATCACCACCAAAGAGAACCATAACCGGTGGCACACTCTGAGTCTTGAAACATTCCTTTCAAAGTCTATTAGGGTCTTTTCTCGATCAACCGTAGAATAATAGTCATCTAAATGCTAGTTTTCCTTTAGATACGTTAATCCATCAAGAAATTACTTACTATTTTCGCCCTATGCGGATAAAGCTGCTTACTCTTCTTTCTCTTATTCTTTTGATTTCGGCTTGTGGTAATACCAATGTTGAAGACGCTATACCTGCATTAGACCCAGATCTTGGCAAATCATACTTCTTTTTAGAGCCTAATAAGTATCGTGAATATGATGTGTATGAAATCAGATACTTTGCTGTGGATATAAGTGATACGCTAGAATACCAATTACGAGAAGAAATAAGAGAATCGTTTACTAATGGCTCGGGTCAAGAGTCTAGAATCGTGAATCGACTTATTAGTAATAATGACCAAGAGCCATGGCAACTAGACTCGGTTTGGGCAGCCCAGGTAGAGTCAGAATTGGCTATTTCCGTAGAGAATAACCTCCCAATGGTTAAAATGGTCTTTCCTGTGGATACAACCAGAAGATGGGATATCGATCAGTTTAACGGGAGAGATGCTGTTATTTCTAAGTTCAAATCTTTCAATGAGCCTTATACCGTTCGGTTGAATACCTTCTTAGAGGCAATGGAAGTAGAGATCAGTAATATCAGTGACTTGATTACCTTCAGAGACAACAGAACTGAGGTTTATGCTGATAGTATCGGCTTGGTATTGAAGGATTATGAAGTTGTGAAACTATGCTCTCGTCAGGAATGCCTAGGGCAGAATATTGTAGAATCTGGACGTTATTATAGAGAAACACTGATTGCTCACGGGTTTTTAGATGACTAGAATAGTCTTAATCGCTTTCTTAAGTACACTTTTCTTCCAGTCTTACAGCCAAGACCGTTACATGGTCTTTTTCACTGATAAGGACGATACACCATTTAATATTGGTAATCCAAAGGCTTTTTTATCTCAAAGGGCGTTAGCCAGACGCAGCAAGCAGAATATTTCCATTCAGGAAAACGATCTCCCTGTCAACCCTAATTATATAGCCCAGATTGAGGCTTTAGGCATTCGTACCTATTTTCAAACCAAATGGATGAATGGGGTGCTTGTTCAGATGGATGAAAATCAAAAGTCACAGGTGGAAGAATTATCCTTTGTTTTGGATACGGAGTTTGTTGCACCTAATGCACCCTTGACGATTTTGCCTTCTACCGTTTCAGAGGATCCAGTCAATCCGGAAAATAATCTCGCATTCCCTCAAACGAGCCTGCTAGGTATTGATGATATGCATCGAGATGGTTTCCGTGGAGAGGGCATGCTCATCGCCATTTTTGATGACGGATTCCAGAATATTTCAACCATTCCATACTTTCAGCATCTTTTCACTGAAGACCGAATAGCCTATACTTTTGATTATGTAAGGGGAAGAGAAACGGTTGAAAATGGCTTTCATCATGGTTTAAGGTCCATATCTACCATTGCTGCAATTGGAGATGACTATTTAGGTACGGCACCCGGTGCCACATTTATTTTAGCGAATACTGAAGATCCGCCTACCGAATATAGAATAGAAGAGTATAACTGGCTTTTTGCTGCTGAGCAAGCCGATAGTGCTGGTGTAGACATCATTAGCACCTCGCTTGGCTATTCGAATGGGTTTACTGATGCGTCTATGGACTACACCGTTGAGCAGATGGATGGAGAAACAGCCGTAATTAGCAAGGCCGCCAATCTTGCCGCATCAAAAGGCATTGCATTAGTTTCTAGTGCGGGCAACCAGGGTAATAGCTTTTGGAGAATCATGACGGCCCCAGCTGATTCTGAGCAAGTTGTTGCAGTAGGGGCTACCAATATTAACGGAGAGCTAGCCAGCTTCAGTAGCGAAGGGCCAACTGCAAATAATGTTATTAAACCCGATGTAGTAGCAGTAGGGCGATTTACAAGCCTCATTAATGTATCTGGGAACACCACCTTTCAATCAGGGACATCGTTTTCTGCACCACAGGTGGTTGGTTTAGCTGCTGGTTTGTGGCAGGCTTTTCCTAACCTCACGAATACTGAATTGCTAGAACTGATTAGGCGTTCAGGTAATATTGCCCAAGACCCTAATAATCGTTTTGGCTATGGATTTCCTAATTGGAACCGGGCGGTAGAAATAATTAACACAAATAACGAAGATGCAAAGTTATCTTTCAGTGTCTTTCCCAATCCATTAAATGGTGACTTCCTTAATTTAAGTATAAATGAAGATAATACTGGTAATATTATTGATATTCAGGTACTTGATTCAAATGGAAATAAACTTCAAGGGTTTTCCAAAAGGGCGTTTGGAAGTGTGCCTCCACTAAGAATATCTACCGCAGGACTTCCTTCAGGAGTTTATATTATTCGATTATTGAATGCTGAAGGTTCTGCTTCTCAAAAAATCATTAAATATTGACATATCTTTGTGCCATGAGTTCACCCATTATTGCCCCATCTGTTCTTGCCGCTGATTTTGCCAACCTTCAGCGAGATGTTGAAATGCTAAATGAAAGTCAGGCAGACTGGATTCATATCGATATCATGGATGGTCGTTTTGTGCCCAATATTTCTTTTGGACTTCCTGTATGCGAAGCCATTAATAAGCACGCGAAAAAGCCACTGGATGTGCATTTAATGATTGTAGAGCCAGAAAAGTACCTTTCAGCTTTTCAGCAGGCAGGGGCATCTACTATATCGGTTCATTATGAGGCATGCAACCACTTGCACCGAACGCTGCAAGAAATCAAAGAATTGGGCTGTAATGCTGGCGTGGCCATAAATCCGCACACAAATGTCGCTTTACTGGAAGATGTAATTCAAGATATCGACTTAGTGTGCATGATGTCTGTTAACCCTGGTTTTGGCGGACAACAGTTTATTGAGAACACCTACGAAAAAGTAAGGCAGCTTAACGACATCATTGCAGAGAATGATGCGGATACGCTCATAGAGATTGATGGGGGAGTGAATGCTGAGAATGCACCGCTATTGCTCGAAGCAGGAGCTGATGTTCTTGTAGCGGGTAGTTTCGTATTCAAATCTGATAATCCGAAAGGCACGATTGAGGAATTGAAAAGTAATTAGTCCAACCGGCATTCCGAACTACTTTTTAATCGTCATTCCGAACTTGTTTCGGAATCTTTTTAAATCCTTTTATCTCTCATTTTGTTAGATCCTGAAATGAATTCAGGATGACGATCCGATAGACTACTTTAGAAAATCGTTTAAAGCTGCCACCGTCATTCCCGCGAAGACGGGAATCTCCTCATTTAATACAACAAGCTTTTCATTCTAACCCAACAACTCCTGCAAAGCAGCAACTGTTTTTTTGCTATTGCCAATAAAGATCTGATCATCCACCAAGAAAACTGGTCTCTTTAGAAAAGTATACTCCTCAAGGATATAGCGTTTCAGGTCATCTTCAGAGAGGTCCATTTTGTTGAGCCCCATACCACGATATTTTCGTGCCACTTTGCTGAATAATGAGGTGTAAGAATCGGTGAGAGCTCTCATTTGCTCCAGCTGTTCTGCAGTAATAGCCTCAGTCTTAATGTCTTGCTTTTCGAACCCATCTATTTTTAATGAATTCATAATTCGTTTACAGGTATCGCAGGTGTAGAGGTAATAAACTTTGCGCATTCTTTCTTTTTATTCGTTAAAAAGGAAGTTGCAGCTTATTTTTCATCACATCCAGCGAAATTCCACATATTTTCACTTGTATCTTATGTACAAACCGCTTTTTTTGTGCTTAAATAAGTGATTGAACTACTAACGGTATAGAGAGAGGACTAACTGACCTTTCTTTCCTAACTAAAAACGAAATCAGAATGAGAAGAATTACGACTACCCTTATTGCTTGTTTTATGATGGTATTTGTTGCTGCTAGCGCGCAAGCACAAGACCTTACAGATCAAGACATGAAAGATTACGCGGTAATCTTACTAGCTCAAAAATCTATCACAGACAAAATTAGTCCTTATGTAAATGGGTTAATTGAAATGCAAGAAGGTATTGATGGAAATCGTTATGCAGAGTTAGACGCTATAGCTAGAGGTGATGCTACTAAATTGCCAGCTGCATCGCCAACTGAGCAATTCGAGCAAACTTTCTATGCAACTATCCAAAAGAGAGTGAAAACAAGACAAAAGGCAGCTGGAACGGTTGTGTCTACACTTGCTAAGTACTCTTTAGGAGCTAAGAAATACAATGCAATCAAAAAGGCTTACAAAAGCGATGCTAGTGTAAAAGCTAAAGTTGATGGCATGATGGCTGAGTTAACAGCTGAATAAGACCCTTAATCAACCTTAACATACTAATTAGGAGACTGCATTTTGCAGTCTTTTTTTTATCCAATCTATAATAAATGGCTTAGTTTGCCTTTATAAAGAAAAACCCAGTCTTGTCTCAAAAACGAATCTTCTTCTTTCTGTTAATAGCCATACTGGCGTATTCACCCACAGCAGAAGCACAGCTCTTTAAAAAGAAGAATAAGAAGAAGATGGCGGGTGTGGAGAAGTTCGTACTAGAAACGGCTCCAACACCAGAGGAACGAGCTAAACAACTGCAGAAGCTCCTTGTGAGTCCGCTCAGAAAGCAACTCAATCGTTTTAACCTCAGTATTGAAAAGGGATTCGGGTATTTTGCCTACCAAAATAAGTTGGAGAATGTAACGGCAGTTCAAGATGCCAGTGGCAGCCCCACTTACTTATTACCGACCGGAACCGATCTGAACGTTACACCTCTTCAGGGGATTACCGATTGGTTATCTAATAGCCAAACCATTACCATCAATCGCATAGACGATGACAGCAATCTCTTTGGTTCCGATACTACAGACTTTATTTACAGAAATACCGGACGTATCAATCCCTTTGTCTTAAGGCTCTCATTCAGCTTAAAAAAGCTCGATAGAGGCCATTACGAGCGCACAGGTGAGCGTATTTACTTAGATGATGATCAGGTAAGGGTTGGAGCTGGCATTGGCTGGGGTAAGCTTAGGTATCGTAATCCAGTTAATCAGCAGGAGGTAAGTAGTCTTTTAAGAGATTACAGATTGCCACAAACCACTTATGCCACAACCAAGATGTTTGGCACGCTGAGCTACAACTTCTACACCATGGGTGACCTCAGCATTTTGGCTGATGTGATGGCCGGGGTTTGGAAGCTCAAGGAGAACACCACCAATGTTGACAATAGCATCATTTCTTATGATCCGTTTGCTGACGTGGGAGTTATGTTCCAGAAGCGCTTCTCTAAATACTTTAAGGGATACATTCGACCCGGAATAGAATACCGAAAATACACCTTAAACGCAGGAGATATCGCTTTTCCACATCAGTATATGATGTTTACGGTATCCGTTGGCTTGCTACTTAAGTATCCTATTTACCCTAGAAATAAGTACCAGCCTGACCAAGTGCAGATGGAGCATGTCTTTAATGGACGGATCTATAGAGGAAGGCCATTTTACCAAAAACAGAACCCGAGATATGGTCAAAATCGGGTGAGAAGAAAGCCATCGGGATCGTATTTTCCGCAACCCAAGAAAAAGAAGCCGAAGAAGCAAAAAAACGGCAATTAATCCTTTAGTTTTCGACCCCTTAAACGCATAATATTTAGTATCTTGCACGCTTTACTAAAAGTGTACTTATTAAGCATTTATGGCAGAAGGAGATAAGGAAACAATCATCCCGATTAACATAGAAGATGAGATGAGGGGAGCCTACATCGACTATTCTATGTCGGTGATCATTTCGAGAGCTTTACCAGATGTTCGAGACGGACTAAAACCTGTTCACAGACGGGTGCTGTACGGCATGTTGGATCTAGGCGTTAACTATAACAAACCCTACAAAAAATCGGCAAGAATCGTAGGAGAGGTGCTGGGTAAATATCACCCACATGGAGACTCTTCTGTTTACGATACCATGGTACGTATGGCCCAAGAGTGGTCTCTGCGTTATCCATTGGTCGATGGGCAAGGTAACTTTGGTTCCGTAGATGGTGATTCACCAGCGGCCATGCGTTATACCGAGGCTCGTCTAAAGCGAATTGCCGATGAGATGTTATCGGACATCAACAAGGAAACGGTTGATTTCCAGCTGAACTTTGATGATTCATTAAAAGAACCAACGGTACTTCCGGGTAAGCTTCCAAACTTGCTATTAAACGGTAGTAGCGGTATTGCTGTAGGTATGGCTACCAACATGGCGCCTCATAACTTAACTGAGGTTGTGAATGGTGTGGTGGCTTACATCGATAATAACGACATTGAGGTAGCTGGCTTAATGGAGCATATCTCAGCTCCAGATTTCCCAACGGGTGGTACCATTTATGGTTATACTGGGGTTAAATCTGCATTTGAGACGGGTAGAGGTAGAGTAGTTCTTCGAGCTAAGGCCGAGATTGAAACTACGAAAACCGGTAGGGAGCAAATCATTGTAACGGAGATTCCTTACATGGTGAATAAAGCGGGCATGATCGAGAAGACTGCTGGCTTAATTAACGAAAAAAGAATTGAAGGTATTTCTGACATCAGAGACGAATCGGACCGTAACGGGATGCGAATTGTCTATGAATTAAAGAAAGATGCCATAGGCAATGTGGTCTTAAACAATTTGTTTAAGTACACGCAGCTACAATCATCATTTAGTGTGAATAATGTAGCGCTTGTAAAAGGGCGTCCGTATACCTTAAACCTCAAAGATCTTATTAAAAACTACGTAGAGCACCGTCACGAAGTGGTGATTCGCAGAACGCAGTATGAGCTGAATGAGGCGGAAAAAAGAGCACATATTTTACAGGGTTATTTAATTGCGCTAGACAACCTAGACGAAGTAATTAACCTGATTAGAAGTTCTAGAGATCCTGAGATTGCGAAAGCGGGATTGATGGAGAACTTCAGTCTTTCTGACATTCAGGCCAAGGCCATTCTTGAAATGCGTTTGCAGCGTTTAACAGGTCTTGAGCGTGAGAAGATTCAGAAGGAATACGATGAGATTATGCGGTTAATCGCCAAGTTGAAAGAGATCTTGGAGAAAGAAGAATTGCGTATGCAGATCATCAAAGATGAATTAGCAGAGTTGAAAGATCGTTATGGTGATGAGCGTAGAACGGATATTATCCATTCTGCAGAAGACTTCACTACGGAAGACATGATTCCTAATGAGGAAATGCTGATTACGGTATCTCATCAGGGTTATGTGAAACGTACGTTACTTTCAGAATATAGAACCCAAGGACGGGGAGGAGTAGGATCTAAAGGAGCAGGCTCCAAAGATGACGACTTTACCGAACACCTATTTGTGGGCATGACTCACAACTACCTCTTAATCTTCACAGAATTCGGAAAAGTATTCTGGAAGAAGGTGTGGGAGCTGCCTGAGGGAAGTAAAACTTCTAAAGGTAGACCTGTTCAAAACCTCATTAATATTGAGCCAGGTGATAAGATCAGGGCCATTATTAATGTAGAAGACCTGAAGGACGAAGATTACATTAACAATAACTATGTGGTCATGTGTACTCAGAATGGTACCATTAAGAAAACTACATTAGAAGCATATTCTCGTCCGAGAACGAATGGTATCAACGCCATTACCATTAATGAAGGAGATCGTTTATTAGACATTCGTTTAACCAATGGTGATAACCACATTATTATTGGTAAGCGTTCTGGAAAGGTAATTCACTTCCACGAATCTGATGTGAGACCAATGGGTAGAACCGCTGCCGGTGTGCGTGGTGTTACCCTAGAAGGAGACAACGATTTGGTAATTGGCATGGTATGTGTAAAGAGGGATGATGCAAATCTGTTAGTTGTATCTGGAAACGGATATGGCAAACGCTCACCAATAGAGGACTACCGCATCACGAAACGTGGTGGTAAAGGAGTCAAGACCATTAACATTACTGAAAAAACCGGTAACTTAGTGGCAATCAAGGAGGTAATCGATTCTGATGATCTGATGATTATCAATCAATCGGGGATTACCATCCGAATTTCAGTCGCTGATTTACGCGTTATGGGTCGCGCCACACAAGGAGTGAAGGTGATCCGTTTAAATGAGGGAGATCAAATTTCTTCAGTTGAAAAAATTGTTCAATTGGAGGAAGATGAGTCCGCTGAAGAAAATGCAGAAGAAAGTGAAAACGATGCTTCTGCAGCAACAGATAATGAATAGAAACCTAATTGAGACTAAAATACCCATGAAAAGACTATTATTAACAGCATTGCTTTCAGTACTAGTATTTGGAGCAAGTGCCCAGAAAAAAGTGCTTAAAAGTGCTGAGAAAGCATTTAAGAAAGACGAATTAGTAGAAGCTAAAACATTGGCGGAGCAAGCTGCAGCCAATGAAGAAACGGCTAATGATCCGACTGTATATTCTTTGCTCGGTAAAATTAGCTTACAGAAGTTTATTGCAAGTGAATTTACTTCTCTAACAGACGCTAGAGCCAGTTTAGAGCATTTCAATAAAGCTTTATCTCTATCTGACGAAAAAGGGAAAGAAGAGATTTTGGAAGGCCCGGTATTCAACCCACTAGATGATACCAAGTGGATTGGTGGTGGAGAACAACTAGGGTTGTTAGATCACTATTTGGTAAAAATAGGATTTGAAGCCTTGAATGCTGAGGAGTATGAAAGAGGTTATCCGTTGGTAGAGATCTCTTATGAGATTAAACCAATGGTTGAGAAAGCCTTCTTTGTTGGTTATGGTGCACAGAATAGTGACGATATGGAGAAAGCCATTGAGTACTATTTGAAAGTAACTGAGTATGATTCAATCTACGACAACAAAGGTTACTCTTACCAAGTGGTATTACAAGAGTACACTGACGCTGAGCGTTATGATGAAGCCTTAGCGCTTATAGCCAAAGCAAAAGAGGAATTCCCAGATGAAAAGAACTACGACAACATTGAAGTAGACCTTTTAATTAGAGCCAATAAAATGGATCAGGCGATTTCTGGTCTTCAAGAAATTGTTGATAAAGGAAACCCTACAAAAGAGACGTATTATACGCTGGCATACTTGCAGTGGAATAATGAGGATTTAGCTTCAGCTGAAAAAACAGCGCTCAAAGCAATAGAAATTGATCCTAATTATACAGACGCATTGTACGTGGCAGCATCAGCCATCTTTAACAGTGCCGCAGAGGTAATGACAGAGGCGAACACGACAATGGACGATGATGACAAATACGCTAAACTTAAAGAGCAGGCGCTATCTAGATTTAAAGAAGCACAGCCTTACTTTGAGAAATGTCTAGAGGCAGATGCAAACGACTTATATTCATTAAGACCATTATCGACTATCTACAGTCAGTTGGGAATGAATGACAAGAGTTTAGAAATGCTAGACAGAATTGACAAGATAGAAGGAGGAAAATAATCGTTAAGAAATATAGAGGGAGCATAGTCTCCCTTTATTTATGATTACTATATTTAACATAATATAAATTATATAACACAACCCCAGTAATTCCCATAATACAGAGCCTGTGGAGTATTTTACATAAAACAAGTTATCGCAACGCTAGTACGATAACGTTAGGTTTTATGTCAAGGGAATTACGGCCAGCCCTGACAAGCGCCTGTTGTATAATGATATTATGTAAACCAGCAAAGCTGGACCGAACGCTTTCGTTTACCATTGAGGAACTTCCACTAAGCGCCTTGTGCCCGTGTTATATAATTACTTTCATTTTAAATAGCCACATCTGCCAAGCGCCCATTGGCTACTAGAGCTTTTTGATTTGATATCAAAAACTCTCGCGCACCAATCCAACCGCGCGGCCACGCTGTTCCTACCCAGGATTTTATTCTACCCGCCCGCTGTTGCTGTACCAGCAATTGGCCGACCATTCACATAAGATTCGCCAGGCTCAGGCCTTCTGTAGATTTCAATATTCGGGCTGATGTACAGATTGAATCCGTACACGCGATTCTCAGGCGTTAGGAATTCGCCTGTCAAAACACATTTGAGCCAACACTTCGTTTGGCTGTGTACTGAGCTGTGGCTCTCCAACGAGACGTCATTGCGAGCGTAGCGTGGCAATCTACTGATCGCTGTTTAGAGACTTTGTACGACTAGTTCGATCTATTGTTGTTTTAGCCAGGCGCAGTCCAACGCTCCGTAAACGGCCTGAACCCTTGCATTTGCCTCATGTCATCCGATTGGGCCAGCATTGCCCGGGTGTGGTTGCTTAGGGCGTTTACTTAAAGCTTCTTATATATGTCTCGCTTTATCTTCAATTCTCGTGGCTGTCTGCTCAGCATTCGTTTTAAGGCTGGTTACTTTTCAGTTGTAATTAAGCCTCACTTTGCTTTTAAGTACCATTTTAGGCTCTTGCATGGCTGGTTTTATAATTACAGTGTTCAGCTTCTTTGGCTAGAGCTCCGGTTTTGTAATCTGCCTCCTTCGTAGGTGGGCTATTTTTGGTCTCTTGCTCTTTCTAAAAAAAGACAGAAGGCGCCTCTCTCCTAACCTTGCAGTCATATATGACGCTTATAATTGTGCGGATCAGCCTCAAATAGATATGATTTCTGGCTTATTAGGGTTGAGATGAGCTATATTACTTTTTTAAACGCACTTTAAAATCTTGGATGAAAGCAAAAACACATCTTGAGTTGCTGCCTAGTTCATTCTCGATTTTGTCCGCTTCATTCTGTTTTTCCTTTCTTCCTATTAAACAACAAGGAATATTCGGTCCATGATCTTGAAGAGCTTTTTTTTAAACGTACTTTTTTGGGGGATTATTCCTGCAAGTACAATTATGGCGCAGAATAGCGGCATCATAACTTATCAGAAGATAGTTGACTATGGCATTGAACCTAATGGCATGGACCGCTGGGACAACTTCATAAAAGACCTCCCTAAAACAGGAACTTTTGTTTATATGCTCACTTTTAATGAAGAAGCATCATTATTTAGAGAAGACCCTAGACAAAGAGCAGAAGTAAGTCCTTTACTTCAGCGCGCCTTGGGAGGAGCAGCAAGGTTTAATCCACCAAAAGTTAAAGTGCTCCAAACCTATCAGCATCTTGGATCGGCAGAAACAGTTCGGCAGGTAGAGTTTATGACTCGTAATTTTATAGTTACAGAGTCTATTTCCACTCCTGAATGGAAAATAACATCGAACAAAAAGAAGGTGCTCGATTATTTATGTGTAGGCGCTGAAATGCAAATAGGTCAAGAGATGCTTACCGCTTGGTTCACCTCTGAAATCCCTGTTGCCTTTGGGCCAGATGGGTATCATGGTTTGCCCGGTCTTATTTTAGGCATAGAAAAAGATGGAAATATGTTAGCTCTGGCCACAAAGATTGATTTTTCTAATGCAGGGAATGTTGAAGTCCCCTCTTCGGGTCAAAAAATTGATGGTGATGCCTTTGAGATTACGGTTGAAGAAAAAACCAAAGAATGGAAAGCAAATAGCAAAGGTGCGGGCAGCAAAAAACGCGGTGGAAACTAAAACTTAAAAAAACGAGCAAAAACATGAAAAACAATTTAATACTACTCCTATTTTTCTTTTTGAACACAGCGATCTTTGCACAAGACAATACGAGTGGCATAATCACCTACGAGCAAGTGATTGATTACGATTTGGGCGATTACAAAAGTGACCCTGCGCGGGAAGCGTATGTATCGGACTTACCAAAGCAGGGCAAATCAAAATTTGTCCTTAGTTTTTCTGGCCAGCAAGCTTTTTATGAGCAAGACTTAGAAAATGTTGAAGCCCAATCACAAAAGCTTCAAAACGCCATAGCCAAAGGCAGCTATGGTAAAGCCCCGACAACTAAAACAAAACAAGTTTACTTCAATATGGCTGACAATAGTCAAATTGAGCAGGTAGAATTTATGACCCGTAATTTTAACCTGAAATCGGGGTTGCCTCAGTTGGCATGGAAAATTACAAGCGACCGCAAAAAGGTGTTGGATTACGTTTGTATTGGTGCCGAACTTACACAAGGCAAACAAACATTTAAGGCGTGGTTCAGCCTTGAAATCCCCATCTCAGCAGGGCCTGCTGACTATTATGGTCTACCTGGTTTGATATTGGCCGTAGAAAAGAACAGTGAAGTATTTCTTTTAGCTACCAAAGTAGACTTAGGAACTGCGCCTTCCAACCTCAAGGCAATGCTAAATGAAGGTAAAGAAATGAACAAGGCCGAGTTTGATAAAACAGTAGCCGAAAAAGAGCAAGAGTACAAGGAAAGTATGAGAAACAAGAAGGGTTACTTTAAAAAAGGAGATTAAAACCAATATGAAGAAGCTGATTTTTATTTGCTCGCTACTTTTTGCAACTTCTACATCATTATTGTCGCAACAAGACCTCACAGGACGCATTATCGATAATAGCAAACAACCCATCCCTTATGTGACGGTAGTATTGCTCCAGCCTCAGGATTCAGTGATGAAATTTTTTGGCGTAACAAATGATAAGGGAATCTTTCAGATTAAGCGGGTAAAAGAAGGTGACTATTTGATGCAATTTTCATTTACTGGTTTGAAAACAATTTACGAAGCCATTACAGTACCTATGGCTTCAGAAAACCTTGGAGACCGAACCATGGAAGAAGATGCCCAACAACTAGACGATGTTATTGTAGAGGCTGAACTTGTACCCATTAAGTTCAAAACCGATACGCTTGAATATGATACACGGGCATTTAAAACCCGAGAAGGTGCTGCCGTAGAAGAACTTTTAGGGCAGTTGCCTGGCGTAGAAGTAGATAAGGAAGGCAATGTTAAAGCGCAAGGTGAAGATGTTGTACGGATTTTGGTAGACGGAAAAGAGTTTTTTGGGAATGATCCGAAGGTGGCTACGAAAAACCTACCAGCCAATGCCATCAACAAAATACAGGTATTAGATAGAAAAACAGATCAGGCTGTATTTACAGGAATTGAGGATGGCCAGCGTGAAAGAACCATTAACCTTTTACTAAACGAAGATAATAAAAAAGGTTATTTTGGCGAGTTGAAGGCAGGTGCTGGTAGCCAAGGCACATACCTTGCAGAGGGTAAAGTCTACCGATTTTCAGAAAAACTACAAGCCGCGGTACTTGGCCTACAAAATAATATCAACCAATTTGGCTTCACTTTTAAGGGCAATAATACTTTTGGAGAAAACGTAAAAGGTATCAACGAATCATTTGCAGGGGGGCTAAACCTATCGAGAAACAAAGCCAATGGCAACCGCTATTTCGCTAGTTATTTAGGTAATAGCCGCAAAATGAACCTCGAACAAGTAACTAATACACAGAACTTTATTGAAAGCGGTACATTTAGGCAAAGAACGCAACTTACTGATAGCGAAAGAGATAAGCCTAATGATATAGATTTTGGAATAAGGCATAAAATTGGCGACAACCAAATGCTCATTATAGATGGAGACATTACCATTGCCAGCTCAAATTCTAACGCACAAACAAATTCGAACACCGAGTTAAATGGAGAAGATCAAAATATTTTTAACAATTTAACTTTTAACCAAGTCGATGAACTCTCTCTCTCCTCTAACAGCAGCTACTCCTTAAAACTTAATGGAGACGACTTTCAGTTTAGCACAAAGCTTGGGGTGAATTACAGCGATAACGATACGCGTTTAGATTGGACCAACACAACGATATTCTTTTCGCCAGAAGTAGTTACTGATGTACAACAACTTAGAGATAACCGCACCGATAACTTATTGGTATCGTTGATCCCAACTTTTACACGTAAGATCAATAATTTTTGGTCAACCGACTTTGGGGCTTCTTTGCGATGGAATAAAAGAAATCTCAACCGAAAAGAAGGTATAATTAACGAGCAAGGCGGTATTGAAAACAGTCCTATACCCGATTTTCAAACTTCTGAAAACACGGTTAGCCCCTTTCTTACCTTAAGGCGTGCCAATAGCAAAGAATTGGTCAGTTTCTCCTTGCGTAGTCAGTTCACAAGCTTTGAAAAATCGCTCTCTAGTGGCTTGACTGAAAACCCAGATTACTTCTTTATTACTCCACAGTTTAGGTATCGGAATCAATACCGAAGCGGCCGTAGAGTTCAAGCTTCTTTTGCCATGAATCCGAGTTTACCGAATCCAAACCAATTATTTCCGATTGAAAACAACCTGAACCAAGTGGCTATTTATAGAGGAAATTTCGATTTAAAGCCTGAGCTGAACCATAATTTAAGTTTGATTTGGTCGGTATTTGACGAGTTTTCGTTTACCTCATTTTTTATTAGGCTAAATGGCTCATATGTAGCCGACAAAATTAATAACTCAGTGTTGGTGAATGATAAATTAGTTCAGGTTACTACCCCAGTCAACACGGATGGACAGTCAGCCTTGTCTGCCAATATCGATTTTTCTACTCCCATTAGAGCCTTAGGCTTAAATCTTAATACCAACTTGTTAGAAAGTTGGTCTGAAGGAATTACCCTAGTAAATGGATTAGAAAACCGTACGGAAACGTTGAGCCATAACCTTACACTTAGCCTCGAGAATAGAAGTAGAGAAAAAGTGAGGGTAAATTTTGGTGGGACACTAAGTTATACTCAATATCAGTTTTCTATTTCAGATATAGATGATGATAACTTCTTCAATATTGGGTACTTCGCAAATTTAAGGTACACGCCCACCCCAAAATGGAATTTTACTGCCGATGCTAATGTAACCAATTATAATGCAGAAAGCTTTGATGAATCAGTTACAATTCCACTTATTACAGCTAGTGCAAGCTATGGTTTTATGCAGGCTGAAAAAGCGACAATTACGCTAACAGCATTCGATGTGCTGAATAAGAATCAGGGTTTTCAGCGAGTAAGTACTGCGAATTTCTTGTCGCAAACCGAGTGGAATACCATTGCGCAATACTTTATGCTTACATTTTCTTACAGGTTTCGCTAAATGAAAAAGTCGATTGATTGGTCTTTATGGTTACTAATTGTCTCTGGTATTTTAGTGGGTATTATTTTCAATCTTAATACGTTTAAGTGGGCCTTTACCATTATTACTGCCGAAGGATGGCAGGGATTTAATAGTGTAAATAGGCTGCGCTTCGACTTTGGTTTATTTACCTCACTGTTTCATTTTGTCCTTTTTACTTTGCTAGCGTTTTTCCATTACCATTGGAAAAACAGACTGCTTAAAAATGTAAATTCTAAAACCCTGTCGTTTTCTATCATTATAATCTTCTCGTTAGCAATCTATACAGTAGTTTTTTTATTGGGAAACCACCTGCTTACTAACTACTTCGTTTTAATCGGTAAACGCATTCAGCCAGACTATTTTGTTTGGAGTAATATTCCGGTAGCAATAATTGCAGTTGCTGTAGCTTATTTCATTATTTTATCCAAAAAAGTAAAAGTAGCTGAAATCGAAAAAGCTCAGCTTCAGGAAGAAAAATCAAATGCTCAATTAGCAGCTTTGAAAGAACAGCTCAGTCCGCATTTTCTCTTCAATACATTGAGTTCGTTAAGTACAATCGTGCGCAATGAGAAAAAGGAAGTAGGCCTGGAATTTATTCAAGAGCTTTCTAAAACCTTCCGTTACAGTTTGGCCAGTAAACGACAAGAATTGGTAGAACTCAAGGAAGAACTGGGCTTTGTCAACTCCTATATTTTCATTTTATACAAGCGCTTTGGAAACAAACTGATTTGTGAAATCAATGTTCCAGATACTTACACCAAAAAGCAAGTACCTCCTATGTCGCTTCAATTGCTCATAGAAAACGCTACCAAGCATAATATCATTACTAAAGCGGCTCCGCTATTAATTAAGGTATACACAGAAAATGATATGCTTTGTGTAGAGAATAATTTACAGCCGAAAGAAGCAAGTGAAGGCTTAGGGCTTGGTCTGCAGAACCTTACAAACCGCTACCAATTAATTGCTGAGCGGGATATTACTATTTTGAAAGACGTAGCCAGTTTTAAAGTAAAAATACCACTATTGTGAAAGTATTGGTGATTGAAGATGAGAGTGGTGTTGCACAGAACCTATGTGACATTCTGCAAGAAATTAATGAAGACATAGAAGTGCTGGCAATTATAGAAAGCGTAGAAGAATCGGTAGCTTGGTTAAAAAACAACCGAAAACCCGACTTGGGTTTCTTCGACATTCGACTTGCCGATGGAAACTCATTTGAGATTTTCGAACAAACTGAAGTAAATTGTCCCGTTATATTCACTTCGGCCTACGATGAATACGCCCTTAGAGCTTTTAAAGTGAATAGTGTGGACTACCTTGTCAAGCCAATCGACCGGAAATCGCTTGAAGGTGCCTTGGACAAGTATAAATCGATTTATGAGAACGAAAAACCCGACTACAACC
>CBFIDV010000008.1:0-109110 GCA_965661455.1 Roseivirga sp.
ATACAAGAGTACATTTTATGGACTTTCGGCAGCTTAGGAGGGACAACAAATGATCAGCTTACGGTCCTTGCGATAATTGTGTTGATTGGAATTACATTGACTTTTCTACTCTCTAAGTCACTCAATACACTTTTACTGGGTGAGGCTTATGCGCAGAGTATGGGTTTAAATGTTCTAAGGTCTAGGGTGTCCATCATAGGTGTAACGAGTATTTTGGCCGGGGTAGTAACAGGCTTTTGTGGCCCGATTGGTTTTATAGGAATTGCGGTACCACATTTGGTTAGAAGCTTTTTAAATACTTCGGACCACAAGATTTTAATCCCAAGCTGTGTGTTGATGGGGGCTATTCTAATGCTGGTTTGTGATATTATTTCGCAAGTTCCAGGTAGTAATGCTGTTCTGCCAATCAATGCAATCACTGCCTTGATTGGGTCACCAGTAGTCATTTGGGTTATTGTAAAAAGGCGCAATCTC
This sequence comes from Roseivirga sp., assembly GCA_965661455.1. Taxonomy (GTDB): domain Bacteria; phylum Bacteroidota; class Bacteroidia; order Cytophagales; family Cyclobacteriaceae; genus Roseivirga. The sequence goes on from CBFIDV010000008.1 coordinate 475, forward strand.
AAAGCATCGTTCTAATGGATAACACGAACACGATATTGAGCTTAAAGGGCCTCGCAGTTGGTTATAAATCCAAGATTGTTCTACGTGATTTAGATCTAAAATTAACAAAAGGGAAAGTTACCGCCTTGCTAGGGCCGAACGGGTCTGGAAAATCTACTTTGCTCAGGACAATAGCTTCTATTCAATCGCCAATTTCTGGGGACATTGAATTAGAAGAAACACCACTGGACACCTTCAACCGAAAGGAGTTAGCTAAAAAGCTAAGTCTTGTTTTAACTAATGCGGAAGCACCTGGTAATCTGACGGTATTTTCTTTAGTAGCACTGGGCAGATTCCCCTACACCAGTTGGATGGGTCAATTGAAAGAGCAAGACAATCATGCTGTTTATAAAGCCCTTGAGCAGACGGGTTTGCTCTCTTTTGCAAATATACACATTGGAGAGTTGAGTGATGGAGAGCGCCAAAAGGTGATGATCGCCAGAGCCCTAGTGCAAGACACACCACTTATTTTCTTAGATGAGCCAACAACTCATTTAGATTCTCCGAACAGGATTGAGGTATTCCACCTGCTCAGAGAGCTTGCCCACACATTCGGAAAAACCATTTTGGTAACTACACATGAGATTGATTTGGCGCTTCAGTACGCAGATTCGCTTTGGCTAATTAATCATAAACAGAGTGCCACTCTAGGTCTGCCTGAAGATTTGGTTCTAGACGGTTCTCTAGAAAAAGCCTTTGGTCGAGAACAAATGTCATTCGATTACATGAAAGGCAGCTTCACGAAGGGTAATTCAAATCAAAGAAATACAATTAATGTAAAGGGAGAAGAACCATTAAAACGCTGGACAGAGATTGCCCTAGAGAAAGCCGAGGGTGCGCTCGCTAAAAAAGAAATTTATGTATCGGGAGAGATTGGTAACGCGCGTTGGACAATTCCTGAAGACAATATCGAATTCAAATCTTTAAAAGACTTAATAAGCTATTTACCTAAACACAATTATGAGGAAAATTAAACTAATACTGATTTTTGCTGCGCTTTGCACCAGCGCAATGGCTCAGATTAAATCAGATACAACCGACCTAGGAGAGTATGTGGTTACGGGAACTCGAATTGCCACTCCGATTGAAAAATCCGGAAAAACGATTTATAAAATTGACCAACTGAAGCTCAAAAACTCTGGTGGTAAAACGGTGGCTGATTTATTAAATGAGGTGCCAGCCCTTCAGGTCGATGGTAACTTTAGTACTCCAGGTGCAAACCTAGAATACTATGTTCGTGGAGCACGAAGTAAGTACACGCTCGTACTGATTGATGGTGTGCCCATGAACGACCCAACGGGAATCAGTCTCTTTTACGATCTCAGATATTTACCCTTGAATCAAGTGGAGAGCATAGAGATTTTAAAGGGTGGGCTTAGCACTCTTTATGGTAGCAATGCAGCAGCTGGGGTTATTAATATTCAACTGAAAAAGAATTCGAAAGAATTGATTGCTGGTAGTGTAGGCGTTAATACTGGTTCTTTTGGTCGCCTTGGGCTGAATGCTTCGGTTAGCGGAACAAGTAACCGTTTTGATTACGGATTGAGCGTTAGTCGAGAGACTTTTGATGGGTTTTCGGCTGCTGATGCCGTTGATCCAACAGCCAACTTCGATGAAGACGGATTTGAGAGAACTAACTTCTTATTCAAAGGAGGTATAGCAACTTCAAGTCCTTTCTCGATGGATTTGATCGCTGCTTATGATGAGTTTATCGCAGATATTGATGCTTTTGCATTTACAGATGAGCTTAATGCAATATCGAATAACCAGCAGTTTAGAATTGGCCTACAACCAAGATGGGATTATGAAAATGGAAACACGCAGCTGAAGTTTCAGTACATCAATAACGAACGTGTTTTTGACAATTCGTTTCCTTCTACTTTTGAAGGGGAAAATGTGCAACTAGACCTATTCAATGAGCTTGAGCTCGGAACTTTTGCCAAGGCTATTTATGGCCTTAATGTGCAGAAGTTGAAAGATAATTCTGCAGAAGTTTCTAATGACTTTACCATTGCGGATCCTTATTTATCGGTTGTATTTGATAGCGAGGAGGGTATGAATCTACACGTAGGATTGAGGCTCAATACACACAGTGATTATGAGAATGAATTATTAACAACTGTGAACCCTTCGTTTTTAATAAACCTTGATGGTGGCAGTAGTCTTAAGCCGTTCTTATCAATTTCGAATGCGTACAATACACCGTCATTATTTCAGCTTTACACCCCTTTCTTTGGGAATGCAGAATTGAGCCCTGAGAAGACTAATAATTATGAGTTAGGTACAGCTTTCTATTCCAAAAAGAAGTTAACTGTGAACCTAGCATTCTTTAGAAGAGATGAGCAGAACGCCATTGATTTCATTTCTACTTTTGATGATGCTGGTAACTTCATAGGAGGAAGCTACTTTAATATCGATGTTACCAGACAGATGCAGGGATTCGAAACAGATCTTTCTTGGAATACCACAGAGAAACTGACCTTTACCGCCAATTATTCTAAGCTTGCTACAAACAATGACGCGCTCTTTGCCCGTATTCCTAAGGAGAAATACGGTTTCAGTTTAAGCTATTTGCTCGATCAAACATCAACAGCATCTCTTGCCTACAACTATACTGGTGAGCGTTTAGCCTCGCCCTTTGGAACGGATACCCTCGCTAGTTATGGCCTTTTAGACTTATCATTGAGAAAGAGTTTTCTAAACCAGAAGCTTTCTGCATTTGGCGCTATCAACAATTTATTGGATGAAGAATTTGTCGGGGTTGTGGGCTTCAGTACAATGGGCAGAAATTATGCCTTTGGTATTAGTTATGATTTTTAGTTATCCTCTAGAGTAAGGCCTTGCTCTAAAGGCTATGCAACTAATTCTATGGAAAACTGGTTTGTTAATTGCGAATAGAAAAATATGAAGCGAATTAATAAATCAGTTTTCTTGGTTCTTTTGGTCTTCTTGAGTTGTACCAATGCCAAGATTAGTTTTTCAGAATCAGCTGATGTAGTTGATCATTCATCTTGGACAAGTTTGCTTCAGAAACATGTTCGCACGAATGGTTTGGTCGATTACAAAGGCTTCATTTCAGATAGTCAAAAGCTGAATGCTTACACAGAATTGCTCAGTGCAAATCCGCCAGCGAGCTCTTGGTCAGAATCGGATCAAATCGCTTACTGGATAAATGCATACAATGCGTTCACCGTGAAGCTAATCGTTGATAATTATCCTGTTGAAAGTATTAAAGACTTAAATCCAACGATATCAATTCCAACACTCCGCAGTGTTTGGACCAAAGAATGGTTTCAGATTGGTGGGGAAGATTTTAGCCTAGATAGGATAGAGCATAAGATTTTGAGAAAGGAGTTTGACGAACCTCGTATTCACTTTGCTGTGAACTGTGCTTCTATCTCTTGCCCAGTGCTTCGCGCAGAAGCGTTTACAGGAGAAAAGCTCGATACACAATTAACAGAGCAGACTCGAATTTTCTTGGAAGATGAAACTCGAAACAATATATCTACCAGTTCAGTTGAGGTATCAAAGATCTTCTCATGGTTCGGAGGGGATTTCAAAAAGAATCAAACTTTGATTCAGTTTTTGAATAAGTATTCGACCACCGAAATAGAGGAAGACGCCAAAGTGAGTTTCATGACTTACGATTGGAATTTAAACGACATTGAATAATTAGTAGAGTGTAAAACAAATCCCGGCCACATTCCCGATCCCTCGGGATTGTGGCCTTTTTTCTTTTTTGAATTTATTATAATTGCATTCTCTTAGAAGGGTCATATTAATGATGAAGCGTAAAATTGGTTTGATAGTAGGGGTGTTACTTTTGCTAGTAGCAATAATGTCCATCTCTTCTTCCAAAGAAAGTCAGCCTGTTTCATCAGAAGTGCTAGAAATTAGCAGTTCAAAGGAATTCACTTCCCTACCAAGACTCACCAATGCTAAGTCTGATATTCCTTCACTAAAGCCCATAGATTCAATGGTAAATCGCGTAATGCGGAACCTAAGATTGGCTGGAGCTAGTGTGGCGGTGGTAAAAGATGAGAAGCTTGTTTATGCTAAGGGCTTTGGCTTTGCTGATAAAGATGCAAATGAGGAGGTTCAACCTTATCACTTATTCAGAATAGGTTCGGTATCTAAGTTGGTTACCGCCATGGCCATTTTAAAATTGGTTGATGAAGGCAAGTTGAGCTTGGACGACTATGTTTTTGGAGAAAAGGGTCTGCTGAATGGAAGTAAGTATTCGGGTATTAAGAACAGAAACTTCTACCAGATAAAAGTAAAGCACCTTTTGAACCATACCAGTGGCTGGAGTCTCATCACTTATGGCGATCCGATGTTCATTCCTCATAAAATTACCAAAATGGATAACGTGAGCTATCCAATAGACTTTGATGATGTCGTACATTTTGTGATTACGCGTCATTTACCTTATAAACCGGGTACTCGATTCAACTATTCCAATTTTGGCTATTGTCTTCTAGGAAGAATAGTGGAGGAACTTACAGGAGATGATTATGAAGAATGGGTTCAAGATGAAATTTTAGAACCAAATGGTATAGAGGATATGCGTATTGCCGGAAGCTTCGAAGATGATCGTGTGAAAGACGAAGTGAAGTATTATGATTACAGCCCTGATAACGAACAACTCTCATTTAATGGCTCTGGCAAGAAGGTTTACAAGCCATATGGTGCAGACGATATTGAAATGCTCGGCCCCGCTGGTGGCTGGCTAGCTACCGCTTCTGATTTGATGCGGGTCTTGGTTATGGTAGATGGCTACAGCAATAGATATAAAGATATTTTAAGCGAAGACCTTATCAATAAAATGGTGAATGGGGTAGGAGGTGTAAAGCGACCATTAGGCTGGAGAAGCGTGAATGGAGAGCACTGGTGGAGAACAGGTACACTATCCGGAACAAGTGCATTGCTAACAAGAGATACCAAAGGCTATTCTTGGGTGATTGTATCCAACACAACTCCACGAAGAGGCAGTTTCCCAAGCACAAGTCGTTGGGCTATTAGAGAAGGAATAAAGATGGTCAAGTCATGGCCAAGTCACGATCTCTTTACAGACTAAAAAAGCCAACCTCATTCCTGAGATTGGCTTGATAACCGTATTAACCCTAACTAAATATTATTTTGAGATTTTGAAGTATTGCGTTTTACCGTATTTGCTTAGGTAATCTGCTTTATTCATTAGTTGTCTTAATTCACTGTCTAAATCAGGATTTCCTGAAGCAACTAATTCATCGTTCTCATTAAAGATGCTAACCATTGCTGGAAGTTCTTTTTCTACTTCTAACAGTATAGATTCTTCTAATGACATTTCATCTTCAAAAATCATTTGATCAATCTTTTAAAGAATGCAGGAGAAGCATTGGAGGGGAAAGCTGAGGCTACCATCTCAATTGATTATCAGAAATTGGAGACTACCCAAATCATAAGTATAAGAGACAACGGGCCAGGTATTCCTAAAGAAGAGTTGGAAGAAATCTTCGTTCCCTTCTTTACCACCAAAAAACAAGGCAGTGGAATCGGCCTCAGTTTATCTAAGCAGATTATGAAAGCGCATGGAGGAAATATCTTAGTTCAATCAAGTCCTCAATCAGGTACTCAATTTAAGATAGAATTACCTAAAGCATCTCGTTAGCCAGATTAGCCAGTTCAGATCTTTCACCTTTCTCCAATGTAATGTGTGCATATAAGGGATGGTCTTTCACGCGATCAATCAAATAGGAAAGCCCATTCGATTGAGAGTCCAGATAAGGCGTATCTATCTGATGAACATCGCCTGTAAACACAATCTTGGTATTCTCACCTGCTCTGGTAATAATCGTTTTGATCTCATGTGGGGTGAGGTTCTGGGCTTCATCTACGATAAAGAAGATGTTTGATAAACTTCTACCTCTTATGTAAGCCAATGGAGTTATCATCAGCTTCTCTTTATTCACCATTTCAGTAATGGCCTTAAATTCCTTATCAGTCTCTCTGTATTGGTTCTGAATGAATTTCAAGTTATCCCAAAGTGGCTCCATATATGGATTCAACTTGGACTTAATATCTCCCGGTAAATAACCAATGTCCTTATTGCTCAAAGGCACTATTGGTCTAGCCAAATAGATTTGTTTAAACTCTCTTCTTTGCTCTAATGCCCCTGCTAAGGTCAATAAGGTCTTTCCTGTCCCTGCCACACCTTGAATGGTAAGCAGTTTTACTTCTGGGTTCATAATGGCATGAATAGCGAAGGTCTGCTCGGCATTTCTAGGCTTCACACCAGAAACAGGTCGTTTATCTACCTTTTCAATGGTCTGATCAATGGCATTATAGTAGGTGAGCACAGAGTTTCTGTCACTCTTTAAAATGTAGTAAGAGTTAGGCTGCGGCTTTTTTCGTTTCAAGACCTCCTTTGGCTCCAAAGTACCATCTTCATATAGATGATTGATTAACTCGGAGTCGACTTTTTCAATCTCGATTTTTCCCTTTCTCAGCGAATCAACATTCTTGATTTTACCTGTTTCATAATCTTCCGCAGGTAGCCCCATAGATTTGGCCTTCATGCGAAGGTTAATGTCTTTAGAAATTAGAATTACATTTCTTGATGGATCTTCAGATTTAAGCTTGAGCGCAGCATTTAATATCCGGTGATCATTCTTCTTCTCGCCAAAAACCTTGTTCGCATCGTATTCATGCTCGCCTGCCCCAGCTTCCATCACCACCTTCAATTTGCCTCGCTTGGCACCGTTTAGTGGAATCCAGTCCTGAAGGGATTTGTCCTTGGCTAGCTTGTCTAATAATCGAGTGAATTCACGCGCTTCGTAATTTTTCGTGTCGTTACCTTTCTTGAATTGATCAAGTTCTTCCAGAACAGTAATAGGCAGCCCAACATCATGCTCATCGAAGTTCATGATGGAGTTGTGTTCATAAAGGATTACGGAAGTGTCAAGTACAAAAATCTTTCGGTCGGTCTTCTTAGCTCTCGGCATAGATGATTGTCAATATTATGTAGAACGATGAATTTAAGTTAGTAAATAATCATTGTAAACGTGTCTTGAGGATGAGCATAATAACTTGTTAATAGTGAATAATTATTAGGCTATTGGTATTCAAGAGGTTAGGTAAAACGACCACCTCCAAACCTCCTCCTTACCAAGGAGGAGGCCGCAGTCTGCAATCTTGTAGTGCGTTCTGAGTAGCCTGAGTTCTTTTATTTACTGATATCTATTTTTTAGAATCTAGTCCTCCTGTTCTAGGAGGACGCGCGAAGCGAGGAGGTCAAAAACTTAAAAACTCAACTTCTTCCAAATACTTCTTAATACCAAAGAGCAAGCGAGTGCTACTGCCAACAGCACAAAACCCAATTGGGTGTTGCTATAAATAAATTGACCCACAGAGAATAAGGCACTATAGACTATAATTATACCTAAAAACATGGCCAAAATGTCTACACTAGGTTTGCCCACACCTTCCTCTAAATAGATGTTTTCTTTTTCTGCAATACGCTTGTAGCCGTTCCAACCTTTACCATAGGGCATCACTAGATTGAAGAAATCAGCTAAGGTTCGAGAATCTGTTGGTTTCGTTACAAAAGTAACGATTACCCAAGAAAGAGTGGTTATACCGACCGAGAGAAGGAGTTTATAATCTGCCGAAATGCTTGTTAGTGACTCTGGGCCAATGTTCTCTGTGAATACTAAAGCCAAGACAAAAGAAACGACCATACCTGTAATTTCAGAATAGGCATTGATGCGCCACCAGAACCACCTTAGAATAAAGATAGAACCTGTGCCGGCACCTACTGACAGTAAAATCTGAAAAGCCTGATATGCATTGGTTAAAACCAGAGCGAATAGCCCAGCAAAAATCATCAAAACTACAGTTGAAATTCTACCCACATTTACCAACTCTTTTTCGCTAGCATCTGGTTTTATAAATCTTTGATAAAAGTCGAATGCTATATAAGACGAACCCCAGTTGAGGTGTGTAGAAATGGTAGACATAAATGCGGCTATCAAGGAGGCAATCACAATTCCGAGTAAACCTTTAGGCAAGGTTAATAGCATGGCCGAATAGCCAAGGTCATTACCAAGTTTGTCCGGTGAGATGTTAGGAAAAGCCGCTTGAATTGAACCTAAGTCTGGATAAACGACTAGGGAGGCCAATGCAATTAATATCCATGGCCACGGTCTCAGTGCATAGTGCGTAATGTTGAAAAGGAAAGTGGCTGAGATAGCATTCTTCTCGTCTTTGGCCGAAAGCATTCTCTGTGCTATATATCCACCACCCCCAGGTTCTGCCCCCGGATACCAAACACTCCACCACTGAACCGCAATGGGAATTACTAATAATGAGATAAACAGTTCTCGATTATTAAAGTCTGGAATTAGATTGAGTTTTGAAGAAACCTCAGGCCTTTCAAGTAAAGCTGTTAGGCCACCTACTTCAGGTAAGTTCACGATATAAATAGCCGCAGCTACAGAACCCACCATGGCTACTATAAACTGCAATAAGTCAGTAAGAATAACTCCTCTTAATCCGCCCAGCGAGCTATAAGCCACCGTAATGATACTCGCATAGACCACGGTTTTCCATGGCTCTAGTCCAAACATCACTTCTCCAATTTTAATGGCGGCTAATGATACAGAAGCCATAATCATCACGTTGAAGAAAACGCCTAAGTAAATAGCTCTAAAACCTCTTAGGAATGCGGCTTCTTTTCCGCTATATCTTTTTTCGTAAAATTCAAGATCGGTTAGTACGCCAGATTTACGCCACAGTTTGGCGTAAACGAATACCGTAAGCATACCTGTGATTAAAAAAGCCCACCAAACCCAGTTACCAGCCACACCATTTTGGCGAACAATGTCCGTCACTAAGTTTGGTGTGTCTGCCGAAAAAGTAGTGGCTACCATAGAGATACCCAAGAGCCACCAAGGCATTTTTCTACCAGATAAAAAGAACTCTTTAGAACTTGAACCCGCTTTACGAGATACCTTTAAACCAATAAAGAGAAAAGCAGCAAAAAATAGAATGATAATTGTCCAGTCGAGAGTGGATAGGTTCATATTTATTCATTGGTTATATTGACATGTCGAGAGTTTTTTTCAACTTCAGCACAACAAGATAGAAATTTTTTTTAGGAGGAAATTATGGATCTAACACTAGTAGTACTTGCAGCCGGAATGGGTAGTCGTTACGGAGGCAATAAACAGCTTGACGGTATTGGCCCAAATGGCGAGATCATCATGGATTATTCCATTCATGATGCCATAAATGCTGGTTTTATCAAAGTAGTTTTCATTATCAGAACAGATTTAAATGAAGCTTTTGAAGAGCATTATAAAGACCGTTTCAATGGTAAAATTGAGATGGCTTATGCTTTTCAAAATGAGTATACCGAGCATACTTCTGAGTTTGAAGCAAGTCGTAAGAAACCATGGGGTACTACGCACGCTATTCTCTCTGCTAAAGAGCATATCAACGGGCCATTTATTGTTATTAATGCCGATGATTACTACGGACAAGAGTCATTAGCAGAATGTGTAGATGCCATGAAGAAATTAAATGACAACGAATACCTTATTATGGGTTACGAGTTGGTCAATACGCTCTCTGATCATGGAACAGTAAATAGAGGAGTATGTCAGGTGGATGAAAACATGCACTTAACAGGAATTAAAGAGACATTGGCTATTGGTAAAGATGGAGACAAAATTCACTACGCTGAAAATGGCCAAGAGCATACGCTCGATCCGAAGACTTATGTTTCTATGAATTTCTGGGGTTTCCCAGCTTCTGTGCTCAATGAGTTCGAAGCGAAGTTTATCGATTTTGTGAAAGAAAATTCTGATGATCCTAAATCGGAATGCTTTATTCCTGTTGAAGTTGACAACCTCATGAAGGAAGGTAAAGCTGAAGTAAAGGTAGTGCCGACATCTGCCTCTTGGTTAGGGGTAACCTATCAACAAGATAAGCCACATGTTGTCAATGGAATTAATCAAATGATTACAGACGGTGTTTATCCTAAAGAAGTAAAATAATGCAAGAAACCGAATCGGTTTTAAGAGCATTCGGAATAAAAGGAGCAATCAACCAGATTGCTCTTTTTGGTTACGGCCACATCAATGATTCTTATAAAGTAAAGCTCGAAAATGAGTCTCTTTTACTTCAGAGAATCAACACATCTATTTTTGAGTTGGATAAACCATTGGAGCAAAACCTAGTGGAGTTATTCAGCTTAGATACATCATTATTTCCTCATCACTTTAAGGCGAATAATAAGATTCATTTTGGAGATAAGAATGGTCTATGGAGGTTAAGCGCTTTTATTGAAAACAGCTATTCTCCTTTAAATCCTGGCTTTGAGGAAACACTGGAGGCGGTGAAAGGCTATGGTCAGTTCATGGCCTTAAACCATTCACTGAATGTAGATGAGTTTGCGGAAACTATACCACATTTTCATCACCTAGGCAGGAGACTCAACGGTTTATCTAAGGCTGCCAAAGTTGATAAAGCCTCTAGAGTTGATGAGGTTCAGAAGGAGCTCAATCTCGTTGAAGAATTTCGATGGATTGAAGAGCAGTTTGCTGCATTGATGAAAGCTGATTTGCCTTTAAGAGTATGTCATAACGATACCAAATCAACCAATGTGCTTTTGGATGAAACTTCTAAAGCGCTACTAAAAGTGGTGGATTTAGACACGGTAGGTCCGGGTTACGCCTTGTATGATTTTGGCGATATGATGCGCTCCATGTTGGCGAGTCATCCAGAAAATGAACTGGACATTGAAAGTCTGGAGGTATTGGAAGACCGCTTTGAGCATATGTTAGAAACCTATATAGAATCATCTGGCGGTCTCTTAACCAAAGAGGAGATTGATTCACTGGGTTTTGGAGGCCTGTATATGACATATATTATGGCAATTAGATTTTTGACAGATTATCTGAATGGCGATACGTACTATCGCATAGCTTACCCAGATGAAAATTTAGTTCGTGCTAAAAATCAATTAAAGCTACTAGGACTTATAAAAGGAATGATGAATCTATGAAAACTGCGGCCTACTGGATTGAGAGATTAGAATTACAAGCCCATCCTGAAGGAGGATATTTCTCAGAGAACTACCGTTCTGATGAGCACATTCAAGAAGGCTCTCTGCCAGAACGCTATTCATCTCAAAGAACCTTAGGTACTTCAATTTACTTTTTACTTACACCAGAAAGTGTCTCCAATTTTCACCGATTAAAATCTGATGAAATCTGGCATTACCACCAAGGCGGTTCAGCAATCATTCACATGTTAGGAGAAAATGGGATTCTAGTTTCCAAAAGAATTGGATGCGATATAGAATCAGGGGATTCTTTGCAAGTTCTAATTCCTCATGGTACTTGGTTTGCGGCAGAGGTTCATTCGGAAGACTACATCCTGGTGGGCTGTACGGTCTCGCCCGGTTTTGAATTTGAGGATTTCGAATTAGCCGATCGGCAAGTGCTCACATCCGCTTATCCAGACCACCAAACTTTGATAGCGCGTTTTACGAGTAATGGTTAAGCCCAAGGGTAAAACTTATTACAAAATGCTATTAACAACAACTAACACTATCGAAGGCCATGTGATCACAGATTATCATGGCGTAATTACAGGAGAAGCCATTATTGGCGCTAACCTATTCAAAGACATTTTTGCGAGTATTACCGATTTAGTCGGTGGGCGTTCAGGTTCTTATGAACGAGTTCTTCGCGAAGCGAAGCAACAAGCAATGGAAGAGCTAGAGCATTATGCTCAAAGTCTCGGAGCCAATGCAGTAATCGGCATCGATTTGGATTATGAAACCATCGGTCAAAGTAGCAGTATGCTGATGGTTACCGCTAGCGGTACTGCTGTTACTTACCAAAAGTAAACCCTCAAGATTAATAAAGGTAAATAGGGTTTTCTATCCCATGTAAAAGCCCCTTCTCGGAGGGGCTTTTCATATTCATTTAACTTTCTGTCAATCTAAGAAAGAGTATTTCTCAATAAGATAATACATTGATGGATGCAGTAAGTCTTGAGCCCTGCTTCAGACCCTGAAATAAATTCAGGGTGACGTAAAATTAGGGGTTAGGTTACTTCATTTTGTTGGGAGGAATAAACTTAAATCGCTGGCCACCCACAGATGCTTCATACATCAAACCTCCTTTGGCCATGGTGAATACGGCTACACCATCTGTGTATTTGGCATTAGCAGAGATCCCACTTTTCAAGGCAACTGCAGAAGCTTGAGCAGCAAATTGGAATTCGTTCTGAACAAAGCGTTTGTAAGCATCTGCATCTTCAAAGAAGATAACCTCGCTGTAGGCTTGCCCACCAAATTGAAATCCAACAGAAATTTGAGTCATGTTTACTCCACCGGCAACTTGGTTGTTTTGATAGGCTACACCTTTGCCCGCAGCTCCACCAATACCAATAGCTCCTTTTCCAATAGAAGGGAAAATGGCATAGCCGTAGGCGGAACTGAAAAAATCGTCCATTCCAGGATCTACTTTTAAGAATTCGGTTTTTGTTTCTGCGGCTCTTTCAGGATCGTGTTTTTTCTTCTTTCGCCCTTGCGCTTCTGCTTGAAAACTGATTATGGCGGTTAACAGTAACAGAAAACTTATTTTAAAAATCTTATTCATCTTAATCTTCTTTAAGGTAATATCGATCTCCATCGGCTTGAGGCTCTATTTCTAGGAGATTGGCTAGCACAAGTTTAACGAGGGTTTTAGAGGCAAAGTACTTCTTGATTTTAGCAGCTTGAGAAAAAGACGCTAAAGTGGCAAAGCCATCTTGTTCTATAAGCTCCATTAAGACCTTCTCCTTCTCTCCATAAACAAAGCGTTCGTCTCTCGTTTTGCTATTACGTTTCAGGATCTCACGCATCTCTTTGCTCGCCTGCAAGCTTTCATCGTCTCTCCTTACAAAAGCAGAACCATTTCGTGTATTTGGGTCTTCTTTTACGAAGTGTGGCTTCCTTTTGCCTTCCGGAATTTTAAAAATAGCAATACCCTTCTTTTCACTTAGTTTGAATAATTCGAGTTCGTATTTGACTTGGGGTCGAGTTAATTCTTTGATAGCCTTTTCAACTATAAAAGCTTCACCTTCAATAGAGCGAGTGCCGGATAATGTACCATCATCATCAACACCAATAAGTAGGGTACCCCCATCTGTATTCGCAAAGGCCACCACCTCTTTCATGATTTTGTCTGGGTGATTGGCCTTTTTCTTGAATTCTAAATAATGCCCTTCACCATTTCTAGTCAATATTGTGAGGTCTTTTAAAGTCATGTTATTGATTGTGTAATAGTCACATTTTCAATTGGTTACAAAAATAACTATATTTTTAATCCTATTTTTTAATATTAAATGTAATTACTTATGTCAGTCAAGAAACTTTTTTTAGGACTACTTCTTTTCACCTTTTTCGCATGTCAAACCGAAGCTCCGAAAGAGATCACGCTTACACTTCAAGTGGACAATCCTGATCCTGAAACGGAATATTCAGTTCGTTTGTCGTCTAGCTTTTCTGCAGAGCCATTTGCCAAATTTAAACTATCTGAAGAGACCAATAGCCATACCCTTACAATTCCTTTTGCACAAGCAAAAATGTTTAGGCTAAGCGGAGATTTCTATAAATCTATGTATGCTGAACCAGGGGATGACTTAATTGTTAAAGTGACTACCAATGATGAAGATGAAAAGGTCTTTGCATATGATGGGTCTGCTGCTGTACATCAACAATTGATAGATGATTTTGCCCAAATTGATAGTGATTTTAGAGAAGCAAATGGAGAGTTAGAATATCGCCAATTCTCTTTGCCGTGGGACGAATATTCTCTAGCGATAAATGAATTGAATGATGAAAAAGCACAACTGATAGAATCAACAGAGGGTGTTACAGAAACCTTTAAGGCTATGGCTAAAGCAGAACTTTAGGCACAGCATATACAAGCAAAACAGTCATTCGTGAGCTACTATAATTTTAGAATTAAGGATGAGGATGATGAAGAGATGGAACTTGATGAGCTAGAGAATATCTATGAAGAGGTATTCAAATTTGAGGCATCTGCTCTAGCTTCAAGCTCATTCTCTTCCATGCTTAGTGGATATGCTACCTCACAAGGGGAGAAAATGTTCGCAGATGATGAAAGTGAAGTGCCTTGGTACTCGCGTCAAGACACATTTGCCGATATGTATAAGGCGGTAGATGCAGACGAGAGTATTCCAAGTCATTTTAAAGAGCACGCGTTACAATCTTTTGTAGGTAGTTTACTCATGTTTGCAGGTGTAGATATTGGTGATGAAATTAGAAAAGACTTCGTGTTTAAATACCCTGAAAACGATGAGGTTGAAGCACTGAACGCTCAATATAAAAAATGGGAAACATTGAAAAGAGGCAATCCTGCTCTTGATTTCACGTATGAGGACGTAAGTGGAGAAATGGTCTCTCTATCCGACTATTATGGTAATGTAATCTACATTGATGTTTGGGCAACTTGGTGTGGACCATGCATCAGTGAGTTTCCAAGCTCAAAAGATTTGAAGGCCCGGCTTGCCGATGCCGAAGATGTAGTGTTCATGTATGTATCTGTTGATGATGCTGATGATAAAGAAACATGGAAGACTGTTTTGGTGAAACATGGATTGGCAGAGGGAGTAAATTTATTCGCAGGTGGTGGTTGGGAATCCACCATTAACGAGCTGTATCAAATACAAGGTATACCTAGATATATCTTAATAGACAAAGAGGGGAAGATTTTTAAATCTCAAGCTCCAAGGCCATCATCAGATAATCTGATTTATAATGATATTCAAAAATTGAGGGGAGTAAGCTTGGATAGAGCACTTTCAATGAAATAGATAATATTCGTTCTATAAAAAAGGCTCCTAATAAGGAGCCTTTTTTGTTATTCTAGATCATCTTCAGAAATGTCATCCATGTCAGGCAGAGAGAACATACTACTTAATAGATCTTTAAATCGAGTGCCAGTGTCTAAGGCAGATTTACTCAGCTTGCTATATTCCGCAAGGCCGTGTAATAAGAATTCCATTAAGAAATACTGCTCATGTTTAGAGGCATTTGGGAAGTGTTTCTTCACCATGTCCGCTAGGCCAGGTACCGCATCCAAAGCATTCTCATAATCTGAAGAAGCTAAATCATTCAGCAGGTCTATGGTGTAGCCTTCTCCAAACCAGTCGGTGATTGGCTTGTAGGGATTTTCTGTCTTCTCTTTTTTCTTATCGTCTGGTTTTGGGAAGTAATCGGTGAACATGGTTCTAATGGCTTTACCCACTAATGAGTGAGCCACAATACCTGCTCCTTCTTGCTCACCTTCATATACCAATTCTACTTTACCGGTAATGGCAGGAATCAATCCAACAAAATCTGAAACTCTATTGTAGGTCTGTTTTTCGCCATTCATAAGTGCTCTACGCTCTGCGGCACTTGCCAAGTTCTCGTATGCAGAGATGGTTAGTCGCGCAGAAACACCACTTTTTTCATCCACATATTCACTGTCTCTTGCTTCAATGGCCACCTGCTCAATTAGATCTTGTGCAATCTCATTTACAACCACTAGCTCTTTCTGAGCATCCTTAATATCAGCCTCTTGCGTAGTAATCTGCTTGCCAATTTCTCTCGACTTAGGATAATGCGTTATTATCTGACTATCGATTCTATCTTTCAACGGAGTTACGATACTTCCTCTATTGGTATAGTCCTCAGGGTTTGCCGTAAAGACAAACTGAATGTCTAAGGGCAGCCTAAGCTTAAAGCCTCTAATTTGAATATCTCCTTCTTGTAGAATATTAAAGAGAGCAACCTGAATTCTAGCCTGTAAATCTGGTAATTCATTAATCACGAAAATACTTCGGTGCGATCTTGGTACTAACCCATAATGAATCACGCGCTCATCGCTGTAAGGCAGCTTTAGGCTAGCGGCTTTTATCGGGTCAACATCTCCAATCAAATCGGCAATAGAAACATCAGGAGTTGCCAGCTTTTCCGCATAGCGCTCAGACCGGTGCTGCCAAGTTACTTCCGTGTCATCACCATGCAGGTCAATTTGCTCTTGTCCAAACCTAGTAATTGGGTTCAAGGGATCATCGTTGAGATCCGAACCTTTGATTACTGGAATATACTCATCCAATAGCTCGGTCATTTGGCGGGCAATTCTGGTTTTTGCCTGGCCTCTAAGTCCGAGTAAATTCATGTTATGTTTTGAAAGAATGGCTCTTTCTATATCTGGAATTACCGTGTCTTCATAACCCCAAATTCCTTCGAAAGTAGGCTCCTTTTTGCTCAGTTTATCTACCAAGTTATCTCTTAGCTCATCTTTAACGGATTTGCTTGTATAACCAGCCGCTTTGAGCTCCTTGAGATTATGAATTTTAAGGAGTTGATCAGACGTTAAATCTTTATAGTTCATTAGAATCTTTTTCTTCTATTGCGTTTGTAGTCTTCGAAAATTACATGGCCCAATCCTTTGAGGCTACTGTAGTAAGCATTGCCATTGTTGGCAGTTGTAAACTCCTGAACAAACTGCTTTAGATACGGATCTGAAGCAATCATAAATGTGGTAACAGGAATATGTAGCCTTCTACATTGAGTGGCCAAATTGAGTGTTTTATTGAGAATCTTAGGGTCTAGGCCAAAGGCATTTTTGTAATACTTAATTCCTACTTTCATACAGGTTGGCTTCCCATCTGTAATCATGAATATTTGCTTGTTGGCATTCTTTCTCCTTCTGAGAATATCCATGGCAAGCTCTAGACCAGAAATTGTGTTGGTATGATATGGTCCTACTTGTAAAAAGGGTAGGTCTTTAATTTCTATTTGCCAGGCATCGTTTCCGAATACAATTACATCCAATGTGTCTTTTGGGTATTTGGTCGTGATTAGCTCAGCCAAAGCCATGGCCACTTTTTTGGCCGGAGTAATTCGATCCTCTCCATATAAAATCATGGAATGAGAAATGTCGATCATCAAGACCGTAGAAGTTTGAGTTTTGTACTCGTTTTCTACCACTTCAAGATCATCTTCGGTCATCATAAAATCACCAAAGCCATGATTGATTTGCGCATTCCGGATAGAATCCGTCATAGCTATTTGACTCAACGAATCACCAAACTCAAATGGGCGTCTATCAGTACCCATTTCATCACCGGTGCCGGTTTGGTTGGTTTTATGTTGGCCTTTGCCTGACTTCTTTAGTTTACCAAAGATTTCTTCTAGGGAGGACTTTCTAATCTCTTGACCGGTTTTTCCCGTTACTTCAAATTTCCCGTCAGGATTATTATCATCTACATAGCCCTTCTCTTTTAGCTCATCAATAAAGTCACCAATACCATAACTATCGCTGGTAATGTTGTATTGCTTGTCTAGGTTGGTTAGCCAAGACAAGGCCTCAGACACATCTCCCCCCGTAATACTTACAAGCTGAAGAAATAAGTCGAGCAGATTCTTAAAGTCAGATTGATCCTTGTCCTTTTGCGGAATGTACTTTGAAAAACGATATCCTTTCATGGGTGACTAGACAACGCTATTAGTAAGAAATTGGTTTAATGAATATCGACAAGTCTGAAATAATTAATTCATGCCGTTAATCAAATTAGTAAATAGGCTTTGTTCCTTTTAAATTCCTATACGTTTTAAAGCCAGAAATTAAATAACTGACTAAATCTGAGAGTGGTCTTGTCTAAACCTGAAATAGAAAATCTTACTGAAATAGAGCTGGTAGAAAAAGCGAAGGAAGACAAGCGCTATTTTGAGCCACTCTACAAGAAATACTATGAGCAGATTTTTAAGTTGGTTTTTGCTAGAGTTCAAGATGTAGATTTGGCTGGTGACATCACAGCGGAAGCTTTTGGTAAGGCCTTGGGTCATTTAAAGAAATTCAAATACAAGGGATTTCCTTTCTCTGCTTGGTTAGCTCGAATTGCTATAAACAGCTGCTACGACCATTTTAGATCGCTTAAAAAAGAGCGATATGTAAGCCTAGAAAATTACGTAACACACGACGTGGTTTTCGAAATAGAAATTGAAGAAAACCAAAAGGAACTATGGTTGACAATGCTCCCCCAAGTATTGGAAAAACTGAAACCAGCCGAGTTGGAATTAATAGAGCTTAGGTTTTTTGAAGGCAAAAGCTTTGCCGAAATAGGTTATATTCTTGACATTACCGAGGGTAATGCTAAAACGAAGACCTACAGGATTTTAAAGCGAATGCAAAAGCATTTTAAGAAGAACGTATTGTGAAGTTTAAGTTTGTAAATAAAGCCAAGGATTTAAGTCCTGCAGATATTTCTGCCAAGATGAATTTTACCAAGGTTGCCCAAAGTGCAAAAGCTTTGAGTTCAGCCAAGCTTAGTGCTGGCATGCTTAAGCTCGGTTCTACAACATTGACTACTGTAGCTGTGAGCACTGCCGTTGTAGTTACAGCCGCTGTAGTGCTAATTACAAACCCTGGTTTACTCAAAAGCCAGGAAGAGGGTGTTCCAATTGAAGAAGTATTCGAATCAGAAATACCTCTATCTCAGGAGCCTGTTTTTACGATTGAAAAGCCAGAGCCAACTCAAGATAAATCAACTACAGAAGCCATAGTTAAACCGGTTGAGAAGAAAGAGTCAACAATAGCCAAACAGTCTTTAGAACCTCAGGAAGAGGTAACTCCTACAACTGATGAAGAGAAGAATGGTAATGTTGAAATTAAGGATGCTGAGGAAGAGAATATTTTCATTGCACCTAGGCCTTTACCCAGCATAGAATCTTTTTATAGCTTTATTGACGAGGAACTCAACTATCCTGTAGAATATTTAGAAGACCCAATAAAAGGCATTGTAAAGGTCAGATTTACCATAAATAAACAAGGTAAGGCCGTCAACTTTAAGACGAATAAATCGCTAGGACTAGTATTCGACCAAGAAGCAATTCGGGTATTAAAGAAGTATCAGAATTGGCAACCTGCCTCTCTCAATGGCCAGGCTGTAGAGTATAACATGAAGATTTCCATTCGATTTGAGACTAAGTAATCCTTCGTCCATCAAATATTTCTTTACACCCATTCATTATTTAGTACCTTAACTGCCTCGTGAAGAGATATTCAATAAAAGAGTTAGAGAAGTTTTCGGGTATTAAAGCCCATACCATACGTATTTGGGAACAGCGATACCAATTGCTTGAGCCAGAGCGTACTGACACCAACATTCGTTATTATAGCGAAGATCAACTCAAGTATCTTTTAAATGTATCGTTGCTCATAGAAAATGGCTTTAGAATCTCTCAAATTTGCAATTTCACGAATGAAGAATTCAATGCGCAGCTGAAAGAGATAATAAATCACCAAAGCGTTGATAAGGAGGATAGTCAAATAAATGCCACCATTAATGAACTGGTTTTGGCAATGCTCGATCTAGATGAAAACCGTTTTGACAAGATAATCTCTTCAAGCCTATTACAGCGTTCGTTTGAAGACATGTTAGTTAAGGTGGTTTTTCCTTTCCTTCAGCGAATTGGCGTCATGTGGCGAACAGGAGAGGTTTCTACCGCTCAAGAGCATTTTATTTATCAGCTTATTCGCCAAAAGGTAATTGTAGCTATAGATGGGCTTATGGCACCGGAACCCAATTCAGAAAAGTACTTGCTGTTTCTGCCTAAGTCAGAGTTCAATGACCTATTAATACTGCTCTTCACTTTTATGTTGAAAAACAGAGGCAAGCAGTGTATTTATCTTGGTGTTGACATTCCTTTTAAGGACTTAAAGCAAGTTACTGCTATCACTAAACCGGATACTTTATTCACTTTTGTTAAGGCTCCAGCCTCTAAAATTGATACGCAGGCGTATATATATGAACTGGCGGAATCTTTTAGTGAAAAAGACATTCTCATCTCTGGTAATCCTTACTTTATGGATGAGCTTGAATATCCAAACAACGTGCTTTTAATACCTGGCTTGGCAGATCTCGTTACCATCTTCGAAGGCTAGTTCAATCGAATTCTCAGATTTTCTTTAACTTAATTACATATTTTTTGAATGTTGAAAAGGTTAGCTCCCCTCATATTTTTTTTGTTTATCCTCGTTTCGTGCGCTAAAAATGAAGCCGAACAATTGATTGTTGGCCAATGGTACAATGAGTCAATGATGGTTGAACTCGATGCGAAAAGTGGTAAAATTGACTCTGTCTTTAATGTGCCAGTTGGCGAATGGGAATCCATTCTAGAGATAAAGCCAATTGAAACTACTTATGATTCCGATGGCGGTTATGCTTCTGAATACTTCGGTTTAACTGGAGAAAAGATGCAGACATCTGAGGGGCAGTGGAGCTTAGCAGGTGATTCGTTGTATCTCACTGAAGGAGGAAAAACTACAGGGTATCATTTTAGGTGGTTGGAAGGGAAAGCAATTTTTAGAGGCTACCTCGATTGGGATAACGATGGATTGGCAGATGACCTATATACAGGCATTCAGATCAAGAGATGATCAAGTTTAACTAAATCATATCATTATGGATTTTTCAGCTATTAATTGGTTAGCCGTGGTTGTATCTGCGGTTGCATTTTTTGTATTGGGTGGTCTTTGGTACGGTCCTTTGTTCGGAAAGAAATGGCAAAGTGCTGTAGGACTCTCAGATGAAGAGTTAAAGCAAGCCAGCATGGGTAAGCTTTTCGGAACGGCCTTTATTTTCTCCTTTATTATTTCAGCAGGTATGGCCATGTTCTTTTTTGGTATACCCGGGGAGGCTGGAGCAGAAGTGGTAAAAATGACTGTGCTAGATGGTGTAATGTACGGTGGCATGACGAGTGTGTTTTCCTGTTTCCGTCCATTAGTATGAATTATTTATTCGCTAGAAAATCGGGTAGTCTTATGGCCATTGATTCTCTGTATCACGTGATAGCATATATTGTGGTAGGAGTTATTCTCACTGCTTGGCAGTAGTTTAACGTAAATTGATAAGGATGAGCTAACTCTGATGATCAGGGTTGGCTTTTTTGTTTTAAAACCTTCGGCTCCTTTTCCTGTTTTATAACCCAAATGAACTTTTTAAAAAGCCTTTCAAGTTGAGAGGGGGGGTAGGGAATACTACTGGAAGTGGTATTTAAGTTAAAGAAACCATGAAGTTTAAGGATTTAGGAAGAGTTATAACGTCACCGTCAAAGTATAGAAAGGGCTTTTTGCAAGCACAGCAAGAGTATGATCGTTTTCTAGAAGTTCAGAATAGACTCAATCAAATAAAAGCATTTCAGCAACTCAAAAGAGGAGAGTCATTTCTAGAAGCAATAGAGCTTAATAGTCAACAGGAGAACGGAGACCCGTTTCTTTAAAATCAGAATCCACAATTTTATGAGGAATTACGGCTGGTTCAATCCATTTGGGCGGTTCGAAGTCGTAGCGTTTGCTTGTAGCCGAATGAACCTCTCTTCTACTAGGATGATAAGGAGAAACTAAGTTTTTGATGCCTTGAGTCTTAAATGGAAGTTCTTCCTTCAAAAGGTTTTCAACAACTTCGATAATCTCATCCCGATGAGTGTAGTTAACCGGAGTCTCAGCACCTTTTGTTTCTTTTCCACTAAACCACCTACCGGGAACCCGGTTGCCTCCCATTAGACCACCGCACCTCAGTATTAAAAGCGGTTTAGTCGTTTTCTCAATTTCCCTTTCTCCCCAAACCACTGCTTTTGTAGAACCATTGTTAAAGTCGTGTGGGGTGGTTTTTGTCACTACATTGTTTGTGTTGGGATAAAAAGAGGTTGAGCTAATAAAGATGATTTGTTTTACGCCAGATTCCTCAATGCAATATTTGAGGTATTTAATCTGCTCAGTATAATATTCTGGAGGGTTGGTCTTTCTTCCAGGGGGAATATTAATAAAGACTATTTCTGAATCGAAGAGTACATTAAACGCTTTACCTAACGGCATGGGTGATAGTTTAAATAAAACTGGCTTTATCCCGGCTTCCTCAATTTCTGCGAACTTATCTTCTGAGGTGGTGCTACCAACTACCTGATGTCCTAATGCAGCCAGATGTTTGCCTAAAGGCAAGCCAAGCCAACCACAACCGATAATGCTTATTTTCATGAAACAGTTAATACTCCTGCAATGGCAGTTTCGTAGGCGTTTTCATACATCGGTAGAATATTCTGAATGTTGAATTCTTTCGCCTTAATTAATGCGTTTGCTTTAAAGGTTTCTAGGTTTTCTTCACTTAGAATATGGAGAGCATTTTTAGTCATATCTTCAATATTTCCGATATCCGAGGTATAACCTGTTAAACCATTAATGTTCAATTCAGGGATACCACCAGCATTAGAGGAAATGACAGGAACTTCGCAAGCCATTGCTTCAAGGGCCGCTAAACCAAAGCTCTCTTTCTCTGATGGCATTATGAATAGATCTGCTACAGATAGCACTTCTTCAATAGCTTCCAGCTTTCCTAAGAAACGAACATCATCATAGATGCCTAACTCACGGCATAAAGTTTCAACAGGAGACCTTTCCGGACCATCCCCAACCAATAATAATTTCGAAGGAACGGTGTCAAGAATATTCTTGAAGATTTTAACTACATCGTCTACACGCTTTACTTTTCTAAAGTTTGAAATGTGAACGACAAGCTTTTCGCCATTAGGGCAAATGGCTGTTTTAAAGTGGTCTTTTCTCTGTCGCTTAAATTTATCTAAGTCTACAAAGTTTGGAATCACTTCAATATCGCGAAGCACATTAAAGTGCTTGAAAGTATCTTTTCTTAAGTCTTCAGAAACAGCGGTTACTGCATCGGATTGGTTAATGCTAAAAGTTACTACAGGCTCATAAGATGGGTCTTTCCCCACCAGTGTGATATCTGTTCCGTGGAGCGTTGTTACTACAGGAATATCTATTCCTTCGGCTTTGAGAATTTGCTTTGCCATAACCGCTGCAGATGCATGGGGAATAGCATAATGTACGTGTAGCACATCAAGCTTTTCAAATTTAGCTACATCTACCATTTTACTGGCAAGTGCTAACTCGTATGGAGGGTATTTGAAAAGAGGGTAAGACCGAATGGCAACCTCGTGATAAAACAGATTCTCGTTAAAGAAGTCTAGTCTCGTTGGTTGTGAATATGTTATGAAGTGAACTTCATGACCCTTTTTAGCCAAACCTTTGCCCAATTCTGTTGCTACCACACCACTTCCTCCAAAGGTTGGATAACAGACTATTCCTATCTTCATTCTTATGTATTAATAGAGCGCTTGTGAAGTCTAACTAGCGAAGTGCCCTTAAGGTTCCATAATTGCTTTATAAAGCAAGTCGTGGATGCGGGTGCGGACGTTATCTTCTATCAGTTTAAAGTTCTCACTTTCAGGATAAGTGCGGTTGCATAAGAAGATAAAAACTAACTCTTCGGCAGGATCTGCCCAGATGGCAGCACCTGTGTAACCCGTATGTCCAAAGGTACTTGCCGATGAAAATTTGCTGGTAGGACCATCTTCGGTACCCGTAATGGGTTTATCCCAGCCAAGGCCTCTACGGTTTTCCATGTTTTGTGCGCTTGTGAAAATTGGGATCGTCCAATTATTGAAATATTGATTCCCCGCATACTGTCCCATTTGCATATTCATCTGCATGAGAATAGCTAGGTCGTTGGCGGTACTAAACAGACCTGCGTGACCTGCAATGCCACCGGTTAAAATCGTATTCTGGTCGTTCACTTCAGCACAAACAATAGTGTTTCTGAAATAGTCGTCCACTTCTGAAGGCACAACATCTGTGTAGAATCCTTTTTCTCTTGGAAGAAATGTAGTGGACCTTAGACCTAATGGTTTATAGAATTCTTCATTCACATAATCTTGAAATGGTCTATCTAGAAGCTTTGATACAAGACGATAAATGAGTGTATAGCCAATGTCTGAATACAAATACTCATGATTATTTTTGCCTTTGGGCATCTCATTCAAATCTGTATCTACTGTCCATTTCCATAATGAATCTGCTAAAGTGGTTGGCAGTTCAAAGTTTCCTATCCTGTAGTCATGCGGACCTTCAATACTTACTTGATACTCAGTTTTGAGCTCTCCATCTTCCAGAATTCTTTGCCAAAAAGGCCAATAAGATTTCAGCCCTGCTTGGTGTGTTAGAATATCTTTTACCAAAAGGTCTTCCTTGTTGGTGCCTTTCAATTCGTCTAGGTAAAAACCAATGGGTTTGTTAATGTCGAGTTTTTGCTCTTCGTAGAGCTTCATTATGGCTTGAGTGGTTGCGGCTACTTTGGTAACAGACGCAATGTCGTAGATACTTTTGTGGTTAATCGGGAGCTTTTCGTCATAAGTCTGGTAACCAAAGGCTTTATCGTAAATCACCTTTCCTTTTCTCGCCACAATGATTTGTGCACCAGGGGTCGCTTTGTCCTCAATGGCCGCTTCAATAATCTCATCAATCTGTCTCAGGGTGTCCAAAGACATCTCCACCTCCCCAGGCCTGCCATAGCTCAGCCTTCCGGTTGTTAAAGTTTCTATACCTGTGCCTGCATTGAATGCACCTGTGCTGACAGGTAGTTTGCCTTCCGCCTTTAATGCCCCAAATATTACTTGAGGTGCAAGGCTCTGGGTAATATTATTGTCTTCATACGTGCAAATGATGTTTTCAACACCTTCAAAGTATTTGAGTGCATACGCATTCCCAAAAGTCACTACAATCACGTTCGTTTTGGCCTGAAGTTGCTTGATGAACTGAACCTCTTCGGAATTAACTTTATGCTGGTCTCTTGGTGAGTTTGAAATGCCTTGATAACCAATAAAAACAACATCTTTTTGGCTCAATACATCTATGAATTCGCTTGAAAGACTGTCCAATTCGAGATGTTCAAATGGTGCATACATGTCGAGCATCTTACGGAATTCAGACCCATCTTTTCCACCCATTAGCAAGGAAGCGAATTGCTTATCCTTTACTTCAATTTGAGGAATGAGTTTGTCAGTATTGTCAACGACCGTGATTGCTTTTTGATAAAGCATGCGATTGAGTAAGCTGGCCTGATCCGTATTGATTCTTTTGGTCAGATTATCTGTTACTACTTGTTGCGATTTGTTAAGACCTGCCCAATATTTGGCCCTTAAGACTTTCTTTACACGTTCATCAATCGATTCTTGGTCAAGCTTTCCTTTCTTCAAGGCTTTCTGTACTTGCTTCACCGCCTCTGGAACGTCAATTGGGAATAAGATGACATCATTCCCAGCTTGTAGTGCTTTTACATCCGCTTCCCCTGGCTCATAATATTTGGCAACACCCTGCATATTCATAGCGTCAGTAAAGACAAGCCCATCGAAGGCAAGCTTGGTTTTGAGTAAATCCGTAACTACTTTGTTCGAAAGGGTAGTAGGCGTATTTTCCCTATCATCATAAGCAGGAACTTGCAAGTGGGCCACCATAACACTGAGTAAACTGTCTTTCATTAAAGCTCTAAAAGGATAAAGCTCCGTTTCACTCATTCGTTCTTGGCTATGCGCAATAACAGGCAAATCGTAATGAGAATCTACCCCAGTGTCGCCATGGCCAGGAAAGTGCTTTGCATTGGCCATAATGCCGTTGTCCTGCATGCCTTTCATATAGGCAGTGCCTTTTCTCGCCACGTTGTCTTTATCTTCTCCGAATGAACGGTATCCTATCACTGGGTTATTCGGATTAACGTTCACATCCACCACGGGCGCGAAGTTGATGTGCATGTTTAAAGCATGGAATTGATTGGCAACTGCTTTTCCCATTTCGTAAATCCACTGGTCATCTTGTATGGCACCTAATGTCA
Source organism: Roseivirga sp. (assembly GCA_965661455.1). GTDB lineage: Bacteria > Bacteroidota > Bacteroidia > Cytophagales > Cyclobacteriaceae > Roseivirga. The sequence goes on from CBFIDV010000008.1 coordinate 26,305, forward strand.
TCTGTTTAGGGAAATCCATGATGCTGTCTAGCCTCATGCCAATACCCCATTCCGCATCCATGGCAACCAACAAAGGAACCTTGGCTAAAGACTGATAGCGATTATTCAACTTAGCTTGTCTGTATGCACCTCCTTGGAAGAAAATTAGTCCCCCAATATTGTAGTCATTTATCAGTGCGTCTATCTCTTGGTAATGCTCTTCATTTCGGTTTGAATATGCCGCAACCATAAAGAGTTGACCTAAACGCTGTTCAGGACTTAATGCGTTAAAAACACTATCAGCCCACTTATTTTGGACTTCCACATCTGATTTTTGATAGAACTTTTGAGCGAGAATATTGCTCATACAAAGGCTTGCTAAGAAAAGAAACGCGACAACTTTTTTGAACATACAGGCGTTAGGCTTTTAGTACAGACAAATAAACTATATTTTTAGGACATAATAAGAACGATACGAAAGGAGTAATATCATGAAGCTACCAGGATTAATGTCAAAGTCGAAGTATCAGAGGTTTCATGTTGAACCTAGATACTACGATCCGATAAAGGAAGATATTGAAAATAGAACTTCTCGCATTAAAGCAGAAATGGGACTTTTAGATGAAAACCCTGATTTTGGCTATCGTTCTCAAATCGAAGGATCTTTTCGTAAAAACATGAAGCATGCTACTGGTAGTGGCGTTGACTCAACTGTTATGATTAGGCTACTGATTATGGTCATACTTGTGATGATGGTTGGTGGATTTGTTTATGTAGGTTCTGAGATCTTGTATCTGTTCTTACTCTTAGTTCCAGTTTATCTTTGGAAAAAATTTAAGCGCTAATTTCCAAAGTTCTGCATGTCTGATATCATTCAGTTATTACCAGATAACATTGCTAACCAGATTGCTGCCGGTGAGGTAGTACAGCGTCCTGCCTCAGTGGTTAAGGAGTTATTGGAGAATGCCATTGATGCTGGTGCTACAGATATTAAGCTGATCGTAAAAGATTCTGGTAAATCTTTGATTCAAGTGGTAGACAATGGAAAGGGTATGTCTTTTACCGATGCCCGCATGGCCTTTGAACGCCACGCCACTTCCAAGATTCGCAAAGCAGAAGATTTGTTTGCCATCAAGACCATGGGTTTCCGTGGGGAAGCGATGGCATCTATTGCAGCTGTGAGCCAAGTGGAAATGAAAACGCGTAGGAACGAAGACGAGCTTGGCATTATGCTCCAGGTAGAAGCTTCAGAATTGAAAAAACAGGAACCTATTGCTACTCCTGAAGGAACTTCAACTTGCGTTAAGAATCTGTTTTATAATATTCCTGCTAGAAGAAACTTCTTAAAGTCGAACTCTGTCGAGATGCGACATATCGTAGATGAGTTTCAACGCGTAGCACTGGCCAATTCTGAAATCGCCATGACGCTCTTTCAAAATGATATGGAGGTCTATAAACTCAGTGCTGGCAAACTGAGCAAAAGAATTGTAGGCCTATTCGGTAAAAAATATCAAGACCAGATGGCCGCCTGTGAAGAAGAGACGGATTTGCTCCGTGTCTACGGATATGTCGGTAAACCTGAATTCGCCAGAAAAACACGAGGGGAGCAATTCTTTTTTGTGAACGATAGATTCATCAAGAGTAACTACCTCAATCATGCAGTGATGACAGCCTTTGAGGGGCTGCTTCAGGATTCTACCTATCCTTTTTACACCCTCTTTATTGAGATTGATCCAAAACACATTGATATCAATGTGCATCCCACAAAAACGGAGATCAAGTTTGATGATGAAAGAGCGGTTTATGCCATCATAAAAGCTGCAATCAGACAAGCCATTGGTATGCATAATATTGCTCCGGCAATAGATTTTTCACAAGATGTGAACTTTGCTTCTTTTAGGCCAGATACTAAACCGAGCACGGCTATTACTTCCAAGCAGGATAGGGATTATGCCCAATTCAAAACCTTTGAAAAGAAGGCAGATACCAGTCAATGGGAAAAGCTTTATGAGGGTTTAAAACAAGATATTTCCAAAGAGGAGCAGGATAATGAGCAGATGGATATTCATCCAGAGGCACAGCAAACCATAACCTTGGGTAGCTCTATCAATGCTCAGATGGAGCCTAAGCCAGAATCTTCAAAATCATATTTTCAGATACACGGCAAGTATGTAGCCACGCAGGTCAAGTCAGGTTTGATGATGATTGACCAGCAAGCTGCTCATGAAAGGATACTTTTCGAGAAGTTTCTACAGCAGCTTTCTCGAAGATCTGGTGCTTCACAGCAAAGTTTGTTTCCTCAGACCTTAGAATTGAATCCTGCCGATTTCTCCTTAATTCAAGATATTAGGAGTGAGTTAAGTGCTATTGGTTTCGACTTTTCAGATTTTGGTAACAATGCCATTGTGATTAATGGGGTGCCTGCTGATTTGAAAACAGGCAATGAAAAAGAGATTTTTGAAGGCTTTCTAGAGCAGTTCAAACACAACCAGGCAGAGCTCAATATTTCTAATGATGAGAATATTGCCAGAGCAATTGCGAAACGATCTGCCTTAAAATCGGGTTCAATGTTAACACAAGAGGAGATGTCTTCGTTAATTGATCAGTTGTTCGCTTGTAAAAACCCGAATTACGCACCTGATGGTAGAAAGACTACCTTCATTCTTGAATTAGAAAAAATAGACCGCTTCTTTAATTAGCATTTATGTTTGGAAGACTTACCCCCCTAGTTAAGAACTTATTGATTATTAACATTGGCCTGTTTTTCGTTTCATTCTTCTTTTTGAGTAGAGGGGTGTCTCTGAATGGGTTGTTCGGACTTTACTACATCGGAGACGATGCTTTTAAGCCTTTTCAATTTGTTACATATATGTTTTTCCATCAAGTAGCAGATGCTCGAGGCGGAATTTATCTGTGGCACATTTTCGGTAATATGTTCGCCTTATTCATCTTTGGGCCACTGCTTGAACAGTTTCTGGGGCAGAAGAAATTTCTTATTCTTTATTTAGTTACAGGAATAGGTGCTGGCTTATTTTATACTGGGGTTAACTATTTAGAGGTAAAAGGTCTCGAATCTGATTATCAAGAATACGTAGTTAATCCTACCCCTCAAGGTTATTTGGAATTTATAGCCGAGCATGCAAAAGGTATTGGCCCGGAAGGGAATAGGCAGTTATATAACTTCGCAGATGAATATGCACTAAACCCTGATAATCCAAGAGTAAAAAGTCAATCTGTCTCTTATGTAAGAGACTTGTATGAAATTTTTGGCACATACAGTATGGTTGGTGCTTCTGGAGCGGTTTTCGGAATATTAGCAGCATTTGCACTGTTTTTTCCAAACACCGAGCTCTTTCTGTTGTTTATACCTTTCCCGATCAAAGCTAAATATTTGGTTAGCGTTTACATTTTATATGAGGTCTATGCTGAACTACAGCGAGCGCCTGGTGATAATGTTGCGCACTTGGCCCACTTGGGAGGCGCTTTACTCGCCTTCTTCTTAGTAAGGTATTGGAAAGCAAAACGAAATGATTTCTATTAATGGCAAGCATTCTAGATGACTTCAAAGTAGCCTTTAAAACAGGTAATATTATTAACCAACTCATTGTAATCAATGTGGTGGTTTTTCTCTTTTTAGGTGTGTTGAATGTGTTATTAACACTTTCAGGACAGTCTGCTTTATACAACGATGTGCTCTATTTTTTCAAGCTGCCTTCTAATTTAGGTAGCCTGATTTACAAGCCTTGGACAATCATAACATATTTCTTTACCCATGAAGGAGTGTTTCATATTCTATGGAATATGCTCTTTATGTATTGGTTCGGAAGAATTATTACAGAGTATTTAGGTCAGAATAAACTATTGGGCCTTTATGTCTGGGGTGGACTTGGTGGAGGTTTACTCTACTTATTGGCCTACAACGCACTGCCGTACTTTGACTCCGTTGCTCCGGTTTCGACCTTATTGGGAGCTTCTGGGGCAGTGACAGCCATTGTGGTTGGTGCAGCTACTTTCCAACCAAATTTTGAAGTACAACTGATTCTCATTGGGAGAGTGAAATTGAAATACATTGCTGCCTTTATGGTAGTGACCTCGTTCCTTCAATCAGCAGGATCTAACGCTGGTGGTGAGATCGCACATTTAGGAGGAGCCTTGGTAGGTTATTTCTCCATGACACAGCTGCAGAAAGATAATGATTGGAGTAAGCCTGTAGTTCAGTTTGTACAATGGGTAAAGAGCTTATTTAAGCCGCAGCCAAAGATTAAAGTCAGCTATAAAAAAGAGCAGAAATCAAGCTTTCAATCTAAGAGAGCAAGTACCAGTAGAGCATCAAGAGCAAGCAAGTCTAAGGCAACAGCCAGTACATCTACCTCTCAAGAGGAGATTGATTCAATACTAGATAAGATTTCTGAAAAAGGTTATGATGCTTTAAGCAAAGCCGAGAAGCAGAAGCTCTTTAATGCGAGTAAAGATTGACCCATGGTTATTAGTTAATCAGCAAACGGTGAAAAACTATAGAAGACGATAATCCGAGTAAGAAATCATTTCTTTCGCATCACGCATCACGCATCACGCATCACGCATCACGCATCACGCATCACGCATCACGCATCACGCATGTTCTAGCTTTTATTCGCCAATTGCCCACAAGCCGCATCAATGTCTTTGCCACGGCTTCTGCGTACATTCACGATAATTCCTTTAGCCTCTAGAATCTCTTGATACATTGTTAATGCCTTTGGGTCGGCCTGTTGAAATTCACCGTCATCAATTGGGTTGTATTCAATAATATTCACCTTAGAAGCCACTCTTCCGCAATACTTAGCCAAGGCTCTGGCGTGTTTCTCATCATCGTTGATGCCTTTCCAAACTACGTATTCAAAGGTTACTTTCTTATTGGTCTTTTCGTACCAATAATTAAGTGATTCAGCTAATTCGTTCAAGTCACTTTTATCATTGATAGGCATAACCTTGGAACGGGTCTCGTCAATGGCTGAATGCAACGATACAGCCAGATTGAACTTCACATCGTCATCCGCTAATTGTTTAATCATCTTTGGAATACCAACTGTTGAAAGCGTAACCCTTCTGGGAGACATTCCCAATCCTTCAGAGGAAGTGATCATCTCAATAGACTTGAGCACGTTTTTATAGTTGAGTAGCGGCTCGCCCATACCCATATAAACAATGTTGGTCAGCGGGCGCTCAAAGTATAGTTCTGCTTCATCTTTAATGGCCACAACCTGATCGTATATTTCATCTGCATTTAGATTTCGCATACGCTTTAAACGTGCGGTTGCACAGAAATGACAGTCAAGAGAACAGCCAACTTGTGAGGAAATACACGCTGTAATTCTAGATTCTGTAGGGATTAAAACGGACTCTACCACCAAGTTGTCGTGTAGCTTTACGGCATTTTTTATGGTGCCGTCATTGCTACGCTGCATTTCATCTACCTTCACATGGTTAATGGCAAAATGTTCCTTGAGCAAATCTCGCGTGCTGAGTGAGATATTGGTCATCTGATCGAAGTCTTTAGCAGACTTTTTCCAGAGCCACTCATAGACCTGTTTCGCTCGGAATGGCTTGTCACCAATTGAAACAAAGAACTCCTTTATGTCTTCTAAAGAAAGTTGTCTGATATCCCTTTTTTCATTTGCCACTTCTGCCATGGCGCAAAGGTACTGAAAGCTATGAATTAGCCGAGATGAGTGTTTCGAGTTTTGCCTTTATGGGTTCTGGCATATTGCTGATCTTTTGTGCCTCGTAATTGTAAAAGGCAATTCCCGTTTTTCCCAAGGCAATTAGCCCGTCTGGTTTAGAGAGGCGATAGTAAATGTCCATGCTTTTAGAAGAGCGATCTCCAATGAATAACTCTACTTTGATTTCATCGCCATGGAATCCTTCTCCTTTATATTGAATGGCCGTATCTGCTTGAATAGTGCCAATACCATCAATGTTCAATTCATCAGTATAGCCCAAGTGCTTGTAAAACCGAAAACGGGCTTCGTGCATCAGGCTCAAGACACTGTCATTCCCAAGGTGATTACCATAGTTTATATCGGAGATACGAACGCTAAGAGTAGTTTGGAAAATGGGATTTCCAGGGAGTGTAAGTTTTATTCTTGCCACGGTTTATCAAATTGTGATTTGCTTCGAATCTAGTGAAATTCTATGGCCCAAGGCAAACCCCTTAATTTTAGTGAGTCAAAATCATTTTGCATTTATCAGGTTTCATGCTGACATTGAAGTAACAACACTTTTTAAACCAAACACTTATGTTTTCAGGTCAAAAACTTTTGGGTGTAGTGGCTGTCTGTCTAAGCTGCGTTTTCCAAGGTCACGCATTTCAGAATAATTCTAATCAGTATTCCAATCAACTAGCCGATTCACTTTTTAATCAAGGCAACATACACAATGTCTATGATGCTATAAATGGTCTTTTTCCTGGAGTTTTAATCTCCAAACCTGGGGCTAATCCCAATAAATTGGCTGATGTTTTGGTCCGAGGTATCGGCACAGAAAACTCAAATCGCTTTCCACTTATTGTAATTGATGGTGTAATTGGGGCTTCAATAGAATCAGTCGATTTAAATGATATCGCTGAAATAAAGCTTTTAAAAGGAGCGGAAACCGCTCGCTTTGGAGTACAAGGAGGGAGTGGTGTTTTGGAGATTACTACCAAAAGTTTCGAGGGTACAGGATCACAGATTTCGGTGAATGCATTTACAGCTGTGGATTTTAGAACACAAAACATGAAACCCGCTTCTAGAGAAGATTTCCTTAATCTGGGTGGGAACGATTTGGGAGCCGACACCGATTGGATTGATGTTGTTACGTCAACAGCTCTTTCTCAGGTGGTAAATCTCTCTGCAGTAGGCCAAACCAATAAACTGAACTACAGAGTATCAGGGAATACACGCTTATTGAATGGTATTCTCGATAATACAGGTCTAGATAGGCTAAACCTCTTTGGGAAATTGAATTATCAAGTAAACCAGAAATTGGATCTCACTTATTCAGGAAGTATTACGCGCGATGAACGTTCTCTTGGATTTGAGGAAGCTTTTAAAGACGCCTTCCATCAGAACCCGTCCCAGCCACTTTATTTCGATAATGGGAATATCTACCAGGCCATTGCTTTTGATTACTATAATCCATTGGGGTATACGGAACTTATCTCAAAGGAAATGGACGAGTGGTCTAATATCCATAGTGTCAATCTGAGCTTGTCACTTCCAAACTCTAGTCTGTCTTTATCAGGAGGATATTCCAATAGAGATATTAATTATCTAGAGAATTATAGTGCCGACTTCTTCTTCGGATCAACTAATGGTATTCCGCAAAGGGAGGCGAGGGCCATTAACAATACGTCTTTTAATGTAGGTCTCAATTGGAAGAGTGACATAGTAGAAACAGAAAAGTGGAGTTATAGAACGGAACTAGGGCTCAGCTACCAGCAAATGGGTTCAGAACAGTTCAATAGATTTATTTGGAATGGAAATGTTGAAGAGACTTCGTTAGAAACGAGTATAGATTACTTTTCTACTGATGCATTTTTCGCGGGTACTTATAATAATTGGCTTGACCTCTCGGCTTATTACCGGTATGAAAATGCCTCTGCTTTAGGAGACAATGTTGAAGGAAATGCCTTCGGTTATCTTTCTTTATCAGCACAACTGGAAAGCCTTTTCGCTTTTATGAAAGGCTTTAGGTTGAATGCTTCTATGGGTCATTCCGGGACTTTAATTTATCAAGACGCTCAATTCAACTTTGGTAATTCGCTCTTTTATGATCCCATGGATATTCAGAATATGGATTTGACATATGAGCGCAACGTCAATAGAGAGATTGGAATTGAGTTTAAACCTGAAGGAAAGGGCTACTTTTTAAGTGCAACCAGATTCTTGAGAAGGTCTGAAGGCATTATTCAAGAAATTTTTGATCGTGACGAGAATGACCAGTTTGTACAAAACACAACTAGGCAGGAAAATCTCTCAGATCTGCAAAACACGGGTTGGGAATTAGCGGCTGGATTTCAATTATCAAGCGCCAATAAACGCTGGAACTCTAGACTTAATTTAACCTCATTATCAACAGAATGGCTGGAGACGCCATTTAACAATACGGAGGTTTCCTTTCAACCAGCAACAAACCGAAGACCTGCTAGAACTGTAATCGGTGAAGCTTATAATGTCTTCTATGCACCAATTGTGTTGAATATTGAGAATGATGTCTATACATTCTTGGATGTAGATCAGAGTGGCGATATAGATATTTTCTTCGATGATCTGTTACCAGTTGGCCAGCCTTTACCTCAGTTTTGGCTGGCATGGGTGAATGATATTGAGTGGGGGAATAATCAGATCTCATTTATGCTGGAAAGCATGCTAGGACATAGTACCGTAAACTCGGTGAGAAGAAGAAGAGGTTTAAGTGGTATTCTGGGTCCTTTTAATATAACCCAAGAGGATTTGCGACTAGATGCTCTCACTAATAATTACGCGGACATTTTTGTGGAAGAATCTTCATTCTTAAGACTTAGATATATTTCTTATCAGAGATCGGTAAGCATTTCTAATCAAGTGATAAATGTGCAGCTGGCCGCGAATAATCTATTTACGCTTTCAGAGTATAACGGTAACGATCCTACCCCTCAACTAAGCGGTGACTATGAAGCGTTCACTAGAATGATGGGTATAGAAACCATGCAACGTTGGTTGCCATCTCGTTCGTTTACTATTGGGCTTTCAACTACTTTTTAATGCCACAATGTCCGTTTATTTCTACTGAGAGCTGTTTTTCAGCCAAAATTTCCGAATTCTTACCTTGGATTACTCTTTGTTAGCAATCAGTTGTCTTTCGAATAAAGACACAGAACAAAGAGAAAATGGATTTTAAAAAATATACAATCAAGTCACAGGAAGCCATTCAAAAGGCGGCTGAGGTAGCAGCTGGTAATCAGCAAGTAGCTATTGAGCCAGGCCATTTGTTAAAGGCAATCCTTTTATCAGATGAGAACGTAATCTCATTTTTGGTAAAGAAGTTGGGAGTGAATAGGGTACAGCTTGATACTAAGCTGGATGAGATTGTGAATGGATATCCGAAAGTAAGTGGTCAGCAGCCATATTTATCGAACGATGCGCATGCTGCACTAACAAAGTCGCTTGATTTTTTGAAGGAGTTCAAAGACGAGTTTGTCGCTATTGAACACATCGTTTTGGGCTTGCTTTCTGGTAAAGAAAAGATAGCTGCAATGCTAAAGGAGATTGGTTTTGTCAAGAATGAGCTGATTGCAGCTATTAAAGAATTAAGAGGAGGCAGTTCAGTAACTGACCAAAATGCAGAGGCTAAATACCAGTCGTTAAATAGATATTCCAAGAACTTGAATGAGCTGGCTAAAGCCGGTAAAATAGACCCTGTAATTGGTCGTGATGAAGAGGTGAGAAGAGTGCTTCAAATCCTTTCCAGAAGAACCAAGAACAACCCAATGCTGATTGGTGAACCGGGTGTTGGTAAAACTGCCATTGTAGAAGGAATGGCGCAGCGAATTGTAGATGGTGATGTACCTGAAAATCTAAAAACCAAAACAATCATTTCGCTAGATATGGGGCTTTTGGTTGCTGGTGCTAAATACAAGGGCGAATTCGAGGAGAGATTAAAAGCGGTAATCAAAGAGGTACAGGATTCAGAAGGAGAGATTGTTCTCTTTATTGATGAGATCCATACCCTGATTGGTGCAGGCGGAGGAGATGGTGCAATGGATGCGGCCAACTTATTGAAGCCAGCATTGGCTCGAGGCGAATTGCATGCAATTGGCGCAACCACGCTAAAAGAGTATCAGAAATACATTGAAAAGGACAAAGCATTAGAAAGAAGATTCCAAGCGATAACGGTAGACGAGCCAACGCAAGAAGATGCCATTTCAATCTTGAGAGGGATTAAAGAGAAATATGAAGTCCATCACGGGGTGCGTATTCAGGATGATGCGGTTATCTCAGCAGTGGAGCTTTCAACTCGCTATATCTCCGATCGTTTCTTGCCAGATAAAGCCATTGACTTAATGGATGAAGCAGCTTCTAAACTAAGGATAGAGATTGATTCTCTACCTCAAGAGTTAGATGAGTTCAATCGTAGGATTATGCAATTGGAGATTGAGCGTGAGGCTATTCGTAGAGAGAAGAATAAGGATAAGGAGGTTGTGCTTTCTAAAGAAATCGCAGAGCTATCCGAGAAGCGAGATAGTCTCAAAGCTAAGTGGGAGAGTGAAAAAGAAGTGATCGTAGGTATTCGAGCTGAAAAGGAGAATATCGATAAGTATAAGATGGAAGCGGAGAAGGCTGAACGCGAAGGTGACTTTGGACGAGTAGCTGAAATCAGATACGGAAAGATTACTGAAGCAGAACAAAAGCTTGAAGAATACAAAACTAAAATGAAGGCGATACAAGGCGATAAGACCTTGTTGAAGGAGGAAGTAGATTCTGAAGATATTGCCGAAGTCGTAGCTAAGTGGACGGGAATTCCAGTTTCTAAAATGTTGCAATCTGACAGAGAGAAGCTTTTAAACTTAGAAGCTGAGCTAGGTAAACGTGTCGCTGGACAAGGAGAAGCGATTGAAGCCCTTTCTGATGCTGTGAGAAGAAGTCGTGCAGGTTTGCAAGATCCTAAAAGGCCTATCGGTTCTTTCATCTTCTTGGGTACCACTGGCGTTGGTAAAACAGAACTGGCTAAAGCCTTGGCAGAATATCTCTTTAATGACGAGAACAATATGGTCCGCATAGATATGTCTGAGTATCAAGAAAGACATGCGGTATCTAGATTGATTGGAGCGCCTCCCGGCTATGTGGGTTACGATGAAGGTGGACAACTAACAGAAGCAGTCCGAAGAAAGCCATATTCCGTGATCTTACTCGATGAGATTGAGAAGGCACATCCAGATGCATTCAACATTCTGCTTCAGGTACTAGATGACGGTCGATTAACTGACAATAAAGGTCGTGTCGCGAACTTTAAGAATACAATCATCATCATGACGACCAATATTGGCTCTCATTTGATTCAAGAGAACTTTGAGAAGATTAATGATGAGAACGTCTTAGAGGTAATTGATACCACAAGAAATCAGGTGTTTGAGTCACTGAAGAAATCGGTCCGCCCAGAATTCTTAAACCGAATTGATGAGACCATCATGTTTATGCCGCTAAGCAAAGACAATATCCGTCAGATTGTAGCTATTCAATTTGGGCTCATTCAAAAGCAGTTGCATGAAAATGGCATTGAGATTGAAGCGACTAATGAAGTACTAGACTACTTAGGAGAGATTGGTTATGATCCTCAGTTTGGGGCTAGACCATTAAAGCGCGTCATCCAAAGAAAAGTGCTGAATGAATTGAGTAAGCAAATTCTTTCTGGTGCAATTTCCAAAGACTCAGTAGTGAGTATTGAAATGAATCTCGATAAAGAGATTGAATTCGTAAATATTGAAAAAGTGGAGGAATTGTAAACTGTAGTCACCAGATCACTTTAAGTGGTCTGGTGACTTAATTCTAACTTCTAAATACTCCCTACTCTTTAGCTTTAAGCCAATCTTCTCTTCTCTTCTGTGCTTTTGCGTTGGCATTCTGATCCCACGAAGTTCTACGGCTCATATCTTCGCCAAGGGTAACTTTTGCAAAGACGCGTTTCCCCAATCTATTAGCCGAAATTTCAATGTCATTTCCTGGCTTGAATTGCTGAAGTATTTCTTGAATATTCAATCTGTCAATGTCCTCCATTCGCACGCCTGCAATGGCGATTATTTCATCTTCGCGCTCAATTCCTGCCTCATAAAGCGGAGAGCCTACAACGGCATTGCTGCTAAGCTGAGCAAATCCATCTCTTAGTCTAAGATTACCGCCAAGTGTAACACCACCTTCATTGGTTCTGTCGAAAGAGACGCCCATTTTTTCGAATAAGGATACATAATCAGGCATCTGACTCTGGAAGATATATTTGCCGAAAAACTCTTCTGCAAAATCTGCTCCAGCATATTCACCTAACCTGCCTTCAAGGTCTCGTACTGAGTAAGGGATTTCATTCTTACCATGCGTTTTCCAAACATGCGCCATATAGCCATCTAAGGTTTTGCCATTGTCCATGGTTCTTAGGCTCATGTCTAAAGCCAAGCCAATAACCGAACCGTAAGTGTAGTATGAGATGAATATGTTATTGTTATTGGTTGGATCTATTGAAGCTGCAGCATCTACAAATGGAGCGCGATAACTCATCTCAATTGGTGTGAAATATCGAGTGCCCGGAGCATTCATTACATAGTTAACTGCACCCCCTAAACCATTAATGTATTGCTCTTGGCTTATATTGCCGGATCTTGCTCGAATTAAATTTGTGTAATAACTGGTAAAGCCTTCTGCAAACCAGAGTTCACCACTTATGTTGGCATCTTCAAAATTGAAGGGTTCTAAAGAAGCAGGTCTGATGCGTTCCACATTCCAGGCATGGAAGAATTCATGAGACATTGTACCCATAGAGGTATTCCCCAAAGGCCTATCGAGTGGCTTGCTGCTCACCACAAAAGTGGAATTTCTGTGCTCCATACCATCTCCACTAGCATTGGGCATATAATTAGAGAGAAAGGTGTATTCACCAAAGTCGAATTTAGGCAGTTCACCAAATACAGCTTTTTGCTGTTCTACAATCTTAATTACTTCTTCAAAGTAGGTATCTACTTCTTTATCTGTTGCTGGCGTATTAAGAGCTAGTCGAATGTTTTGCCCATCAATTTCTCTTTCTCTTAAATGCAAATCAGCCATTAATATGGGGCTGTCCATAAAGTAATAAGTGTCTGGGGCATAGTAGGTGTCATTACCTTCATTTCTCAATTGGGTCGCAACTTTCCAATTAGAATCTTCAGGGAGGTTCACCTTTAAATGAATAGGTCTATGTTCTAGGTCTTTGGCCCAAACAAATGTGGCGGGAATATTCAAATGTGCATGTAATTCGTCTACTCCAGAATAGGTTCCACCTGCTCGATTCGCGAACAAGGTATACTCAAAAATTACGGTACCATTATGACCAGAAATGTTCCACTGATTTGTGAATGGTCGGGTAACATCTAAAGGTTTGCCCTGCCCATCTGTAGCGCTTACGGCATACACATTCTTGGCAAATTCATGTACAGCATATCTTCCAGGTGAACTTCTACTCATTTTCACCTCTAGCACTTTTTGCTCAAGCTTATTAAAAGTCACTTTAATTCTAGCTTCATGATGCACCCGATTGTCGAAAGAGATTTCGTAGCGCGTATAAGTTTGTGCTTGTATTCCTAGAATAAGGAATAGCGTTAATGCGAAGGTGTATAGATATTTCATATGATGTTTTAATCCTAGGTTCTCTTAGGATGAATAAGATTCTATTTGAATAGTTTAAGGGTATACCGCTCTGATTTCTATTTCAATAAATTTATTTGGATCTACTAATTGGTAAACGCCAATAGTAGATCGAGCGACTTTGTTAGGGTTTGTTTCATTATCGAAGTATTCACCATAGGCTTGAAACCAAGCTTGGAAGTCTGGTTTGTTCCCATTCTCAGGATCAGGGGCTACATAAACTTTCATGGCAACCACATCTTTCAGGCTTAGGCCTTCTTCAGATAGATAAGATTCGATTCTTTTTAATGAACTTACGGACTGATCATAGGTATTGCCAAATCGTTCACGATTACCTTCTGCTAGGCTTTCGTCTTTTGGGTTTGCCACAATGCCGCTGGCAAAATACATGGCTTTGTCACCCGGAACTTTTACACCTTTAAGAATAGAAGATCCTGCTCTTTCAAACCGAATAACTTCATCAATGTGTGTATTATTTTCATCATCATCATCTCCTTCTTCGCAAGAATAGAATCCCGCTAAAGTCAGGAGCAAAAGGAACTGAATTAATCTGATTTTCATGGCAATTGGTATTTCCGTCAATATACAAATTCACTTGTCAAATTTGCCTTGGTATTTGCTGAAGGCAATGTGTATCTTATGCATTCAACCTTAAATTAATTTGTTCTGTCATTCTGAACTTGTTTCAGAATCTTCATCAAATAGATCCTGAAATAAATTCAGGATGACGTAATGAAAACCTTAAAAAAACCATGAAAACACTTCGGTTCATGGGTTTGGTCGTACTGACCTTACTCGTTCTCACTCCAGATACATTCGCACAAAGAAGAAAACGGAAAGAAGCAGCTCCAGCAGGGCTCTCTTATGACACAGGACTATATAACGCCATGGAATTCCGACTAGTCGGGCCGTTCCGAGGTGGACGAGCGACAGCTGTTGCTGGTGTTGTGCAAGATCCAATGACCTATTATATGGGTGCAACAGGTGGAGTATGGAAAACTGAAGACGCTGGGGAAAGCTGGAAAAATATTTCCGATGGTTTTTTCAACACGGCTTCTGTTGGTGCTATTGCTGTATCAGAATCTGACCCTAATGTGGTCTATGTGGGTATGGGCGAAGCGCCAGTTCGAGGGGTAATGACTTCTCATGGCGATGGCGTTTATAAGTCTACCGATGGTGGTAAAACCTGGAAGCATATGGGTTTAGATCGAACACGACAGATTTCTAAAATCGTTATTGATCCAAGAAATCCTCACATCGTTTTTGTTGGTGCTCAGGGCAGCCCTTATGGTGCCACCGAAGATCGTGGGATCTATCGATCAACAGATGGTGGCGATACTTGGGAGAAGATTCATTATGTAGATGAGAATTCTGGAGTGAGTGATTTGAGTATGGATATGACCAATCCTAGAATAATCTATGCTGCGTATTGGGATCACCGAAGATATCCGTGGAAGGTGCAAAGTGGAGGTCCTGGCAGTGGCCTTTGGAAATCTACCGATGGTGGTGATAGCTGGACTCAAATGAGTAAAGGTCTTCCGCAGGGTACTTTAGGTAAAATGGGTATCTCAGTTTCTCGAGCCAACCCTAACAAAGTATGGGCTATTATAGAAGCAGATAAAGGTGGTCTTTATCGTTCTGATGATAGAGGTGCAAACTGGAAGCTGATTAATCCTGATCGCTTATTAAGAGCACGTTCTTGGTACTACATGCATATTCAGGCACACCCAACCGATGAGGAAAGTGTCTTTGTAATGAATGCGCCTCTGGTACAATCAACCGATAATGGCAGAACTTTTGTGAATCTTGGGACACCTCATGGAGATAATCACCAAGTGTGGATTAATCCAGAGCATCCAGAATACTTGATTAATGCCAATGATGGTGGCGCTAATGTTTCTATCAATGGAGGGAAAGACTGGTCGAGACAAGACAATCAGCCAACCGCTCAATTTTATAGAGTAAATGCCGATAGACAATTCCCTTATCGTATTTACGGTGGCCAGCAAGATAATAGCTCGGTTTCAATCGCTTCAAGAGTGAATGGTTCAGGTATTTCAAATAGTGATTTCTTTCCAGTAGGAGGTTGTGAAAGTGCCTACTCAGCATTCGACCCAGACGATCCAGAATTTATCTATTCAGGCTGTTATCAAGGAATTATCGATGAGTGGAATCGCAATACGAAGCAGACTAAAGATGTGATGGCGTATCCCTTCCAGGGCTTAGGCACTAACCCTAGAAATGTGAAGTATCGTTTCAACTGGAATGCACCAATTATCGCTTCCAAGCATGACCCTTCTGTGATTTACCATGCTGGGAATAAGTTATTAAAGACGTCTAACAGAGGAATCAATTGGGAAGAGATTAGCCCGGATTTAACGAAAAATGATACCTCAAAAATCAATTGGGGTGGAGGACCTATCACCAATGAAGGAGCCGGGGGTGAGATCTATCATGTAATATATTATGTAGCTGAATCCCCACATACTCCAGATGTAATCTACACAGGTGCTGACGATGGCCTGCTACACATAACTAAAGACGGTGGTGCCAATTGGACGGACATTACAATCCCGAATACTGGTGATGGTATGGTGAATCAGATTGAAGTATCACCACATACACCAGGCACCGTTTATGTGGCATTCAATAAGTATAAGTACAACGATTTTACTCCTCATATTTTCAAGTCTACGGACTACGGAGCGACATGGACAAGACTTGTCAATGGTATTGCTGAAGAGGCTCATGTTCGTGTGGTGAGAGAAGACCCGAATCAAAAAGACTTACTTTATGCGGGTACTGAAACGGGATTGTACGTGTCTTTCGATGGAGGCATGAAATGGAATGATTTCCAGCAGAACTTGCCTATTGTTCCCATCACAGATTTAATGGTGAATGGGAATGATTTGATTATCGCGACACAAGGTAGAGCGTTCTGGGTAATGGATGATTTGAACCCTCTATATGAATTGAATGAAGCCGCTCAGACGGACTTCTACGTATACGAGCCTGAGGTGGCTATAAGAGATAATGCATTCAGAAGTGGTAGTACTGCCATAGGCCAAAATCCTTACCCTGGATTCTCTATTATGTACTATCTGAAAGAGAATGTTGACTCAATTCCTTTAAAAGTAGAGTTTATGAATGCCAGTGGTGATGTTGTGCGCTCCTACGCTACCGATGCAAAAGATAGACAAGAGAAAATTGGGAAGAAAACGGGTATGAATCGCATCAACTGGAATTTGTCCCTTACCAACTTCTCAGGTGTAGATGGCGTTTTTGTAGGATTGGGCGCAGGTGGGCATAGAGCTGCTCCTGGTCAGTATGCTGTGAAATTGACTTATGGAGATTGGGAAGTAACCAAAGAACTTGAGGTAAAACCAGATCCAAGGTGGACCGCTACAAGAGTTCAATATCAAGAGCAGCAAGTACTATTGAATGATGTTCGAGAGCTCATTGAGTCTTTGCAATCAACAGCTAATGATATCAGATCAGTAAGAAGCCAGATCAATGATTTGAAAGCGAGAATTGATAAGGATGAATTCGGATCAGTTCATGAAATGGCCGATCAGCTTGTGAAGGATATTACCGCTTTTGAAGATGAATTAGTTCAGCCAAAGCAAAAGACTTTCCAGGATGTAATCAACTTCGAGAACAAGCTTGAAGTGCAATTACTTCATATTTACGGAACCATTGACGGAATTGAACCACCAGTTACCGGGGGGCAGAAACAAAGGGTTAAAGACCTCACTGCTGAATTTAATCAAGTAATGGGTGCAGCCTCTGATATTCAGTCTGGTTTAAACGAATTGATGTCCTTAATCAGGTCTGAGAACGTACCGTTTATAGCACCTAAGAAGAAGAATTAGTACACGTTACTGTTTACAAAGTCGGGCTATCATTAGTGATAGCCCCTTTTTATGATTTTTTAACAACCATTGGTAAGTTATATGCAACCACTGGCTTTAAGAATGGTATTATACTTGTAATGAATGTCAAAGGACTTCTAATCTTAAAGGTGAATCCTTACTTTTAAAGTCCTTTCCAAAACAGATCGGTTGAAAACGCGTTGAAATGAAGATGTTTAAGAAGATATTCCTTATACCGTCACTTTTGCTTCTAGCAATAAGTGCACTTGCCAATAATGATCCTGAGTATTTACAGCCTACCGCTTCTCATTTAAAAGAAGCGCGCTTAATCGTTCAGATTTTGGACTACTATCACTACAGAGATGTAGATCTGAATGACTCATTATCTTCAGTCATTTTTGACAATTACATAAACTCGCTTGATGGGAATAAAACGAGTTTTTTAGATAGTGATCTGAAATCGTTTGAAAAGTACAGATTCAATCTAGATGACGCCTTAAAAAGAGGAGATCTGGTTCCTGCTTTTTATATCTTCAACATTTACAAAAAGAGATTAGACGCCCGTCTTAAATATGCTTTAGAGAGATCTCAAGAGGTATTTGATTATAATAAAGATGAGATCTTCTATTTCAATAGAGAGGACGTTGCCTACGCATCTACCGAAGCTGAATTAGATGAGGTTTGGAGAAAGACGATCAAGAATCAGGCGTTAACATTAAAGCTTACCGACAATGACGATGAGAAAATCAAAGAGTTGTTGACCAAGCGATACGAGCGTTTCTACAATAATGTATCGAAATACAACAGCAATGATGTTTTCGAGATCTTTATGAATTCAGTTACCGAAGGATTCGATCCGCATACCAACTATTTCACACCACTTAATGCCGAAGACTTTAATATGCAAAGCAAAAAGTCTCTGGAAGGAATTGGAGCCACTTTACAACAAGAGGCTGACTATACCAAGATTGTTGAATTAAGACCAGGGGGGCCTGCATTCTTAAGCGGAGAAGTAAATGCTGAAGATAGAGTGGTAGCTGTTGGACAAGGTGCTGATGGAGAAATGGTAAATGTTGTTGGCTGGAGGTCAGATGAAGTTGCTGGCCAGATAAGAGGACCAAAAGGTACATTGGTAAGACTTGAATTATTACCAGGAGGTGCCAGCTTGGGTGCAGAGACTAAAATGGTAAATATCGTTAGAGATAAGATCAAATTAGACGATGCTAAAGCCACTAGCAAGGTCATTAGTTATAGCCAAAATGGTACCGAATTCAACATTGGTGTAATTACCGTTCCCGATTTCTATTTAGATGCTGAGGAAATGAGAGCAAATCCGGAGGATTATACTTCTACCACAAACGATGTGAAGAGATTAATCAAAGAGTTTGAAGATCAAGATGTTGATGGTGTGATGTTAGACCTCAGAAATAACGGAGGGGGTGCACTGCTTGAAGCGATTAACCTAACTGGATTGTTCTTACCGGGTGGCCCAGTTGTTCAAGTGAAATACAATCAAACACGAATTGAAAAGTTATTCGATGAGAACAAGAACATGTTCTATACAGGTCCTTTAAATGTAATGATTAACAGATTCAGTGCTTCTGCCTCTGAGATTTTTGCCGGAGCGATCCAAGATTATAAAAGAGGAGTTATCCTTGGTGAGCAGTCTTATGGAAAAGGTACTGTTCAGAATGTGAGAGGACTTCAAGATTTCTTGAGAGATAAGCAAGAGGAAGAGTTGGGTCTATTGAAATATACGATAGCGAAGTTCTATCGTGCGAGTGGGGGGAGTACCCAGCATAAAGGGGTAACCCCAGATATTCAGTATCCTTCTATTTACAATGCAGAAGAATTTGGAGAGAGCTCTAAACCTAGTGCTTTGCCTTGGGATCAGATTCCAACTGCAGACTTTACACCATTGGATTATGTGAACGATGATCTTTTGAAGGCTTTAAGAACTAGACATAACCAGAGATTGAAAAATGATCAGACTTTGGTAGATCTTCAGTACGATGTAGAGCAAGTAAAGAAAGATAGAATGCGTGAGCAGGTTTCTTTGAACTTATCTGTTCGCCAGAAAGAAAAGAAAGATAGAGAAGAGAAGAGAGCGGCAAGGGTTAAAATTGGCGCTTCTTTAACGGAGTTAGAAGCTAATAAAGTGGAAGATAGATCTTTGGACGATTTGAAGGATACTTATCTCAAAGAGAGCATCAAACTTTTAGCCGATCAAATTCAGTCAGGAAAATCAAAAGGATAATTAAGAATTATATCAATCAAAAAAGGGAAGCATAGCTTCCCTTTTTTGATTCACTCTTGCCTGTTTTTATTGCAATCTTGCCAAGTCTGCTTCAGAGGCAATATAGCCGAAAGCAGCCCAAGATGTGCCTTCCACAACTTGCTGAAAGATCTCTTTCGCCTTAACCGTGTCACCTTGATACAAATACCAATTTCCCATTCCATAGCCTTGTGTAGCTAAACTTAGTGCGGCATCTTCACCCGTAGGGTTGAATAACTCTTCAATTGGAAGTTTGCCTTGATACATTTTTAGCCTGCGGAAGTAACTGTCATTTTCAATGATTTCCATTTCGTCTAAAATGGTATCAAGAATTGACTGTGCGGCTTCAACTTTCTCTTGTTTTCTAAGCGTCATGTAAAGCCAATCGGCCGTGGCAACATATAGATCCGAGTTATCGCAATAGTCTTTTAACAGCTCGTTATAAATCTCTTCGGCCTTCGCAAAATCCCCTTTTAAATAATGAGCGAGACCATAGTGGTAAAGCACATTGAACTGAGTATTTGATAATGGGATGTTTAATTTATTAGGTGCACCATCTGGCTCAATTTCTAAAGTATCTTTTGGCATGAGCTCATAGGCCTTTTCATAGTCGACTATTGCTTTGTCAAACTCCCGTATGCTAATATATCGATGACCTCTATGCCTGTAGAGTTTGTAAGACTCAGGGTGTTCTTTTATGCCATCTGTAAATACCTTAATGGCCTCCTGATAGCCAGACAGGTAGGCGTACCTTCTACCTAGCCAAATGGTATTCATTTCGGAAGGGTCCTTGTCAAAAGCAGTTTGGGCCGATTGTAAGTTAGCGACCAACTTTGCTTTCGCTTCAGGACTTCTGTCGGGTAGCTCTAAAGGCGCACCTAGTAAAGAGGTGGCTTGAATTGTGGCTAATTCAAATTCGAACTCGGTAGTTTCTTTTTGTGCGCAGCTGAAACAAAAAAATAGGGTTGATATACTCAACCCTACTGTAATAAATCTTTTCATGTTATTTCGATTCTAGTTTAAAGCTTAAACCGTTTTTCTTCTCGTCTACCATGCGCTTAACATCCTGCAGTAACTGCTTAGCATCGTAAATAATACCGTCTTTAATGGTGTACTTTACTCCGCCAACTCTAATCACTTCATTGTTATCATTCAATCTAATTGTACCTGTACCGTAAAGCACCTTTAGGTTTTCAAGAGGGTTTTCCTCCAAGATCACAAAGTCGGCATACTTGCCTACTTCAATAGAGCCTAACATCTTGTCTTGGCCTAATGCTTCTGCACCATTTAGCGTAGCCGACATAATTACTTCTAGTGGATGGAAACCTGCTTCTCTGAGCAGTTCTAGCTCTCTAATAAAGCCAAAACCGTAAAGCTGATAGATAAATCCGGAGTCAGATCCTGCCGTTACTCTGCCGCCACGGTTCTTGTATTCATTTACGAAAGTCATCCAGAGTTTATAATTTTCTTTCCAGGCTACCTCTTGCTCTGTACCCCAACTAAACCAGTAAGAGCCATGACTTCTTCTACTTGGTCGGTAGAACTCCCAAAGTGAAGGCAAGGTGAATGTCTTGTGCCATTCGGCCGTATAAGCTCTCATTAAATCTCTACTAGCTTCGTAAATATTGAATGTTGGATCTAATGTAAAGTCTAAAGAGATCAACTCATCCATTACCTCATTCCATTTATCTGAATAAGGCGGGGCGGCTTGTTTCCAAAGTCTACCAGCTTCTCCGAAACGATCTTGCTCATTTCGGTAATTATAATCTAAACTGTAGTTCTGAATTTTCTTATCGGTAAACATGGCCTCTGGCAACCCATACCAATGCTCCATACTGGTTAGTCCAGCTCTTGCTGAATTAAGGACATTCCAACGAACAACATCCATTTGAGCATGGTGCATGGCCGATCTTAGTCCTAGTTTCTTGTTCTCTTCAAGAGCTGCTTGCATAATGTCTGGTGCAGCACCAAAGAACTTAATTCCGTCAGAACCATTCTCTGCATTTTTTCTTACCCATTCTCTTGCCATTTCTGGAGTAGAAATTGGCTCTTGGCTTCCTTGTCCAAAACCGGTATAGGCAAAAATTCTTGGAGCCGTAATGGTATTTTTGTTACTCTTCTCTTTATGTTCTAGTACCCAGTCTAAACCATTTCCTGCCGATGGATCTCTGATGGTGGTAATGCCATGACCTAACCAAAGTTTGAAAACATACTCCGATGGAGTGCCTTGACCAGTACCACCAATATGGCCGTGCATATCTATTAGGCCAGGTAGTACATACATGCCATGAGCATCTACTTCTTTATCTCCTGGTCTGGCTTTTGGCCGGTCTTGCTCCCGAATGGGCATACCAGGATAACCCACATTTCTTATGCCTTTAATAATGTTTTGTTCAACGATTATATCCACTGGACCAGTAGGTGGAGCTCCGTTTCCGTTAATGAGGGTGGCACCTCTAATGATCAATCTTTCAAAAGGACCTTCTCCTTCAGAACGCGGAGGAGCCTTTTCAATTTGAGCATAGCTAAATCCAATGGTAAATAAGAAGAATAAGAGTGTGTTTAAGGTTTTGCGGGATAAGTTCATAAAAAAATAAGGTTGACTATTTCTCAAAATAGAGAATTAGTCAACCTTAAACAATTAGGGATCTTTTAAGCTGCTTAGCTCTTTCCTTTTCTTACAATTTTTGTCATGCTCAAATCAAAGCTCATTCCGTTTTGAGTCCAAGTTCCAACAATCTTGCCTTCGTCTAATTTTCCAACAAAAACACCATTGGCTTGAGTCATGGTTAATGTGAGTTTGCCTTCTTCATAGACGGCTTTATCGAAAGCCATTCCATAAGCGCCTTGGTCAGGGCTGTCCATGGTTGCGTTGAGCTTACCTTCTTTTTCTCGAATTTTAAAAACTAGAGGGAGTTTAACGTTTTGTGCTTCAATGTTTAAAGCGCCTTCCCAATTACCAACATATTTGAATTGAGTCTCTTGGGTGCTCATTAAAAGAGTAAGAGCGAGTGTAAAAAGTAATTTCATGTCTTTGCTGTTTAACTATTGTAAAGATAAGGACTATTCAATTCTCTTATCTCTTTTTCAAACTGTCTATAATACGCTTACTGTAGCAAAAACACTACTTAGCCTTATCTTCTTAAAAATGCCTGATACTTCTGGAGCACTTTTACGGTGATCTCGTATTCAGTTTTACCTATGATTTCACCATCTAGAAAAGCACAGTAATCCATGAATTCATCGATTACACGTTCATCAATTCTGGTCACCCTTCTTACTAAGTCTTTGTTGAAATACTTCTCTCGATTTTTTTGCCTTTCGGTCATAAAGCGCTTAGCCTCGCTTATTTCTTTTAGAGCTTTTTGCTGTTGTAGTTGCCTATCGAATGAATTAAAAATACCGGTAATCGCAAATCCAGCCTGTCCATTATTTAGCGGTACAATCTGAGATTTGCTCCAGTCTGTTGGATTAGTAGAATTCAGAAAAGGGTTCACAATTTTCAGCGTGTCTCTCGGCTGCCTTTTCAGGTAGAAGTTATCTGCGAAGTCGGTGATTTCAACTCCATCAATTTCATAAACCTTTTCGCTTAATTGGACCATATAAGGTCTTTTGTCCTCTCTGTCTATTTCTGAAATGGTATAAAGCCAAGGTTCATATCCCACGGAGGTGATTCTAATCTCATCTCCAATATTTACGGGAAAGGAGAAACTACCATCAGATCTTGAAGCAGCTCCCTTGTTCTTATTTACCACAACTATGCTGGCAAAGCCCAATGGTTTGAAGGTTCCTTTTTCAATTACCTTCCCATGAAAACGAAAGGTACTATCGTTTTGCCCAAGGCAAAGTGCCGAAGACACGATGAATAGATAAAGGGTAATCCACTTCTTCATTTCTTTAAATCATACGAAGTTGGTGGAAAATGTTTTGTTGAAACAGTGATTAACGCATTTTAACCAGTGGTATTTATTGCCCTAGTTTCATTAGTGGCTATTGCGTTTCGCTTCTCAATACCTCGAGAGGTGGTTTACTAACAATACCTCTGCTATTGGCTAATCCGATTAAGATGGTAATTCCAGTAATGGCCAAGTAGGTAAAAACAACTGGTAGTAAATCTGGAACAAAGGTTGAGTCGAATGTGTAAAAGGCTAAACCCCAACTGGCAAATAGTGACAGAATAATTCCAGAAAGTGAGGCCATACTGCCTAGAAAGAAGTACTCTAAACTATTGATGCTGAAGATCTGTTTTTTGCTGGCTCCCATAGTCCTCAGAAGCACGCTTTCTTTCACCCTTTGGAATCGCGATAGAATCACTGAGCTGATAAGCACTAATAATCCGGTTAGGATACTGAAGAGTGCCATAAAACGGATCACAAAAGAGATTTTAGCTAAGATGTTGTCTAGTGTATTCAGAATAAGACCAATATCAATAACCGAGACACTCGGGTAATTTTTCACAACCTCACGCTGAAAAAGAGCACCTTGTTCAACGTCTTTCACTCTGGTAATGAGCACGTTAAACTGTGGTGCTGGTTCGAGTACTCCTGTTGGGAATAAAGCTAGAAAATTGGTTTGAACTCTCTCCCAATCTATTGTTCGAGTGCTGCCTAAAATCGTTTCTATTGGAAAGCCCTGAACGTCCCATACAATAGTATCGCCAAGTTTAATATTGTTTCGTCTGGCATAATCGTCCTCAAGACTTACCATTATGTTGTTGGCATAAAGCGCTTTTACCGAGTCTTCCATCTCTTCGTTTACACCTAAACTGCCTTTGGCCAATACTTCAGATTCAATAAGGCTATCTCTATAAGTCACCCGCCATTCCCTTCTGTACGGTCTGCTTCTCCTTCTAATTGTGGAATCATTAACAGCCTGCTCTAAGGTAACTCCATTAATCTCTTGAATCTTCATGGTGACAACGGGCACCTGCTGAAGTATAGGTAAGTCATTTTCTTTTGCCAAAGCGGCTATGTCATCTACTTGAGTGGACTGAATATCAAAGACCATCAAATTTGGTCTGTCTTTATCAGTAGTAATCTCAACTTGATCTATTAATAAGGCCTGAACGAAATAAAGCGTGGTGATCAGGGCCGTACCTAATCCAATGGAGGCAATGAGCACCAAAGTCTGGTTGTTCGGCCTGTAAAGGTTCGCTAAACTTTGTCTCCAAATATACGACCAAGAGGAAGGAAAGAACTTTTTCACCAACCACATGGCGAGTTTCGCGACTAGTGCTAAGAATCCAAAAGCAAGAACTATAAAAAGTGTAAAGACAAGACTATCCGTAAGATCGCCAGTTTGTACAAATGCGAATAAGATGATGAACGTTAAAATGGCTAAATAAACTGCCCATTGTAGTTTGTCTTTAAGATTATTTGCGTTGTCTGAAATACCTCTAAGCGTGATCAGTGGAGAGGCATTCCTCACACTTAAAAGTGGCGCTAAAGCGAAAAGTACGGAAACGAATATTCCTGTTGCAATTCCGCCTAGAATTGACGGCCATGAAAGTGCCAGATTGACTTCTACTGGCAAGAAACCGGCAAAGATTTTAGGTAAGATGGTTTGTATAAATGTTCCTAAAGCCGCACCAAGAAAAGAGCCAATTAAGCCGGCTACACCAATTTGAATAAGGTAGATTAAAAAGGTTTCCTTGCCAGAAAGTCCCAAGCAGCGAAGAATGGCAACAGACTTAAGCTTGTCTTTAATATAAATATGAACAGAGCTGGCAACCCCCACACAACCGAGTAGCAAGGCTACAAACGCTACTAGGTTTAGGTAATCAGCCAAGTCTTCAAAGGTCTCTCCAGTCTCTTCTTTTCGTTCTTCAACCGTTTCTGAACCAATGTCCATGATCCGAAGCGTATCGCTGTCCTCTCTAATTTGTAGGTGTATATCGAAATCAGCAGGGGGATCGACAAACTTATAAAACCTTCTGTAATTGACCCTGCTGCCTCTTTGAATAAGTTCCGTATCATCCAAATAGTCTAGAGGAATATAAACGGCAGGTGCAACTAGTGTAGCTCCCAAGCTTTGCGAAGGTGAAGAAATTAGTGCACCCTCCACCTTAAAATTAACCAAGCCAATTCTTATGGTGTCTCCAACTTGCACATCAAATTGAATCATGACGCTTTGTTCTACCAGCGCCTTTCTAGTACCATCTCTAAAGGTCTGTTCTGCAAGGGCTGGTTTTGTTTCTATTTTGCCATAGTATGGAAATTTGCCTTCCAGTGCACGGACATCCACCAATCGGCTTTGCTCATTCTTTGGAAAGTAAATCATTGAGGCAAAGCTATTTTCATAGGACACATCGTATTGCATGGTGTCTAGTAAGCCATACTCAATTATGGAATCGTTACTGCTCAGTTCCAGATCAGCACCTAGTAGTTCTTTGGCCTGGGAGTTAATGTCTTCCTTAAGGTTGTCACTAAAGGAATTGATGGCTACTAAAGCAGCAATGCCAATTACTATGGAAGAGATGAAAAGGAAAAGCCTAGACTTACTTCTTCTCGAGTCTCTCCAAGCCATTTTAAAGAGCCATTGCCAATTTGTGGATTGCTTCATAAGAGACTAAAAATTTTGAGCTAGGCTATCACTAATCGCCTTACCACCTTTAAGTTGAATGATGCGGTCACACTTTTTAGCTAATTCTAAATCGTGTGTAACCATAACCAGTGTGGTACTCAGTTCTTTGTTGAGATCGAAAATGAGTTTCTCAATTTTTATGGAAGTCTCCTCGTCAAGGTTACCTGTAGGTTCATCTGCAAAAAGGATTTTGGGATCATTAGAGAATGCCCTTGCAATAGATATTCTCTGTTGCTCTCCACCAGATAATTGTGTGGGATAGTGGTCGTATCTGTCTGCAAGCCCAACTCTATCTAATAATTCTAATGCCTTATTTTTTATGTTCTTTTCTCCTCTTAATTCCATGGGAACCATCACATTCTCCAAAGAAGTAAGTGTGGGTAGTAGTTGGAAGTTTTGAAAAACAAATCCGACATTCAAATTACGGACTCTGGCCCGTTCATCTTCACTTAAACTGTCTAGGGCAATGTCATTCAGTTTTACTGTACCCGAACTTGCCCTATCTAAACCAGCACATAAGCCGAGAAGGGTTGTTTTGCCACTACCAGAAGAGCCAACAATACTAAGTTTGTCTCCGGTAGTTAATGAAAAGTTGATGTCGGAGAGTACAGTTAAGGATTTGGAACCACTTTTGTATGTTTTGGTCAGTTCTGAAACCTCTAGAATATTTGACATAAATTGAGTTGAATAGACGTTTTTGAAACACTTTAGAACTTCAATCAGGTTCTGCAGTTTATAAGGATAAAGTAAATCACAATAAAAATGTTTAGAGCGCTCTCATTTGCAGTGTTATTTTCCATTATCGTTATCTCATCGGTGTTGAATCAGGAGGGTAAGAAGAATATTATCTTTTTTGGAGATAGTATTACGGCAGGATACGGGATTCCAATAGAACAGGCTTTCACTAGTTTAATCCAAGAAAGAATAGACAAATCCGACTTGAATTATCGAGTTATTAATGCCGGCCTAAGTGGTGAAACATCAGCAGGTGGATTGAATAGGATTGACTGGATCTTAAGAAGTAAGCCACAGATTTTCTTTTTAGAATTGGGCGGGAATGATGGCCTTCGTGGTTTGAGCCTTAAAGAGACTGAAGACAATTTGAAAGTGATGATTAATAAAATTAGGACTGCTAATGCTAAAGCAGATATCTTTTTATGCGGAATGCAAATCCCTCCGAATTTAGGCCAAGATTATACCAGTCAGTTTAAAACTCTTTACGCTGATGTGGCTAAAGAAATGAATGTGAAACTAATTCCGTTTTTGTTGGAGGGAGTAGGAGGTGATCCAAAACTTAACTTGTCTGATGGCATTCACCCAAATCCGAAAGGCCATGCAATTGTGGCAGAAACTGTTTGGTCGTTTTTAGAACTAGTGCTTTAGCCTGCCCAACCTTCTCGGTCGAGACTGCGGTATTGAATTGCCTCTGCTAGGTGTTCTATTCCTATGTTTTCTTTTCCCTCTAAGTCTGCAATGGTTCTGCTCACTTTTAGTATACGATCATACGCACGGGCAGACAAACCCAACCTTTCCATAGCGGTTTTTAAAAGTGTCTTACCAGCAGCATTAATCTGACAGACTTCTTTCACCATTTGGCTCCCCATGATGGCGTTAGAGTGTAAGCCCTGTTCTTTTAAGCGTTCAGTTTGAATTTCTCTGGCAGCAATCACTCTATTTCTAATCTCTTCGCTACTCTCAGCTTTTCGGTTTTGAGTCATCTGATCGAATGAGACAGGTGTTACCTCTACATGTAAGTCAATTCTATCAAGCAGCGGACCACTTACTTTATTGAGATAGCGTTGCACCTGATTTGAGCCACACATACACTCTTTCTCAGGGTGGTTGTAATAACCGCAAGGACATGGGTTCATGCTGGCGATGAGCATAAAGTTTGAAGGAAAATCTACTGATAATCGAGCGCGAGAAATAGTTACTCTTCTTTCTTCAAGAGGCTGCCTCATCACTTCGAGTACCGTTCTTTTAAATTCAGGTAGCTCATCTAAGAACAGTACACCATTATGTGCTAATGAAATTTCTCCAGGTTGTGGTACGCCTCCACCACCAACTAATGCGGCATCGGAAACCGTATGATGAGGACTTCTAAAAGGTCTTCGGGTTATTAATTCAGCATTAGCTTCGAGCTTACCCGCAACTGAATGAATTTTAGTGATTTCTAAGGCTTCAAATAGAGAAAGTGGTGGTAGAATGGATGGAAGCCTTTTAGCTAGCATAGTTTTACCAGCACCAGGAGGGCCAATCATAATTACATTATGGCCACCTGCTGCGGCAATCTCCATTGCACGTTTAATGTTTTCTTGCCCCTGTACGTGAGCGAAATCAGCTTCATAATCGTTCAGGTTATTGAAGAAGTTTTCCCGGGTATCGTATTGAACGGGTTCAAATTCTCGCTTCTCATCTAAGAATTCAATTGCATCAATCAGGTTATGTACACTAATTACTTCTAAGTCGTTTACTATGGCCGCCTCGTTGGCGTTTTCATGGGGAAGTAGAAAGCCTTTGAAGCCCTGTTTTCTAGCTTCAATAGCAATGGGTAATGCTCCTTTTATGGGTCTCAATGTGCCATCTAGGGCTAGTTCACCCATAATGATGTAGTCTTCCATTTTTAGGGCAGTGATTTGGCCAGAAGATTTGAGTATACCAAGCGCAATTGGTAAGTCATAAGCGGAGCCTTCTTTTCGAATATCAGCGGGAGCAAGGTTGACTACCACTTTTCGCCTAGGCATTCGGTATTCAAAGTATTTAAATACTGACTCAATGCGATGTTGACTTTCCTTGACTGTGTTGTCGGGAAGGCCAGACATGAAAAACTTAGTGCCATCGACTACATTAACTTCAATGGTAATGATTTTGGCATCTACACCAAATACGGCACTTCCATAACCTTTAGATAGAATCAAGTGTGTGCTTTTCTATTAATTGAATTAAAATGTGAATTACCTTAATATGAATTTCTTGTACCCTGTCGGCATATCCTAAATGCGGAACTCGGATTTCGATATCAGCTAAGTCAGCCAGCTCGCCACCATTTTTCCCAGTTAATGCAACCACTGTCATTTTCTTCTGCTTTGCCATTTCGGCTGCTCGAAGTACGTTTTTGGAGTTTCCACTGGTGCTGATGCCAAGTAAAATATCTCCGGCTTGCCCGAGACCTTCAATGTATCTAGAGAAGATGTAGTCATATCCAAAATCGTTAGAAACACATGAAATATGACTTGGATCTGATATGGCAAGGGCAGGCAGCGCTTTTCGGTTTTCTCGATAGCGACCCGTTAATTCTTCAGCAAAATGCATAGCATCGCAATGAGACCCTCCGTTTCCGCAAGAAATGATTTTTCCACCATTCTTGATAGAGTCGGCCATAGCTAGAGCTGCCTGTTCTATGGCTTCAATGTTCTTCTCATTGGATAGAAATTGCTCGAGTACTTTATGTGCCTCTTGCAACTCGGCAAGAATCAGTTCGCTATTTTCCATGGATTAAGGTTGTATTGAATAAAACGATTTATACTGTATATCACAAAAAAAGCCTTGATTAATCTAAACAGATTGCATGTTTACGAGCTTCTTGTAAATGCCATTAGAGTTCATTAATTCATCATGACTGCCTACTTCTGATATTCTTCCTTTGTCTAAGACCACAATTTTATCCGCATGCTGAATTGTACTGAGTCGGTGAGCAATAACGATAGAGGTTCTGTTTTTCATCAGGTTGGTTAGAGCTTCCTGAACCAACTTTTCTGATTCGGTATCTAAAGCTGAGGTGGCTTCATCTAGAATTAGAATAGGAGGGTTTTTCATTATAGCTCTGGCAATACTTACTCGTTGCTTTTGTCCCCCAGATAGCTTGCCTCCACGTTCTCCAATATTAGTTTCATAACCGTTTTCGAGTTCGGTGATGAATTCATGAGCATTTGCAATCTTGGCCGCAGTCTTAATGTCTTCTAAATTCGCTCCGGGCATCGCAAAGGCTATGTTCTGCGCCACGGAGTCGTTAAATAAGATTGACTCTTGGGTTACAATTCCCATTAGAGACCTCAGTGAATTGATGTCGAGGTCTTTGATTGATTGTCCATCAATAAGGATTTTACCATCAGTGGCATCATAGAACCTAGGAATAAGGTCAGCTAATGTAGATTTTCCAGCTCCAGATGCCCCTACAAGAGCAACGGTTTCACCTTTTTCAACAGTCAGATTTATATCCTGTAGAATAGGCTCATTCTCATACTTAAAGCCAACATTCTTTAGTTCAATTTTTCCATTAAAGGACTCAATTGAGAAAGCATTTTCTTTCGTTTGAACCTTTGGCTTTTCATCAATTAGTTTGAATATCCTTTCAGCAGAAGCAATGCCACGCTGGATATTACTGACGGATTGGGATATACTTTTGGTAGGATTAAGAATCTGACTAAAAACGATGATGTAAGTTAGGAGCTGTTCTGCATTTAGATCCGTCTCTTCACTCAGTACCAGATTGCCACCTATTACCAATAAGGTAGCCACGACCAAAATTCCTAAGAATTGAGAAATTGGAGAGGCCAATTCGTTCTTTCGCGCCATAGAAACATTAATCTTTCTATAGTTAGCCGTTTCATGTTGGAAAAGATCATTCACATATTTTCTGGCCGTAAAGGCTTTTACAACACGCATACCTCCAAATACTTCGTCCATTAAGTTGACAATGCGTCCTAACGACTCTTGACTCAAGATTGCCTTTTTCTTGAGCCTCTTCACTATTTCAGAAATTATTATTCCCATAACTGGGAAGAAGACTAGAGTGAATAGGGTTAATTCAACAGAAACGATAAAGAGGTAGGAGAGGTAAACGATTATTGTAGCGGGTTCTCGAAAAAATACTTTGATAGAAGAAAGTACAGTGACTTCAATTTCTTGAACATCATTAGTCATTCGAGACATAATGTCTCCCTTGCGTTCACCAGCAAAGAAGCCTAAGTGTAAACCTGAAGTATTTTCGAAGACTTTATTTCTAATTTTTTGAATGAGGTCGGCTCGAACAATACTCAGTATTACATTCGAGATGTATGTGAATACGTTAGACAAGAGTGCACTTATTCCAATAACTAGACTCACGTATATAAGTACCTTTTCTTTGCCGTAGGTGTCTCTTACAACTAGCAATTTTTCGTAGAAAAGTCTTTTAGCTGAGGCGAGAATTGAGCCGCTGTCTTGAGTGGTGGCCAGCTTTTGTAATTCTTCAGCATCTTTGGTTTCAAAAATTACAGTGAAGAGTGGCTCTAACAAGGCCAAATTTGTTAGGCCAAAAATTATAGCCAATAGCGCAAATACTATGTATTGAGGGAAATACCTGTGATAAGGTTTGGCGTATGAAATGATTCTACCGTAAGTGCTCATGCTCTAAGATGCGGCAAGTTAGAGATATTCGTTTTAGAATTCGTGATGGCGCTGAGGAAGGTTCCATCTTAAAGCTACCTGTGTAAAAAATGCGCTAGAAGAATTAGCAGGATTCTCGCTTTTCAAGTCTCGATAGATATTCTTCAAATCCACGAAAACATTGTGCATGAGTATGTAACTTCCAGTAAGCTCTAAATAATTGAGGGTTGTAGCTTCACCCTGACCTATAACAATCCCATTCTGACTAATTCGGTCATCAGTATCAAGAAGCGGGTTGCCTCCAAAATTCAGTCCATCTCTATCTTCACCATAATTGGCGTTAATTAATTTGCCTTGAATAGTAAGTCGTGGAATAGGTTGATATGATCCGGCCAGTATAATTTCTTTAAAGTTTGCACCTAAGGGGTGTGCTAATGGGTTTCTGTTGTTAATAAAGCTAGTTTTAAGAAACTCATGTGCATAAAAATATGGTCTTGAAATATTGGTTTCCAGTTGAAGGTCAAACGTATTTATATTAAACGCATCTATATATTTTGCCCCTAGTTGTACTCCAAACTTCACTTCCCAAGGATCATTAGGGTTTCTTAAGGCGCTAATTTCAAAATCGTCAAAGAAGAATTGGCCATAAAATCTTAATTGATTTCTGAAGACATAATTAGCATCAAATGAAATCAGCACATTCCCTGGTGACCCATTGGCTAGTTCAAGTGACCTTAGGAAAATAATTGGATTAAAATATTCTATTCTAGAATTCTCAGAAACGATGAACTCAGATATACCTATGTTGAGTTTAGGAGTAATATCTAGCCCCAGACGATGCATGACTAAAAACTTCTTTGGATAATCTCCTTCTCCAGGGAATCCTTGTCCATATTGGATGTCAGCGGTCATTTGGGTAAAGAGATTGGTGTATTGAATCCGGCCCACTCGCGTATTGATTTTGCCGAATAAGTATGGGCTGGAATAATCAGACATGATCATTGATCTTAAACCATTGCCAATAAAGTTTTTATCATATCCAGCCTGTACATCAATGCTTTTGGTCAGGTTAAAGTTGAAATATCCTCTAACATGAAAGTAGTCGTAACCATTGTCTCCAAATCTTTTCCATGAAGATTCGTACGGCAAAGAACCTCTTGGAAACGTTACGTTCCGAACATAGGTAGGTAGTATTGATTGAGTTGTTGATACAAACGTGTAGAATCCAATTTTGTCATCAATGATTCCCTGAGCTTCGAATCCACGGGTATTGGTAAAAAGAGATTGTGGTTCATTTTGGCCTTGTCCTAATTCAAAATGAAATACGGGATTAATCCTTAAAGATAGGTTGGGTAGCTCGTAAGTGAAGAAATCTGATTTTCTCTCGTAAGCTAAATTCCACCAGTTTTTAGCATTTTCATTGTAGGGGGAATTCGTCCACTCCCAATTGTCATTCATTAAAAACTCAAAATTGAACTGATCTTCAGTACTGAACGAATCATATTTATCTTGAATGGACAGCAAAAAGTCGCTTAGATCTGATCTGCGCAGGGGCTTGAAAGTGGTAGGTAGAATGTTTTCAGCGGAGCTATATTTGATTTGAAATCTATCTATCAGATGATAATAGTCCCGATTATAGGGAATAAAAGTACTTTGAGCGACAATTGGGCTTAAACTCAAAAGTAATAAGAGTGATACGAGTAGTTTTTTCATAAGCGACTTCCACGAAGTCTAAATGATAAGTATCCTAAAGGTAAAAATAAGAAGACTTAAATTCGTTGAATTATAAAACTAATATGTTTGTGAAATATTTTTGAAGTCACTACATTTGTCATCCTTTTTGAGGGACGTATAATAAGAGAGCAATGAAAAAAGATATTCATCCTGATTATAAGCCAGTTGTATTTTATGATACTTCTAGCGAGTTTAAGTTTCTAACGCAGTCTACTATGACTTCGAATGATACCACTGAGTGGGAAGATGGAAACACCTACCCTTTAATTAAAGTGGAGGTTTCTTCTGCATCTCACCCTTTTTATACTGGTAAGAAACTATTTGTAGATACGGCTGGTAGAGTTGAGAAATTCAACAGACGTTACAAGAAAAAATAAGAATTTATATTCATCAGAAATAGAGAAGTCTCTAGCAGTAAAAGCTAGAGACTTTTTTATTTTTGTACATGCGCGTTTCTCTTTTTGACGATCCTAAAATCAAGGGTCAACTCTTGCCATTTACATTTACCCGTCCTGTAGCTGCTATTCGTATCGGTATAATGACCATTGCTGACAAATGGAAGCAATTCGGTTTTGAGATTGGTTACAGTACAGAGGCCTATTTAAACAAGAAGTTTCCTAGTATCGATGCCACTTTAAGAATTAATGGCGGACTTATACCAGATGCCGAAATAGTAGAAACCATTAAGTCTTTGGCTTATGGTGAGGCATTGTATGCTAATGATATGCTACTGGCGAGCTTAGGTCAGGAAAAAACAAAAAGGGCCTATTCTGGTGATGTTACACTTATTGAGCATAGCTGGGATATTTTCAGATTGAATAGAGATCAAATAGAATTGGATTATGCCTTACTCACAAAAGGTAGAGTTTCGCAATCAATTACCGATCCGCATACCGTAGTTTACGGAAAAGAGAATCTCTTTATCGAAGAGGGGGCTTCTATCAAGGCAGCCATTATTAATGCAGAAAATGGTCCGGTTTACATCGATAAGAATGCTGTTGTGCATGAAGGCGCTATTATAAAAGGTGCTTTTGCACTTGGCGAAAGCTCACATGTAAACATGGGGGCTAAAATAAAAGGAGATACAACCATAGGACCAAATTGTAAAGTAGGAGGCGAGGTTAGTAATTCCGTAATCTTTGGTTACTCTAACAAAGGTCACGATGGGTTCTTGGGTAATTCTGTAATTGGAGAATGGTGTAATCTAGGTGCGGACACTAATACTTCTAATCTTAAAAATAATTACGCTTCTGTTAAACTCTGGAGCTATGGTGCTAGCCGATTTGCAAATACCGGTCTTCAGTTCTGCGGGTTAATGATGGGAGATCATTCCAAGTGTGGAATTAACACTATGTTTAATACAGGCACCGTTGTTGGAGTAGGAGCTAACATTTTTGGCTCTGGTTTCCCGAGAAACTTTATTCCTTCATTTTCATGGGGTGGGGCAAATGGATTCGTTACTTTCCAACCGAGAAAATTCTATGAGGTGGCAGTGGCAGTAATGAGTCGCAGATCTCTTGAATTCAATGAGGTAGAAAAAGAAATTATAGATGCAGTATTCGAGCAAACCGCTCAGTATAGAATTTGGGATAAAAAATAATGCTTTTTAATCAAATACCAGGTTTAGATAGTGTCAAAAAGCAGCTGATAGACTCTGTGAAGAGGAATCATGTCGCACATGCACAGCTATTTGCGGGCAAAGATGGGTCGGCAAATTTGGCCATGTCTATGGCTTTTTCTTCGTATTTAAACTGTGAGAATAGAGGAGACGAAGATGCTTGTGGTACTTGTCCTTCTTGTCTAAAGAATCAGAAATTTATTCACCCAGACGTAAATTTTATTTTCCCGACTTCCGCCACTACCAAATTCAAAAGAGAAGACGCAACCAGTGATAAATTCTTGATAGAGTGGAGAGCCTTTCTTAAGAAATCAATATATGGAAATGTGTCAGACTGGGCTCAGGAATTCGGATGGGAAAACAAACAGCTTATCATACCGCGTCAGGAAAGTAGAAATATTGTAAGAGCACTTTCGCTAAAAGCATTCGAAGGAACTTACAAGATTATGATCGTTTGGTTACCCGAAACGATGAATGTTAATGCGGCAAACGGAATTCTTAAAATTCTAGAGGAGCCTCCAAAGAATACTGTTTTTTTATTGGTAACGAATGCGCCCAACCTTTTATTAACCACAATTACTTCTCGAACTCAGCAACTAAAAGTTCCTTTGTTCAGCGACCAAGATATTCAGGAGGTAACCAAAGGCTTACCAGATTCAGCGGTAACGGATGAGCGAGCTAGTCAGATTGCTTACTTAGCTGAAGGTAATATGCGCTTGGCATTGGAGCTGGTTAACGAAGCGGATAATGCGACAGATGATTTCTTCAAAAACTGGATGAGGCAATGCTTTACGTATAATTTTGCTGAACTAGTAGCAATGGCAGAAGATTTTCAAAAGAGAGGCAAGAACTTTCAAAAAGAACTACTTGATTCTAGTAGTAAAACACTCAGAGAGACATTAATCAGTACGCAAGCAGTTGAAGAACTCAATAGAGTTCCTGAATCTGAAAAAGGATTCATTCAGAAGTTTGGGTCTGTATTTACGGCTGAGAAAATTATGGAGGTAGCTCCTAAGCTCAGTGAAGCGTATTATCATATTGAGCGGAATGCTAATCCCAAGATCTTATTTTTAGATTTGTCTTTAGGAATAGCTCAAGTGGCAAGAAGCTAGTCGCACTACATATTCTAACCCAATAGCTTACAAGATTTCAAATCAAATCCTAAATTGCGCTCCGCATGAAAATTCGCATTGGAACAAGAGGAAGCAAACTAGCCTTATGGCAAGCCAACCATGTGGCTGATACTTTAAAAATGGATGGAATAGATTCTGAGATCGTTACCATTCAAACCAAAGGCGATAAAATTTTAGATGTCTCCATAGCGAAAATTGGGAGTAAGGGAGTTTTTACAGAGGAAATTGAAGAACAACTTTCAAAAGGTACAATAGATATTGCCGTTCATAGTGCCAAAGACATGCAGTCATCATTGCCTCAGGGTTTTGAGCTCATTGCATTTATGGAAAGGGAGAAAGCGGTTGATGTGATCGTTTCAATAAACAAGAGCCTAAATTTCAGTCATGAATCTGACCTTTTATTAGGTACAGCATCTACCAGAAGAGTGGCTACGTTGGCAAGATTTTACCCAAATGTAAAAACGACCTCTGTTAGAGGTAATCTTCAGACTAGAATTAGAAAAATGGAAGAGGGTGCCTGCGATGCGCTTCTTCTTGCATATGCTGGAGTTCATCGAATGGGTTATGAAGATATGATTATCGCTGAACTTCCTTTGGAAGAGTTCATTCCGGCCGTTGGCCAAGGTAGTGTGGCCGTAGAGGTGCATGAGCAATTGGGTGAAGCGAAAAAAGCTGCTATTCGGTCAGCCTTGAACCATGAGCAAACAGAGACCTGCCTTTTGGCTGAAAGAGCCTTCCTGAAAACGATGGATGGCGGATGTAGTATTCCCGTCTTTGCTATGGCAACCTTAGATAATAATCAGATTGAATTAGAAGGTGGGATAGTGAGCATGGATGGGCAAGAACGAATTGTAAGTAAAGTATCAGGTCATTCAACCGAGCATCAAAAATTAGGCAATCAACTCGCTCATGAAGTATTAACTTCTGGCGGAAAAAAGATTTTAGAAGAGATTAAAAATCAGATAGATGAAAATTAGAATTATTGCTGTTTTAGCATTGTTTTTGGCACTAGCGGTGTCATGTACAGACTCAAAGTCAGGTAGTGAAGAAGGTCCTAAACTCGAGGGGAATGACTTTCTCGTAACGATCAAGACGGATTTAGGAGAGATGAAGGCCGTACTTTATGATCAAACTCCTAAGCACAAAGAGAATTTCTTAAAGTTAGCAAACGAAGGGTTCTTCGATAGCCTAATATTCCACAGAGTCATCAATAACTTTATGATTCAAGGTGGAGATCCTGGTTCAAGAGATGCAGCTCCTGGTCAACCTTTAGGAAGTGGGGGCCCAGGTTACACTGTTCCTGCTGAATTTGTCGCAGACCTTTTTCATAAGAAAGGCGCTTTATCGGCTGCAAGGCAAGGAGATCAAGTAAACCCAGAAAAGGCATCAAGTGGTAGCCAGTTTTATATAGTTCATGGTCAGGTTACACCAAAAGATCAGTTAGCATATGACCAGCAAAAGATAGGAGAAGCTTTGCAAAAATGTAGAACTGAGATGCCTGATAATGAATTTGTCAAGGAGCTAGAGGAAATAGGAGAAACTCAAGGCCAGCAAGCTTTCGTAGAAAAGGTGTTTGATAGTATTGAAACCATAGAGGAACTAACGGGTATGGAGTTGTCATCTACTATGTCGGAAGAAAAAGTTGAGGCTTATTCTACTGTTGGCGGGACGCCATTTTTAGATGACAATTATACCGTATTCGGACAAGTTATCTCTGGCATAGATGTAATCGACCGAATTGCTACAGTTCAAACTGCACCTGGTGATCGTCCAATTGAGGATGTAAGAATGTATGTAACGGTAGAGGAGATGTCTAAATCTGATATTGCCGCTAAATATGGCAATCCGTATATCCAGTAAAAGTCACCTTTTTAGAAGAAAATAAATATTAATTTCAGGCATGATGAAGTGTCTGAAATTTTTTTTATCCCTTAGTCTGATCTTACTGGTCAGTTGCTCACAAGAGAAAGACCAGGTTGTAGTAATTTCTACTCCTTACGGAGAGATGACTGCCGTTTTCTTTGATGAAACACCTTTGCATAAGGAGAACTTTTTAAAATTAGCGCAAGAAGGAAAATACGATTCTGTAATTTTTCATCGAGTAATTGAGGAATTCATGGTGCAAGGAGGAAACCTTCGCACTGGTAAATTCCAAGATGAAGAAAGTTATACGCTTCCCGCAGAATTCGCTCCTGAAAAGCATATCCATCAAAAAGGTGCAATTGCGGCAGCCCGAACAGGAGATGCTGGTAATCCGGAGAAAAAATCAAGTGGGACTCAGTTCTACATTGTTCAAGGATTGCAGTATCCAGATAATGAAAGCTTAGACGCGCGTGCTAGAAGGAGGTTAGAACTTAAGCTTGGTGGTTTGTTTACAAGAATGCTTCGGTCAGAAAAATTTCCAGAATTAACAGAGAAGTATAATTATCATCTGGAGAAGTATAGAGAAGACTCTACCTACGATTTTGGTGCTGCTCAGACCAATCTGGTTTATCAATCATTACCAATTATTGAAGAGGAATTTGGCGATCAGACAGATCCAGGTTACCCAGATTGGGCACGAGAAATTTATGCAACGGTTGGAGGAACACCACATTTAGATGCCGAGTACACTGTTTTTGGTCAAGTGGTAGAAGGTCTTGATGTAATTGATAAGATTGCTCAGGTTGAAACTAATATTAGAGATATGCCGCTAGAAGATGTGCGTATGTTTATGGAAGTGAAGGAGATGACTAAGTCTGAGATTACTAAAAAATACGGTATTGAATATCCTAAAGAAGATTAAGCATGAAAGTTCTTATTACGGGTAGCAACGGTTTACTAGGTCAGAAGTTGGTTCAACTAATTTTAGACAAAGGAGATGAGCTGATTGCAACTGCCAGAGGTGAAAACCGATTACCTATTCCGGAAGACGATTATACCTATAGGCAACTAGACATTACAAACCGTGAAGAGGTAATTTCTGTAATTGGTGAAGTTAAGCCCGATGTGGTGATACATACAGCAGCCATGACCAATGTAGACCAGTGCGAAACAGAGAAAGAGGCGTGCTGGAAATTAAATGTAGATGCTGTTGAGTACATAATTGAGGCTTGCGAGCAAACTGATTGTTATTTAGTTCATCTATCGACTGATTTCATTTTCGATGGTGAAGATGGTCCTTATGATGAAGCCGGAATCCCTAACCCTGTGAGTTATTATGGAGATAGTAAGTTGGCAGCGGAGAAATTGCTCTTCAATTCAAAGATTAAATATGGGATTGCTAGAACCGTACTGGTATACGGTATTGCTCATGATATGAGTAGAAGTAATATCATTTTATGGGTAAAAGGTAGTTTGGAATCTGCTAAAGAGATAAAGGTAGTAGATGACCAATTGCGCAGCCCAACGCTTGCAGAAGATCTAGCCATGGGGTGTTATTTAATGGCTCAAAAGAGAGCAGAAGGGGTTTTTAATATAAGTGGGAAGGACTTGCTAACACCCTATGATATGGCCATTAAGACAGCTGATTTCTTTAATCTAGATACTGCTAGTATGACAAGGGCTGATGCTTCTAGCTTTACTCAAACAGCAAAAAGACCGCCCAAGACAGGTTTCATTATCGATAAGGCGAAGACTGAATTAGGATACGATCCACATTCCTTCGATGAAGGTATTGCAATTCTTGTCAAGCAGATGGGCTTTGATAATTAGCCCGCCTGCTCCACTTTTCTTAAAGGCTGCTTTAATCCTTTTTATCGGACTTTAATGCGATGGCTAAAAACGTAAGGAAACCACCTACCGTAACGTTTAAGCATATGATCATTCCAATTATTGCTGCTTGACTCATTTTTTCACGAATTTTTTGTAGAACCATCCATTAAATACTACGGCAATAACTAATGCCGCTGCCCATTGTGTTACAATTGAGGCATTACTGAATTTGTCGAAGACATTCCATTTGCCATTTTCATCGAACCATGGGTAATCACTATACCCTTGATCCATCCACCAGTAGGTTAAGAAAATACCGGCAAAGAAGATAAAGGTGATCATAGCTGCGAAATAATATTTAGAAACCTTAAAGTCAGAATTCTGATCTATGAAGTCTCTTTTGAATTTCATTGGCCCATATTTCAGAACTAGAAACGCTATAAAGATGCCACTTACTAGTAGTCCCACACCCCATACCCAATCCTGGTTCTCGAATATATCTAAACTCCAAGCTGATGGGAATCCAATTATGAAACAGGCGGCACCGGCTATGATGGCAGCCCTCTTTTTGTTGATTTCAAGGTCGGTTAAGTTTCTTATAATGAGCTGCATCATGGGGAGAATGGAGCTAAATGCAGCCATAGCAAATGCTCCAAAGAATATCCAGGATAGGAAAGGCCCGCCTGGCATTTGAGCAAATAATTGAGGTAGAATAGTAAACACCAATGCGGTATTCCCGCTATGTAAGAAGTCAATTGCTTCTGTTGGAGTGGCCGCCATTGCAAAAACTGCTGGCAGTATGGCCATAGCCGCTAATAGGGCGG
This sequence comes from Roseivirga sp., assembly GCA_965661455.1. Lineage (GTDB taxonomy): Bacteria > Bacteroidota > Bacteroidia > Cytophagales > Cyclobacteriaceae > Roseivirga. The sequence continues at coordinate 66,767 of CBFIDV010000008.1, forward strand.
CAGTGTTGTTTCCAAAAGCACCTAAGAACGTGTTGAGGGTTACATCTTCTTTTGCCCTCGAAAAGGAACCGATGGTAATCATTAGACCCCAGCCGGCACCTGTACTCCAAGCAGAGTCGGTAATGGCCTCAATCCATATGGTTGGGTCTTTAAATTTTTCAACATCGATTGTAAAAAGGTATTCTAAACCTTCAACCCCTCCAGGCATTTGTATTGCAAATGCAGCCACAACAAGTAATAAAATAAAGAGGGTAGGAATTAAGATTCGGTTTGTTTTTTCGAGGCCTTTTTTAATGCCCTTACCGAGTACCCAGATGGCTAATACAATGGTTAGCATGTAACAGACAACCGCTTCCCAACTAGAATTAGAAAGGTTAGCCCAGAAGTCGTGCATATAGGTGATGTTGGTATTAGCGAACTTGTCATTCATGGAACCATCTCCAAATACATAGTTCACAAGATTCTGCGTGTTCAAGAGGAAGTATCTCAGCGACCAGCCCGTTACAACAGAATAGTAAAAAGCAATGCCCATGGTCACAAGGGTAACAAAGGTGCCCATCCAGTTGAAGTTTTTGCCTGCTAGGCGGCCCAACGAGCCAAAAGTTCCTTTTCGGTAATGTTTACCAATTGCTAATTCGGCCATTAAAAGTGGAATGGACCAGATCACCAAAAAGAACATCCATAGAATAATGAATGTACCTCCGTATTCACCAGCAATTCTCGGAAAACGCCATAGATTTCCGGCCCCAATGGCCATACCTAAAGCGGCTAGAATAATCCCCCACCGATTACTAAACTCTTCTTTTTTTTCTGCCATATCAATTCGACTAGTTGTAGTCCTTATTGTTTGCTGAGCGGGAATCTAATCTAATTATCTGGAATGCCAAGAGCTCTTCTGTTAACCCTGCTTGTATTTATCTGGTAAGTACTATCGTTCTATATTTGTGATATGGCGAAAGACCACAGCAACTTTTTTAATGATGTCTATGAAGTGGTTAGGCTCATTCCACCAGGAAGAGTTACTAATTACGGAGCAATTGGAAATTATTTGGGTACTCGCGGTAGTGCCCGCATGGTAGGTTGGGCTATGAATGCTGCCCATACCCTTGAAGATGTCCCAGCTCACCGGGTGGTGAACCGAGCTGGTGTACTCACCGGTAAGCATCATTTTAGTACTCCTACCATTATGCAAGAACGCCTAGAGGCGGAAGGCGTTAAAGTAGTAGATGACAAAATTCAAGCTTTTGATGTAGTCTTTTGGGATCCTGCCAAAGAACTCGCTATATAACCACCTATATTTGATCTAATCGAAATCACTTTCATGGAAGCATTACTTACTTCAGAAGGCATTATAGCCTTGTTAACACTTACCTTTTTAGAGATTGTTCTTGGGGTAGATAATATCATTTTCATTTCTATTATTTCAAATAGATTACCAGATAAACAGCAGCGATCTGCAAGAAACATTGGGCTTCTACTGGCATTGGTCATGCGAATTGGGCTGCTTTTGGGAATAAGCTGGATCATAGGATTTACAGAGCCCTTGTTCACTGCGTTTGAATATGAAGTGAGTATTAAAGATCTGATTTTGATTGTAGGGGGGCTTTTCTTGATAGGTAAGAGTACCACAGAAATTCATGAGTCCTTGGAGGTAGATGATCATGAAGAAAAGGATTCCAAAGCAACCACAATGGGAAAAGTAATCCTTCAAATTGTTGTCTTAGACATGGTTTTCTCATTTGATTCTATTCTTACAGCGGTTGGGCTTACCCAAGAAATCATGATTATGATTGTAGCGGTGACAATAGCCATGTTTGTAATGATGACGTTTGCTGGAAGAATCAGTAATTTCATAAACAAGCATCCTTCTTTACAAATGTTGGCGATGTCCTTCTTAATTCTAATTGGGTTTATGTTGGTACTAGAAGGAATTGGTCAGCATATTCCTAAAGGATACATCTACTTTGCCGTATTCTTCTCCCTTGCCGTTGAAGCATTGAATATGCGTAGAAGACGAAACCAAAAAGCAGTAACGCTTAGGAAAAAGATTACTAGTTAGTCTCTTTTTTGGAAATCATGAATAATCCCAAAAAGGTTAGGGCGCCATTCAACGCGAGTACAAAAAATCCAAACCAGCCATTGGCTAACTGTTCTATTCCATAGGTAAGCAATGGTGCTGCAATACAGATTACTAGTACATATTTATCTACAATCTGTCTTTTAGTGATTAGTCCAAAACTGAATAGACCTAGTATTGGGCCATAAGTATATCCTGCTGCAGTGAATATTGAATTGATGACACTGGAGTCATTAATTGCATTAAAAATGAGAATCACTAAAAAAAGCAGAATTGAAAATCCGATGTGAACTTTTAGTCGGGTCTTCTTTTTCTCTTCTTCCTTCTTTTCGTCAAAATTTAAAAAGTCCACACAAAAGGATGTGGTTAAAGCCGTGAGCGCTGAATCTGCACTGGAATAAGCAGCAGCTACGATACCAAGTAAGAACACAATGCCAGCGGTTGTGCCTAAATGCTCTAAGGCCATTGTAGGGAATAATAAATCTGTTCTTTCGGGTACGGTAATTCCCTTATCTGCTGCGAAAAGATAAAGCAAAACCCCAAGGCTTAGAAAAAGGATATTTGCGAAGATTAGGACTACGCTAAACCAGAATATATTCTTCTGCGCATCTTTTAATGTCTTGCAGGTGAGGTTCTTTTGCATCATATCCTGATCTAAACCAGTCATGACAATAGCAATTAATGCTCCTGAGATAAACTGCTTAGGAAAGAACCGCGTATTGCCCCATTCGAAGTTAAAAATCGTTGATAATTCGCTCGCTCTGATTTGAGAAATGGCTTCCCCCAAGCCAATGCCCATTTCTTTTGTGATCAAATAAATGGTTACAATCACGGCAGTGAGCATAAAGAATGTTTGCAGGGTGTCTGTCCATACTATGGTCTTAATTCCTCCTTTAAATGTGTATATCCAAATCAGCAGAATTGTGACTAAAACGGCTACCCAGAAAGGGATATTATAGGTGTCAAAAATGGCCGTCTGTAAAACCAAGGCTACTAGGAAAAGCCTAAAAGAGGCACCAATTATTCTACTTAATAAGAAGAATGCCGAACCAGTTTTATAAGACCAAAAACCAAAACGGTTTTCCAAATAGCCATAAATGGTTACCAAGTTCATTCTATAGTAGAGTGGCATTAATACACTGGCAATCACAAAATAGCCAACCAAGTAACCGAGTACCACCTGAAAGTAATAGAAGAAACTATTCCCGACCTCTCCCGGTACAGAAATGAACGTTACCCCAGAAAGCGATGCGCCAATCATTCCAAAAGCCACCAAATACCAAGGGCTCTTGCGGTTAGCCGTAAAGAAGGTTTGTGTATCTGCGCCTTTGGAAGTAAGACGAGCTACAACAATTAATAGCACAAAATATCCGCCAATTAAACCGATTACCAAGCTTGGGCTCATTCAGAATGACTTTATGTGTAAATTAGATTTTCGTCAAAAACGATATTAACACTAAAATCTGATATACCCGATTCAAAGGAAAAGATTCTCAAGACCATTAACCGCGCAGAAAATGGTGATCGAGTGAGCAAACGTTTCGATCAGTTAATCATGGGGCTCATTTTATTAAATGTAGCTGCTGTTATTATTGAAACGGTTCAGCCCATTTATGAGAAGTACCATCCTTTCTTCGATGCTTTTGAAACTGTTTCGGTGATCATATTTAGTTTGGAATATGTGATACGAGTATGGGCCTGTACGGCTATGGAAAAGTACAAACATCCGATTTGGGATAGGCTTAAGTATATGGTGAGTATAGGGGCAATCATTGATTTGCTCGCCATTCTTCCATTCTACCTTGTGTTTATTTCGGATGGTCGAATTTTAAGAATTCTGAGACTTTTCAGACTCTTTAGAATCTTTAAACTGGGTAGATATTCCTTGGCTTTTAACCTTATTTCTTTAGTGGTGAAAAAGCGAAAAGCAGAATTAGCGGTATCTCTTACGCTCTTAATCATCCTACTCGTTTTTGCCTCTACGCTTATGTATTATGTTGAGTCTGAATCGAATCCAGGAGGTTTTCAGAGCATTCCGGAAACTATGTGGTGGGGAGTTGCTACGTTAACTACTGTAGGTTATGGCGATGTTTATCCGATTACCCCTTTGGGTAAATTCTTGGCTGGGATTATCGCTATTTTAGGTGTAGGTCTTTTTGCCTTACCTGCCGGTATTGTTGCCTCAGGTTTTGAATCTGAGCTTTCCAACAAAAAGAAGGAGGATGAGAACGAGTGAAAAGCTTTTTCGGTAAAACGCTGTTTCCGTACGCAGTTACTTTGTTTGGATATTGTTTCGCTTACTTTTTTAGGAGCTATTTGCACTTCTATGATAAGCCTTCGGGTGAAATGTTTGTCAGTCTCTTTTTAGTGGCTGCCTCTACGTTTGCTTTTGGTAAAATCATTCGCAGAAACCCTAAGTTGCGTTCGCTGGTATTATTGCTTATTCCGCTTGCACTTTTTTCACTCAATGGTTTTTTCTGGTTCTATTCACAGTCAGACTTTTTGCTTGTTTATAATTATGCAGCTCTAATCAGTTTAGGAGCTTCATTGGCGGCAGCTTTCAAATTCCCAATAACAGAGAAAAAATTCTGGGTACATTACATCATAATATGGTTTTTTGGAGGAGCTGGTTTCTTGATCAGTTTCTATTCAAAAGAGTTCGATTTTGCTGGGACTTTGATTTGCCTTATCACGCTTGGTTATGTAGCTAGTCAGTGGGAGAAGAGTAAAGTAACGAGGATTGGAGTAGTTGTAATAACCATACTCTTGTTGATTCTCTCCATTAAAAACCCTGCTCCAAAGTTTTTCGAGAGACAAGACAAGTATGAAGACTTGGTGGTGTTTTCAAACGAAACAGAGTTTCAAACTGTAGATATCACTACTTGGAAGGGTAATTATTGGTTTTATCAGAACGGTGTAAATCATTTCAGCAGTATCGATTCTTGGTTGTATTACGAGCCCTTTGTTTACCCAGTTTTAGCACAAAATAATCCTCAACGTATCTTAATTATTGGGGGTGAGAATGGTATGCTGGCTGCAGAACCCAAAATACAAACTGTAGTAGATATTGCTCATTATTTTGGCTTATCTATAGACGTGCTACTCACCAAGGAATTAACGGTGAATGATCTCTACAGTCTAGATATGGTAAACCAAAAACTAGACGATTTTCATAAGGGGATTATTCCTGACCAGAAACAGTTCCTGACCAAAGCTAAGTTGGTAAGAGCCGCTGACCAGGTACAGTACTTGGTGAGTCATGATAAGAAAGACTACATTAATGGTTTGCCTGAATGCGTCTTGCCAATTTCTACTAAATCAAAGTTGAGACTATTCGAAATGAATGGTGAGCATATGGTAGTTGATCGCCAAGGGATAGACCGTGGCGATATCATGATTTGTGAGCAGGTTGCGGAAGAACTAACCACTTTGCCTCAGAATGAACTTGTATTAATTGTGAGTTCACAATCCGTTCAAACGGGTAGGTTGAACACAGAAGGAGCATTTGAGCTTATTCCAGATAATCCCAATTTTCAATCTATTGCAATTGAATCTGATCAGATCGAAGAGATTTGGCGTGTGAAGTCAAACTTAAGTTTGGTGTTGCATGCTCCTAAAAAATTAGCCGATAAGGTGACCGATGTAGAGTCTAGACTGCTAGAGTTGATGCAACGAGTAGATTCTATTGAAAAATCTTCAAAAGGTTAGCAACAAATGAGTTAGTTCTCAAAGTTTAATAACTTTGCAGAAAATTCAGCATATGCAGTTGACTTATCAGGAAGAGGAAGCGGTAGAAGTATTAGAGGCAGCAGTTGAAGATGATTTATGCGATCTCGTAGTCTATAATGACGATGTAAATACTTTCGAGCACGTAATCAATATTTTAATGAAGGTGTGCAAGCATTCGGCACAACAAGCTGAGCAATGTACGCTTTTGATTCACTACAAAGGTAAATGTACTGTCAAGCATGGCTCTTTCACTGAGTTACGCCCAATGTGCGAGAGCATTTTGGAAGCAGGTATTACAGCCACAGTCATGTAAACGGCAAAACATTATCATTTGAATTTTCCCCCTAAACTTGTTGAAGACGCCATTGAGGAGATTTCTAAACTCCCTGGAATTGGTAAGAAGACCGCTCTACGGTTAGTGCTACATCTTTTGAAACAAGATGAGTCTGCCTCTACCAATTTGGCCAATGCAGTGGTTAAGCTCAGAGAAGACATAAAGTACTGCTCCACATGTCATATTATCTCCGATTCTACGGATTGTACTTGCAAAACCATCAAGCGCGACTTAACCACTGTTTGTGTGGTACAAGACACACCAGATGTAATTGCCATTGAGAATACTGCTCAATATAGAGGGCTATATCATGTGCTTGGTGGAGTGATTTCTCCTATTGAAGGAATAGGCCCAGAAGAATTGAATATAGATTCTCTAATTAATAGAATAAAAGATAGTGAGCCTCGCATAGAAGAGGTAATATTGGCTTTAAATCCTACCATGGAGGGCGATACTACGGCTTTTTATCTCACTAAGAAGTTGAAGGAACTAGGAATGAAAGTAACCACCATAGCGCGTGGTATTCCTATAGGAGGAGAGTTGGAATATGCCGATGAAGTCACACTCGGTAGGAGTATTATAACCCGAACTACTTACGATTAATATGGCAACACCAGAAATGCTTTCAGATCGAATTACCAACATGACAGAATCTGCCACTTTAGCCATGGCAGCAAAGGCAAGAGAGTACAAAGCAAAAGGTATCAATGTAATTGGTTTGAGTCTTGGGGAACCAGATTTTAAAACGGCTCAGCATATTCAAGATGGTGCGAAAGCGGCAATTGACGAGGGTAAGTATTTTGCCTACCCACCTGTTAATGGCTACTTAGATTTAAGAGAGGCTATTTCTAAGAAATTTAAAAATGAGAATGGACTGACATACGCCCCTGACCAAATTGTGGTATCGAACGGGGCCAAGCAGTCTATTGCCAATTTATTCCAAGCTTTAATAAACGAAGGAGATGAGGTAGTGGTGTTTTCACCTTTCTGGGTAAGCTATTCTGCCTTAATAGAATTAGCTGGAGGTGTCCCTGTTTACATTAAAGGAACAATTGCCGATGACTTTAAAGCGACAGCCGATCAACTGAAAGCTGCCGTAACGGATAAAACAAAAGCGATTATTTTCTCTTCTCCTTGTAATCCAACCGGCTCGGTATTTTTAAAGGAAGAATTGGAGGCTATAGCCCAGGTTGTTATAGAACATGATCTCATTGCAATAGCAGACGAGATTTATGAGCACATTAATTACACGGGAGCTCACGCAAGTATTGGTACCATTGAAGGCATGCAAAATAGAACTGCCACTGTGAACGGATTAGCCAAAGGCTTCGCCATGACAGGTTGGAGAGTTGGTTATGTTGGCGCCCCTTTGTGGTTGGCTAAGGCCTGTAGCAAGATCCAGGGACAGTATACTTCTGCTAACTGTGGCATAGCACAGCGCGCTGCTTACACTGCCTTAACCACAGATCTCGGCCCGACTAGGGCAATGGCGAAAGAGTATTTAAGAAGAAGAAATCTAGTGAAGGAATTGCTTGACGAAATTCCAGGATTTAAGACCAATGTACCAGAAGGCGCCTTCTATTTCTTCCCAGATGTGAGCGATTACTTTGGGAAATCAGATGGAAAAGCAACCATCGGTAATGCAAGCGACTTGAGTATGTACATTTTAGAAAATGCCCATGTTTCGGTTGTTACCGGAGAGGCTTTCGGTGACCCAGATTGCATTAGAATTTCATATGCTGCTTCTGAAGAGAATTTGAGAACAGCAATTGCCAGTATTAAAGAGGCCCTTTCAAAACTATCATAAATGAGTTTCCAATCAGCCCAAGAACTTTACGATGCCTTTTCCAAGCTAAAAGTCTTGGTCATTGGTGATGTTATGGTCGATTCCTATGTATGGGGAAAAGTAAGTAGAATTTCACCAGAGGCTCCGGTTCCTGTTGTTCTTGCAGAGAAGAAAGAGAAACGACTAGGAGGTGCGGCTAACGTGGCCCTCAACGTTCAAGCTTTAGGTGCCACTCCAATTCCTTGTTCTATTGTCGGGGATGATCTAGACGGTGAGTTTTTTTTACAGCGATTGAATGAACGTGAAATTCCGAGTAAGGGGGTTATCACAAGTACTGAAAGGGTGACAACTGTAAAAGAGAGGGTTTTGCAAGGTTCACATCAGATGATCCGTGTGGATACAGAGTCTGATAAGGAAATGAGCAAAATTGAGCACAAAAGCCTCCTTGCTCATATAAAGAATTTACTTCCTGAATCTGATGTGGTGATCTTTGAAGATTACGACAAAGGGGTGATTAACGAAAAGTTGATTTCAGAAGTGATTACCGAGGCCAATAAGTTAGGTATACCAAGTGTGGTGGATCCGAAGAAGCGAAACTTCATGGATTATAAAGGGGCGACACTTTTTAAGCCGAATTTGAAAGAGTTGAGAGAAGGTTTGAAGGCAGAGTGTGATCCCACCGACATGAATTCTATTGAGGCAGCGGCCAAGACCTTGCAGGAGGTACTCGATGCTCAGATGGTCATGGTAACCCTTTCAGAACATGGTGTCTTCATAAAAGATAACGGTTCTTCCCATTTGATTCCTGCTCATATCCGTCATATCTCCGATGTTTCTGGAGCGGGTGATACCGTAATTAGTGTGGTCGCCTGTGGTTTGGCAGCCGGACTAGATGCTAAGCGAACAGCTGCCTTAGCAAATTTAGCTGGAGGGCTTGTCTGCGAACATGTAGGCGTTGTGCCAATAGATAAAGATGAACTGTTCAAAGAAGTTGAAGAAGAAGGTCTTTTGGGTTAGCCATAATGAAAGTCCCCTTTAGGGGATTTAGGGGTGAAATCATTAGAGAAAGTTAAACAAATCAACAGCTATTCTACCCCAGCTCTAAAGGGTGAGATAATGAATTTTTGACTGTTCTACCCTAACCCTCAAGGGTGAAACTGTAAAGGTTTAAATATTCTATCTCAGCCTTATAGGTAGATTAAATACAGCCTTTGTATTACTTTAAATATCATTTCAAAAACTATATTTCTATGCCATTTATAAATTTAGATTCAATTGAAGGAAAAGAATTAGTGCCTGGTTTTACGGCCAAGATGATTCATTCTGAAAAGATGACATTGGCCTATTGGGATATCAAAGCGGGCAATGAATTGCCAGAGCACGCTCATCCGCATGAGCAAGTGGCTGCACAAGTAATCTCAGGTGAATTTGAATTAACCTTGGAAGGTGAAACCAAAATTATGAAGGCGGGGGATGTTGCTGTTATTCCGTCAAATGTTCCTCATTCAGGAAGAGCGATCACCGATTGTCAACTGCTAGACGTCTTCAGTCCTGTTCGCGAAGAGTATAGGTAGATTATGGTATTTAGATGTTAGTATTTAGAGTATAAACTGATACTTACATCTCTTATGGATGGGCTTCAGGTCTAAAATCTTCGTACTAGGGACTAACTACCAAACACCAAAAACTATTTGGCCTTTTCCCCATAATCTACCACCATTCTAGACATCAGTCTGATACCGGTAAGCAACCCTTCATCATCTACAAAAAAATCAGGCGTATGGTGAGGGGCAGCATTCGCAGGATTCATTCCTCTTGGCATACCACCAATAAAGAAATAGAGACCCGGTACTTCTTCTTGAAAGAAAGAAAAGTCTTCTGCACCCGTAACCGCATCCATAGCATTGTTTACGTTTTCTGAACCAGCAACCTCCATAAAGGTATCGTCCATCATTGCCGTTAATTCCGGATCGTTATAGGTAATCGGGTAGCCTTCGTTTATCGTTAATATCGCTTCGGCTCCATTTGACTCCGCTGTATTCTTAACAACTGCTTTGAATCTTTCGAAGAGGCGTTCTCTCATGTCAGCATCAAGCGTTCTTATCGTACCTTCCATATTCACTTCTTCCGGAATGATGTTGCTTCTTACCCCGCCTTCAACTTTACCAAAGGTGAGGACAGCAGCAGCTTTGGTTAGATTAAGATTTCGGCTAACAACTGTCTGGGCGTTATTAATGATCTGAGCAGCAGTTACAATCGGGTCGACACTGGCCCAAGGATAAGCACCATGACTTTGAACTCCTTTGATTTTTAGGGTGAAGGAATTTACAGCAGCCATGATACCAGCTTTTCTGTATTTCGCTTGACCGACCTCTGTTTGCGAATTGATGTGAAGACCGAATATCCCGTCCATGCCGTTGGTCACACCTTCTTCTACCATCATTTTGGCACCGCCATTTTCTCCTGGAGGCACACCCTCTTCAGCAGGTTGAAATACAAATCTTACAGTTCCGCGGAGGTCATCTTTTACTTTGCTTAAGACTTCTGCTACGCCCATAAAAATGGCCACATGTGTATCATGTCCACAGGCATGCATTACTGGTACTTCTGCTCCTTGGTATTCACCCACTTGTTTAGAAGCTCAAGGAATATCAACGCGCTCTTTTACAGGCAAGCCATCCATATCTGCCCTCAAGCCAATGGTTGGACCAGGCAACCCTCCTTTTAATGTGCCCACAACACCAGTATGGGCAACTCCAGTTTCTACTTCAATTCCCAAGCTTTTTAAGTGCTTGGCGACATATTCGGCAGTTTTGAATTCACGGTTAGAAAGCTCAGCATTTTGATGTACCCAGTGTCTCCACTCCACCACTTTAGGCTCAACTTGCTTGGCCAATTCTAAGACTTTGTCTTTTAGGGCTTCTTTTGGATCGGTGTCATTTGCTTGTACTGAAAGACAAGTCAAACAAATAGCTAGGGTTAATAGGAGTAGCTTCTTCATATTTCATGGATTGAGCCTCCAAAATACGAGAAAGCTGTATAACCAAAAACGAGTAAGGAATATTTAAAGCTCTTTCGATCTCATATAAGCGCTGTACTCCTTCACGGTGTTGATAAATACTTTAACCTTTTCAGGATCAGTGTCTGGATACACGCCATGCCCAAGGTTAGCAATGTGCTTAGTAGAGCCAAAGTCTTTCAACATCTGCTTAGTAGTATTCTCAATCTCTAAATGAGAGCTATATAGCGCACAAGGATCAAGGTTGCCTTGTAATGTCTTCTGCTCACCAATCAGACGTCTGGAGTTTTTAATGTCCATATTCCAATCAAGCCCAATGGTCTCACAGTTTAGGTGTCTCATTTCTTGTCTGGCAAAAAAGGCTCCCTTGGCAAATACCGTCACAGGCACTTCATCAATAGCATCACAAATTTGCGAGATATACTTCATTGAATAGGTCTTGTAATGGTCAGGTGATAGAATACCCGCCCAAGAGTCAAAGACTTGTACAATGTCGGCACCTGCCTTAATCTGAGCTTTTAAGTACTTTATTGTACTATCAGTAATCATCTGTAAAAGCTGATCTGAAAGTACTGGATTATTGTATAGCATTCTTCTGGCTTTGGAGAAGGTTTTGCTGCCGCCACCTTCAATCATATAAGCCATAATGGTCCAAGGCGCACCAGCAAAGCCAATTAATGGCACACGTCCGTTTAATTCTTTCTTTACAATTTTGATAGCCTCCGTTACGTAAGCAAGGTCAGATTCTACGTCTGCCACTTTAATTTTAGCAAGATCATCTTCCGAGTTAATGGTATTCGGAAAGTAAGGGCCTTTTTTTTCTACCATTTCGTAGGGAAGTCCCATGGCTTCAGGAATTACCAAGATATCTGAGAAGATAATGGCTGCATCTACTCCCAAAATATCTACAGGCTGAATTGTGACTTCAGCGGCTAATTCAGGAGATGTTGCCAACTCAATAAATCCACTTAATTTATTTCTTATCGCCCTGTACTCGGGTAAAATTCTGCCTGCTTGGCGCATTAACCAAACTGGTGTTCTTTCTGTAGCTTCTCCTTTGGCTGCTCTGATCAAAAGATCATTCTGTAATTCCATGCGGCAAAGATAATCTAAGAATATTGTTCTCAACGGCTACGGCCAAAATTCATTGGCTTTTGTAATGTCTTACAAATGGCATCAATCGTTTGCGTAATCGCATTACATTTGTGTAAAATTTAGGCAAATGAGCTATCTGTTCGAAGATTTTAAAGGTTGGAAGTCATACTGTTTGGAGAAGGATATCGAACTCTACGAAGCAGTGATAGGATACGAAGTAACCCAGAAGGAAAGGTCTGAAGAGATCATCTGGATGGGTCTTGAGAATGCCTATCAAGTAATGAAAGAGGCCGTACAAACAGGCTTAACGGAAAAGATGACTTCTCGTTCAGGAATGATTAACGATGGAGCGAAGAAAGTATATAACTATCCAAAAGCGGTTTTATCAAAGGAGTTTCAGGTTTTGATTTCAAGAGCTTTGGCGGCTAAAGAAGTAAACTCGTGTATGGGTAGAGTAGTAGCGGCACCCACAGCTGGGGCTTCAGGAATTCTACCGGGTGTCATGGTGACACTACAAGAATTGCATGATTTACCAGACCGCAAAATCATGGAAGGCTTACTTATTGGTGCAGGCATTGCCCTCATAATGGAAAAGAGGGCATCCATTGCGGGTTCTGTTGGTGGTTGCCAAGCAGAAACAGGTAGTGCTGCGGCTATGGCAGCAGGCGCTATGGTTTATTGCCTAGGTGGAAATATAGATCAAGTCTTTAATGCTGTGGCAATAACCGTACAGTGTATGTTGGGCTTGATTTGTGACCCTGTTGCAGGTTTGGTAGAAGTACCATGTGTCGTGAGAAATGCAAGCGCTGCGGCTATTGCAAATAGCTCTGCTCAAATAGCGTTGGCAGATGTAAGTGCTGTTATTCCAGTTGATGAATGTGTAGAGGCTATGGGCGAAGTAGGACAGAGTATGGAGACGCGTTACAAAGAGACAGCTATGGGTGGACTTGCGGCTACTAAAACAGGTCAGGCGATTTCAAAAAGAGTATTGATTCAGGATATTGAGATGCTTCCAGATTCTGAGGATTAGTTTTTAATGTTGAAGGTTAAATTATTTATGAAGGGTTTTTGAATAATCTTTCGCCCTTAACCCACTGAACTAATAACTTTCAACCCACAAACCCACAAACCTAATAATCACCTATCTCCAACCAATCCAAGGTCTATGAGCCAATCTACCGAGAAGGTCCAAATGGTTGCCCACATGATGCCAAACAGGAGCATGTAGAGGTAGACTTGTTTTCTGGGGGCACCCACAGATGCTACGAGTAAGGATCCTCCTGGGGGAGAAAGAATGAGAGGGGTTAAAAAGCAAACACCAATAATTCCATATTTCTTCCAAATCCTTACCATTCGCCTACTCTTCTTAGTGAATTTTTTGGGTGATTTTATAAATATAGGGATGACGTTTTTCTTGATCCTCTCACCTAAAATGGTGAATAACAAAACGCTCGTCATTAAGCCAGCAATAGTAATAAGGATGATCTCCAGATTAGACATGCCAGCAGCCGGACCCAGCAAAGGTGGAAAGATTGACTTAATACAAGCCAATAAATAAATACCGAGATATTTTAGAATTTCTTCTATCACTACTTAATCACCATGTAGATATACACTGCATAAAACGTTAACAGTATAATACCCGATTGTACTCCTAATCTTCTACGGAAAAGCATCAGTGGAAGGATGCCCAATGTGAGCGCTAACATCCAAATCATGTCACTGTTAATAATGGTGGCATTTACACTGAGCGGGTGAACCATACTTGTGATACCGAGGATAGAAAGCACATTGAAAATATTTGAACCGAAGAGGTTGCCTAGGGCGAGGTCCGTTTCTCCTTTTCTTGCAGCTATTATTGAGGTAAATAGTTCAGGTAAACTTGTACCAAGTGCCAATACGGTTAGGCCTATTATGCGTTGAGAAACACCCAAATCCATGGCTAATGCTTCTGCACCATCAATAAACCATACAGAGCCGAAATACAAGCACACCCCACCTAGACCTACGAAGAGTACATCTTTAATTTGCTCGAATTTTGAGTCCTTATAAGGGTTGAATTCAACGTCTAGTTTAATCTGATCCTTTTTTGTGACACGGATGAGATAACCGATGTAAACAAGTAATAGGGTGAATAGAATGGCGCCTTCATAAGCTACTAGTTCTCCGTCATAAATAAAGACGAAGAGTAGTGCTGAAGATAGCATGGCCGTTAACCAATCTCTTCTTGCCGTTCCTTGATTAATGGGTATAAAGCCAAATAAGCTGGCCACACCAAGTACCAAAGCAAGATTAGAGATGTTGGATCCGACTACATTACCCATGGCAAAATCAGGGGCGTCTTTTAGCGCAGCATTCAAGCTTACGAGTAATTCTGGTGCCGAGGTTGAAAAGGCAACTATCGTTAATCCGATAATTAAAGGACTGATGCTGAAGCGTAATGCCAAACGGGACGACCCTCTCACCAATACGTCACCGCCCAAAATGAGCGTTCCTAATCCAATTACCAACAGCACTATATCAAACAGCATCTAAATTAATCTACTTTTTGGCCAAAAGAAAGGTCTCCGGCATCACCCAGTCCCGGAACGATGTAGCCTTTTTCGTTCAACTCTTTATCGAGAGCACAAGTCCAGAGGTTACAATCCGGAGCGATATTTTGTTTTAAATATTTAACACCTTCGGGTGAAGCAATAACAGATGCGAGGTGAACTTGCTTTGGTTTTCCATAGGATATTAAGGCTTGGAAGCTTTCTACCAATGATTTTCCAGTAGCAAGCATGGGGTCTACAACAATCAGTACCTTACCTTCTAAATTTGGACAAGCCACATAGCCTAAATCTGCTTCAATCTCTTCCTTTAAATGGCCTCTCCTAGAAACTCCTACAAAACCGACTTCTGCTTGTGTTAAGAATGATAGGAATCCGTTGGCAAATGGTTCTGCTGCTCTCAGTATGGAAATAATTACAATGTTATCCTTAGAAAATTTTGTGGAGGTTTCAGCAATAGGCGTTTGTATCTGCTGAGTCTTGAACTCTAAACTTTTAGAGATTTCATAAGCGAGAATCTGTCCAAGTTTGAATAGATTATTCCTGAACTTTTCTCTATCATTTTGAACCTCAACATCTCGCAGATCAGCTAATAAATGGTTGGCAATACTGTTGGTTTCATTCAGAATGAACATGGCGATCGAATTCGCACGCAATTTATATTTTATTCTTGGCTGGGCGTAACTTTCTTGAACCACTCCTGTATTTTTGCTTCAAATTCAAGCGATGGACTTTCAATTGTTAAAGACTTTGTGTGGTATTCATGCACCCTCTGGAAATGAGGTGGCCATGAAAGATTTCTTATTGGCGTACACAGAAGAACATAGACAGCACTGGAAGGTAAAACCAGAAGTAATTGAAGGAGAAGGTTTCCAAGATTGCATTCTCTTGAAATTCGGCCAGCCTAGAACAGCAATCTTCGCGCACATAGATAGCATAGGCTATACCGTGCGTTACCAAGATCAGTTGGTGCCTATAGGTGGTCCTCAAGCAAAAACTGGCTACACCCTTGTGGGAGAAGATAGCATGGGCCCGATTGAATGTGAGTTAGTAGAAAATGAGGGTGATATTCATTATAAGTTTGCCAGAGGAATAGACAGAGGTACAGAGTTAGTTTTCAAAAGAGATTTTCGAGAAACAGAAGAGTACGTTCAAAGCTGCTATATGGATAATCGTCTCGGTGTTTTTAACGCCTTGAATGTAGCTGAGACACTAGAGGATGGAGTGATTGCTTTTACTTGTTGGGAAGAACACGGTGGAGGCTCTGTTCCTTATGTAGCCAAGTATATTTACGAGCATTGGGGTGTAAAGCAGGCGCTGATCTCAGATCTGACTTGGGTGACTGACGGAGTAGTTCATGGAGGTGGCGTAGCTATTTCCATGAGAGACAGGAATGTACCGAGAAGGGCCTTTGTTCAGAAGATTATTGGCATTGCGGAGCAAACAGGAATCCCTTTTCAGCTAGAGGTAGAAGGTGCAGGCTCTAGCGATGGGCGAGAACTACAGGAAAGCCCATATCCGTTTGATTGGTGCTTTGTTGGCGCACCTGAAGACAATGTTCACAGCCCTGATGAAATAGTGCACAAGCATGATATTGCCTCAATGATTTCTCTTTACCAGGAATTGATGAAGGTGCTCTAGGGATTAGAGATTGCCGAACGAAAACATATAGGAGAGGCTAATCTGTAATTGGTTACCGTTATAGCTAATGTCATATTGATTATCATAAGCAGCTTGGTCGGTGCCAAAATATGTCTGATAATCTGTAGAATAATTAACTCGGTCAGGGTAAGCTTCAAAAGGCCTTACGCTCAAGAATGTAAATTGACCGGTCATGCTTTTTTGTGATCCAACAAGATAGTTTAGCTTAAATCGTAATGAGTTGTTATTGGGTAGTTCATGGCTCAATGCTAGTCCGATTCTTGGATTAATGACCACTGAACTTGGTGTTTCTAGAAAAGCGAAATAGCTCATATTTTCAGAACTAAAGCCCAGGTATTCTGAGTTTTTCCAAAAAAGCCAAGGCGACTCATTTTTAAAAAGGGAGATGTTAACACCCAAATCTGCCCAAATAGAGAATGCGCCTATTTCCTTTATTCGCTTACTCCATTCAAAGGGTATTATCCAGCTAGAAAAGCTTTTATTAATTCCGTTATCGGAATTTGAGTTGACTCCTCGCTCTCCTTTGAGTTCCTTTTCATACCCAAACCCAAAATTCTGAAATGCCGTTCCGAGGCCAAAGACAAACTTACTTCCCTCCGTTACGCTATGTTCGAGTTGAACTCCAAAACTAGTCTGTGCTATTTCTCTTGTACCGAAACTTCCTAAGGCATCAAGCACACTAGTTGATCTAGCCTGCGATTCAATGTTCGGCTTGGCATGAACAGATTGACCTAAGAAAGGGCCAATCGCCCATTTTGCATTTTTAGACTCTTCTTGTGCTGTTGCATTAGCCCCAAGAAGTACTAAAAGAGAAATAAGGATGAATGAGGTTATTGAGTGATGCATTGTAGTTGCTAAATATATCGATGGAATTAGAATGTGTTTATATCATTGTTTCTAAAAGAATGATTAGCGTTTTTTGATTCTCAAATTAGGGTATGTCAGATACAGTAAGGGTTCTCGATAAAGACTTTGAAATTTATCTCTCCAATGAACAAATAGCGGCCCGAGTTGGGGAGTTAGGAAAGCGTATTTCTGCAGATTATGAAGGCAAGCCCTTGCTCTTAATAGGTATGCTAAATGGTGTATTTATGTTTGCGGCCGACCTTATCCGTGAAATCGAGACACCCTCTGAAATAACTTTTGTTCGGTATAAATCTTACTCAGGTATAGAAAGTACAGGGCAAGTCAATCAGTTAATGGGTGTTAACAGAGACTTGAAAGATCTACATATTCTGATTGTAGAAGATATTGTAGATACGGGGCTAACCATGAAAGAAGCCTTGGCTTACTTTAAAGAGTTAAACCCAAAATCTATTGCCGTAGCTAGCCTTCTGCTAAAACCTGAATGTTTAAAAGTAAATCTTGATGTAGAGTATGTTGGATTCGAGATACCAGAAAAATTTGTGGTGGGTTATGGTCTAGATTATGATGGCTACGGAAGAAATCTGAAAGATATCTATCAGCTTAAGGCAGAATAGCTTTAATCACTATATTTGTGGCTTCTAAAATTCCAATCGACAGATGGTAAACATAGTATTATTCGGCCCTCCGGGTGCAGGAAAAGGAACGCAGAGCGAGAACATCATCAATAAATATGGTCTGAAACATATCTCTACAGGAGATTTATTCAGAAAGCATTTAGGCGAAGGAACCTATCTAGGTAAAAAGGCGCAGTCCTATATGGATAATGGTAAGCTTGTGCCAGACGATGTAGTTATAGGCATGGTCGCTGATTTTTTAGACGAAAACGAAGGAGCTGAAGGCTTCATTTTTGATGGATTCCCGAGAACGGTAGCTCAAGCAGAAGCTTTAGATGAGTTATTAGAAGAGCATGATCAGCACATTCACTGTATGGTTATGCTTGATGTTCCTCAAGACGAACTGAGAACCAGACTTCTTTCAAGAGGTAAAACTTCTGGTAGAACTGATGATCAAAACGTTGAGAAAATCAATGTCAGAATTCAAGAGTATTTAGACAAGACTTTACCTGTTGCTGGTTATTACCAGGGGCAGAATAAGGCTTGTAAGGTAAATGGTGTCGGCACAATTGAAGGTATCTTCGGAGATATTGTTTCTGAAATTGACAGTCATTTAGACTAAGTAATAAAGACTAAATTGAAGATGGTCTCGGCCATCTTTTTTTGTTTATAGCCATGGCAAATTCAAACTTCATAGATCACGTAAGAATCTATTGCAAATCGGGCAGTGGAGGTGCGGGTGCCATTTCTTTTAGAAGAGAAAAGCACGTACCCAAAGGTGGTCCCGATGGTGGCAACGGTGGTCGTGGAGGTCATATTATTCTAAGAGGTACTCCTCAGATGTGGACATTGCTTCATCTTCGATACAAAAAGCATATCACAGCAGATAATGGAGGCAACGGAAGTGGTTCAAGAAGTTCTGGGGCAGATGGTGAGGATGTTATTCTTGACGTACCCCTAGGAACCGTAGCCCGCTATGAAGAGACCGGAGAAAAAATCTTTGAGATTACTGAAGAAGGTGAAGAGCAAATCTTACTTCCGGGTGGTCAAGGTGGTTTGGGTAACGAGAACTTTAAAACCGCAACAAAGCAAACGCCACGCTATGCCCAACCCGGTATAGAGGGACAAGAGCACCTAATTGTGCTCGAATTAAAGCTTTTGGCCGATGTTGGTTTAGTAGGTTTCCCAAATGCGGGTAAATCGACTTTACTGTCAGTCTTATCTGCTGCAAAACCAGAAATTGCAGATTATCCTTTCACCACTTTGGTGCCTAATCTTGGTGTGGTTTCATACAGAGACCATAAGTCATTTGTTATGGCCGATATTCCCGGAATTATTGAAGGCGCTTCTGAAGGCAAAGGACTAGGACTTCGTTTCTTAAGGCACATCGAACGAAACTCAATCCTTCTATTCATGGTCCCTGCCGATGCGGATGATATTGCCAAGGAGTATGAGATTTTGCTAAGCGAATTGACCAAATACAATCCGGAACTTTTGGACAAAGACAGGTTACTTGCGGTATCCAAATCTGATATGCTCGATGAGGAGCTCATCGCTGAAATAAAGCAGACCTTACCGAAGGATGTGGAAAGTACCTTTATCTCTTCCGTGGCTCAAAAAGGGCTTCAAGAATTGAAAGATCTTATCTGGAAGAGACTCAATTAACTTACAATCGGAAGACTTTCCAAACTGTAAATATTCAATCAAGTTTTTATCGATATGTCATTATGACACAAAAAATGCCTTGGCAATAAAATTGTACATAGGCGCATAGTAAGACTTAATTATGGCAAAGAAGAAAGCGAACAAAGCGCAATCGGAAGAAACTAATCAAGCTGTTGAGGAGCAGTTGGTAGAAGAGCAGGAGAATGTAGATGCTGCTGAAAATGAGGAAGAAGAACCTCAAGAGGATGAAATTGAGTTGAGTCCAGAAGAGAAGCTTCAGGCCGAGGTGGCCGAAGCAAAAGATAAATACTTAAGGCTGTATTCTGAGTTTGAAAACTTTAGAAGACGAAATGCCAAGGAAAGAATCGATCTAATCAAGACAGCATCAGCAGATTTAATGTCAGAATTGCTGCCGACAGTTGACGATTTTGACAGGGCAAAACAAGCCAATGAGAAACAAGAAGATGTTGAAGCCATCAAAGAAGGATTCGATCTGATTCATAACAAACTAATTAAAACACTTGAAGCGAAAGGGCTCAAATTAATGGAGACTGAAAAAGGTACTCCTTTTGATGCCGATGTTCACGAAGCTGTTACACAATTTCCTGGCGATGAGGATATGAAAGGTAAAATCATCGACACAGTTGAAAAAGGCTACTACCTTGGAGATAAGGTAATTCGTTATGCAAAAGTGGTAATAGGAGCTTAAGATGGCAAAGAGAGATTATTACGAAATACTTGGGGTTAGCAAGAGCGCTACTGAAGATGAGATGAAAAAGGCTTATCGGAAGCTAGCGATCAAGTATCACCCAGATAAGAATCCTGATAACCCAGAAGCTGAGGATAAATTTAAAGAAGCCGCTGAGGCTTATGAAGTGCTAACCAATGCTGAAAAGCGCGCGCAATATGACCGATTTGGTCATGACGGAATGCGTGGCGGTTTTGGTGGAGCCGGTGGCGGCATGAACATGGATGATATCTTCTCTCAGTTTGGAGATATTTTCGGTGGAGGGGGCGGTAGCCCTTTCGATAGTTTCTTTGGCGGTGGAGGCGGAGGCCGTAGGCAGCGCAAAGGTTCAAACCTTCGCATTAAGCTCAAACTCACTTTAGAAGAAATTGCCAATGGTGTTGAAAAGAAGATTAAGGTTAATCGCCTAATCAATGCTGAAGGCGTAACCTTTAAGACTTGCCAAACATGTGGAGGTTCTGGCCAAATGAAGAAGGTAGTGAATACCATGCTAGGTCAAATGGTTTCGTCCAGTACTTGTACCACATGTAACGGTAGCGGTAAGACCATCGATAAGCGCCCTCCAGGGGTAGATAGCACAGGGTTGGAAATGCAAGAGGAAGTTATTCCGATTAAAATTCCAGCTGGTGTATCTGACGGCATGCAGCTTTCTATGACGGGCAAAGGTAACATGTCTCCTGGCGGAGGGATTCCAGGTGATTTACTCATTGTTATTGAAGAGAGTGAGCACGAAACCTTAAAGAGAGACGGTACTAACGTTGTCTATGATTTATATGTCAGCTTTATAGATGCTGCCTTAGGTGAGTCTATGGAGGTGCCAACTATTGATGGTAAGGTGCGTATCAAGATTGAGCCGGGAACCCAGAGTGGTAAAATTCTACGCTTGCGCGGAAAGGGCATCAAAGATCTTAATGGTTACGGTAAAGGAGATCAACTCATTCATGTAAATGTATGGACACCGAAGAAATTGAGTAAGGAAGAAACTGAAATGCTCAAAAAATTGAAGGAGTCTGATAATTTTCAGCCTAAACCAGGTAAAGGAGATAAAGGCTTTTTTGAAAAAATAAGAGAGTTCTTTTAAAAAATTAAACTATAAAGATATCAAGGCTGCTTTACGCAGCCTTTTTTATTTGCCCCTCATCCAATTAGTTAAGAAAAGATGTAATTCTTTGTAACCTAAGCCTTAGACATAACGTATGGCTATCCATGCAAAAAGTACTTTTACTATGCGTCATAGTGGGTCTAGCGGGGATGAATGTGTTGGGGCAAACAAAAAAGCACTTTACTGTTGAAGAAGATTCATCTTCGGAACGAGTAAACTTTTCATTGAACGCGTCTTCTGGCACTTGCGAGATTAGAACACGTAACGGACAAATTCCCATTAACATTATGGGCCAACACGATGAGGAATACATTACCTCAGAGTTTGGTCAGGCCAAACAAAACGGAGCCCAAAGCGCTTGGTTAAACCTTAAAGACAATGGTAAAGAGGGTTTCGGTGCCAAGCTTTCAAAAATTTTCGGGAGAAAAACCACCGATGATGATAACTACTGGAACATCTATTTATCAGAATACAAACCCTACAATTTAGATTTAACCTATGGTGTGGGTAAGGCCTATGTAGACCTTTCAGACATTGCAGTTGAAACGCTCAAAATTAATTCTGGAAATGCTCATGTTAAGGTAGGTTACCTATCTAAGGTTCAGAATAGAATTGAAATGGATACATTCTTAGTGAATGTAGACTTGGGAGATATTGAAATTGAAAGCCTTGAAATGGCAAGGGCTAAAAACATAATGGCAGAGGTTGGATTTGGAACGCTAGTCCTGCATTTCGAAGAAATTCCAAAATCAGCTTCCGATATTTGGGCTAGAGTAGGTGCCGGCAATTTAACTATTGATCTTCCCGAAGGCGACTTGCCCGTGATTGTACGTGTAAAAGACACTTCTTTTAGAAAGTTTAAAGCACCAGAAGGCTTTGAGCAAATCAGAGAAAACGTATTTGTTAGTAGTTCTTACGTACCTAATGCTGAGAATTTGCTCACTTTCAACATAGACCTCTCTATGGGTAGTGTTGTCTTCAAATAAGTTAAGGCTCAAAATCACCTATCAACCTTAAGAATCATCCGTTAAGCCAAGCACAGCGTTTTGTTTCAAAAGGAATTTAGAATTTAGTTGAGCGGAGGCGTATTTTTAGATCGTCCTTCTTTAACTTTAGTTAAACTAAAACCTTTTCAAATTGAACATTCTAGAGGCGCACAATGTCACTAAGAACTATGCAGCGCATAAAGCCTTAGATGATGTGAGCATTGAAATCCCAAAGCAATCAATTTTTGGCTTATTGGGACCTAATGGAGCTGGTAAAACCACCCTCATTCGAATCATCAATCAGATCATAATGTCCGATGAAGGGAACATCACCATCAACGGAGAAAAATTACAACCCAAGCATATTCAAGTAATTGGCTATTTGCCAGAAGAAAGGGGTCTTTACAAAAAGATGAAGGTGGGTGAGCAGCTTATGTATTTGGCTCAACTCAAAGGGCTTTCCAATGCAGAAGCAAGAAAACGTATTAAGCACTGGCTGGATAAGATGGGGCTCACCGAATGGTCCGGCAAAAAGGTGGAAGATCTTTCTAAGGGAATGGCTCAGAAAATTCAGTTCATTGCCACGGTAATGCATGAACCTGAATTACTCATTCTAGATGAGCCGTTTTCTGGTTTTGACCCTGTAAATGCCAACCTAATCAAGGATGAAATCTTTGAACTAAGAGAAAAAGGAGCAACAGTTATTTTCTCAACCCACCGAATGGAATCCGTTGAGCAGCTTTGTGATGATATAGTGCTGATTAATAAATCCAAGAAGATTTTAGATGGTACTAAAAAAGACATCAAAAAGTCTTACAAATCGGGTAAGTACACCATTTCCTACAAAGGAGCATTGGCAGGCTTGAGTAATAATTTTGATATTCTAGATACCAGTGAATTAGAGGATGGAATGAATGAGTCATTAATTCAGGCCTCTGGTGTACAGAATCCAAATGAAGTTTTAAAAGAACTCATTAGTAAAATAGAGGTGCACTCTTTTGTTGAAGTGGTGCCTTCAATCAACGACATATTTATTCAAATTGTGGAAGGAGGCGAATCATGAAACAGATATTTTTAGTCTTAAGAAGAGAGTACTTAACAAGGGTTAAGAAGAAGTCCTTTTTACTCGCCACCATATTAACTCCTTTGATCTTTCCGGCATTAATTGGTCTGGTAATTTTCTTGGGGAATAGAGACTCTGGTGGGCCGGAAAGTGTATACGTTCTGGATCAGACCGGTTTCTACAATGAAAAGTTTTCCGATGACAGTTACACCTATACTTACTTATCTGGAGATTTAGAAAATGCCAAGCAGCAGTTTCAGGATGAAGGCGCATACGGTTTACTCTACATTCCTGAAATCAGTTTTGATGACGCTTCTAAAACCTTTTATGATGAGTTTGAATTTTATTCCAAGTCGAATACGGGGGTAAATATTGAGAATTCATTCGAACGTCAGTTGAGAAACGTATTGGAGCAAGTGAAGCTAGATCGATCAGGTTTAGATCCAGATATGATTAATTCTCTTCAAGCCAACGTTAATTTAAACACCTACAATCTATCGGATACGGGTGAAGCGCAAGAGAGTAATTCAGGTCTTAATTTAGCCGTAGGATATATTTTTGGCTTTTTAATCTACATGTTCATTTTCATATACGGAGGGCAGATTATGCAGTCTGTTTTAGATGAAAAGACAAGTAGAATTGTTGAAGTGATTGTTTCTTCAGTTCGGCCTTTCCAGTTGATGATGGGTAAGGTTTTAGGTATCGGAGCAGTTGGCGTTACACAACTTTTGATCTGGGTGGCGCTCATGACAACCTTAACTACGGTAGGATTTTCAGTCTTTGGACCATCTGCAGCGGCAGATATGGCGGGCAGTCAAATGCCGGCCGAGGCTGCTGTTGAACTCACTTCAACGCAAGAGCAGATTGCCAATATTCAGAACCTATTAGATTCAGTGCCTATTGTCACAATAGTGGTATCATTCATCTTCTATTATTTGGGCGCCTACTTCCTTTACGGAGCAATGTATGCTGCTATTGGTTCTGCAGTAGACAGTTTGCAAGATGCACAGCAGTTTATGTTCCCAATTATGATACCATTGATCATATCCATAGTATCGCTAAGTATGGTCATACAGAATCCAGACAGTCAATTATCATTTTGGCTTTCCATGATTCCGTTTACATCCCCAGTGGTTATGATGGGTAGAATACCATTTGGTGTGCCTCTGTGGGAATTACTTCTTTCAATGACCTTGCTCATTGCTGGCTTTGTCTTTATGATTTGGGTAGCTGGAAGAATATACCGAGTAGGTATTTTAATGTATGGTGTTAAAGTGAATTGGAAGACCTTGAAAGTTTGGTTTACGACTAAAGTTTAACAAAGAAAATAATCAATGATAAAGCGAGAATTCTTGGAAAAGGATTCTCGCTTTTCTTTTTCTGTTCCCTAAGTAATGATTCTCGTTGTTACACTAATTGTCTCAGAAAAAGGTGTTCTGAACCATCCATCATCTATTGTTCTTGTTTAGATAAAGACAATAGGATTTGGCTGAGAGTCGTTTCAATTTTCCAAGACAAATAATTACGGGTCAGAGCCATTTCAGTATAAACTACCTAGAAAAAGAGAACCGCACGTCTCCCATTTCTACCACTAAAAAACTTACTGAAACAACTGATACCTTTTGTTAATTACTTATAGTGGATAATAAAACTGAGTTGAATATCTATAAACTAACCCCACGCTCCGGTTCCGGCAGAAAGACATTGTTCAAATGTCTTTTAGGACTATTATTTATAACCATCTCCTTACAAGGTAACGCACAGATTATAAGCGGCAAGGTGGTTGATAGCTTCACGAAATCTCCGATTCCCCGTGCAAGTATTCGTATTGTAAAAGACCAGTACCAATCGCGATTGGCAGGTGTGCCTGCCGATGATAAAGGTGAATTCATTATTGCTGTAGCTGAGTTTCCAGTAAGATTAGTGATTACCTCTGTAGGTTATCGCTTAAAGAATATTACGCTCAATGAGCCAACAGCCGATCTCATCGTTGAGCTCGAGGCTACAGAAATGAATCTTGGAGAGTTTGTAATTGCGGGAGAAAAAGTAAGCGAAGAAGAACTTCGTTCTCCTCTGCAAATTGAAAGACTTTCTATAAAGCAATTGAGAAATACGGCATCCTTTAATTTTTATGATGCTGTAGTAAACTTGAAAGGTGTAGATGTAGCCACGCAAAGTATCATTATTAATACAGTGAATGCGCGAGGCTTTAATTCAAATACTAACCAGAGATTCAAGCAATTTGCTGATGGTATTGATAGCCAAGCACCCGGCTTAGGCTTCTCGTTAGGAAATGTTGTAGGGCCAAGTACTTTAGATATCGAATCCCTTGAATTAATTCCTGGTCCTTCTACTTCGAAATATGGTCCAGGAGCCTTTAATGGTGTTCTGGATATGAGAACTAAAAATCCATTTGATTATCAGGGGCTTAGTGTAGAAGTAAAAGGTGCTTCCATAGCAGCCGATGAGTTTAAGGAGAAACCTATAACAATAGGAGATGCACTCTTTGGTGAAGTATCTGTTCGAGCTGCTGCGGCCATAAAAGATAAGGTTGGCTTTAAGATTAACGGCACTGTGCTCTCAGGGGTAGATTTTCCAGCAACCAACTATAAAAATATTGGCGAGGGCCCTGAGTTTATGGATGTTCATAATATTAGCAACCAAGGTATTAATGTGGTGAATATCTATGGTGATGATAGAGCTGCGTTCATGGTTTTACCACTATCAGTTGGTCAAATAGACGACAATGGAATTTTGTCTGTTGCTCAGCGAGATACGGCTCTTTTTGTGAGTAGAGGAGGCTTTAGAGAAGAGAATCTTGTGAATTACCAGGCTCAAAATATTAAGCTTAATGGTGCTGTTCATGTAAAAGTAGATCCTCAGACAGAAGTTGAATTGGCCTCTTTCTATGGCAAAGTCTCCTCAATGATCACAGGCGATGATAGAATTGCCTTGAGGGGTTTTGAAATACAGCAGCATAAATTTGAAGTAAAAAATGAGAAGTTCAACGTTTTAGGTTATGCCACAATGCAAGATGCTGGTGAGACTTACAATGTTGGTAGGCTTGCAGAGGTAATGGTGCAAACTGCTAAACCCGATGGTGATTGGTATAGTCAGTACAAGAATCTGTATGAAGGAGGTAGAGGCTCTTTCCAGACGGTAAGGACAATAGCCGACTCTGGTTTTCCGGGAGGTTCTGATTTTCAGGGGAGATACCGACCAAATACAGATCGTTTCGATTCATTAAGACAGGTGATCATCAATTCTACCGATCCTATTAATGGAGCTAAGATTTTTGACCGATCGCGATTATTCCATTTACAGTCTAGCGCCAAGCTAAAAGTAGATGAGGATGTATTTAAAACACTAGATGTTGGTGCTAGAGCTAGACTTTACGATCCTGAAACGAACGGCACCATTTTCACCGATTCTATCGGAAATGATGTCACCAATTTTGAATTCGGAGCCTTCGTAGAAGCAACTAAGACACTGTCTAGTGATACGGAACTAACCGCTTCTTTAAGATTAGATAAAAACGAAAACTTTAACCTGACTACTAGTCAGCGTTTATCCGCGGTAAAACAAATACGGCCAAGTACTTTCCTGAGGGCTTCATTACAAAGAGGACAAAGGATTCCGAATATTCGTGAACAGTATTTTAATCAGAACTTAGGTGAGCTAACAGTCGTAGGTGGCTTAAGTGATGTGGTAGGTCAATACGATCTACAGAATAATGCCTTCCTCTTAAGCTCACTCAATGAATACAACGAAGCTTTAGGAACTGAGGTGAATAGACTACTAAACCAACCTAATTCCACCGTAAATATTGATGCTCTCAAGCTCGATTATTTAGATATTATGGAGCGTGGTATTATAGGTACCAATCAGTTTAATGGTATTAAACCAGAAACAATCACCAGTGCAGAATTTGGTTTTAGATCTTTAATAGAGGATAAGAGATTGGTTGAAGCCATTCTTTACGTTAATTATTACAACAACTTTATTGGAGTCACCAGAGTGGTGAAGCCGAGAACGAGCCCAATCACGGATCTGTTTTTGGCAGCAGAGCAAGCGAATAATCCAGGGCAGAGTAATCTGTTTTTCGTTTCGGATAATGCGTCCAATGCCATTATCACACACGGCTTAGAGCTGATATATGATGTTACGAGTGATGGTGGAACCAACTTTGTGATTAACACAACATTTGCCGGAATTCTTCAGAGTTCAGACGACCCAGTTACACCGGGTTTTAACACACCACCATTTAAGTTGAATATGTCTATTGGTAATGATAGAATTTCGAATCGATTTGGAGCCAGTATTACCTGGAGATTTAGATCAGCTTTTGATTGGGAAAGTAATTTTATAGATGGGCCAGTGCCTGGCTTTAATACGGCAGATTTCCAAATGACTTACCGATTACCAGAACTGGGATCTTCTCTTCGTTTTGGAGGAAATAATGTTTTAAATAGAAAGCAGTTCAATGCTTTTGGAGGTCCAGAAATTCAATCTCTGTTTTATTTATCTTTCAATGTTGAAGCATTTTAATTATGAGCTTAGGATATAAAAATATGAGCAGATTAGTTGCAATGACCATGTTGTTGCTTGTTTTAGTATCGTCTTGTTACGATTTTCCACAACCATTTGAGAGACCTGAAGGTACGCTCGATGCGGCTAACTTGGAAAACACAGTTTTTCTTGGTGGAAGCTGGTTCAGTGGTACGCATAGTGGTGCCTTAACAAGCGACTTTGCGAGCTACAACATTCCTGATATTTTCTTAAATACGCTGGCACAAAATGAAGTGTCTAGCTGGGAGTCTTTTTCACCTGCTGTAGAATCAGAGAATGGTTTCAATATCTATGAGAATGCTACATTAAGTGGTACCGTAGGTCAATACCTTTTGGAGTATCCAAATCTTGATACCGCAGACTTTGAAAGAGTAACGACTGCCGGTCAGGCTTTTGCTTACGCGAATGCCAATTCAAGTATTCAAAACTTTTCATTCCCTGAGTCAGGCTTAATCTCAAAAACCATTGCAGGTACAAACGCATTTGAAAGTCAGTTTGGCTTTTCTGGCAATACAGTGTTATCAGCAGCCGTAGGAGCTTCTCCAACTTTCTTTGTTTTAGATGCTGGTTTTGAAGACATGGTAAATTTTGCTCAAAATGGAGCGGAAGGTGATGCTGATGTTTCTGATGCCGCATCATTTACCAGTGGCGACTTACCATCTGTAGCGCTATTTCAAGAAAAGTTAGACGAGATTGTCGATGCCTTCTTAAACTCAGGTGGAGAGGTGAAAGGTGCGCTCATTAACATTCCAGATATCATCAAATTCCCATATTTCAATGAGATATGGTATGACATGACGCCTTACATTGATGGCCTACCAATACTAAATACCGTGCGAATTAGAGCAGCAAACTACAATGGGCTTTTAGATTTTTACTACCGTCAAAACCCTCAAATTCCATTTGAAGACAGAAGAAGAACGCTGATGTTCGATGGAGACATTGCAGGTAATTGGGGTGTACTAGTTGAAGATCCTGACCTACCAGAGGCATTTGATGTCAATGGAGACTTGATTAAACCTGTTAGGCACACCACAAGAGATGAACGTCTTATTATGACTATTGAAGAGAGGCTAAACAAAGATTTGGGGAATACTCCAGAGAATGCACTTAAGCCCAATCAATACCTAACGGAAGATGAACTCACATTAATTCAGAGTAGAATCACGGCTTTCAACCAGATTATTCAGCAGAAGGTTGATGCTTCTAATGGTAGACTGGTTTTAGTGGATAACCATGCTTACTTCGAAGAAATGTTTGACGGGCTGAGTCTGTTCTTAGAAAGAAAAGGCAGAGGTTTCCAAATTGATGGGGCTCCATTCTTACCAATTATGGGAGAGTTTGGTGTATTCTCGGCTGATGGTATCAACCTAAACCCAAGAGGGAATGCTTTGCTTACTAATGTGATTATAGACGCTATGAACGCCTCTTTTGGTGGCAACCTACAAAACGCTAATCCAAATAGCTTTTCAGGAACACCAATCTCAAACAGGTGATAATTGATTTCGGAGAGATACACGAAACTTTATAATTGAGTTGAAGGTGGGAAAGACAATTTCAAAAAGTAATATTTACAAAAAGGGACTTTTAAGAGGCTTATTGGCCCTTCTTTTTTCGGTAATGGCGTTCCAAGGCCATGCCCAAATAGTTGCTGGTAAAGTTGTTAATAGTCTTACTAAAGCTCCTGTTTCTAGGGCGAGTATCAGAATTGTCACAGATGAGTATCAGTCACAAGTTAACGGTGTTGCGGCAGACGATAAAGGAGAATTCTTTATAGCCGTAGGCGAGTTTCCTGTAAGACTGGTAGTCTCTTCAGTCGGATTCAGATTGAAGAACATCAGGCTAGAAGAACCAGCAGTTGGTTTAATTGTAGAACTAGAACCTACTGAGACGAATCTTGGGGAGTTTGTGGTCTCTGAAGAGAAAGTAAGTCAAGAAGAGCTAAGGTCTCCACTCCAGATTGAGAGACTATCAATTAAGCAATTAAGAAATACTGCTTCGTTTAGTTTTTATGATGCTGTCGTCAATCTCAAAGGGGTTGATTTGGTTACGCAAAGTGTGATTATAAATCAGGTGAATGCCAGAGGTTTTAACTCCAATACGAACCAGCGATTCAGACAATTTGCAGATGGTATTGATAGCCAAGCACCCGGCTTAGGTTTCTCATTGGGTAATGTTGTTGGGCCAAGTACGCTAGATATTGAGTCTTTAGAGTTAATACCAGGCCCTTCAACTTCTAAATATGGCCCAGGCGCCTTTAATGGTGTACTTGATATGCAAACGAAGAACCCCTTCGATTATCAAGGAATAAGCGTGGAGGTAAAGGGGGCATCAATTGCGGCCAACGAATTTAAGCAGAAGTTTTTCACATTTGGAGATGCACTTTTAGGAGAGGTTTCCATGAGAGCCGCTACCGCCATAAAAGATAAAGTAGGTTTTAAACTCAATGGCACTATAGTTTCCGGAGTAGACTTCCCAGCAGACAATTATGAAAATATTGGCCCAGGCTTCGCTTTCGAGAACGAACACAGTGGAGACAATCAAAGCGTTAATGTGGTGAATCGCTATGGAGATGATCGTGCCGCCTTGATGGTCCTGCCGAGAACCGTATTTAGGCCTGACCGAAACGGAGATCTTGTATCCTCAATCAGAGATACTGCATTATTCGTTTCCAGACGTGGTTATAGAGAAGAGGACTTGGTTAACTATCAGGCACAGAATATAAAGCTCAATGGTGCAATTCATGTGAAAGTAGATTCTCAAACAGAAGTTGAATTAGCTTCTTTTTATGGCAAGGTATCTTCAATGATAACCGGAGACGACCGAATTGCGCTAAGAGATTTCGAAATACAGCAGCATAAATTTGAGGTGAAGAACGAGAAGTTCAATGTTTTAGGTTATACCACCATGCAAGATGCGGGCAACACTTACAATGTAGGTAGACTGGCCGAAGTTATGGTGCAAACCGCTAAGCCAGATGCAGATTGGTATAATCAATACCGAACCCTTTTTCTAAATGGTGGACAAGGACTTCAAAACGTAAGAGAAAGAGTAGATACAGGTTTCCCAGCAGGCTCAGGTTTTGTTAGCCGGTATCAGCCCAATACAGCCGCTTTCGATTCTTTGAGACAAGCCATCGTAAGTTCTACGGATGCTGTCAATGGAGCTAGGATTTTTGATCAATCGCGCTTATTTCATTTGCAATCTAGCGCGAAGCTAAAAGTAGACGAGGATCTTTTTAAATCCCTAGACGTAGGAGCAAGAGCAAGAGTGTATGACCCTGAATCTAACGGGACCATCTTTACAGATTCAATTGGGAATGATGTGACCAATTTTGAGTTTGGCGGGTTTTTAGAAGCTGTTAAGGTACTGCCGAATGATACCGAGTTAACAGCTTCATTAAGAGTAGATAAAAACGAGAATTTTAACGTTACTACGAGCCAAAGGCTTTCTGCAGTAAAGTCACTCAATACGAATACCTTCTTAAGAGCGTCTCTTCAGAGAGGCCAAAGAATTCCCAATATTCGAGAGCAATTTTTCAATCAAAACCTAGGTGAACTCACGGTTGTAGGAGGGCTTAGAGATGTCGTGGGTCAATATGACTTACAGGGAAACGCTTTCTTGCTCAATTCTCTAAACGATTACAACGATGCCCTTCAGAATGAGATTAACAGAAAACTAAGGCAGCCAGATTTTATCGAAGGAGTAAAAATTAATCCGCTTAAGCTCGAGTATTTAGATATTATGGAGCAGGGCATTGTGGGCTCAAATAGATTCAACGGCTTAAAACCAGAGACCATTACCAGTGTTGAATTTGGCTTTAAAAGTTTAATTGAAGGGAAAAGACTGGTCGAGGCTATTCTCTATGTAAACTACTATGACGATTTTATTGGAGTAACCAGAGTAGTTAAGCCTAGAACAAGTCCGCTAACCGATTTGATGTTAGCTGTAGATCAAGCGAATAATCCGGGTCAGAGTAGCCTGTTCTTTATATCTGATAATGCATCGAATCCCATTATTACGCACGGACTAGAATTGATATATGATGTAACGAGTGATGCTGGAACTAATTTTGTCATCAACTCTACCTTTGCTGGCATTCTTCAAGATTCTGATGACCCTATTACACCAGGATTTAACACACCACCGTTTAAGTTGAACATGTCCATTGGGAACAGTAACATTTCTGACAGGTTTGGCGCTAACATTACTTGGAGGTTTAGGTCTGAATTTGATTGGCAAAGCAATTTTGTAGACGGACCGATACCAAAATTCCATACGGTAGATTTTCAAATGACATACAGAATGCCAAAACTGGGTTCTTCCTTTAGATTCGGTGGAAACAACGTGTTAAACAGAAAGCAGTTCAATGCCTTTGGTGGTCCAGAGATTCAGTCACTCTATTATTTTTCATTCAACCTAGATGCGTTTTAATGATGTGTTTTGGAGATAATCATTGGAGAAGATTAGGGCTATACGATATGCCAGCGTTAATTGTTCTCTAGTCGCGTCCATTCAAAATGCTATTTATATAGCGTCTTGATTTGAATTAGAATTGTTAAAATTCATATTCAGCATAGAATTTCGTTATTTCCTCAATGCAAAACCCTTTCAAAGGTTCATTCCAATTCGATTTTTATAGTAATCAGACTAAAATCAAATGGTTTGTGCTTGCCGTGGCGGTGGTCATTGGTGGAGTGTCTATCATCTACACCAATAATTTAGTAGTAAAACTCAAAGAAGGGGAGCGAGAAAAAATTCGGGTTTGGGCTGCGGCTGTGGAATTTATTAGCGCACCCGGTGCAGACAATTCTGCCCTTACTTTCATTTCAGGTAATATCATTACGCCAGACAATACCTTGCCTGTAATTGTTGTGGATTCTGCCACAAACGAAATTAGAGAGATTA
Source organism: Roseivirga sp. (assembly GCA_965661455.1). Lineage (GTDB taxonomy): Bacteria > Bacteroidota > Bacteroidia > Cytophagales > Cyclobacteriaceae > Roseivirga. The sequence goes on from CBFIDV010000008.1 coordinate 99,540, forward strand.
GGAATGTAGATTCTTCTAGGGTTTCTATTGACAGAACACTTAGTCGCATGAAGTTGGAGAACGAGCCCTTTATGATTCCGATTAGAAATGGGGAAGGAGGCGCAGTTTCAGATATTCAATACGTTTATTATCGAAATTCTTACTTGCTGAGAGAGCTCAGTGCATACCCATACATTCAACTTACCGTAATTGGCATTTTCGCGTTTATTGCCTACTTGGCTTTTAGCTATAGCAAAAAAGCAGAACAAAATCGAGTTTGGGTGGGTATGGCCAAGGAAACTGCCCATCAGCTAGGCACTCCAATTTCATCATTAATGGCCTGGGTTGAATACATCAAGGGGTTGCCGCAAATGAAAGATCGAGGTGATATCACAGTAGAGTTGCAAAAAGACGTAAAGCGACTTGAAATGATCACTGAGCGTTTCTCCAATATTGGTTCTGCACCAGCGCTAGTGAGTCTACCCGTTGCAAGCACGGTGCAGGGCTGCTTGAATTATTTAAAGCCACGGGTATCGTCAAAAGTTAACTTCCAATTAAAGGAGAGTGAGGAAGGCTTGAAGGCCTTAATAAACCAACCATTATTTGAATGGGTAATGGAGAATTTGGTGAAAAACGGAGTTGACGCCATGAGTGGTATTGGTAACATCACAGTTTCTATTGGTCAAGAGTCTAAATCTGAAGTGTTTATTGATATTACTGACGATGGCAAAGGCATGGCAAAAGGGATTAGTAAAGATGTATTTAAACCGGGTTTCACAACTAAGAAAAGAGGTTGGGGCTTAGGTTTGGCACTGGTAAAAAGAATAATCGAAAACTATCATTACGGGCGCATATTCGTGAAGTCTTCTCAGGCCGATGTGGGGACTGTTTTTCGCATTATTTTAAAGACCCAATAAATGGTGTAAAAGTACCTGCTATTTTCTTGATAACCTTTTGGTTCTATCCACGAGAACGCTACCTTTGCAGGCAGAAAAATCAACAGCATTTTTCTTTTTATAAAATCTAGAAAATGGCAAATATCGGAAAGATCACGCAGGTAATCGGTCCTGTAGTAGATGTAAGCTTTGACGCTGAAGGTGCTAAACTACCGAACATCCTTGACGCATTAGAAGTAACTAAAGAAAACGGTCAGAAAATAGTGCTGGAATGTCAGCAGCATTTAGGTGAAGACAGAGTAAGAACCATTGCGATGGATTCTTCTGAAGGATTGACCAGAGGCATGGATGTAACTGATACTGGTAATGCAATTGCAATGCCTATCGGTGACGATATCAAAGGTAGACTTTTCAACGTAATTGGTCAGGCCATTGATGGTATTCCTCAGCCAAAAGGGGAAAACAAACTTCCTATTCACAGAGCAGCTCCAAAATTCGAAGATCTTTCTACTTCATCTGAAGTACTATTCACAGGTATCAAAGTAATCGACCTTATTGAGCCTTATGCAAAAGGTGGTAAGATTGGATTGTTTGGTGGTGCCGGTGTAGGTAAAACCGTATTGATCCAAGAGTTGATTAACAACATTGCAAAAGCCTATTCAGGTCTTTCTGTATTTGCTGGTGTTGGTGAAAGAACAAGAGAAGGAAACGATTTGCTTCGTGAGATGATCGAATCAGGTATTGTTACTTATGGTGAAGAATTTGATAAATCTATGGAAGAAGGCGGATGGGACCTTTCTAAAGTAGACGGAAAGAAATTAGCTGAGTCTAAAGCAACATTCGTGTTTGGTCAAATGAATGAGCCTCCAGGTGCGAGAGCAAGAGTGGCCCTTTCAGGATTGACTATTGCTGAGTACTTCCGTGATGGAGATGGTGACGGACAAGGAAAAGACATCCTTTTCTTTATCGATAACATTTTCCGTTTCACGCAAGCAGGTTCTGAGGTATCAGCCCTTCTAGGTCGTATGCCATCAGCAGTAGGTTACCAACCAACGTTGGCAACTGAGATGGGTGCCATGCAAGAAAGAATTACTTCTACTAAGAACGGTTCAATTACATCTGTACAGGCGGTATACGTACCTGCGGATGATTTAACTGACCCGGCTCCAGCAACTACTTTCTCTCACTTAGATGCCACTACGGTATTATCAAGAAAGATTGCAGAGCTAGGAATCTACCCTGCGGTAGATCCATTAGATTCTACTTCAAGAATCTTAACGGCAGAGATCTTAGGAGATGAGCACTACGATTGTGCACAAAGAGTAAAAGAAACGCTACAGCGTTACAAAGAGCTTCAAGATATTATTGCAATTCTTGGTATGGACGAATTATCTGATGAAGATAAATTGGTAGTAACAAGAGCAAGAAGAGCACAAAGATTCCTTTCTCAGCCATTCCACGTAGCAGAGCAGTTCACTGGCTTGCAAGGTGTATTGGTAGACATTAAAGATACAATCAAAGGTTTCAACGAGATCTTGGATGGTAAGCATGATGATCTTCCTGAGGCGGCTTTCAACTTGGTAGGTACTATTGAAGAAGCCAGAGAGAAAGGTGAGAAACTATTGGCAGAAGCCACTAAATAAGAATTATGCAATTAGAAGTTGTAACACCGGACAAGAAAGTATTTGAGGGAGAAGCTACTTCAGTAGTATTTCCTGGAAGTGACGGTGAGTTTCAAGTATTGAATAACCACGCCCCTATGATCTCTGCCTTAGGCAAGGGTGAAATGAGAATCATTTCTTCTGGTAAAGAAGAAAAGGTGATGATTGATGGGGGTGTTGTGGAGGTGCTTCAAGACAAGGTAATTGTCTTAGCAGAATCAGTACTAGCAGACTAAACAGAAATAAGAGTAAAGAAAAGCCCACTCTGAGTAATCAGAGTGGGCTTTTCTGTTAATTGGTGTCTATTGAGAAGGAATGAAGCATTACCAATGCTATCATTCTGTAAAAGTAATGTTCATAGTCTTTCTCTTCTAGAACAGTATGCATTTCCTCCCATATTGAACCTGGGAGATGAGGTGGAGCTAATTTTTCAATTCTACTTTTTACCTTGTGGTACTTTGATTCTTTTTTGTACTGATGTGGTTTAGAATAGCATGCAGCAATTTGAGCATTAAAGTCATTGTATCTGACATCAATATCTCTCACATAGCTGCTTATTCTTAATGGCATCAAAGAGTTGGTTTGATCTCTATACAACTTAAAAATAGATGTGCTTTTATTCAGATGCCCTAAGGAGTCTAATTGTTTTTCAAAGAGCTCTAGCCCTTTAGCTACCTCAAAATTTCTTGATAGCAGTTCTTTTGTAACACAGTCATAAAGATACTCCTCATATTGATACTGAGCTGAAAGGCTGTTTGTTATCAAAATCGATAGAATGATTAGACTCTTTTTGAATAAAGATTTCATTTAGATTTACTCATTAGATCATAAAGTTTTGAAGCAATTGTAGCAACAATTTCTTCATGTTTAATATTACCAGGTTTGTGCGTGCCAATATTAATTGAACCAATTCTCCATAACAACTCTTTTAGTTTTTGATAATCTTGAATGTTGGTCCGTATCTCAGGTATATATCTAATATATTCTGTTTTTATATCATCGGGGTAGTTCTCTATTCCTACGGGGTCCCATTCAATAAGAATATTATTTATTCTATTATTTAATGTTTCTTCTTTAGACATTTGTTTTAAGGTTTCAATAAATAAGTAATTATTTTTCCATGATTTCTTCCCCCTGATATATCCACAACTATTGCTTTTCCTCCATATTCGACAAATAATTGTGCACCCCATCTAGCATGATTTACGACTCTAGTGGTTCCAAATCTAATCATGTTACTAATGAAACTTGCACTTAACCCTTTAGACATACCATATGCTATTGTTGCATGATCCGTGAAACCTTTAAAAATAACGCGCATTCCATTGGCATACCATGCATGTGTGTTGATCAGATTACCAATTGTTTGGTATGGGCCTATTCGGCTAACCAGGCGGAAAACTTTGTTTCTTGCATTAGTCGACAAATTTGGGGAGAGGCCCAGGGCTAAGATTATGGATACGTTGTCAACACTAAAGATTTCCATGATTTCTTTCCCTCTTTGTGCTAAATAGATTTTGTCAATAGCCTTGAAAACATCATATAATTCTCCCGTTGTCTCGTATTTAGTATTGAGGAGTTCTCTCAGAATTTTACCTAATTCTGTGCCGTCTTTTCCACCATACTTTTCGATGTATTCAATTATAGCAAGGGCTTTTTCAAATGGGTCTTGGATTTTATCAATACTTTCTTCATCGATCTGTTTTTTAGTTTTTGGTTTCTCATCAGTCCCACTTCCACCACCTCCTGGCATATCATCCATCATTACAGGATCGCCAGGTGTATCTTCTTTGTATGTATAGGAACATCTTTTCGTAAAATAATATTCTTCAATATCGTATGCACCTGTACCACTATTGAGATAACTAAAGGCAAGCTCGTAAGTGCATCCTTCTTCTACCCATTCTCCATATGCGACATTATTAAAATCAGATTCAGCATTAGTTAAACTAGACGGAGGATCACTTGGTGTAACTTCACCTTTAATATCTTTGAAGCCGTAGTGAGAGTGGTAGAACTTGAATAGGTTTTCTACCTCAGTTCTATTAAGGCCTTTGTGTTTGACATTGCTCTGGAAATATCGTTGTAATTCGCTTCTCGCTATAAGTTTATGATTCTAATTATTCTTACTACCAAATGTTAATAATAGACCATTGACTGCTTGGTTTTGGACTAAGGGAGTCCAACCAATATATATACCATGTTCTTGAGCAGCAATAAGATTGTCGTCAATTTTTAATTCACCGAGAAATTCTGGAAGCTCTCTTTTCAAATTGTCGCTTGATAGTGACTTTTTTAAACTTTTATGTTGTGTGACCAATTCAGGTGGGAGGTCTAACTCTTCTTTGGCAATCGGAACGAACTCATTCATTGGATCTGAACATCCAATTATAAATATTAGGACAAGGAGTGATAATCTTTTCATGTGTACATTGTTTAATCGAATGAAATCTAATAATAATTATGATATCTATCTTTCTATTAAAACAAAAATTTATTTCATAGAATGATATAAAAACTTAATTATATCTCTAATAAGTTGTACATGTATATTGTGTGAGTGAGAGACACCAACTATGGCATTAAATTACAATCGTGTTTTTTACCTGAAAATACGCTAGTATATTCCTTTTATTAATCGCTGATCCCTTGTTGGTATCATCACCAACAAGAATAGACTGAGTAACACCAATAAATATTTAAATTGTAAGCATGAAGCTTCGAATGATTCTGCTTGCGGGTTTGTCCCTCTTTCTTGTTTCCTGTTCCACTACTGTTGAGAAAGAAGAGACAGTGATTGAAAGGGCTAAATGGGAAGATTTAGACGCTTGGAACCTCGAAGAAATTAATGCCGATTTAGAAGAAGGAGAGCTTACCACAGATATCGGAATCTATTTTCCATCCAACCTTGATCCTGACTATAACAAAGTCACTTTGGAGAAAATGATGGAGAGCTTCTTAGCCGCAAAAGAAATTTACAAACTAACGGGTGTTCAGCTCAATTTGAAGTTTGTAAGAACTGGGGCAATAGATCCAAGCTACTTGGCCATTCAGGCAAATGAAATTCCACAAGTACCCGCTACTGAATATGCGAACACCTATATAAATATGAAGCGTAATCCATCTCGATTGACAGAGAAGGCAAAGAACGCATTCAGCCATATCATTGAACCAGATGAGGCCAACGACAGGACCATTTACTTGATTGTGCTACAAGATGTGTTTTATCCATTTCTCACTGTGGCAGAAGGGCGAAATTGGACTATAAATTCAGTCCGAACGGGTGGGCTTTCCTTCCCAACTTATATGTATAGTGAAAACATCCCCGCTGAACATAGAGGGGTCATTTCTATTTCTAACCTACAGAGGGGAGACCGATCTAGAAGAACCATAGCGCATGAATTAGGACATAAATTGATGAACGTAAGTCATGAGTATAAAGAGACACATCCGGGTCATGAAGTGTACGCAGATGGTGGTCTGATGCTCTATGGAGATGGAGAGGATATCCCTTCTGGCGAAGCTGGCCGGTGGCATCTAGAGAGACTATTGATGTCTCCGTTTTTGTACCGTATAGAAAATGGTGACAAGGTCTGGAATGATGATTACTTAGAAGGAGGCCATTACTACGACCCATTGTACGGAGACAAAGTAATTCAGTTCAAGGGAACGCCTCCTATTGATCCGAATTGGTAACCCCTCCGGTCTTTGAATACCTCCCATTCAAAAGGGGAGAAATCTTAACCTTACTGGTATTCTTTACCAACAAGCCTATTTCAAAATCTCATAAACGATGAGTACCATTAATAATACATCCATAAAGACATTCAAGTAGAACCTAAAGCTGAGTTGTCGCTTTTTTGGATGTGGTTCCGCATTAATCAGTCTTACCAATTTATAGTGCTTGGTAAGCAACCAGAAGTTATAAAGTAAAGGGATGCCACTGAATGGTAGTAGTTCATTGGGTAGAAAATCATTTTTTGAAGTACTAAAGAGAATATATGAGATTAGAAACAGCGTTGTTTCTGTATTAGTAACTTTTTGGAGAGTTTGTGTGTGATTATTTGCCATGTCTACTTTAAGTCACTAACGTCAATATTCACTCTTCCGAATAAGAAATGGTCTTGGGCAACCATGGCGCCTGTTGCCAAGGTTTGGTAATTTTCCCAAGTGAATTCCATCCCTCCGATGGGTAAGATGCTCACCCACATTTTAATGGCTGTTGGCATATAATTCTCATCTAAAATCCAGACATATGAGTCTCCCGGAGTACTGCCACCGGATGTATAGGTAACCATAAGACCTTCTCTTCCATCCTTGAGGGTAACCAGACTTCTTTCCGTTCCAAGATCGAATAGTTTATAGGGTGCGCAAAGCCAAAAGCTGTCATTATTAAAAAGGTCCCAAGCTGTATCGATTAAGGTAGCACTTTCAGCGGCAGAATAGTTTTCTCCGTTAATCACCACTCCAGATTGGCTTGAAGGTTCTAAGATTACTTCGTTTTCGTCCCACTGCACATTCACCACATGCGCTTCTTTATCCCAGACGTATTGATGTCCGCCCTTAAAAGTCCAACTCACTTGTGAGGTAATATCCCAAGCGGCCTTGTTCATTGCTTGCTCTACTTTTCTCGCCAATTCATCTGCTTCTGGGCTTGGCGTTCCTTCGGGAATGCTTTCATTCAACGATATATAACCAATAAAGAGAACTAGAATAAGACTCAAGAAAATGATGCTAACAACGCGGAGTGCTTTTTTCATATCTGAAGATAATATTAAGGACGTCATTCCAGAATTTTTCTGACAACATTTCAAGTGTCAGAGAAATATATGGAATCACGTTAAGAGAACTGATTTCTATTCACCTTAAAGGCAAAAAGTGAGCTTAATGATAATTAAGATTTGATCAGAATAAGGAATATTGGTAGCAAACAGTAAAGTTTAATAAAGCCTGTCAACGTCTTTATCTTTCACTTTAATCTCCTCAAGCGTTAAGAATTGCTCCCAGAATTGGTCTTCAGGCAGTCCTGCACGAACAACCAAAGGTTCTTTTTTAACTGGGTGCTCAAAGTAAATTCTTCGGGCATGCAGGTTAATGCTTTTGTCAGGATTAGGTTTAGAGAAACCATATCTCAAGTCGCCACGAATTGGGCTTCCCATTTCGGCCAGATGCACTCTAATTTGATGAGGTCTGCCGGTTTGAGGTTCTACTTCAATTAAAAAGTGATTGTTAAGCTTACCCATTACTTTAAAATCGGTCTCAGCTTTCAATCCACCATCTACAGGTTCCGAATAAGCAGTAGTAACGTTCCGCTTAGGGTCTTTTACTAACCAGCTGACCAGTCTACCTTTCTTTTGAGGAGGATGCTTTTTTACAATAGCCCAGTAAGTCTTTTGAACTTTCTTGGTGGCAAAGAGCTTGTTCATTCGCTCTAAAGCTTTTGAAGTTCTAGCAAACACAATTGCTCCACTAACGGGCCTGTCTAACCTGTGACATGGATGTAGGAAGACCGCACCGGGTTTGTTGTACTTCTTTTTGATATACTCCTTACAATAGTCCGTTAGGTTCTTGTCGCCTGTTTTATCGCCTTGCACAAGAACACCCGCAGGTTTGTTGACAATCAGTAGATGGTTGTCTTCATAAAGAGGTTGAACAATATTTTCCATTAAAATTCACTGGTAAAGTGGAACTGTATTTCAGGGAAGTTATCCTGAACCATCTGTAACCAAGCCTTAGATTCGGCCATAAACACGAGCTTACCATCTTTGTCTCTTGCAATATGTCTCTGCTTAGACTTGATGAACTCGTTTAATTTCGCTTCGTTATCAGAAGAGATCCAACATGCCTTGAATAACTGCATCGGGGCGAATTCAGCGGTAGCACCATATTCGTTTTTCAATCTGTGTTGAATGACTTCAAATTGGAGTTGGCCTACAACACCTACTGCTTTTCGGCTTCCTAATTCAAAATTGAAAAGCTGGGCAACGCCTTCATCCATCAGCTGGTTTAGGCCTTTTTCGAGCTGCTTCGTTTTCATGGCATCTTTGTTAATCACCTCTCTGAAGATCTCCGGTGAGAAACTAGGAATACCTCGATACATCCCTTTTTCACCTAAAGTGAGCGTATCACCTATTTTGAAGTTTCCGGTATCATAAAGACCAATGATATCACCAGGATAGGCTTCATCAATGGTTTCCTTATCCTGTGCCATAAAGGCTGTAGCTTGAGAAATCCTGAATTTTTTATCGTGACGCGTGTGGTAATAGTTAGAACCTCTTTCGAATTTACCCGAGCAAATTCTTAAGAAGGCAATACGGTTTCTGTGCTTTGGATCCATGTTGGCATGAATCTTAAATACAAAACCTGTAAAGTCTTTGTATTCAGGCTCCACAGACTTCTCGTCCAGCATTCTACCTTTAGGTCTAGGCGAAATGGTGAGGAACGTATCGAGTAATTCTTTTACACCAAAGTTGTTAACCGCTGAACCGAAGAATACCGGTGCTACATCTCCATTTAGATAATCTTCTACATCTAGATCACCGTAAAGATCGCTGAGCAATTCAACGTCTTCTCGCAGTTGAGCGGCATCCTTTTCGCCAATAAATTCTTCTAATTCACTACTGTTGATATCAGAGATCTGGGTGGCCTCTTCGTGTAGCTGTTGTTTTTTGGCTTGAAATAATCTTAAGCTATTGTCATATAAACTATAGACTCCCTTGAAGGATTTACCCATTCCAATGGGCCAAGAAAGTGGATGCACATTAATGCCCAATTTGCCTTCTATTTCATCTAGCAAATCATAAGGGTCCCTTCCTTCTCGGTCAAGTTTGTTGATGAATGAGATCACTGGTGTGCTTCTCATACGACAAACTTCCATGAGTTTTTCGGTCTGAATCTCCACACCTTTCACACAGTCGATTACCATAATTACGGAATCTACAGCTGTTAGTGTACGGTAGGTGTCTTCCGCAAAATCTTGGTGACCTGGAGTATCGAGTAGATTGATTCGCTTGCCTTCATACTCAAAAGCCATAA
>CBFIDV010000009.1:0-94749 GCA_965661455.1 Roseivirga sp.
CTTTTCGTTCACGGTTGAGAGTTCTGTTTTATTCATCAATCTTAATCTTTTACGTGTGAAAGGACATGTTAAGAAGACTTCTCCTAGTGCTTTCTGATCCATTTTCATTCTACACTGTTATATACAAACAGCTTTAGAAATACCCTACTCAGGGATACAAAGTTCAAATGTAATATTTTAGCGCTTTAAATCTAGGAAAGCGGCTGCAAGAAATGATGAGGTGTTCTCTTCTCTATTCTGAGATAACGATCTTTTTGTGGCCTGCAATTAGGCTGCTGGCATGATAGAGCTCTTTAGAGATATCAACGTACTTTTTAACGTTTTTGTGTCCCGCCATAAGATTACTGGCATAATAAAGTTCACGGCTGATGTCTACGTATTTCTTAATTTTCTTAGAAGTTTCAGGTGCTCTATTTTGAAGCGTTTCTTCCGCATACTTCAAAAGTTTTCCTCCTAATTCTGTTGTCTTGCTCATGATCTTTAATTTGTACTCTTTTAACTATGGTATTTTCAAAGTGTTACACTTGAATTTAATAATTACCACACTTTATGTCAACGGAAAAAAGACGCGATAGTTGGTCTAATTTTCACTAATAATACAATTCAAGACAGAAAGACCCTAAGCCGCTCATTACTAAAACTCTACAAACTTTCTCTTCTCCTTAAACTGATTAATAATGCGTTGTACATCTGGCGTATCTGGGTAGGTGGTGATAATGTTTTTCACTTCATCTAAGTTTTCTGCAGCAAAGTCATCGGTATAATATCCAAAGCCTTGATAAACGCCAGACTCTACAAATGCCACACTTTTCTCCCCTATCGTTCGACCTTCGCCAAGCAAACAAAAAGTCTTTTCCCCTGATAGTGAATCAAGTGCTTTTCTAAAGCGCTGTGCAACCTCTTCATCTTCCGTAGGAGTAAAGCTATAGCCAAAATAATTCATCACATTGGCGGGCAAGCTACACAGTGAGGGGTCTAGTTGATATTCCTTAACTAGTTGAATAAGGAAGCTTCTAGCCTTATCAAAGCTAGTAAATGACTTAATCGGTTGATACCCCTTCTGCTTTTTACCGATGGATAATCTATGTTTGCCATTCCCATCTTGATAATGGTAAACACCATATCTGCGTGTAGGGTATTTCTGTGCCTTATTAAATGGCGGAAATAGCCTCTTGATTTCGTAGGATTCAAAAAGGAAAGCAATCAATTCATCTCCGCATAACTCAAAGGTGATATCATAGATCAGGTCCTTCATTCCTTGCTTGTAAACAACATCTGTATTAGAGAAATGACCTCTAATTCGAGTTTTGATATTGTTGGCCTTACCCACATAAAGCACTTTACCATGCTCATCATGGAAATAGTAAACTCCGGTCAATTCAGGGAGCTCCTCAAACGTCTCTCTCTTAAGATTAGGTGGTAGGTCTGCCTCTTTCGAGTTTCTTTTGAGGAAGCTCTCTATCTGGCCTTGATCATTAGCAAGAAGTAGGTCAAACAGGTAAGTGGTAGCTCTGGCATCTCCCATTGCCCGGTGTCTGGCTGCATTATCTATTCCAAAGTGCTCACAAAGCCTACCCAAACTATAAGACTTCAAGCCAGGAAATATTTTTCGACTTAAACGCACGGTACAGAGTTTTGCTAGATTGAATTCAGCCCCTAATTCTTGAAATTCCTTTTTAATGAATGAGTAATCGAAATTTACATTGTGGGCAATGAAAACGTTCCCTTTAAGCAACATGAGTATATCCTTGGCCACCTCATAGAATTTGGGAGCATCATATACCATTTCATTGCTTATACCGGTAAGAGAAGTGATTCCGATGGGAATACCCTGTTCAGGATTAATCAGGGTTTGGTACTCATCGACCACCCGCTGACCATCATGAATCAGAATGGCAATCTCTGTGATTTTTCCATGGGCAGCGGAACTCCCAGTAGTTTCAATATCTACAATAGCATACACGGTTTCAAATTAACGAACAATTCGTGTTTTCAACATATATGGTTGAGAAATGGGTACTAAAAGCCAACGATGAGAAAGAGGCATTTGATCGGGAGAAATTGGCTAATTGATTATTCCGCTCTGGAGCGAATGAAATACAAATTGACAAGATCTGCTACCAGATTGAACAAGAGACACCAGAAATAACCACCACTAAACTTATTTATAAAAAGGCCTATCAGCTTCTTGCGAAAGAGAGCAGTACGCTAGCCGGTAAATACAAACTTAAAAACGCCATTTTAGAACTTGGCCCTTCTGGTTATCCTTTCGAAAGGTTTATAGCTAAACTCTTTCAGTTCCAAGGTTTCGAGGTTGAAGTTGGTCAGAAACTACAGGGAAAGAACGTAACTCATGAAGTGGATGTTGTCGGAAATAGGAATGGCACTAGACTCTTAGTTGAATGTAAGCATCATTCGCACGCTGGTTATAAATCTGATATTAAAGTACCTCTATACGTCCATTCTAGATTCAATGACATTAGCAGAGTTGAACAAGCTAGAGGTCCTAAGAAAGCGTATGAATTTTGGATAGTTACTAACGCCCGCTTTACATCCGATGCTAAGCTTTACGCTTCAGATGAAGGCCTAAAACTCATTTCCTGGGATTATCCTAAGAAAGGAAATCTAAAAGAACGAATAGCGCTTTCAAGCTATTACCCCATTACCTGTTTAAGATCTCTTACTAAAAAAGAGAAGGCCATACTATTGGCAACAGAACATGTTTTGTGTAAAGACCTTATTGAGAACCCAAGTATTCTCTCTCCTATTGATCATAGAAAACATCAGAAAATATTGAAAGAATGTGAGCTGATTATCCATATGTAATAAATAACATATATAAATATGTTATTTATTAACTTTATCTAGCAACCAACTTATCACTACTACTAAAATACATCCAAAGGCATTGTACCATAAGAAGCCCATTGTAAAAGGTCCTGCAATTCCTTCAACATTAAGATAGTGAACAAGAATCACCAGGATTTGACTGATAATAGCTCCAATGAACACCGCGTTACTTCGTACTGATTTGAAGAAGAATGCCACCACAAAGATCCCTAATACGATTGGATAAAATAAGGACCCAATTAGGTTAACAGCTTGAATCAGGTTATCGAATAGGGAAAGAGTACTTGCTATAATGGTAGCCAGAATACCCCAACTCAAAGTAAATAGCTTAGAATATCTTAAGTAATGATCGTCACTCGCATTTTGACGTATTCTTCTTTTATAGAAATCAATTGTGGTGGTAGAGCCGAGCGCATTGAGTTCTGAAGAAGTACTTGACATAGCTGCAGAGAAGATCACGGCAAAGAGTAACCCCACTACCCCTACAGGCATAGTACTCATTACAAATCTCATAAAGACATAATCCTTATCATTCGACTCTAGATCTGCTTTTTCTATGACAACCTTCGCCTTGTCTTTAATCTCATTTCCTTCAGACTCAAGGCGGTTTAATTCGTTCTTTGCTAAACTAATGGCCATCTCATTATCTGCATTAATGGCATCATTGAGTTCATCTACCAACAAGCGTTTCTCCGAGAAAATATCTTCGTATGCGGCTTCATATCCTTGAAACTCCTCAACATATTCTTCCGACTGAAGAATCTCCTGCCTCACCGTTTCATTAAAGAATAATGGCGGTTGGTTGTATTGATAAAAGACGAATACCATTGCCCCAATGAAGAGAATAATGAACTGCATAGGCACTTTCAAAAGTCCGTTCATCATTAAGCCCATTCGGCTTTCTTTGAGCGTTTTTCCTGATAAGTAACGTTGTACCTGGCTTTGGTCTGTTCCAAAGTAAGACAAGAATAGAAATACCGCACCGGTGATCCCAGACCAGAAATTATACCGGTCCGTTAAGTCAAACTCAAAATTCACCACATTGAGTTTGCCCATTTTACCAGCTACATTCAGAGCATCTTTAAAACCAACACCTTCAGGCAAAGAGGTAATGACAAGAATACCCGCAATGATCATTCCGCCCATCATTACGGCCATTTGCTGTTTCTGTGTTTGGGTAACGGCCTTTGTACCTCCAGATACCGTGTAGATAATTACCAAGAACCCTATAATTACTGTGGTTAACTGTAAGGGCCAGCCTAATAATGTGGAGAGTATAATAGATGGTGCATAAATAGTTATACCGGCTGCCAATCCACGTTGAATCAAGAATATGAAGGCAGCGAGCATTCGCGTTTTCATATCAAAACGGCTCTCTAGGTATTCATAAGCGGTATAAACTTTTGCTTTATAATAAAGCGGTAAGAAAAAGATCGAAATGATGATCATGGCGATGGGTAATCCAAAATAGAATTGGATAAACCGCATACCATCGTTAAATGCCTGTCCTGGAGTTGAAAGAAAAGTAATGGCACTGGCTTGAGTTGCCATAATTGATAGGCCTATTACCCACCATTTACTGTCGTTACCACCGCGTAGGTAGCCATCCATATCTTGTTTACCACGTGTTTTCCATACACCGTAACCAACAATAAAAATTAGAGTTCCGAAAAGTACTACCCAATCAAGGGTATGAATGCTAGTGCTCATGAAAAAGTAATCGTAAACCAGTAATACAATGCCACTTGAACGGCAAGAACAGCCAATATCAAGAAGTACATCTTAGTCCAATTTTGTTTGCCTTCTTTAGGCTCTATTTGATCTTCTCCTTCTGCTTTCATTAGTTTTTATTCTCTACAGATTGAAGTTTTGCCGGTTTCGGCTGATCCTGACCCAGCGATATCATGTTGGTAAAAATCCTAAAAGCGCCTGCAACACCTGCTGGTAATTCTCTAAACCAAGAATAACCTGTGTACACATAATATCCTTGTCCGTATTGGGTCACTAACAATCCGCCATTTTTTGGTGTTTCTCCAGGGTCATTTGCAGAAAGTACTGCGGTGTATTTATCGTCCCATTCATTAGGGAAGTATAAGCCTCTCTCCTGTACCCAACCTTCAAAATCTTTAGAAGTGATCTTATTAGGGCCATCGATAAGGGGATGATCTTCGGCCAAAATTCGCACTTCAGCCTCCTCAACCGTTACTCTATCTCTTGATAGTGTAAAAGGATAAGGGCCCAACTGAGGCTGATCTCGCATAGAAGTGTTGTACTGCGCTATCACCGTTCCACCCTTTTCTACATATTCCATTAGCCAAGGCTGTATAAAGGGCATTCTTTCTTGCGTGTTATATGCTCTAATTCCAATGATTACAGCATCATAATTAGCCAAGCTTTCTTCATCCGTGATAGCATTCGGGTCTAAAATATCCACTGTGTATCCAACTTGCTTTAAGCTTTCAGGAATCGCATCGCCCGACCCCATTATATAGCCGATATATTGACCCTTACGCTTAAGATCAAGTTTAACTACTTTACCTTCCGCCTTAGGGAATATAGTTTGAATTGGAATGTGCTTGTATTCAATGGTCTTTAACCCACGGTTGAATATTTCGCCACCAATATTGAAAGACGCCTTAATTTGACCCTCAGAGGCACTTGAAGGAGGTAATACATTTACTTTAATCCTTTTTTCTTCGCCTTTCTCTTTGAATGAAATAGGCAAATTATTCACATCTGATTTCCAACCTGTAGGTAAATCAATATTCAATGAACCTGTTACGTTAGCTTTTCCAGACTTTACAACTACATCAACAACCTTAGATTCTCCATCTGCAAAAATGGATACTGGCTGCTCTACATTAACAAAGACCTCAGGAGTAATAACGAAAGGACGGTAAACCTCACCATCCACACGATCGTTTCTTTTGTATACCAAGTCAGTTTTCCAGGTATATGGTTTTCCTTCAATCTCAAGGTTAAACTGTGCAGAAACCGCTGCATTGTTTTGCGGAAGGCCTCTCAATTCTTGATTGTCCACTCTGTACATGCCTATTTTGGCCTCATCTACTAGCCAGTACGGTTGTGAATCCTCACCTTTTAAGGTTAGCTCTCCATTGCCGTTCAGTCTTTGATTAAACTCAAGTGCAGTACCGAATACTTTTGAAGTATTATAATTCAAGAATTCTAAGTCGAGCAATCTCACCTTCACATTTGATCGATTAATCGCTTCAACATTGTAAGTAATGGTTTCACCAGACACTCCGCTATAATCGGAAGCAACTACTTCCAAATAAAGTCCTAGAACTGATTTAATGATCAGATCAATCTCTTTCAGCTTCACATTCTTCCAGTATTCATCATTGAGAGCCGTAATCATCTCTCTCGCCTCCATTAGATCTCTTATAATGCTAGTAGGATTCTCTAAATCATAATTCTCATTGGCTTTTTCGAGCAAATCGCCAATGGCTTTTCCTCCCTCTACTCTTGTCCAAGTAAGGTCTACCGCCTCTAAGACATCGTTCTTTGGCAAAGCACCCTTCCAATGTCTAAAGTATTCTCTCAAATTCCCTCTTCTTCCTGTACTACCAAATCCTTGAGACTTATGCTGAGATCGACTAATGGCTGAAATTTCGTCATAGGACTTACCCAAGAGCTCGTTGTACTCCCCTAAATTCACTGGGAAATATTCGTTTTCACCTTGTCTATTCTCAGTTGAGTTCCCTCTAAAGTTGTAGGTATTCCAATAGAGGCCAACAGGCTGCCATGGCTCCACATACTTTAATTGCTCGGGAAATATTGAAGGATCATTTGCTGCATCGAACGCACGTTGAGCTAAAATTGCTGAAGCGGTGTGATGACCATGCATTCTACCTCCAGGAGATCTGGTTGTATCAAATCGTGTAACAATGATATCTGGCTTGAAGCTTCTGATATTCCAGATCACATCAGCAAATACATCTTCTTCGTCCCAGATGTTAAAAGTCTCATCTGGATCTTTAGAGAAGCCAAAGTCATTGGCACGCGTAAAAAACTGCTCACCACCGTCTTTTCTTCTTGCCGCAAGTAACTCTTGGGTTCTAATAATCCCTAGATATTCTCTAATCTCTGTACCGATTAAATTCTGACCTCCATCACCCCGAGACATAGACAAATAAGATGTTCTTAGCTTTCTCTCATTCGAGAGATAGGCTATCATGCGAGTATTCTCATCATCTGGGTGGGCTGCCAAATACATGGCTGTTCCTAACACCTCGAGCTTATTTAAAGCTTGCTTGATTTCAGCTGCGTTGAGCTTCTTGGGGGCTTGTGCTTGTAGAACTTGTGGGGTAAGGATTACAAGACAAATAAGTAGGCTAGCGAGTCTTTTCATGCTTTCGTTGAGTGATGCTTTTTCTACGGATGCGAATATAGGAAGTTGTATATAGCAACTCAGAGCATGTTCTATGAACGGTATTAAGAGTATTTATCCTTTATATCTCGTCAAAGCTAGAAAAAGAGTAAGCCCGTTCACCGGATAGCAAACGGGCTTGGTCAAACTCAAAACAACAATTAATCTCTGAACAATACGGTATTACAGAAATCTGCTACACCACTTTCTGAGAGTCCGTCTTCAACTGAGTAGCTTAGGCGTACATCTCCATATTCATATCTTCCTGTTCCTTGAACAATGTAGCCACCTGCTACCTGTCTCGGAATATTGATTCTTTCACCAATGATTTCAGCAAACACCTCTATATCTACAGCATAAAAGTTTCTTAAGTAAATCACGTTGCTGTAAGGATCCGCATCCTTTAGAACTCTCATTCTGTATCTCGTGATTACATCATAGGTTTCACTGTATTCTTCTACCTCATATCTTCCCAAGTATATATCTCTTGGGTCGAATGGGCCTTTATCGATTATCGTTATATCACAACTACTGAGTATCGCAATACCTGATATTAAGAGTAAAAACTTTTTCATTTTTTGACCTGTTTGATTGAGTTGATAGGTCTAATCCCAAAATGATGCCAAACTCTGAAAGTCTAGGTTTCGAAGGTGAAAAGTTTTGAGATTACAGCGTTAGAGTTATGCCATATAGGATTAGCAAATGAAGTGGCTCATTTACTTCTTGTAAGATGGTATTGCTGGTCAATTCAAATGTTTAAACAAAAAAGCCTCCATTAGGAGGCTCTAATTTCTTTAAAAAGCAGATTATGTTTTAGTCAATGTTGGTATACACCGCTTGTACATCATCGTCTTCTTCTAACTTATCCAGCATCTTCTCAATTTCTTCAAGCTGCTCATCGTCAAATTGCACAGGGGTTGTTGGGAATCTTTTTAGGTTTGCACTCTTCACATCGATTGATAGTCCTTCAAGCGCTGTTTGTAATGCTCCGAAATTAGTATAGTCTCCATGGACGTGGATTGACACAACTTCTTCTTCGTTTTCATCTTCTTCGATGACTTCTTCGATTTCTTCTAAACCAGCATCTATCAGCTCGAATTCTAATTCTTCTAAATCCATATCATCCGTTTTTTCAAATTCGAAAACGGCTTTACGGCTGAACATGAACTCTAAAGATCCCTTAGGCACCAATGCACCTTCTGCCTTATTGAAATAAGAACGAACGTTAGCAACAGTTCTGTTCTGATTGTCTGTAGCACATTCCACAAACACCAACACACCATGAGGACCTTTACCCTCATAGTTCATTTCAACATATGCCTCAACATCTTTACTGGTCGCACGTTTAATTGCCCCATCAATGTTGTCTTTCGGCATATTTTGAGCCTTAGCGTTCTGTATAGCCGTACGCAATGCGGCATTCATATCAGGATCGGGGCCACCTTCTTTGGCTGCCATAGTTATGGCCTTACCAAGCTTTGGGAAAACGCGAGACATCATACCCCAACGCTTCATTTTTCTACCCTTACGAAATTCAAATGCTCTACCCATAGTAATCGTTGATTCTTATTGAATGACCAAAATTAAAAAGTCCTGAAAACTCTAGACTCTTATTTCTCATCTTTTTTTGTCCTTGGATCAATATACGTCTGATCCACCATGGGGCCAGTTTTCATACCTCCTAAAAGGTGTAAATGGATATGAAAGACCGATTGACCCGCGTCTTCATTAGTATTCATCGCCAATCGGTAACCCGTTTGATCAATACCAAATTTCTTCGCTAAATCTCTGGCTACCTGATACATTCTTCCGATGAGATACGCGTCTTCATCTTGCAAATCAGAAATTGTAGGAAATCGCTTCTTCGGAACCACCAAAAAGTGAACGGGTGTCTGCCTTCTTAAAGGAACAAAAGCAATGATCTCTTCATCCTTGAATACAACTTCAGCTGGTAACTCACCATCCCAGATTTTCTCAAAAGGAGATTTAACAGCAAGCTTTTCAGTCTTCTTTGTAGAATAAGCTTCCGATTGAGCTTGTATAGAAAAGATGGTAAAGAGTATTGTAAACGAGTAAATAAATCTCATCATAACTTGTGCTTTGAAAACGAACCTAGTCATTCGAGCTTAATTATGTTTAGCAATACACATGTTATAATCATATGATTACACCATTAGACTAACGTATAGAGTATACGAAGACAAATCCTTCAATAAGAAACAATAACAAGCATTATGAAAGAGTGCCTCTTTGGAGTTGTGGCTTAATTATTTGTAATAGTGGTTACGACAATTGTTGTTGTAATCGCGATCATAATAGCTGTTTGAATCTCTCTAAGACTCTTATTAATGGCTGCACTAATCTTTACATCCTTAGTAACTTCTGTCAGCCTAGCCTTAATCTTTTTATAATCTTCCGCCTTTCTGAAAGCTTCTTTTGTTAGATCGGTAGCATCTATAAGACTCAGTAACATTACATCTCTCGGCTCAGCTTTTTTACCTCGCTGCACCACGTCATCCAATCGTTCTCTTACCTTCATTTCCGGATTCATGTTACTAGTTGGAAATTTCTGCGTTGGGATAATCCAGAGAATTTTATGCTCCTCTTTACTCAGCACACCTTTATTGATTAAACGCTGTAATGTATCTTCTTTAAACTCTCCGGCTTTCTTGGCAAAAATCTCGATCCAATCCTTAACCTTTCGAGTCTTACTCTCTTTAATCAGCTCAATAGCTTTGTTGAGTGCGAGTTCAGTTTCCATAGCCGAATCTTTCAATAGTACGTTCTCGCCATCGATTTCAATTTTATTCCTAAGGGCTAACTCTAGTAAAACAGCTCCCCCAAATCCATAATGTAAAGCCGTAGTGCCGATAACAAATCCACCTTTGTTATCATCGAGAGCAATAAGCAAGAATTCTTCTAACAGGTCCAGGTTCATATTTTAAACTACTCACTTTAACTGATAATTAAACTCCAAGAAGTCCATTTTCTAAAATTGCATCTGAGTGAATAAATGATCAACTTAATTCTCCTCCTGTCTCAGAAAACATGAAAAAGAAATTCTTACTGGCCTTTTTAGTCTATGGCATTTGGAGTTGTGAACAAGAAAAGATTGGCTTTGACCCAGAGCTTAATTATCCTGTATACTTCCCTAGCGTTGATGATAAAATCATTTCTAGAATCGATTATCATGACAAATTGAAAGGATTTTGGTTAGGCGCGTGCATTGCCAACTGGACGGGACTGATTACCGAAATGGATAAAGTAGGTAACATAGGAGAATTTCAAACAGGAGACTTTTACACTCGGGATGATTGGGGAAAACCAGATCAGCCTAGTATATGGAGTGCAACACCCAGTGAGCTCTCTCCAACTATAGATTATGTGCTTAGAGGAAAAGACGAAGTCTGGGGAGCGGATGACAATGCAGACATAGAATACATGTTCCAATACCTGCTCTATCAAAATAAAACAAGCGTACTGACTCCTGAGCAAATCCGCAATGGCTGGTTGAATCACATTAAAACTGAAGAAGAGAATTATCTATGGGTTTCTAATCAAAAAGCGTTTGACTTGATGAGCGAAGGAATGCTCCCACCAGCAACAGGTGATTCTGCTAATAACGAGCATTTTGAAATGATTGATGCACAGCTTACTACAGAGATCTTTGGCCACTTTGCGCCAGGAATGCCTCATTTAGCCTTACAAATGGCAGAATTGCCCATTAGAACCTCTGCTGATAAAGAGGCTGTTGAAATTTCTTAGTTCTATGTGCGCATGTATGCACTAGCAGCAAATATTGAGACTGCATCTATAAAAGAGCAGTTGATGGCCAGCGCAAAGTTAGCCCAGAGCTATATGAATGATGACGGTTACCCTGCGGCTATGTTTGATTACGTAAAGGCACTTTATGACAGTGGCCAGCCCTGGGAAGAAACACGAGACGATTTATATAAAAGATATCAAGTAGATGAGGCTGATGGCTATGATATCACGTCACAGAACCTTTATTGCAATGGCTGTTTTGCTGCCGGAATCAACTACGCTGCTTGTTTAGTCAGTCTCTTTTTTATGGTGAAGGTGATTACAAAAAGACAATACAGATTGGTAGCTTATGTGGCTGGGACTCGGATAACCCAACCGCTACTTGGGGTGGCCTACTAGGTTATATTTATGGTCACGAAACACTCACTACGTTTTTTGATCAAGAATTATCTGAGTCTTTTAACATTCACCGTACTAGACAGAACTTTCCGAATCAAGGACTGGATAACTTTGACCGAATGGCTGAAGAAGGCCTTTTTATTATGGATCGATTGATATTGACTGAACTTGGTGGTGGCTTTGATGGTAGAAATGGCGTTTGGTATATACCGAAAGAGCATTTTACTTATTGAGAAAGTAAGAAACTCTTCAAGTAATCTTTTATTCGAATTGATGACTTTGTCTTCGCCATTAAGTCTTGAGCGAAACTGGGTAAAGCGATTGATTCCACTAAAGCCCTTTCCATTACAGGGTTAAACTTAACAGGATGGGCAGTTTCTAAGAAAACACCCATCTGGCCAGATTTGAGCTTTCCCTTTAAGCCTTCGTAACCAATCGCTCCATGCGGATCTAGCATGTAGCCAGTCTCACTTGCACACTTCTTAATAGACGCTAAGATTTGCTCATCTCCCATTCTAAACACACTTACATCTTTTCTCAAGGCATCTAATGACTGATGGTAGAGTTGCTGAATTCGAGGAAAGTTACTCGGATCTGCCACATCCATCGCATTGGCGTATGTAGCGATCGTAGGCCTAACATTATACTCACTCGTTTCGATATACCTAGGCACTACATCATTGGCATTTGAACAAGCTAGGAACTCACCTAGAGGAAAACCCATTTTCTTTGTAAGCATCCCAGCTGAGAGATTCCCATAATTACCTGAAGGAACCGCTATAAGTGTGTTTTCAGGTTCTTCAAGCTGTAATGCCATCCAAGCGTGATAAATGGCTTGTGGTATCCATCGTGCAATGTTAATAGAGTTAGCAGATGTAAGATTTAACGCCTCATTCAACTCCTTATCCAAAAAGGCATCTTTTACCATAGACTGACATAAATCGAAGTCTCCATCGACTTCTAATGCCGTAATGTTACCTCCAAGAGTTGTCAATTGCTGCTCTTGCAGCTCACTCACTTTACCGGAAGGATATAGAATAATCACATTCACTCCTTCTACCCCATAAAACCCATTGGCAACAGCCCCACCAGTATCTCCAGATGTAGCTACTAGAATAGTCGTTTCTTGTTTTTTCTCTTTAGAAAACTCTCCAAGACATCTCGCTAAAAAACGAGCCCCAACGTCTTTAAATGCATAAGTCGGGCCATGAAAGAGTTCTAAAACACTTATATTTTCAGAGACTGATTTGAGTGGAATTTCAAAGTTGAGCACTTCTTTCATGAGCTGTAGTAAGCACTCGTCAGATATAGCACCGCTGACAAACGGTTTCATCATGGCAAAGCCTAGTTCTGGAAGTGTTACTTTGCGAAGCTCGTTGAGCTCAGCCTGTTTAAAAACAGGAATCACCTCAGGAAAGTACAATCCCCTATCACGGGGAAGCGATTTCAAAACAGCTTCCTTAAAGTCTACCTTTGGAGATTTGTTATTGGTACTATAGTATTTCAACACCTTGCTTATTGATGCCACTTTCATGAAATCTCACTTCTATATCTGCACCTTGATACTGTTTCGTGATTTGAGATTTCAGAGCCGTCAGGTCATCTTCTGCTCTAAAAAAGGCAAACATTGCAGGACCAGACCCACTTATATTGAATCCGTAAGCTCCAGCTTGATCGGCCATTTCACTCATTTCATCATAAAAAGGAATAAGACGTTTACGATGAGGTGTACCAAAATGATCTTCTAAACAGCCCTTAATCATATCGTAATCGGCAGTCATGAGCGCAATAATTAAACCCGCCATATCTGCTGCTTGCTGAATACCTGTTTGTAAAGACACTTCCACTGGTAGTATCTTTCTGGCCTCAGCCGTTTTAATGGTTACATCTGGAAAAATGACCAATACTTTTAAATCTTGGGGGGTGTCAATGTGAAAGCCCTCATAAGGCTCAATGGACTTGACCGCCACGAAACCTCCAAGCATACATGGTACAATATTATCGCCATGTCGTTGACCAGAAGCAACAACTTCACCGTTGAGGGCAAAAGATATCAGTTCCTTTTTAGTGAGACCGAGACCAAGCAACTCATTAGCTGCATATACTGCACCTACTGCACTTGATGCTGATGATCCTAAACCGGAACCTGGTTTAAACATCTTTTCAATTTCTATCGAGAAGCCCCCATAATAACCATATGCTTCCGCTAATGATTTAAGGGCTACAGTGGCTACATTTTGGTCAGGATCAGTTGGCAATTCCGCTCCTACCGATTTAATCTGATATCCCTCTTCAATAAGTTTCAGCTGAATTTTATCTCCTAGTCCATCTAATGCACAGCCAAGAATATCGAAACCAGGGCCAACATTTGACACAGATGAAGGAGAAAAAACTGTAATAGATTTAGACACTACGCGATTGATAAAATTTCAGGTTGTACAGATAATTGAACTTGAGAACATGAATCTATTTCAAATGTTCAATTCGAATTTTTCAGTCAATGCGTCTTCATTCTTATTTAATGATCTTATACCCTTTTCTTGACCAAGCGAACAATCCCCCTTTAAGGTCATATACTTTTTTGAAACCTTGATTACGAAGTAATTGGGCCGTAGAACTACTACGCCCTCCCACAGCGCAATACACTGCAATAGGTTTATCCTTGTCTAATTTTAGAATACTCTTTTGGAAATCTTCTCCGTAAAAGTCAATATGAAGTGCATTTTCGATATAACCTGACTGATACTCTTTAAGCGTTCTCACATCCACTATTTGAATATCTTTGTGCTCTAGAATTACTTTTCTAAACTCATTTGGCTCTACTTGTCCTGAGGTATCTTGTTTCTCTAGAGGGAGAAACAAGACCAATAAAAACAGTAAATTCTTCATCAAGTCAATAGGTTGCCTTCATCATCCCACTTGGCAATATCCATACGTTTACTTTGGTCAACGCATTTAGAGAGCCATTCTTCATCATAAGATAAACCTTGCTGATCGAGAACATCTTGCGGCACGCCATCCCAAACGCCCGGACGATTGCCCTTATAACCAAGATCTTTGATACCAATCTCAGAAGTGTAGTACCCTGTTAAAGTAAGGTTTCTCAACCTGGTGAAGAGCTTTTCGCCTGGCATTAAATCTGGGGCCGTTTTACCTGGGTAAGCAATACTATCGCAAATGGCTATTTGCTGTTCATTTGTTAGCTTCTTGAACTCAACATTATGCAAAGCATTAGAATGTCTATCTAGCCAAGCTAGACCGCCCCTAATTGGCATCTGCTGATAAGGCATATCCTTTACAATAAACTCAATAAAAGCAGGGACCTCAGCATCTAAGGCACCACCTATCTCAGCAGTTGGTGGCAAAATAATATCGCAGAGTACCGCAATTGTTTCGAGCTCATGACCATTGAGAAATATCTCAGCAGCTACTTCCCTATCATGTTCCTTTTCTGGTTCTGTTCTACCGTATCCAGCAAAAGGCTCTTTTGGTATTTCAATCTCCTCCTGCACTTTGGGTGCGCAGCCAGTGACTAAAGCTCCACCAGCGACAGTACCAATTAAAATCGATTTTAAAGAATCTCGTCTGTCCATAATTAGATATTTCTCTTTTTAACCTGATCCACTAAATAATCTGAAGCTCTCCAAGCCAATGCCAAGATAGTCCATGTTGGATTCTTGTCTGCTTGAGATACAAATGGACCTGCATCCATCACAAAAACATTCTCACAATCGTGTAACTGATTGAATTCGTTTGTCACCGAAGTTTTCGGGTTTTTACCCATTCGTGTTGTTCCAACTTCGTGAATAATCTCTCCTGGCTTTGTAAGACCATATTGACGATCAGCACCAGGCTTATCTCCAAGTAGCGTTCCACCTGTAGCACTCAAAACCTCTTCAAAAGTATCTTGCATGTGCTTGGCTTGTTTCACTTCATAGTCTGTCCACTGATAATTGAATTTGAGTACTGGAATTCCCCACTCATCGACCACTTCATTATCTATTTCACAATAGTTATTGTACTGCGGAACAGATTCACCTCTACCAGATATTCCCACTACCGCACCATAATAACGCTTTATGTCTTCTCTCAGAGAATCACCATAGCCTCCTACAGAACCCATGCCTGTGATCTTATTCAAATCATTCGGGTTAAAACCGAAGCCGTAACTCGGCATTCCCATTCCACCCCAAACTTCAATGTGATACCCTCTAGGGAAGTCTAATTTCGCATCATTCAACCACCAAGGGGTATACACGTGCATTCCGCCTACTCCGTCTTCATTATAGATCTTACGATCCATCAATTGAGGGATAAATACGGCTCTACTCGCTCCAGTTGAATCGTGTAGATACCTTCCGACCATTCCACTGCTATTTCCAAGTCCATTCTGGTGAACAGAGCTCTTTGAGTTTAGAAGAATTCTTGCTGATGAGCAGGCAGAAGCTGCCATTACCACCGTTTTCGCTTTTAAGTGATAGGTTTTACGGTCGAGTTTATTCACATAAGTAACCCCGGTGGCTTTACCTTCTCTATTGGTAGTGACTTCGCTCACCATTGCATTAGTGAATAGCTCTACTTTACCACCACCTCTTTGCGCTGGGAAGATTAAACAAGTACCAGACGAGAAATCTGCATATGCCGAACATGCCCTATTACATTGACCGCAATAGAAACAACTACCTCTCTGATCATTAATTCTTTTGGTAAGTATAGAAAGTCTAGATGGTATTACAGGCACTCCTGCTTTTCTTGCCGCGTTGATGTAGTACAACTCATGTAATCTTGGCTTAGGAGCAGGCAAAAAGAAACCATCTGGCTCATTCTTTATATTCTCTCTAGACCCAAATACTCCTATAAGCTTGTCTACCTTATCGTAGTAAGGTTTTACATCATCATAGCCTATAGGCCAATTATCGCCTAAGCCATCAATACTTTCTCTTTTAAAATCGAGTGGCCCAAAACGCAATGAAATACGTCCCCAGTGATTGGTTCTTCCGCCTAACATTCTAGACCTGAACCAACGGAAATCTGTTCCTCTTTCGTTTGTGAATGGCTCACCTGCTAAATTCCAACCGCCATAAGCTGCATCGAAATCGCCAAAAGATCTGCGGTCTGAACTGGCACCTCTCCTTGGAGATTCCCAGGGCCATCTTAACTGGTTTCTATATTCATCTTGAGCGGGGTCAAAAAACGGTCCGGCTTCAAGAACAGCTACGTCAAATCCTGCTTCAGACAAGATTTTAGTTGCCATTCCACCACCAGCTCCTGAGCCAACAATGGCTACGTCATAGGTTTTGGATGATTCTATTATTTGCATAAGGTTGACTAGTACATTTTTGACACTGCATTTCTCATGGCATTCATGGTCTTCTGCAATGCTTGATCTGTTTCTAATTTATTCAATTCTTCGTTAAAAGGCTCGGCTCTTACAGGACCGGTATAGCCAATTTCCACCAAGGCGGTCAAAAAGCTTTTTATATCTACAACTCCGGTATCAGCGGGTAATTCTCTCTCCCAATCTAATTGTTCTGTACGCGTAAGACCTACTTTGGCATCGTTTAAATCTACCGTTATGATCTTCTCAGGATCTAGCTTAAGTAAATCTGCCCTAGACTCGCCTGCGCAATACCAATGAAAAGCATCGAGCTGAATACCTACATTAGGTCTATCTATAGCTGCTATGAGCTCTAGACATTCTTCCATGGTATGAATGAAGGGATACTTTTTGGCCGTCATCAAAGTCTGTGGGCCTACATATTCTAGACCCAATTTTATATTATTCTGAGAGAGAATATCCACCACTTCCCTCAAACGACTAAGATGTAGGTTAAAGTTTTTACGATAAGTGAGGTCCGCATGAGTAGGCATAATCCAAGTAGACATTCGATCTGCACCTGCCCAGCGCATGGCGTCTATACCATCAATTAATCGGGCCAGACCTTCCTTATATTGTATGGTTCCAACTCTAAAATCTAATGGTAAATTGGCAGCACCCCATGAGATTTTGTTTTCAGACATAATATCTAAAATCTCGTTTAACTGCTCATCTCTCATGACTGCCAACTGATTGGGGAAAGGAACAATGGCTTCAAAACCATATTCAATAGCCTTTTGCAACAACTCTAATTGGGAAAGTTCCACACCAATTGCTCCAGGATTTAGAGACAGCTTGAACCGCCTCGGCGCAATAGCAAGTCTATCCAAAGTCTGCAATGGCAGCAAGGTTGAAACTGCAAGTAATCCCGCCTTAGTAGTAAAGTCTCTGCGCCCTCTATCGAACATCAATGAAATATATTGAAAACGATTGAGAGATCATGGGAAGGGAAATAAAAAAAGGACAATCATCTCTGATTGTCCTTTATGAGCCTCTTGCCGGGGTCGAACCAGCGACCTACTGATTACAAGTCAGTTGCTCTACCAGCTGAGCTAAAGAGGCCTTTGCGTTAAACGAGTCCAAATATAGAATCAGGTTTTATAATTACAAACACCTTAAAGCTGATTTTTTAAACTTTTTTCTAGTCTGCTGATAATCAGAGATTTATTAGAATTCTAAGCTGCTTTTTTAACTTAAGTAACTCTTCTTCTGCTGCTTCAATCTTTTGGTCAAACTCTTCTTTCAGTTTATCGGCAGTTTTTGAGTTGGCAAAAAATGCTAGGTTATTATTCCATAGAGAAATATTATCCTCTAGTTCCTTGATCTTTCTGCGTAAAGCCGACTCTTTCTTCTGAAGTTTTCTATCTCCACCACCAGACATCTCAGCTTTTATCACTAAGGTCTCAGCTTCTGACTCATCTAAGCCAAGAGATGCTACATATCCTTCTACAGCGGCAGCATACTTCTCTTCTAATGGCTTAATGGCATTACGAGGAACAAATCCAAAACCTTGGTATTTGCCAGCCAAGGCAAGTAACTCTTCTTCAGAGGTCTCTTTTCCTTTGGTAGCTTTTATCATTTTATCAATGATCTCTTCTTTCGCCTTTTGATTCTCAACATACTGTGCTTCTGCCTCATTTTGGCTACTTCGCTTATTATTGAAGAATACATCACAAGCCTCTCTAAATTGGGCGTAGATTAAATTTCGTTGCTTCTCAGGTACAGGACCAATGGCTTTCCAATCTCTCTGAAGTCCTTTGATTTTTTCGGCAGTACCGTCCCAATCTTGACTTTCTGAGAATTCCTGAGCTCTTTTTACAAGTTCTTCTTTCTTAGCTAGGTTCTCTTTTCTCAATCCTTCTAACTTCTTAAAGAAGTCATTTTTGTTAGAGAAGAATTTTTTAAAGTTTGACCAGAAACCACGGTTGATTTCTTTAGCCTTTTCACGCGGTACACCACCAATAGCATCCCAGCGTTTTTGAACAGCTAAAATCTCTTTTGTCTTAGCATTCCAATCGTTGATTCGATCTGAATCAAAAGTTAAGAACACTTTCAATTCCTCAATTAGCTTCTCTTTCTCTACTAAGTTTTCTTTGAGTTCCCCTTTTAAACTATCTAGATACTCTTTTCGCTTCTTGTAAATAACATCTGATGCAGCTTTAAAGCGTTTCCACAGCTCTTCTTGAACCTCTCTTGGAACAGCTCCTATTCGCTTGTATTCATCGTGAAGCTCATTTAATTGGATGATGGCATCTTTGATATTCTCAACCTTGTCTAGTACCTCAGCCTTCTCGCAAAGATCTAGCTTAGCTGAATAGTTTTTCTTTCTATCAAGCTCTTTAAGCTCGAAAAGGATGTGTCTGTTATTGTAGAACCTATCTAATAGGGCATTATAGTTTGCCCACAAGGTTCTGTTGTGCTGGTTTGGTACAGGGCCTACTGCTTTCCAAGCATCTTGAATTTCTTTGATCGGCTTGATGTTAGTTGAAGCGTTTTCACCATCAACCAAATTTCTCAATTGTTCTAAGAGTTCTTCTTTCTTTGCAAGATTGCGTTCTTTAGCCGCTTCCTTCTCTTTGTAGAAAGCTAACCTTCTATCTCTTATAAGTCGCTGTGAAGCATCGAATCTGTTGAATAACTCATCATGCCTAAATTCAAAGCTATCTTTCTCTCCACCTTCTTCAATGTATTTTGCTAAAGCTGTACTTCGTGCCTCATCTTCCATTGCTTTGAACAAAGGATCGATGATTTCTACGATTTTTGAAAATCTTCTAAATGTATCTTGATGAGTCAATTCCTCAATAGCCTCAACTAATTGCTCTCTTGTATATGCGGTGTAATCAGGAAGAACCTCATCTTCATCGTGTGGTGGCTCATCTTCGGCTTCCTCTTCATCAGATTCTTCTGAGGCTTGATCGTCAGCAGAAGCTGACTGTTCTTCGTTTTCTGAAGCATCTTCCTTAGTAACTTCTTCAGTAGCTGGTGCTGTGGCTTCCTCAGCCGCAGTTTCTGTATTTTCTTCTACAGTATTTTCCTCAGCATTTTCAACTTCTGTAGTTTCCTCTGAATTGGCTTGCTCTGGCTGCACCTCTTCAACTGGGGTGTCTTTAGCTTCTTCAGGCTTTGCTTTTTCTACTACTTCTTCTTTTTCTGATGGATTTTCAGCAGTTGGTTCAACTACTTCTTCTGGAGTTGTAGGAGTTACAACTTCCTTTTCAGCCTCTGAATTCCCCTTCTCTTCTTCTCCTGACTGCAAGTTATTTTCTTCGCTCATAATTACTATTGCTATCGGCTTTTATGCCGCACCGTTAACCTTTCAAAGGTAATAATTCTGTTAATTTAATCGAGGATCGCTCGGGTAATTTGAAAACACCTTATACTTCCCTCCCATTTCTCTTAAGATTGATTTCCAAAGTATATCGGACTCTAAGTCGAATATCTCTTTGGCCGTTGCCCCTTTACGTACAAACCAAGAAGAACTATCCATTTCACCCCTTAATTGACCCGAAGCCCAACCAGAGTAACCAAGGTAAAATTGAATATCTTCGGCTGCAACCAAGCCTGAATTCATTAAGAACTTAACTTGCTCAAAATCACCGCTCCAATACAAATCACCATTCAATTGAATTGAACCATCTATGGTCTGACCTAATCTGTGGACAAAGTGTAGCGTATTTTGTTCAACTGGTCCACCAATATTCAAATAAGCAGGGAATGTTACCTCTTCTTCTAAAACATCATTCAGTTGTAAATCACTGAGTTTGTTCATGACAAGACCAAAGGTTCCTTCATCATTATGTTCGCAGACAAGAATTACGGTTCTCTCAAAATTAGGGTCATTTAAAAACGGCTCTGACAATAGAAAATCGCCTTTCTCTGGCTCCGGTAAATCTTTATCGTATTCGAACATTCTCATTGTTTAAAGAAAAATATAAAGGCTTATGTACTTTGCCTAGTGTTTTAGAAAAACTTTCAGGCTACACATGGTTATATTTGCATTAACAAAACTCCTATGGCAGATTCAATCGCAGATTTAAGACAAGAATATACAAGGGCCTCACTAGATATAGACTCAGCAGCAGAAAACCCTTACACCTTATTTGAAAAATGGTTCGAAGAGGCACAAAAAAGTGAAGTGCTCGAGCCGAACGCTTTCGTTCTGGGAACAGTCGATCAGAATAACCAACCATTTCAGAGAACGGTATTAATGAAGGCCTTGAATAATCAGGGAATTCTGTTTTATACTAACTACGAAAGTAGAAAGGCAAAGCACATTGGAGCGAATCATCAGGTTTCTGCCTTATTCCCTTGGTATAGCCTTGAACGACAAGTGAATATTATTGGCAAGGCTGTTAAGGTAAGTGCAAAGGAATCACTGCAATACTTTACAAGCAGACCATATGGAAGCCAATTGGGAGCTTGGGTTTCTCAACAGAGCAGTGTGATTAGCTCTAGAAGTATATTAGAAATGAAACTTGCTGAAATGAAAAGAAATTTTCAAGAAGGAAAGGTTCCTCTTCCTGATTTTTGGGGAGGGTATAGAATAGAACCAGTCTCATTCGAGTTTTGGCAAGGTAGAAAAAGTCGTCTACACGATAGATTGCAATACACTAAAGATGAAAGCGGCAACTGGAAGATTGAAAGACTAGCTCCTTAGATCAGGTCTAAAACAGAATTTATGCCAGGCATTCGCTCTACTGTAAATCCTTCTCCATACTCTACTCCAATTTCGTGGCCATAATGTATACCGCGAGAATTGATCATCTCCATAAATTTGGGAGATGAAATGTAGGTATTCGCCTCTTTACTATCGGGATCGAAAAACTGGGACTTAAAGGCTAAAACGGCCTTCATTTTAGTTTCCCAAGCTGTAGAGACATCTACGATAAAGTCGGGCTGATGTGGAATACTCTGTATGTAATGATATACAACCTTAGGTCTCCATGGCTTTTGGGCTTCTCCATCAATTTCTGTTTCAACCTTGGCTAAGCCTGAAATAAAACAAGCTACCTTTGCCAGTTCAGAAGCCTTGCCATGGTCAGTATGACGATCGCTTACTGCATTAGCCAAGACAATGTCTGGCTGATACTTTCTGATCATCTTAACCACCTCTAGTTGATGCTCTTCATCGTTTGTGAAGAAGCCGTCTCTGAAACCTAAATTTTCTCTTGCGGAAAGCCCCATAATTCTAGCTGCGTCATTAGCTTCAGCCTTTCTAATTACAGGAGTTCCTCTTGTACCTAATTCCCCTTGGGTAAAATCTATAATCCCTGCTTTTCTACCAGCTTGGATTGCTTTTATTAAGGTACCAGCAGCTGATAATTCAACATCATCTGGATGGGCCGCAAGGGCAAGAATGTCTAGTTTCATGAATAAAAAGTAAAAAGTTCTTCGGCATTTTACATGGACAAAAAATAAAAACGCCACGATAATAAACGCAGCGTCCCTTATTTTGTTCCTGATAAGCTATTACGCCTCAGCGCCAGCCAATTCAAATTCTTTTTCAGCGAGGAATCTTTCCGCATCTAAAGCACCCATACACCCAGTTCCGGCAGCTGTTACGGCTTGTCTATAAACTTTATCAGCGGCATCACCTGTTGCAAAAACCCCTTCTACATTCGTATGGGAAGTACCAGGTTTAACTTGTAAATAACCAGTTTCATCCATGTCTAACCAACCTTTGAAGATATCTGTATTAGGCTTGTGACCAATGGCCACAAAGAATCCATTCACTTCAATTTTAGTCTTCTCACCAGATTTGTTATTCAACAACCTTGCACCAGTAACACCGTCTGTATCGTTACCTAAAATTTCTTCGGTATTATGATTCCAAAGCACTTCTATGTTCGGTGTATTTTTAACTCTTTCCTGCATGATTTTAGAAGCTCTCATTTCATCTCTTCTTACGATCATGTAAACCTTAGGGCAAAGGTTGGCTAAATAAGTAGCTTCCTCAGCCGCGGTATCGCCTGCTCCTACAACTGCCACTGGTTTTCCTTTGTAAAAGAACCCGTCACATACAGCACAAGCACTTACACCTTTGTTAGAATATTTTTCCTCTGAAGGAAGACCAAGGTACTTGGCGCTAGCTCCTGTTGAGATTATTACAGAATCAGCCATTATTTCAGTTTTATCATCGATCCAAACCTTATGTGGGTAGCCTGAGAAGTCAACCTTTGTAGCTAAACCATATCTAACGTCAGTTCCGAAACGTTCAGCTTGTTGTTGAAATTCAACCATCATTTGCGGACCGTTTACACCTTCTGGGTAACCGGGATAGTTCTCCACATCATTTGTAATTGTCAACTGACCTCCTGGCTGGCCACCTGTATATAAAACTGGACTTAAACCTGCTCTAGAAGCATAAATAGCTGCAGTATAGCCTGCGGGACCTGAACCTATAATTAATACTTTAACGTGCTCTGTACTCATATTTTCTTCTACTAATTCTTCAAAACTAATCTATTAACACTTATTAGACAAAGGATTGTTCCCATTGATTTGTAGCAACAAAAAAGGCCTTCAACTGAAGGCCTTTTATTGAATTTATATACTATTGATTAACCTAAATATGGTTTCAACGCTTTGCTTCTAGAAGTATGTCTTAATCTTCTGATTGCCTTCTCTTTAATCTGACGAACACGCTCTCTTGTAAGATTGAATTTTTCACCAATTTCTTCAAGAGTCATAGAATGCTCACCATTCAATCCAAAGTAAAGCGTAATTACATCTGCTTCTCTTTGTGTTAAAGTTGAAAGTGCTCTTTGCACCTCTCTTCTCAACGAATCATTCATTAAACCTGTATCAGGCTTTTCTTCCATGTCGTTTTCAAGAACATCTAAGAGAGAGTTTTCTTCTCCTTGAACGAAAGGTGCATCCATAGATACGTGTCTACCTGAAATTTTCATGGTATCCACTACCTCTTTGGTAGTAACCTCAAGCACTTCTGCTAGCTCATCAGGAGACGGCTCTCTTTCAAACTTCTGCTCTAATGCTGAAAACGTTTTTGAAATCTTATTTAATGAACCTACTCTATTGAGTGGTAATCTTACAATTCTAGATTGCTCTGCCAATGCTTGAAGGATTGATTGTCTAATCCACCAAACGGCATACGAAATAAATTTGAAACCTCTGGTCTCATCAAAACGCTGCGCGGCTTTAATCAAACCTAAGTTTCCTTCATTAATTAAATCACCTAAAGAAAGCCCTTGATTTTGGTATTGTTTTGCTACAGATACCACGAATCTCAAGTTTGCCTTAGTTAATTTTTCCAACGCGAGCTGGTCACCTTCTCTGATCCTCTTCGCTAAATCTACTTCTTCGTCAGGGGTCAAAAGATCCACCTTGCCTATTTCTTGAAGATATTTATCGAGAGACTGTGATTCTCTGTTGGTAATCTGCTTACTAATCTTAAGCTGTCTCATTCAAACTTTGGGTTATTATTCGTAAAGAAACTTCCGAACATTTTATAAAGTAGTAAAAGTTCCTACTCTATCAAACGCTCTTAGTCCTCTTTCTGTTCTTTGTTTCTTTCTGGCTTTGGTAATAAGACTTTTCTAGACAATCTGAATTTACCTGTCTTCTTATCAACACCAATCAACTTAACGGCAATCTCTTCACCTACTTCTAGAACACCTTCCATGTTTTCAATGCGTTCCCATTTGATTTCTGAGATATGAAGTAAACCGTCTTTACCAGGCATAAACTCAATAAATGCACCAAATGGCATGATTGATTTTACTTTACCTTCGTAAGTCTCACCTACCTCAGGAACTGCCACGATAGTCTTAATTCTACCTACGGCCGCATCCATTGATTCTTTATCAGCAGAGAATACTGTCACTAAACCTTTATCATCTTTTTCTTCGATGTTAACGGTAGCTCCGGTTTCTTTCTGAATCTCTTGAATGATCTTACCACCTGGTCCAATTACAGCACCAATCTGATCTTTATCAATCTTAAGTTGGGTAGTTCTTGGTACATGAGGTTTGTAATCCTCTCTTGGCTTCTCAAGAGTAGCATTCATTTTACCTAAGATGTGCTCTCTACCTTCTTTGGCTTGCTCTAATGCTTGCTCCAACACCTCATAAGAAAGACCATCTACTTTGATATCCATCTGACAAGCAGTAATACCTTTTGCAGTACCTGTTACTTTAAAGTCCATATCTCCTAGATGATCTTCATCTCCAAGAATATCTGAAAGGATAGCATATTTTCCTGTTTCGCTATCAGAAATCATTCCCATAGCAATACCTGAAACAGGGCCTTTAATTGGTACACCAGTATCCATTAATGCTAGAGAACCAGCACAAACAGTTGCCATTGAAGAGGAACCATTTGATTCTAGGATATCAGACACTAAACGAATTGTGTAAGGATTATCATCGTCAGCAGGAATTACTTGCTTAAGTGCTCTTAAGGCTAAGTTTCCATGACCTACTTCTCTTCTACCCGGACCTCTATTTGGTCTTACCTCTCCAGTTGAGAAACCAGGGAAGTTGTAGTGAAGAATAAATTTGTTGTAACCAGACTGAGTAGCTCCATCAATCATTTGCTCATCTAGTTTTGTACCTAGTGTACAAGATGTTAGTGATTGAGTTTCTCCTCTTGTGAATACTGCCGAACCGTGGGCAGATGGCAAGTAATCTACGTCACAATCGATTGGTCTAATTTCGTTGAATTCTCTACCGTCCAATCTCTTGCTTTCATTCAAGACAAAACTTCTTGCTGCTTTTTTGTGCAACTTCTTGAAGTATTGACTCATTAAGAAACCATCGTATTCGTGATCTTCACCAAGAGACTCCATCCATTCGTTCTTAATGGCACTAACGTCAGAAGATCTTACAGATTTATCGGCAGTCTGCTTTGATACAGCAGCATACAACTTGTTGTATACAGCTTCTTCCATCTTAGCAAATAATGCCTCATCTGATTTCTCGTGGCTATATTCTCTTTTAACAGTAGAACCTACCTCTTCGGCTAATTCTATCTGTGCATTACATTGTAGTTTAATAGCATCGTGAGCAACTTTCATAGCTTCTAGCATTTCTGCTTCAGAAACTTCGTCCATTTCTCCTTCAACCATCATAATATTATCTTTGTCAGCCGCTACAATAATATCTAGTGTAGCAACCTCCATAAGGTCTCTCGTTGGGTTTACAATAAACTCATCGTCTTTCTTAATAACTCTTACCTCTGAAATAGGGCCATTGAAAGGAATGTCTGATACAGAAAGTGCAGCTGAAGCTGCTAATGCTGCAAGAGAATCAGGCATCATACCTTCTTCGTAAGAGATCATTGAGATCATTACCTGAGTATCAGCGTGATAATCAGATGGAAAAAGAGGTCTCAGCGCCCTATCTACGAGTCTACAAATAAGTACTTCGTGATCTGATAGTCTTCCTTCTCTTTTTAAGAATCCGCCAGGTATTTTACCTGCAGAAGCAAATTTCTCTTGATAGTCTACAGAGAGAGGTAGAAAATCTACATCCTCTTTGGCATTTTGAGATGAAACAACCGTAGCAAGTAACATCGTATTTCCGCTTCGAATTACGACAGACCCATCGGCTTGTTTCGCTAGTTTACCCGTTTCAATTGTAATTTCAGCGCCACCGGGCATTTTGATGGACTTAGTGATAACTTTTGACATATATTGGTTTTAAATAGAAAGCAGGCATTTGTTGCCTGCATTTTAAAAATGGAAAAAGGGAATTCAACAGAACTCCCTTATAAATTATTTTCTCAGTTTCAATTCAGCAATAATTGCTCTATATCTTTCGATATCTCTGTTGTAGAGGTAATCGAGTAATCTTCTTCTCTTACCTACTAATTTTAAAAGACCCAATCTTGATGAGTGATCTTTCTTGTTTGTCTTTAAGTGCTGTGTAAGATGGTTAACACGGTAGGTAAAGAGAGCAATTTGAGATTCAGGTGAACCTGTATCTGACTTAGCTTTCAACCGACCATGATTCTCAAACAACTCTTGTTTCTTTTCGCTTGATAAATACATGCTTAGTTAAATTTTATTTTTTTATACAAAAACAGTTGCAAAAGTAGCCATAATACTATGTATTAACAACTTATGCTGATTTATTTTGACGGCTTTTCGTGAAGAAGCCTTTAACCTTCATAAACATATTCACATAAGCATCTGACTCAAAAAGTCTGGCATCATTCTTCGCCTGCTTTAAAAAGAAGAGACCGCAGGGTAAAAGCGCGAAATTAGCAAACCAGACACTTAAAGCAGGGTCTACCACATTCTCTTTACCCAATTTATCCGCAGTAGTATTGAGAATATAATAGACCAAGAAAAACACCACAGAAATAATAACTGGTAACCCAATACCACCCTTTTTAATAATGGCGCCTATTGGAGCTCCAATAAAGAACATAACCAAACAAGCCAATGACTTTGCTATCTGCTGATTAATAGTGACTCTATATTTCCTCTGATCTCTTTCTACCCCTTGAATGGTGGTGTTTCTTGAGGTTACTAGATTCTTGGAAGACCTTGTTTTAGATACTCCCCACTGAATAGCTATGATATTACTGGTAGGTAATCCTCCCCTGTCAGGATTATAATACAGGTCGAATGCTAACAAAGACTTCTTCAGTGATTCTTCTGGTACTTTGGCAATTCGGACTGCTATAGGGTCTTTTTTAGGCAATTCTTGTCTTTGAAAATCTGGACTTGACTGAATATTAGTCGCTTGACTAGTCAAAAGCGGTTCAGCCTCTACCTCCCTAGCCATGTCAAGTGTATCTAATATGATATCTTCTTCTGGCTCCTCTAGAACCTTTGCTTGCCTCCTAACTTCTCTTAAAGAATCATAGAATAGTTTCTGGCTTACAATTTCCTCCGGTACCTTCTGGTTTTTTAAAAAATGAAATTGATAAGTGTTTTGCACCGCTTTGTACATCTGCTCTTTTTTAACGTACAAATCTCGATACATGGAATCTACACCATCGCTTAGTTGACTATTAGTCTGGACCAAACGCGACCTTCGGAACAAGGATTCGTCTGTTTCGCCCAATTCAAAAGACGACAAATCGAACCTGATCACAGAACTTTCAAATTCATCGCGTACAAATTGTCCGCCTTCCCTTTTATCCATCAAGTCTTCACGCATGTTTTCTTCATAACGCTGACCCTCATATAATTCTAAGGCAAGATATCTCCCATTAAGAAATGAGTACATGCGGCCTGAGTCCGCCAAGATAACCTCGGTATTTCCATTTCGGGCTGAACTAGTATGATCGTAAATCATGACATCTCGAAGCTGCTCATCCCCGATTTTCTCATTTACTTTTATGCTATACCCAGGTATACCATCATAGAAAACGCCCTCTCTAAGATCTAATGCTGGCTTCTTGGATCTCATA
Source organism: Roseivirga sp. (assembly GCA_965661455.1). Lineage (GTDB taxonomy): Bacteria > Bacteroidota > Bacteroidia > Cytophagales > Cyclobacteriaceae > Roseivirga. The sequence goes on from CBFIDV010000009.1 coordinate 28,164, forward strand.
TCCCAAAGCAAACTATAAGTCTTAAGGTTTACTTGAGGTACTAGATTAGTGTTGAAATAGAAAGTGAAACCTGTCAGAACCAGAACAAAAATAAACATGGGCAAGAGCGCCCGAACCAAAGAAATACCTGAGCTCTTAATGGCGGTTAATTCGGAATGCTCACCTAAATTACCAAAGGTCATAATAGAACTGAGCAGCACTGCTAATGGAAATGCATCTGGAGATGCAGAAATAGAGAAATAGGAGAACAGCTCTAGATATAAATCTAAACCCAGTCCTTTCCCAAAAATCTTATCGAAATACCGAATTAAGGAAACAATGAGTAGGATGAAATCTACTACAACTAAGGTGAGAATAAATGGACCAATGAATGACCCAAGAACCAGCTTATCTATCTTCTTCATTAACAACTATCGAGCTGAAACCTCTTCAAAGATTATGCCTTTTATGTAAACGACAAAGAAGATAAACTGAATTATCCTCCAATCAATTCTTTTAAACTGTGAACCGTGTTTTCATATAGGTCCAACTGTTCTTGCTGATCGTCAAAGTCAGAGTAATCAGTGATTTGTATAAATACAGATTGTGTTAACTCGTTTATATTAAGCTTTAGTTCGATGTAATTAGGATCGTCTTCGTCCTCATCCGTTTCCGGAAGGAACTCAAACTTCACACTAATATTAGCTCGTTGACTTACTTTTTTAGCCTTAAACTCATCACCATCCCAAAAGAAGCTATAAATCTTATCCTCATTGATGTTTACATCGTCTGCAAACCACTGTGAAAGCCCACTAGCTGAGCTCAAGTAAGGAAATAGCATTTTTTGGGAAGCTCTAACTTCAAAGTCAGCAACAAATTTTACTTTTCCCATAGGTCAAAAAATCATTCGTGAAATAATATATGACTAATTTATTAGATAACAAATCAGATAAGATAGTCTAAGAAAAAAGCCCAGACTAAGTCTGGGCTTTTAGTAGCGAAGACGGGAGTTGAACCCGTGACCTCAGGGTTATGAATCCTGCGCTCTAACCAACTGAGCTACCTCGCCATTTTTCGGAGTGCAAAGATATGCATTGAATCATATTTTCAATAATCTAACTCAGAAATTTTGATCAAAAAAACCTCAACTGAATCAGTTGAGGTCTATATTATTGATAGTGAGTAATTTTACTTCACTTTTTTCACTACAGCAGCAAAAGCCTCTGGGTGGTTCATTGCAAGATCTGCTAAGACCTTTCTGTTTAATTCCACTCCTGACTTGTTCAAAGCACCCATAAACTGAGAGTATGACATATCGTGTTGTCTTGCTCCAGCATTGATTCTTTGGATCCAAAGCTTTCTAAATTCTCTTTTCTTTGCTTTTCTATCTCTGTATGAATATACGAGACCTTTTTCAACGGCATTTTTTGCTACCGTCCAAACGTTTTTTCTTCTTCCCCAGTAGCCCTTGGCCTGCTTGAGGATTCTTTTTCTTTTAGCTCTTGATGCTACAGCGTTAACTGATCTAGGCATAGTTTTTAAGTTTTTGATTTTTGGCGATTGCCGAAGCAATACTTAGTACCAAAACTCTGGTTATACATTAAAACCTTTAGGTTTTTTTAATTAGATATTAAGCATGTGCTTAATATTCTTCTCATCAGACTTATCTACTAAAGTCGCGTGAGTCAAATTACGTTTTTGTTTAGTTTCTTTCTTAGTTAGGATGTGGCTTTTGAAAGCATGCTTTCTTTTAATTTTACCAGTCCCAGTAAGCTTGAAACGCTTCTTGGCGCTTGATTTAGTTTTTACTTTAGGCATTATATTGTTAGTTAAATTAACTCTTCTTTGCCGCCTTAGGAGATAGAAATAAGAACATTCTTTTTCCTTCTAACTTAGGCAGCTGCTCCACTTTAGCATATTCTTCTAAAGCTTGTGCAAATTTTAGTAAGAGAATCTCTCCTCTTTCTTTAAACACAATAGTTCTTCCTTTGAAATGAACATAAGCTTTCACTTTAGATCCATCTTTTAAGAAGTTGATTGCGTGCTTCAACTTAAAATCGAAATCATGATCGTCCGTATTGGGACCGAATCTAATTTCTTTGATTACTGTTTTAGAAGCTTTGGCTTTAATTTCCTTTTGCTTCTTTTTTTGCTCGTACTTGAACTTACTGTAATCAGCCACCTTACAAACAGGTGGAACCGCCTTTGGAGAGATTTCTACAAGGTCTAAACTCTGCTCCTTAGCCATGTCTAATGCTTTGGAAAGAGGATATACCCCGATTTCAACATTTTCACCGACAACACGAACTTCACGTGCGGTGATTTTGCCATTTACTTTATATGGCTCTTCTACTCTCCCTCTGGGAGGGTAGCGTCTTCTCATTTTAGCGATTGTTACCTCCTTGTTTTTTCAAAAATGACTGCAAATATCGTGATAAATTTCTAATTAACAATAAGAATCAAAATGATAGTGAAGAGAATTACTTCCCTAATGAAGTCTGTTTCTCTTTGTTAAAATAAAGCATGAAATCATCTATAGACATTGTTCCTACATCACCGGCTCCATGTCTACGGATTGCAACTGTTCTATCATCTCTCTCTTTCTCCCCTACAATCAACATAATCGGAATCTTTTTTACTTCCGCATCTCTAATTTTACGTCCAACTTTTTCATCTCTATTATCCACAAACCCAGTGATATCTTCAGATTCTAAAATCTTGTATAATTCTTGAGCATAGTCTGCATATTTCTCTGAAATAGGCAGAATAGCTACCTGATCAGGTGTTAACCATAGTGGGAAATCCCCTGCACAATGCTCTATCAAAACAGCAGTAAACCTTTCCATAGAGCCAAAGGGAGCTCTATGAATCATCACCGGCCTGTGTTTTTGGTTGTCTGAACCTGTGTATTCCAGTTCAAAACGTTCCGGAAGACTGTAATCAACTTGTATGGTACCCAACTGCCATTTTCTACCAAGAGCATCCTTAACCATAAAATCAAGCTTAGGCCCATAAAATGCTGCTTCTCCTAATTCGGTAACAGTATTTAAACCCTTCTCCTCTGCAGCTTCAATGATTGCAGCTTCTGCTAAAGCCCAAGCTTCATCGGTTCCGATATACTTTTGCTTATTCTCAGGATCCCGCAAACTGATCTGTGCCGTATAGTCCTCGAATCCCAAGGACTCAAATATATAAAGCACTAGATCTATAACCTTCTTAAATTCTATCCTAACCTGATCTTCAGTACAAAATATATGAGCGTCATCTTGGGTAAATCCTCTAACCCTGGTCAAACCATGCAATTCACCACTTTGCTCGTATCTATATACTGTGCCAAATTCAGCCATTCTTACAGGCAAATCTTTATAAGACCTAGGTTTGGACTTATATATCTCACAATGGTGAGGACAGTTCATGGGTTTAAGCAAGAACTCTTCTCCCTCGTTCGGTGTATGTATTGGCTGAAAAGAATCCTCACCATATTTTTCATAATGACCTGAAGTAAAGTATAAGTTCTTATGACCGATATGAGGAGTTACCACTGGATCATATCCTGCTCTAACCTGAGCCTTCTTCAGAAAGGCCTCTAATCGCTCTCTTAACTTTGCTCCTTTTGGTAACCAAAGCGGTAAGCCTAAACCAACATTTTCAGAAAAGGTAAATAGTTCTAGTTCCTTACCTAATTTTCTGTGATCTCTCTTCTTCGCTTCTTCAAGCATATGAAGGTACTGAGTCAGTTCTTTTTGCTTAGGGAAAGTGATCCCATAAAGACGCGTTAACTGCTGCCTCTTTTCATCGCCTCTCCAATATGCACCTGCAACACTCAACACCTTAGCCGCTTTAATAAAGCCTGTATGTGGAATATGTGGGCCTCTACAGAGGTCAGTGAATTCGCCTTGTTGGTAGAAAGTAATACTCCCGTCATCTAAGTCTTGGAGCAACTCTATTTTATACTGATCGCCTTTCTCTTCGAAGTAGGAAAGTGCATCTGATTTGGATACTTCCGTTCTAACATACTGATTCTTTTGGCGTGCTAACTCAAGCATCTTCTGCTCAATTTTAGCGAGATCATTGGCATCGAATTCGATATCTCCAAAATCGACATCGTAGTAATAACCATTGTCAATTGGGGGGCCAATTCCGAATTTGATACCCGGATAAAGTGCTTCTAATGCTTCTGCCATTAAGTGAGCAGAAGAATGCCAGAATGTAGACTTTCCATCATCATCGTTCCAGGTGAGTAACTTAAGAGAAGCATCAGCTTGGATTGCTCTGTTGGCATCCCAAACTTCTCCATTCACTTCTGCAGCCAATACATTTCGTGCTAGACCTTCGCTGATACTTAGTGCTACATCCATTGCAGATGAGCCAGCGGCATACTCCCTAACGGAACCATCGGGAAGCGTAATTTTTATTTGATCACTCATTTTAATCGGTACCTCATGTTACAACTCATCAGGATTTGATAAAAGATTTTAGGATTGCAAATATGCAATAATAATTACGACTAGAATGCCTTAAAATGAGGAATATTTAAGGATTAAAGAGAGAAGCTGAAGCTGAATTTAATATTGGTTTTATTGATGTCTGCGTTCTCTAGGTAAGTCAATCTTCTTACCACATCCACTCTAAAAAATTTAAAGATATTCTCAACGCCCAAGCCAACTTCCGCAAAGGGTCTACCACTTTCCAATGTATTAAATTGAGGTAAAGGTCTATTGAACTCATCCTCTGTTACTTGTGCTGCTAAACCTGATTCACTCATTTTACCAAACAACACATTCCCAGTGGCCAATAGTCTCCATTTTAACTTTCTCACAATCGGAATTCTGTTCATGACGAACCCTTCAAAACGATGCTGAACTCTAAGACTTGCAAAGCTCTGGCTTACAAACTCAAAGAAGTTCATGGTATTGAATGCAATATCGGTGTATACAGGTTGTTCGTTTCCGATGTGTGCATTGTATAGTGTGTAAGGCAAATCCTCAAAGGTATGCCCTGCATTCACTTGGTAGTTAAACACACCCCAAAAACCCATCTTCAGACGTTGCGAGACACCTACGTTAATTCTATTGTAATCGAAATTACTTCCGAATAACCCTTCGAACCCTCTTGTATAGGAGAGCAAAAAGGTAGGCCAACGCACTGTTCCTAAGCTAAATCGACTGTTATCATTCACTAAGAACACCTCATCCCTTGCATACTTTAACCGAATTGTCATTTCGGAGGTGGAATAGTCTTTTGCCAGTGGAGAATCAGCTCTCAAAGGATCTACGCGGTACCTAAAGTCGAATTGTGGATTAAAATCTTGTTTCCTAAACCTGAGAGATGCTGAAAATGCTCTTGAGAACTGTCGGGATGCTTCGAACTGAATGCGCTCATATCGGAAAGGGCGAATAAGATTACCGAGTTGCGTTAACGCAATAAACGCAGTTCCATCAGAAAGATCTGTTAGACCATCAGGCTGTATACCGAATTGATCAATATCATTCCTGTAGTTGAAGTTAAAAGTTGTCCACTCCTCTCGATTGGCAATAAGCTGCACTCCTCCACCGTACTTCCAAGTTTTGTCATCTAGTCCATAAGCACCATAACCATTGAATTGCCACTTGGTACTAAAGTTCTCATTGGTTCTGCCACCTAAACGGAATCGCCAACCTTCTATATCGTTATTCCCTACCAAAACAGGCCATGGACCAATATCAATCGGTCCGGCCTCCACATAACCTCTCACAAAGGTTTTAGCCAATTCTGTGGCAGTCTTAACAATTGGAATGTTTTTAAGCGTATCGATCATGGCCATTACGTTAATCTCCGTGTCGGTTAGTTTATCATGTCGGTTCTCATTCCAGAACTGTTTATCATTCACTCGAGCATCAGGCGCCAGCTCAATTGCCTTTTCAAAGAACGAGGTGGGTTTAGGCTCAGTAATCTTTATGTTCTTGTTAGACGTGTAGAACTTAGACAGAATACTAGGTGTCTTTTTGGTGAGTTCAATCAGATCAATCAAGACTCGAGACTTAACCGGTAGCCAAGCACCTGCTTCAGTTTTTTGCAATTCCTGCTGAATCTTAATCTGATTAACTAAATTAAGGTTAGCAGACTTTTGCACTTTAGCGTCTATCTGTTTGATGGCATAATCTTCTTTTGTGATCCAAACCTTTCCGAGAAACGCTAACTCTTGATCGTTCTTTGGTCTAAAATCAAGTAAGTAGCAATAATCGTCACCAATGTAAAGACTGTCTTCAAGTTCAAAATCATAGATTATTCTCCAGGCATCTCCTATGGGAGAAGCAAACTCTCTTTCCACGATATTCATTCGATTCTGATAGAAATTGTATTCTTGAAAAGAGGACCCTATGACTTGTGAAATAAGAGATCCGTCTTCTAAGCCAAGACCAGTGATTCTAGTATTCTGAACTTCTTCTTTCTGCAAGCGAGGATCATTGCGGTAGTAGTATTTAGATAAAGATTCAGAAATAAAGAGTGGTAATATGGGGGTTCCATCTTCTCCCGCAATCACCGCAATAGAATCCAGTACAGAAGTAATCTTCTGCATGTACTTCTTGCTTTTAAACTTTTCAGTTAAGTTATCTGCATCTATTTCAATCTTGTTATAGCTTTCATACTCATATGCTGCTAATCTTCTCTTATCATTTTGAGGCTTATTCTCCATAACCTTTCGCATGATAGCAAATGCCGGATTCTCCGTTTTTCCTGCCACTATCACAAAGTCGTCTAGTGCCGTTGCTTCTGGCTCTAGCTGAAAGTTGATGGTTTGCGTAACACCTCTTTGATAGACTTTCAGCTTGGCTTTGTAGCCTATATAAGACACGAGAAGTGAATCGCTTTCTCCTTCTCCTTCAATGGTGAAAAAGCCGTCAAAATCGGTTGGCGTACCGATATTGGTTCCTTTAATTAAAACATTTGCAAAGGGGATTGGGTCTCCTGTTGAGGCATCGGTGACCTTTCCATTAATAACAGTTTGTCCTTGAACAACCCCTGACAAGAGCATGAAGAGACCAAAAAAAATTCCTAAGGAGCGTTTCAAAAATGTATCTTCTGGTTTATGAATGTTTTGGTAACGAAAGAAGTGCCTGATCTATATATTTTTATTCAGTTACTGCGCCTAGAACGGGGGGCGACTTAAGAACGTTCCTTCAAAAAGCTATTTACGTGTAAATCTGACCTTTTTACAATTCTTTTATACCATTCTAGCTTTAATTCTATCTTATCTTTTTCACTCAGCTCCCAATTCAATTCACTGTTTTTTAGTCGAGTTACCAACTCTTGTAAAATCAATGCTGCACTTACCGACACATTAAATGACTCTGTAAAGCCATACATAGGAATACGAACCAAATCGTCCACCTCTCCTTTTGCATAATCAGAAAGACCTGCCTTCTCAGTACCAAAAATGATTGCTTTAGGCTGAGTTATATCTAACTCATGTATAGATGCAGCTTTGGGGTCAGGGGTTGTCCCAACTAAGCGATAATTTTTGTTCCGCAAATCACGAATGCAATTTTGCATACTATCTGACTCCCTTTCGTACAAATGTTGGGTGATCCACTTTGATGCACCGCGAACCACATTGGGGTTCACAATATAGTCGTGCAGGTTCTGGGTTATATATAGATCCTGAATACCGAAACAGTCGCAACTACGCAGTACTGCACTAGCATTTTGAGATTGGTAGAAATCTTCTAGAACAACCGTAAGATGTCTGGTTCGCTCAGACAGTACACTATTGATTACCTCCACCTTATTTGGCGTGACGTATTCTTCAAGTAGGTCTACAAGCTCTCTTTCCATGATCTAAAAGAAAAGCTGTTAATCTACAGATTAACAGCTTTTGCAAGTTTAATAATCCAGATGCCTTCAATCGATCATCATTTTTAGAATAGGTCTATCGTATCACCAGGTTTATATCCAGAGTCTCCTGGCTTTTTCTCTGAAGCTGGCTTCTTTTTTGGCTCTGATTTCTTTTCTGGATCCGGTTTCTTTTCTGGAGTCTTTGGTGCCTCTGGCTGCTTTTCTACTACCTTTTTCTCTGGTGTTGATGCAGAAGCCTCTGGTTTCTTTACCTCCTCTATTGGCTTCACGTCTTCAGTTTTATTAGATACTTCCTCAGCGGTATCTTTAGCTTCTTCACTCGAATCCGGACTTGGCGCCAGCAGAACGACTTTCTTTACATTGTGAGGAGAAAGTTTATTTCCTGTTGCTTTCCAACCTTTTACATCAATAAGCATCTCAAAGTCGTAAGTTGCTATTTGCTTTGTGCGATCTCCTTTTACCGTAAAATGCACCTCTAACTGAGCATCTTTTTCACAGGTAGCCAATAATAACTTAGAACCTTTGTCCTCTCCAATAAATAAGAACCTCTTATCCATAGTGGTGGTCTCAACCTGAAAACGCTTCACATAATGTGTAGAAGATGCACCGTCATAATGAATAGCAGAGATTACACCATCAGGGTCAAACTTTTCTATCGCATGGATTTTACTAGGCTCATAGCGACTGGTTAGGTCAAAAGAGGTTAACTCATATTCTCCTGAATTATAAATTACGAGCACCTTGTTATCTGCTTGAAAATTACCGAGTAGTCTACCTCTTTCGTCTCTATTCAGTTTACCTATGGTCTTATCATACCATATATCTAAACCGCCCAAAGTAGACTTGCCTTCCATTTTAAGCTGAATCTTTCTCACAGGATACTTAGTGAGAATATTTCCGCCAGCTCCTCGGCCCTTGATGTCTACATCTGCAAAACTAAAGTCGAACACCTTGACTCTCGCTTTAGCCCCAGATGTTAAGAAAACGGTAACCAGTTCAGCCTCACCATTCGGGTTAGATGTAAAGTAGAGCATTTTGGAACCTCGCTCACCTTTGGTTAAATCATATTCACGATCTCTCGTTACCGCCAGCACCTGAAAACGCTTGACCATAGTACGGCCAGTTTTTCCATCTAGGTACATCATATTGTAGACCATGCGCTCGTCATTCTTTTTGAAAACGCCTGTCCATAGTATGTCCTTACCAACAAAAATCTTATCTGAAATTCGTACTACTTGGAACTTACCATCTTTCCTAAAAACGATAATGTCATCAATATCTGAACATTCAGAAATGAACTCGTCCTTCTTCAGACCATAGCCAATAAACCCTTCCTTCCTATTTACATAGAGCTTGGCATTATTTGCGGCAACTACTGTCGCTGCTATATTCTCAAAAGACTTAATCTCTGTTTTACGCTCTCTTCCCTTACCATACTTCTCTAAAAGCTTCTGGTAATAGGCAATTGCATATTCTACAAGATTGGCCAAGTTATGCTCTACTTCCGCTAACTCATCTTGCAGGCGATTCATCAGTTCATTCGCTTTGAATGCATCGAAACGAGAAATACGTTTGATCTTAATCTCAGTAAGTCTTACAATATCCTCGGTGGTAATCTCTCTATAAAAGTCTTTCTTGTATGGGTCTAAGCCCTTATCAATTGTTTCTATTACAGACTCCCAAGTTTCACACTCTTCTATATCTCTGTAAATCCTATTTTCTATAAAGATCTTTTCTAGTGAAGAAAAAAGTAGTTTTTCAAGCAGTTCACCCTTCTTAATCTCCAGCTCTCTCTCCAGTAGATCTATAGTCTGTTGGGTACAAATTCTTAAGATTTCATTAACAGAAATAAAGTGAGGCTTCTCATCAATGATGATACAAGCATTTGGCGAAATTGAAACTTCACAATCTGTAAATGCATACAAAGCATCAATGGTGATATTAGGTGATTGACCTGTAGCCAATTCAACCAAAATCTCTACATGCTCAGCAGTATTATCAACTACCTTTTTTATTTTAATTTTTCCTTTATCATTAGCCTTAATGATAGAGTCAATCAAACTTGTGGTGGTAGTTCCAAATGGGATTTCTTTGATGGCTAAAGTCTTCTTGTCAAACTCGTCAATTTTAGCCCTCACTTTAACTTTACCACCACGCATTCCTTCGTTGTAGTCAGTGAAATCGGCCATCCCGCCAGTGGCGAAATCAGGATATACCTTGATTTTCTTCCCTTGTAAAATCTTAATTGAAGCTTTAATAAGCTCACAGAAGTTGTGGGGTAAAATCTTTGTAGATAGACCTACGGCAATTCCTTCAACGCCTTGAGCAAGTAGTAAAGGAAACTTAACAGGAAGTGTAACTGGTTCCTTCTTTCTACCATCGTAAGAAAGCTGCCAATCTGTAGTCTGTGGATTAAAGACAACGTCTAGCGCAAACTTAGATAGTCTAGCTTCAATGTATCTAGCCGCTGCTGCGCTATCGCCCGTTCTGATATCTCCCCAGTTTCCTTGGGTTTCAATCAAAAGATCTTTTTGACCTAGGTTCACAATAGCATCACCAATAGAAGCATCACCATGAGGATGATACTGCATGGTTTGTCCAATAACGTTTGCTACTTTATTGAAACGTCCATCGTCCATTTCCTTCATGGAATGAAGAATTCGTCTCTGTACTGGCTTTAAACCATCTTGAATTGCAGGAACTGCTCTCTCTAGTATTACGTAAGATGCATAGTCGAGAAACCAATTCTCGTACATCCCCGATAGAGGAATTACTTCTCTAATCTCTCCTTCTTCCTGTGGATTCAAATCCTTATCTAAATTCTCTTCGTCCATCTTAAGCTGCCTCTTCAGAGAGGTCTTTCTCTACCCTCAAATTATCGATGATAAATCCTTGTCTGTCTGGTGTATTTTTGCCCATGTAGAATTTGAGCAATTCTGAAATACTGGTATCCTTTCTCAGAATGATTGGCTCAAGTCTCATATCTTCTCCAATAAACCCTTTGAACTCATCGGGAGATATTTCACCTAGGCCTTTGAAACGTGTAATCTCAGGTTTTGCTCCTAACTTTGCTATTGCTATTTGCCTCTCCTCATCGCTGTAGCAATAGATGGTTTCCTTCTTGTTTCGCACGCGGAATAATGGAGTCTCCAAAATATAAACATGCCCTCTTCTTACAAGATCTGGGAAGAATTGTAAGAAATAGGTCAAGAGCAGTAAGCGAATATGCATACCATCAACATCGGCATCGGTAGCGATTACAATATTCTCATACCTCAACCCTTCTAGGCCGTCTTCTATATTTAAGGCGTGTTGCAGCAGGTTAAATTCCTCATTCTCATAAACCACCTTCTTTGTCTGTCCATAGCTATTCAAAGGTTTACCTCTCAAGCTAAATACAGCCTGTGTCTTCACATTCCGGGATTTGGTTATAGAACCAGATGCCGAGTCTCCTTCAGTTATAAACAGCGTTGAGGCTCTCTTTAAGTCTTCATCCCCTTTTTTATCGTTGAGGTGAACACGACAGTCTCTTAATTTCTTATTATGAAGGTTGGCCTTTTTAGCTCTTTCATTGGCCAATTTCTTAATACCTGCAATCTCTTTGCGTTCACGCTCAGATTGCATAATCCGCTTTAATAAGGCATCTGCTACTGCTGAATGCTTATGCAGATAATCATCTAATGCTTTCTTAACAAAATCGTTAACGAAAGAACGCATGGTTGGGCCATCGGGCGCTACATTTTGAGAACCGAGTTTCGTCTTAGTTTGAGATTCAAAAACGGGCTCTTGAACCCTCACAGCAATTGAACCGACAATTGAGGCTCTCACGTCTGTTGCATCGAAATTCTTATTGTAGAATTCTCTTACCGTCTTTACAATGGCTTCCCTCAAAGCGGCTTGGTGTGTACCTCCCTGTGTTGTGTACTGACCGTTTACGAATGAGTAGTAGTCTTCACCATATTGATTGGTATGAGACATGGCAATCTCTATATCCTCTCCTTTCAAGTGAATAATTGGGTAACGCAGGTTGTCTGCATCAGTCTTTCTACTCAATAGATCATAAAGACCTTTTTCTGAATGATACTTTTGGCCATTGAAATTGATAGTAAGCCCTGCGTTGAGAAAGCAGTAGTTCCAAATAAGGTCGTCTAAGTATTGAGGAATAAAGTGGTAATGCTTAAAGATGGTTTCATCTGGTTTAAAAACGATCAACGTACCATTTCTTCCGCTTGATGAAGTTTCTTTAGCATCGTTCGTTATTACCCCTCTTTCAAATTCTGCCAATTTAGTCTTACCATCTCTATAAGATTGCACTTTAAAATAGGTAGACAAGGCATTCACTGCTTTAGTACCTACTCCGTTTAAACCAACTGATTTTTGGAATGCTCCAGAGTCGTATTTTCCTCCTGTGTTAATTTTGGATACACAGTCAACAACTTTCCCTAAGGGAATACCTCGACCGTAATCTCTGACTTCGACCTTGTGTTCCGATACCTTCACTTCAATGGTCTTACCAAAGCCCATCATGTGCTCATCGATACAATTATCGACAACCTCTTTTACCAATACATAAATGCCATCATCTTGGGCCGACCCATCTCCTAACTTCCCGATGTACATACCGGGTCTGAGTCTGATATGCTCTTTCCAATCGAGCGACCGAATGCTATCTTCGGTGTAGTTCGCAACTTGCTTCGCCATTCAAAATTCTCACTAAGGGTTTTAGCAGAAAACTGTACTCCTTTAGTACAGTTCAAGTCGGAATTTAGAATTAAAAAACTAAAAATGCACGATTGATTTTCAGTACTGATTTACAGTACCATTTTGCTCTAAAGGAAACAGGAATTTGTTAGGCTCTTTTCTTTGTTAAAATCACCGCTAGGTATACAAACCAAGCCACGAGAATGACTGGCCCCAAGTAAACATAAAAACCTAATGTCTTGATGTTATATTGTGTTGACATTTTCATAAGGGCCAAGAAAACTAGGACGAGAGCAAAGAATAAATTCAAGACACCTGCAAAACCCTTGGTCCATGAAATCATATCTAATTTCAGACTTCTGTTTCTAAGACCTTTTCCATCTTCAGATGTGGTGATCTTCTTGAGTGTTTTTATAAACCAATTACATACAAGATTGGCAATAAGAAAGGCCACAATTCCTGCAAAGAAGAAAGTGTTCTTATCTCCTGTGGCCGTGGCTATCCCTTCAAACTCATAGCTATAATCCGACTGACTGGCCATATAAGCATAAGCCCAGATAAGTGTTCCCGTAAAAAGCAGAATGCTAACGTTTCTGAAGAATCCTATGAATTTGTCCATTTTCCTAATTTCAGAGCGTGAAGATAATCGATTTTAGGCTTCCCTAACCACAGTAATAAACATAAGGTTTGAACAGAAACAATTTGAAATGTAAATTGAAGATCTTTTAGAAAGCATATGAATCTTAACCCTACTGTAATCGCTATTCCTATCTATTTCCTTTTAATAGGAATTGAGTTGATTGTTCATCGTATTCAAGCCACAAAGTCTTATCGATTGAATGATGCGATCACAAATATTAATTGTGGGGTTACTTCTCAGGTTACAGGTGCTTTTCTTAAAGTATTTACCGTAGGCTTTTACACACTAATGTACGAGCAATTTAGGTTTGCAACTGTTGAGAACTCGGCACTAACGTGGGCGGTAGCCTTTGTTGCATACGACTTCTGTTATTACTGGGCTCACCGCATGAGTCATCAAGTGAATTTATTCTGGGGAGGCCATAGTGTTCATCACCAAAGTGAAGAATATAATTTATCTGTTGCATTAAGACAGTCTTCTACACAGACCATTTGGACCTTTTTGTTCTATACTCCTATGGCTCTAGCGGGTATTGATCCTTTAGTCATGCTTTCTGTTTCAGGTTTTAATCTCCTGTATCAATTCTGGATTCATACCGAGTCCATTAACAGACTTCCGAAATGGTTTGAAGCCATTTTCAATACACCTTCTCACCACCGTGTACATCATGCACGTAATCCTAAGTACATAGATAAAAACCATGCGGGCACTTTTATCATATGGGACAAGATGTTCGGTACATTTAGAGAGGAAGAAGAAAGGCCTACCTACGGTATAACTAAGAATCTGAACAGCTGGAATCCCGTCTGGGCGAATATGTCTCATTACAATGATATGCTGGGAGACATGAAGAGAATTCCAAAATTCACAGATAAAATCAGGTATGTGTTCCAAAAACCGGGATGGCTTCCAGAATCACTGGGTGGTTATCGTGCCCCATACGATGTAGACAAAGAGAACTACCGCAAATTCGACATACATGCGATAAGGGCTGTTAACGCTTATGTATTCGCTCAATACCTTGTGCTCTTGGTTGGCACAGCGCTGTTTCTTTTTAACCTCACTAAATTTGAAGATGACCTTTTACAAAAAAGCATACTCGCTTCAATGATTATTTTATCGACCGTGACATTTGGTGGATTATTCGAAAATAAGACTTGGAGTAAACCACTTGAGTATCTGAGAATATTGCTCTGTCCTGTTGTGATATGGTACTATTTTCTGAATGCCTCATCAGACCCTATTTTCCTTGGAATAGCAGCTTTGTTTGTCTTTGGCTCAATTGTTTGGTTGTATCGTGCAACCCAACTAATTTCGCCAGCCAAATCACAGGCCTAATGAAGCGCATTCTCATTTTATTTCTAGTAGCGGGTTTTCTTTCAAATTGCACCCCTAAAGCTGATCTTGGAGACTTTGACACAGAAACTTGGAAGAGTGACGTGAAAGGTTGCTCTGGAGAACGAGCACAAATGATTGATGAACTTCAAAAGGTGAAAAGAAATCTGCTTGGTCTATATCAAAAAACAGTCATTAAAGCTTTAGGCCAACCTGAAGAACAAGAGCTCTATAAGCGTAGTATGAACTACTATATCTACTTTATAGATCCTGCAACCGATTGTGAAAATGGAGTTGAAGAACCTCGCTATTTAGAGGTACGTTTTACTTCTTTGGGCATTGCCAACGAAGTAAATATCAAATAGAAAAACAACTAAGAATTTAGTAGAATATAAACCCATTAGTCCCATCGAGTTAACAATATTTGCTTTTCTAACTTTTTCGAAAAATTATATATCCGTTATTCGATTTTTTACCTAACTTAGAGCTAATAGATAGAAAGCTGATGTTTTATTGACTTGCGTGCAATCGTTTTATCAGTTTAAATCGATGAGTCAGTAAAGATTAAAATTAGCTAAGGTTAGTTTTAGTTTTATAGGTAGTTTAGGTGAAGGTTGGCTCCTCCTCAGGCCGACCTTCCGCTTTTTTAAGTCTTTCTTTTGATCTGATAATCAAATATTTCTACCTGACCAGCCTTATAAAGTCCACCCAAAATCTTTTTGAAGTTCTTCTTGCTCATACCAAAGGCTTCACGAATGTCATCTGGTGAACTCTTATCGCCCAATTCTATCACTCCACCGTTCTCACTTAAACTTCTAAGAATAATATTTGACATATCGGCAACGGCTTCATATCCCTGTTTTTGGAGTGCAACATCAATCTTACCGTCTTCTCTTAGTTTTTTGATGAAGCCTTTGCAATTATCTCCTAATCGTACTTCTCCAAAAATCTCGTTGTTATAGATAAGTCCTTGATATTCTGAATTGATGATGACTTTATATCCTAAATCTGTCTGCTGCCAAATAACCAGTCTTACTTCTTCACCTTCTTCTAAGCCCTCATTATCTTTTCTTAAGAAAGCTGCCACTTTACTGGAACCAATCATACGATCAGTTTTGTGATCCATTACCAGTTTGATAGCATAAACTCCACCTACTCTCATATCGGCTGCCTGTTCTTTGTTGGGCACAAACAGATCTTTCTCCAGACCATTATCCAAGAAGGCACCAAAATCGGTAACTGCCTTTACTTCTAAACCTACAATATCTCCAAGCTGACCAATTGGCATAATGGTTACGGCAATGGGCCTACTTAAATGATCAGTATACACGAATACATTGAGCTTATCCCCCACCTCAGCAGTATCAGGAACATATTTGGCTGGAATTAGTACTTCATCTTTACCATCTGTAAGATAATCTCCAAAGTCTACTCTTCTTGCAATCTCTAATTCCTGGATTTTACCTATTTCTATCATGTATTCTGCTTTACTCTGCGTAATTTTTCACAAAGGTAGTCTTAATTCTATGACACACATATTTGGCAGAGTTTTATCCTTAGTCCTCCTTAGTCTTTTAATGAATGTGGAAGGTAATGCTCAGCGCCCTAAAGCCTACTTAGCCAGCGACAACCTTAATCTGGAAAGAAGAGACAATGAAAGGTTCCGAATTGTATTCTACAACGTAGAAAACCTATTTGACTATTTTGATGATTCTACAACTATTGACGAAGAATTTCTCCCGAATCAAGGACGGTATTGGAGCAAAAAGCGTTATCAAGACAAGCAGCAAAAATTATCGAAAACGCTTATTGCCCTAGGCGGTTGGGAAGCGCCTGAACTCATTGGACTTTGTGAAATTGAAAACAGATATGTACTTAACACGATTCACATCATTAAAGGCTGCTGGCTATGAAATTATCCACCAGGACTCGCGGGATAGACGCGGGATTGACGTAGCTGCGATTTATAGACCCGATAAGTTTAAATTGATCGACTATGAATATTTCCCTCTAAACTTTCCATTCGACCCAGATAGTAGAACAAGAGACATTTTGCATGTAATTGGCAAGCTACCTAACCAAGATACGCTTCACTATTTTGTAAACCACTGGCCTTCTAAATTCGGTGGAGAATTCGAGACAATGCCCAAAAGGAATTATGCAGCCATATTCCTTAAATCAAAAGTTGATTCCATTTTAGCGGTTTCTCCTAATGCCAATATTGTTCTTTCCGGAGATTATAACGATGAGCCAGAGTCAGAAGCCATGTCCACAGCACTAGGAGTTGAATTAGATGTAGAACAGTTAAAATCAAATCACCAGTTATACAACTTAATGTACCCTATACGGTACTTAACGGGAACAAATAGCTTTCAGAATAAGTGGAGTATCATAGACCAATTTGTAGTAACAGGGAATCTCATGAAGGCAGATTCTAAAACATCTATATTCAATAGGAACCCAATTATTGGAGACTTAGACTTCTTAATAATGGAAGGAGCAACTGGAGCGACCAGACCATTTAGAACTTACCAAGGACCTAAGTATGTAGGCGGATTCAGCGATCACTTACCAATCCTGATTGACTTGGTCTTGAAGCAATAATCATTAGTGAAAACTTCTATCAGGAATAAAAGAGCTGAAGTCATAAAAGCGATTTCATTTGTCCCACAGCTATTTTTGAAGTTAAATATTCATTCTGCCCTAAACCTGAGCTATGAAACTCAACGGCCCCTGTTTCTTGGAGAATCCTCAAATTCTCAGGTCTTATACCTCCCCCAGGCATAATAATTACCTCATCGTCTGCCTCATCTATCAACTCACCTAGAAGTTCAATCCCGGCCATTGCATTCTTCTCTCCTCCTGAGGTGAGTACTCTTTGAATGCCTAAATCTCTTAATGTATCTAATGCTTCAAAATGATTCGGTACATCATCAAATGCTCTATGGAATGTAACATCCATATAGCCTGCCCATTCTAACATTCGTTTTGTCGGTTCAGTATTAATCTTTCTTTGTGAGTCTAGAGCTCCAATCACCACTCCTTCGCACCCAATTTCAGCACAGAAAGCGATATCTTCCTTAATGGTCTCCAATTCTAGTGCCGAATAAACAAAATCACCCCCTCTTGGCCTGATGAGTACATAAACCGGTATATCTAATAATTCCTTAGCCAATTTGATACAACCATGACTTGGGGTAATGCCACCGACTGATAGCTCTGAACACAGTTCGATCCGGTCAGCGCCACCATTCTGAGCATTTAAGGCTGATTCAACCGAGTTAGCACAAATTTCGAGTTTCATTGAATATTAAGATTCTTACTTTCGATTTACAAGTAAATGCTTTAAACTCAAAGTTGAGGGTTCCTCTTACTTCATCGCTAATGTAAATCTCTCTTCATTAATCTAAATCTCTCACTAACTTGCAGCGAGAAAAGTAAACTATATACCTATGGATCAAATAGCAGTAATCGGATCAGGCACAATGGGCAACGGAATAGCCCATGTTTTCGCTCAAAGCGGTTTTAAAGTAAACCTGGTCGATATCTCTGAAGATGCCTTAACCAAGTCACTTAAAACAATTGAAAAGAACTTGGACAGAATGGTGGCCAAAGAAAGAATTGACGAAGCCACAAAAAACGCTACGCTAGCTAATCTCACTACCTACACCAACATGGAGGAAGGTGTAAAAACAGTTGATTTGGTGGTGGAAGCGGCTACTGAAAATGTAGATGTGAAGCTTAAAATCTTTGCAGATCTAGATGCTTTTACAAAACCAGAATGCATTCTATCTTCCAACACTTCATCTATTCCCATTACTAAAATAGGTGCTGCCACTAAGAGAGCAGACAAGGTGATAGGAATGCACTTTATGAATCCGGTTCCAGTAATGAAATTGGTAGAAGTGATTAGGGGTTATGCTACTTCTCAAGAAGTAACAGACCTGATTATGGAAACTTCTAAAAAATTGGGCAAAGTGCCTGTTGAAGTAAATGACTACCCGGGCTTTATCTCAAACAGAATATTAATGCCAATGATCAACGAAGCAATCATTTCTCTATTTGAGGGTGTGGCAGGTGTTGAAGAAATAGACACGGTTATGAAGTTAGGAATGGCGCATCCCATGGGACCGTTACAACTCGCTGACTTTATTGGACTAGATGTATGCTTAAGCATCATGAATGTATTACATGAAGGCTTTGGCAACCCGAAATACGCTCCGTGTCCTTTATTGGTTAACATGGTGACGGCAGGATATTTAGGCGTAAAATCAGGTGAAGGTTTCTACAGCTGGTCTCACGGTACTAAAGAGCTAATTGTATCACCGCAATTCTCAAAGTAGATTGAGCCCATTGTTCTGAGTAAATTCAGAACCTAAATGACATTAAAAAGAGCCACCTTCAGGTGGCTTTTTGTGTTTGTAACTTACGTATCACTAAAAGAAAACAGTTATTTCTATCATTGGCACTTCATTTTGATTTAATCTAAGAGCGCTAAACCCTAGCACTATGAAGTACCTTATTTTCATTTCCCTTGCGTTCACCTTTCACTCTGATCTTTTCTCCCAAGATCATTATCAAGCAAAAGATTCGAAAACACATCAAAATGGTTTCCACCTATCCGTTGCATTTCTACATACCTTCATTCCAGAATCTACAGTGTCCGGCAAGGAAGTTCTAACCTTACCTACCTTTGGTTTCGATATAGACTACTATTTTAATTCAAGATTTGGACTGGGCTTGCACAATGATCTGGAACTCTGAACATTTGAAATTATTGGAGAAGAAGATATAGAAGTCGAAAGAGAATTCCCTTTAGTTCTCACATTAGACTTGCTATATCAGGTAGACGACAAATTTGTTTTATTTGCTGGGCCTGGAATAGAATTTGAGCAAGCTCAAAATTTTGAACTCTTTAGGTTAGGAGTTGAATATTTAGCCAAGTATCAAGATAGAATCACATTTGCCCCAATGTTATCTTACGACTTCAGGTATCAGGCTTATAATACCTTCTCTTTAGGAATTGCTGTAGGATTAAGCCTGCATTAATATTAGCGGATTAGATTAAGACCAACACTTACAACCTAAAGTCTTTGCTTAGGCACTAAGGCTCGGCCTAATAAATTGGTGAGGCTCTCTCCTGTTTTACTCAAACCAGATTCATAATTCACATCTACAATAAATCGCTCGAAATCTCCTCCAATTCCAAAATGCCATAGTATTGTAGTACTGTTGTATGAATCTGTTACGTTATCAATCTCATTCAAGAAAGAGCGATTACCACTCAGCAAGGTGCTAATAGATGGCCCAGAATGAAGCCTCGGGTTACCAATTCGATAGCCTATATGAATTGGCAATTCTAGGGTATTGAACTCAAACTCGGCTCTAGGATTAAACCCTTGAATGTCGTCATAATTGAGAAAGACCAATTTGGTTTGAATTTTCGAATAAAGCACTTCGGCCTGCACATATATTCTGTCCACATTAATCCGGAAATATCCTCCAAACTGATACCCCACTTCACCACCATCGGCCGGCACAAGCGCTAAATCACTATTCGTGCTCATCCTTGCACTTGCCACTTTAATCATTGGCCCAGCTTGAAATCGAGTCCAATAATCTTGAGCTTGTAAATCATTACACGTAGCGATGCATAGCATCAAAACAGAGGTGATCTGAAAAAAATATTTACGCGCTGAAGTTTTCAAGTGTGCAGTGATCTTAAAAAGATTAATTTCGCCTCAATTTAAACGGAAATCATCAATGTCTATTCAAGAAACATTCGAAAAGGCTGTAAAAGAAGCTCATAGCCTAACAGAAAGACCTTCAAACGAAGACTTACTTTCTATTTACAGCTTATTCAAACAAGCTACAGAAGGCGATAACAACACAGAGAGACCAGGAGGCTTTGATTTTAAGGCCGCTGCTAAATATAACGCTTGGGAGAAACTCAAAGGCTTAACGAAAGAAGATGCCATGAAGCAATATATTGACCTTATAACTAGGCTAAAAACCGCTTAGTCAGTAACAACCTATCTAGAAATCGATTACACACGTATAACAAAAATGTGTTCGATTATGTGCATATAAAAGTGCATATTGCATAAGGTTAAACTCAAAATACTTTATACAACATGGGATTATTTGGTCTAGGTAAGAAAAAGAAAAAGCCAGCGCGTTCTTGCGATTTAGAAGGCTCACTTTTAGAATTTGGTGAGGGTTACCTACTCACTTCGGCAGATATTATAAAATCTAAGCGTTTTTGGGACAATAAAATGGTAGAGCCTGAGACAGTGGCTTACTCAAAAGCTCATTTCGAGAAGAACGATGAAATGGGTACTAAAATGAGAACCATGATCTTCCAGAAATACAGCTCTCAAGACAGGCCTTGGCTTGTTGGCGATGGGCAGGTTAACTTATTTGAAGTAGATAAAGCGAAAGCAAGAGAATACGCGCAAGAATGGTGGAACTCTGAATTTAAGTACATGCCACCCAATGCGGGTCCAGCAGATTCTAATTTAGATGAAAATGAATATCAAGAATGGCGGGAATATGCCATTATGAAGGCTGGAGAAGAGCAATTGAGAAAAATTGGTTAAGACTTAAGTTTTAAATAAAAGATATAAAGCCGCCATAGAGTGGCTTTTTTTATACTTTCAACTTTAAACAGACAACTTATCTTCCACCTCTTATCTGGTAAAGTCTAATTTTGTCCTGCTCATCAATCAAGGCCAATTCCAGTCCTTTAGTATTCACACTATTCTCCAGTAGTTTGAGATAACCGGGCTCCTCATAACGGCTATTAATCACCCCAGAATTCACGAGTAAATAGTCTCCTGTGTTTACTGTTTCAAAGTCCATTTCAACCCACCAATCGTATTGATCTTCAGTTTTCGCGAATGCATAAAAGTAAGGATAACCATAACTCAACAGCCCATCTGTAATCACACGCTGCGGCTGTTCATCATTCACAAACCTTTCTTGTACCATCTCCTCTAAGCTAGAAAAGGCGCGATCGTTTGCTTTGGTAATTTTATAGATAGGAATGGCTAGAAGGCCTAAGACAATAGCCCACTTTATTTGAGATTGGAGCAACTTTTGAAAAATATCTTTACTCAACCACCAATGCGCACCTGCCATAATAAGTACAGGAATCACAAAAGTAATGTGACGTGTATCAGTAGGCATTGGACTGTAATATTTCCAATTGGTGCTAATAAACCACCATGAGCCTATAATGATAACCGCAGCGACCGCCCATACCTTATTTGGGTCATTCAACCCCCAATCCTTCTTTTTTAATGTGAGTAAAGCTGGTAAGCCGAATAATAAGGGAATAAAAAACCCTCCTTTGGCAAATCCTAGAAAAGGTAAATATGTAAGTCGCTTCAGAATATCTATACCTGTCTTGTCAAAAAAGGTCTTATCTGTTGCCTCGTGATTATTCGAAATGTTATTAAAACGGAACCAGAAGTCACCAAAGGTCTCTTTATACCAGAACCCGTGCAGAAGAAAGAAGAAGACCAACAGCAAAGCTGAGATTAGCCAGAATGGTTTGTTCTTACCTCTAAGCCAGTCGTTTACAAACAAAAAACCAAAGAGAGGAACGCAGATAAAAACTGATGTTTTGATCAGAAAAGCACCTAAAAGTAACAAGCTCATAATTAAGGCTAGCAGGCGATAATCACCTTCTCTCCTATTCACTGTGTCATAACAGAGAATTGAACCAAAAACACAGAGTGCCATTGGCATCTCTGGAAATAGATGGGTAGAGAAAGTCAAGGTATGATAATCAACTATCAACATAAAAGCAGCTACAATGCCCAACCAATGCCCATATTGATTCCCAAACCAGAATACCAAAGCTAGTATAATGAGCGTACAGAGTAATGGATAAAGTGCCGTTGTATGGGCATCTATACCCAACAGGTCGATAATCCAAGCCACTGGATATATCATAGCAAAACGACTGGTGAAATGGTTAGTGGTTACTTCAAAAGTTCCTTGGTTCACCTCATTCGCAAAATTGAGATAAGTGAAATCATCCCAAAAGGCCAATCCATCGTTGGCAAAAAACCAGAAAACGATGAACAGTCCAAAAACGGCCAACTGAAAAACTCTGTAATGCTTCTGCGGAATAAAAAGCGACTGCATGGAATCGAAGTTAAAGGTTTTGAGCTTAGGAGTAATAGGTTTTTACAGACTCAAATGTCTTCCCCCTTCTTACTTCAATTCAAAATCCTTTAATTAGAACCATGCAGCTATTCTACCAGCCTCTTTTAGCAGAGCAAGTATATCATTTAGATACAGATGAGTCTCGGCATGCCGTAAAAGTACTTCGGTTAAAAACTGGTGATGAGATCACAGTAATTGATGGAAAAGGAACGTTTTATCATGCACAGATTACTACTCCAGATCTAAGAAAGTGTACCTTTGAAGTCTTAAGTACCCGCATAGAACAAAAAACAGGAGGACTAAGACATATCGCCATTTCTCCTACTAAAAATATAGATCGGATAGAATGGTTTGTTGAGAAAGCCGTAGAAATAGGGGTTGACAGAATCTCATTTTTTAAGTCTGACAATTCGGAGCGGAAAGTGATCAAAATAGACCGGATTGAGAGGAAAGCGATTAGTGCTATGAAACAATCTTTGAAGGCTAGTTTACCTCAAATCGATGAAATGATAAATCTTAAGACCTTTCTAAAGGAAGAATATGCTGCCAAGAAATACATTGCTCATGTAGACTTTGACAACCCAAAGCAGTTAAAAGATGAGCTTGGAACAGACAACCTTGTCTTGATTGGGCCAGAAGGCGACTTTTCAGATAATGAGGTAGAACTAGCGCTATCTGCTGGCTTTATAAAAGTAAGCTTAGGAGAAAGTAGATTAAGAACCGAAACTGCAGGAATCATAGCTACACATATTCTCAATCTTTAATCTGTTGACTGCATATTTTCCTTAAGTCTGAATTTATTCGTAATTCGGAGACTCAAAGACATTTTTATGGCCCTCAATTACATCTGGATTGGCTTCTTTCTTATCGCGTTTATTGTGGCGCTTATCCGCTTAATTTTCTTAGGAGATACTGAAGTTTTCCCGAGCATGATGGAAAGCACTTTCAGCATGGCCAAGACTGGTTTTGAGATCTCATTGGGACTTACTGGTGCACTTACTCTGTGGATGGGCATTATGCGAATTGGTGAAAAAGGCGGTGTAGTAGCGGTTATCGCAAGGGCCATCTCACCTCTTTTTACTAAGATCTTTCCAGAGATCCCGAAGAACCATCCAGTGTTCGGACCCATGATGATGAACTTCTCCATGAACTTTCTGGGCTTAGATAATGCTGCGACACCGCTTGGTTTAAAAACAATGGAAGGTCTTCAGGAGCTAAATCCTAAGAAGGACACAGCTTCCAATTCTCAGATTATGTTCCTAGTGCTGAACACTTCTGGGCTCACACTTATTCCTGTATCTATTATGGCTTACAGGGCTACTGAAGGCGCAGCCAATCCTGCCGATATATTCATCCCTATCCTATTGGCCACCTTTTTTTCAACTATGGTGGGACTAATCACCGTGAGTATTTTCCAAAAAATCAACCTTTTCAATAAAACGGTCCTAGCCTATCTGGGAAGTCTTACGATACTTATAGTTGCTACACTATTATATTTTCAATCCATTCCGCAAGATCAAGTTGCTGTAATTTCGAGTGTAGCAAGTGCTATTATTCTCTTAGGTATCATTGTGAGCTTTATCCTTATGGGGCTTAAGAATAAAGTGAACGTTTATGAATCTTTTATCGATGGCGCTAAAGATGGCTTTAATGTAGCCATTAAGATCATTCCATATTTGGTTGCCATTCTGGTGGCCATTGGCGTATTCAGATCCTCAGGAACACTAGACTTTATTGTGGATGGGTTTAAATCAATCATATCTCTCTTTGGCGTAAACACAGACTTTGCCGATGCATTACCTGTAGCGTTCTTGAAGCCTTTGAGTGGTTCTGGCGCCAGAGCGGCCATGCTTGAGGTATTTGCCAATCCAGAATTTGGAGTAGACTCATTTGCTGGAAAAGTAGCGAGTGTGTTACAAGGGTCAACAGAAACCACTTTCTATGTACTAGCGGTTTACTTTGGTGCCGTTAAAATCAAAAACTCTCGATATGCTGCAGCAGCGGGGCTCATAGCCGACTTTGCTGGTGTAATTGCCGCAATAATCATCTCCTACATTTTCTTCTATTGATTAGTTTCGAACTTTTCTTTTTGAAAAGGAGTTTAACATGCGAAAAATATCAAACCATGTAAAGGACATTACTTACATTAATTGCTGTAGCATTTATCTCACTAGGCGCTCAAGCACAAGATTTCCCTGCAATGGATGCAAGTCCTATGGACGCATCTTATTTTCCACATGAACAACCTTTAGACGAAGTTTTTGGGAGAGAAGTGAGAGAGCTAAAAATGAAAATTGTTTATAGTAGACCTCAGCTCAAAGGCAGAAAAATGATCGGTGACAAAGCCGCACCTTACGGTAAAGTTTGGAGACTTGGCGCTAACGAAGCTCCTGAAATCACTTTCTACCAAAGCGTTAACTTTGGTGGCGTTGATATGCCAGCAGGTACTTATGCCATATTTGCTATTCCAGGTGAAAAAGAATGGGAGTTTATCTTAAGCTCTAAGTTGAATACTTGGGTAACTATACAACCAAGGAAAATCAATATGCTGCAAGAGTAAAGACTAACGTTATTAGCACTCCAGACACTCCAATTGAAGCCCTATCAATTTTGTTCAAAGAAGTTGATGGTGGTGCACATTTAATGGTAGGCTGGGAAAACACAGTCGTAGAATTACCAATTAAGATGTAATAAAAACTAACCTAAAGATTAGAAGGCCGCTCAATCGAGTAGCCTTTTTTCGTGTTAGACTTTGGAGTAGCGTGGCACTTTTAAATGATTTTGCAATCCCGACTTCTGCTTCACCTTCCCGTTTATCCCAACTAATCGCTGATTAAAGAAACTCCCTATGTTGGTAACCGATTAGGCTCAATCTTAAAGTATTAAACTCTAAAAAATGAAGAAAGGCCTATTAACAATTTTGATGGCTTTAATGGTTTTGCCTGCTATTTCACAGCAATACAAGGCAAACTTTAAAGCAGCTGAAAAATTTAAATCGACCAACATCAGAAAGATGTTGAAGAGTACAAGAGTGAATCCGCAGTGGTTTAAAGACAGCGATAAGTTCTGGTACACCTACACTACTACAGAAGGAAAGAAATTCTATGTAGTGGACCCAGCAAAAAGATCTAAGGAAGAAATGTTCGATCCTAAGGATTTTGCCGCTCAAATGAGTGAATTAACAAGCAAACCTTGGAATCACAGAGATTTGAACCTTAGAGGAGTGAAATTAGAAGACGATAATAAGACTGTGAAATTCATGGTTGATAGTATCGACTATCACTTCGACGTCATGACCAAGAGAATTACCAAAGGTGATTCTACTGAGAAAGCTAAGAAAAGAACGAGTTGGGCAACATACTCTCCTGATAGTACTTATATCACGTTCTCAAAGAACTATGATCTTTACATGATGATGGCTGACGACCCTGATTCAACTGAAATTCTATTAGCTGATGACGGTAAAAGATGGTTTAGCTATGGTTTTGACAGAGGAGATACTACTAAAGACAAACGATTCAGAGCTTCTACAAGATGGTTTAAAGACGAATCTAAATTCTACGTTACTCGCTCTGATTCAAGAAAAGTTAAAGAGCTCTTCGTGATTGACGACTTAAGTAACCCAAGACCAGAAGTAGAGATTTATAAATATGCCATGCCGGGCGATCAAGATGTACCGCAAGCACATTTAAGCATTTTTGAACCTGAAAGCCGTAATCGAATTGATGTAGACATTGAAAAGTACATCGATCAAACGGTTTCTACCTATCTACCAGGTAAGACCTCAGATAGACTGTTCATGACTCGAATGAATAGAACAAGTGATTCTCTAGACGTAGTCTCTGTTAACACGAATACGGGTGAAGTGAAAGAGTTATTCACGGATACGAACTATCCTTACTTCTACTCTCCTAACACGCAATTATCCATTTTGAACGAAGGTGAAGACTTAATCTGGTGGTCTGAGAGAAATGGCTGGGGCCAGCTTTATTTGTATGATGGCAATAGCGGAGCACTAAAAAATAAGATTACAAATAGTGGATACTTCGTGACAGGCAGAATTACACAAGTAGATACTGCAGGTAGAAAAGTATATTTTGAAGGTAGAGGAAGAGAAGAAGGTATCGATCCTTACTACGCTTTAATGTACAGAGCTAATCTGGATGGTACAGGATTTAAAGCATTGAGTACAGAACCTGCGAATCATCAGATGAGAATGTCTGAGTCTTCTAAGTATTATGTAGACAACTATTCAGCTGTAGATATGAGACCAAAATCTGTATTAAAAGACAGAGATGGTAATATCATAATGGACTTAGAATCTGCTGATTTAAGCTTACTAGAGCAAGCTGGCTGGAAAATGCCTGAACGATTCACAATGAAGGCAGATGATGGCATTACAGACCTCTATGGCGTAATGTACAAGCCATTCGACTTTGACTCAACCAGAAAGTATCCTGTGATCTCTTACGTGTATCCAGGTCCACAAACAGAATCATTTGTCAATGATTTCACTACCACGGGCAGATACAATACAGCACTGGCTCAGCTTGGGTTTATTGTGGTAAGTATGGGGCACAGAGGTGGTAGCCCACTAAGAGACAAGTATTACCACACTTACGGTTATGAGAACCTGAGAGATTATGCTTTGGCAGATGACAAGAGATCTTTAGAGATTTTGGCTGAAAGACATTCTTTCATTGACCTTGATCACGTTGGTATTTTCGGTCACTCTGGTGGTGGCTTTATGTCAAGTGCAGCTATGCTTATGTACCCTGATTTCTATCATGCAGCCGCTTCTTCAGCTGGTAACCATGATAATAACGTGTACAACAAATGGTGGGGTGAGACGCACAATGGCGTTAAACGTGTTGAGAAGAAAAAGAAAGATGAAGATGGTAACGAGTACACTGAGGTAACTTGGGATGCTAAGGTTAAAACCAATCCTTCAATCGCTAAGAACCTAAAAGGTCACTTGCTTATCACACATGGTACGCGAGATAACAACGTAAACCCAGCTAACAGTTTAAGACTAGCCAATGAGCTAATGAAAGCGGGTAAGCGTTTTGATTATATGCCTATTCCGGGTGCTAGACACGGTTACGGAAGTAAGAGAGATTACTACGAGCAAATGATGTGGTATCACTTCTCAGAGCATTTATTAGGTGATTATCGTAGCAATGTGGACATCAACAATCCTGATAATTAATAGATATTAGTTACATTTTAAAACGCCACTTTCAATTTTGAGAGTGGCGTTTTTATTTGCTCTTTTTCTTAATCGCTAGAATAGCTACTTTCAACGGTCAACTCACTCCTCTGAAAATCCTAAAACGAATTCTGATTGTAATTGTAGTCTTACTGCTGCTCTTAATAGGGAGCATCTACTTTTATACACAAAGCATAAAACCTACCTATGAGGGCAACCTTCAATTAACTGGTTTACAAGCTGAAGTAGAAGTCTTTTACGATGACTATGGCATCCCTCATATTTATGCCGAAAACCAAGACGATTTGTATCTAGCCTTTGGTTATCTGCATGCACAAGAGCGCTTATGGCAAATGGATCTTTTAAGGAGAATTGCACCAGGTAGGCTATCAGAACTATTCGGAACAGAAATGCTGGAGATTGATCAGTTCTTTCGAACACTACCAATAGACCAATATTCTGAAAGGATGGCTAAGAACCTCGTGGAGGAAGGTGATTCACCAGAACTAATAGCCTCTAAACAGTATTTGAAAGGAATTAATCAATTTGTAGAGAACGGTTATACCCCTATTGAATATACACTTGCTGGAGTTGAGAAAAGTCCTTTCGACTTAAAAGACATCTATAATGTAATCGGCTATATGTCCTTCAGTTTTGCACATGCGCATAAATTGGATCCATGGGCAACAGCCATTATGGATAAACTTGGACCTGCATATATGAATGACTTGGATGTTATGAATGTAGACCCTTCTACCGCCTTTATTCCAAATTACCCAAACGCAGAAGCCTATATGGCTTTGAACCAGCAAACGACCAAAGTACTTAACGGATTGCCCGTACCAAAATGGTTGGGTAGTAATAGTTGGGTGGTCTCCCCTCAAAAATCTGCAACAGGCAAGATACTCTTCGCAAATGACCCACACATTGATTATGCCGCTCCTTCAGTTTGGTATGAAGCACATTTGAATAGTCCTGAAATGGAGGTATATGGCTACTTTGTTGCGGGCTTACCTTTTGGGCTTTTGGTTCATAACCAAGACATCGCCATGGGCCTTACCATGTTCGAAAATGACGATATCGATTTTTACCAAGAGCAAGTGCTCAAAAGTGAAGGAAATCAGTACTTGTACAAAAGTGACACAATGGAGTTTAACAGTAGATCTGAAACCATATTGGTAAAAGACAGTGAGAACATCACTATGGATGTTCGTTCTTCCGTCCATGGGCCTATCGTAAACGATGTGGTTGATGGACTTGAAGATGCACCACCAACTTCTATGTGGTGGGCATTAACTGCGATTGACAATTCTATGTTAAAAGTGGCTTACCAATTTAATGCTGCAAAGAACATTGATGACGTGAGAGAAGCCGCTTCAAATATTCATGCTGCTGGTCTCAACGTTATGTATGGGGATAAAATGGGTAATGTGGCTTGGTGGGCTTCTGCCAAACTCCCGAATCGTCCTGAGCATGTAAATTCCAAACTGGTATTAAATGGAGATGGATCTGATGACTTTGAGGGATTCTTAGATTTTAGTCAGAATCCTCAGGCAGAGAATCCATCATGGGGCTATGTTTATAGCGCAAATAATCAGCCAGACACCATTGATACTGGTCTTTACCCTGGGTATTACTTACCAGAAGATAGAGGAAGGAGAATCGTTGATCTATTAGAGCATAAAAACGATGTTGATGTTAGCTATATGGAGAACATGCTTACTGATGACATTAATCCTGCTAGCCGAGACATTATGCAGGTACTTCTAGCGGAACTTATACCCAAAGGCGAAGAAGAATTAGCCTTGTATAATATTCTGAAAGAGTGGAATGGAGAGCATAAACTGGAAAGCAAAGGGCCAGCCGTATATCAAGCCTTAATTTATAGAGTGATGAAAATGGCCTGTGAAGATGAAATGGGTTCTGATGGTCTAGAGGCATTTATGTCAACCAATGCGTACAAGAGAAGTGTGGCCTTTGTCATTAAGAATCCACAATCAATCTGGTGGGACGATGTAAGCACTTCTCAAATTGAAGACCGAGGAACAATTATCAACAAAGCCTTTAAAGCAACCTTAGACCATTTTGAATCGAAATTTGGAAGTGATTATAGCGCTAAAATATCTTGGGGAGAGCTCCACACATTGGAACATGATCATCCATTTGGGGCAATTGAATTGCTAAGACCCTATTTCAATGTAGGGCCATTAAATGCGCCTAGCGGAGTTGAAGTGCTCAACAACATTGGATATAGCATGGATGGTGATTCAGAATACAACGCAACGTTTGGACCTTCAACGAGAAGGATTGTAGACTTCTCAGACATAGATAATAGCCGTAGTATTTTACCTACAGGCAATTCTGGTAACATCTTTAGTCAACACTACAAAGACCAAGCAGAAATGTACGTAAAGGGAGAGTTCAGGCCAATGTTATTGACTAGAGAGAAGATTCAGCAGCTGGGAAGAAAACTGGTGTTAAAGAAATAAACACGCTAACTATGAGAACTCTGCAATACATTCAATCTCAACGAGTGCGTTAAGAGGTAAACCGGCAACAGCTACAGTAGTTCTTGCTGGCGTATGGCCTTCATGCATTTCACCGTAAACGGCATTCATCGCTTCAAAATTGGCCATATCGCTGAGATAAACATTGCACTTTACAATGTGAGAAGTGTTTAAGCCTTGATCTGCTAAAACAGATTTTAGATTCTCCATTACCTGTCGGGTTTGACCTTCAACATCAGTGGCCTCTACCCGATTGGTTTCAGGATTAATACCGGTTTGACCTGAACAGAACAAAAGATTTCCGGTACGAATAGCAGAGCAGTAAGGCCCCAAAGCTTTGGGAGCCCCTGCTGCATTTATAATTTCCATTATTCTACGTTAACGGTAATGGTTTTACTCCAAGCTTCACCATAAGACTGGTGTGCACCATTTGCGAACTGCAAAGTTAATGTATGCTCCCCTGGAGTTAAGTCCAACGTAGTCTCAGTTTGACCTTTACCGAAGTGAATATGTGTATCATCGGCAGGTACAAGCTCACCCGTTTTAATCCAATCTCCATCAATGATAATGTGGTGATGACCAGTACCTTTCACTATTTCGCCAGCAGGTTGAATTTCCATACCGCTTACACCAAACTCAACCATTAATGGGCTAGATACTGTCTGACCATCTGTGAGATTTGGGAAAGAAACACCGTCTGGTGCACCACAACTTGAAAGGATTAACGTTAGGGCTATAACTAGAAAAGAAGACTTCTTTAAATTCATTTTATTCATGCTTAAGGTTGCTGCGCAAAAAAGAAGCGCAATCATCACATAAACAAGCAATGTCTTTTAAGGTTTGAAGTAATTTAAGTTACACAACTGAATTTGTTTCTAGTAAATTGAACTTAGCACGATAAATTATTGTAAAACGAAGTATGGCAAAAGACAAAAAACCTCGGGTTAGCAAGCGAGACCTCATCGAACTTGGAGTCATTGTGGTGATATTCTTGGTGATTTACCTCACTGGCAGTCAAGCTGAAGTCTTTGGCCGAGTACAAGGGCTTATCTTAAAAACGGGGATTATGAATGCTTCAGTAGAAGAAGATGAAGCCACCATTGCCAACCTCAATTTCTCTCTAACTGATATCAATAGAAATGAAATAGCCATGAGCTCATTCAGGGGTAAAACTGTTTTTATTAACATATGGGCTACTTGGTGTCCACCTTGCGTAGCTGAAATGCCTGGTATTAATAAACTTCATAATAGAGTCGCTTCTGAAGACATCGTTTTTATTATGATCTCACAGGATAATAGCCTTGACAAGGCTTACAATTGGGTTCAGAAAAAGGAATTTGACTTTGATGTATACGCAACCTCTAACCTACCCAACGAATTTAGAACAGGTGCTGTGCCTTCCACTTTCGTGATAAGTCCTGAAGGTGAATTAGTACTTACAAAAACGGGTATCGCTAATTACGATACCCGAAAGTTTGAAGATTTTTTATTAGGCTTGGCTCAACGCTGATCAAAGGCTCCTGCCTTATAGCGTTTAAAATAGTCCTTTGAAGCTGCTACCACCTTAGGCGCTAGAATTATTGCTGATATCATGGTCGGTATGGCCATCAATGCAAAACCACTATCAATCAGGTTAACCACAAAACCAAGGGATGTAACTGCCCCTAGAATCACAGTACCTATGTAGATATAGTTGTAATAGCCACCTTTGTCTGCACCAATCATAAATGACATACACTTCACACCATAGTATGAATAAGAAAGTAAGGAGCTTACCGCAAAAACTAAAATACAGATTCCTAGTAAGAAACCTCCATAGCCAGGAATAGCTGTATTGAATGCCTCTAATGTTAAGGTAACACCTAATAAACCTGTATCCTCTGCCCCTAAATAGGCTTCATGAACACCAGTTCCTAAAATCACTAGGGCTGTTAGCGTACATACTACCAATGTGTCAATAGCAGGCCCTAACATAGCAACAAGACCTTCTCTCACAGGTTCGTCAGTTTTAGAATCTCCGTGAACCAGTGGTGCAGTTCCTATACCCGCTTCGTTTGAGAAAGCAGCCCTTTTTGCACCTACGATAATCACAGCACCTAATCCTCCTCCTAGAATTGCACTACCAGTAAACGCTTCCTCTAATATTGAACTAAAGATTGCAGGAATTCCACTCACATTTTGAAGAAGGATGAAGACTACAAGTAAGAAGTATAGAACAACCATTGAAGGGACCATTCGCGAAGCCACTTTTGCGATTTTTTTAATCCCACCAAAGATTACCGAAGAGACAAGAATAGTAAGGATGATGCCAATGATAGCCGAAGCATATGAAATTGGTGTTCCAAAAATCATGAATGAACTCTCGGCATCATAACCCAATTCGGGTGCTAGCACAACATTCATTGCCGCAGTGAGCTGATTAGCCTGAAAGATTGGTAAGGCGCCAATCAAGGCGAAGATACAGAAGAAGACAGCGAGTGGTCTCCATTTCTTACCCAAGCCTTCGGTGATCACATACATAGGTCCACCAAGTAGCTTTCCTTTGGTATCTCTTCCGCGATACATCACTGCAAGTGTACATGTAAAGTACTTTGTGGCTATTCCAAAAAAGGCCGAAACCCACATCCAGAATATAGCGCCTGGGCCTCCCATAGTTATGGCCACGGCAACACCAGATATATTACCCATGCCTACTGTGGCGGCTAGTGCTGTAGAAAGCGCCTCATAATGACTGATTTGTCCTTCTTTGTCATGCTCATCGTATTTGCCCATTAACACGCGCACGGCATGTCTAAAATAAAGAAACGGGGTAAAGCGACTGTAGGTCATAAAAAATAGCCCACCTCCCATTACAAGAATTAAAAGTGGAAAACCCCAGATCCAGCTCGCAAAGCTCGAAACAGCTTGATTAATAAATTCCAAAACAGTCTATTTGATTAAGCGTGCAGTATACGGCTAAAGCACTAAGCTGGCAATAATCAGGCTTGAATATTTATGATTGGTATGAACCAGATGGAAATCAGTCTTAATTGAACAACTGAACCATTCTCCATAGCACCCTGGCTCCTACATTCGCATCCCATTCGCTTGCTCCTGGCGCTACTTCAACCAAGTCTGCTCCCACGATTTCTTTTCCTGATGACTTTAGCTTCTTCAATAAGTAAAAGAGCTGATCCGTATCCATTCCTCCCGGAACAGGCGTACCTGTATTTGGACAATAGGCCGGTTTGAGACCATCAATATCAACAGTGAGATAAACCTTCTCCGGAAGTACTTCAATAATCTCTTCACACTGCTGGCGCCAAGTCATGCCATCAAACTGATCTTCCTTTAAATGCTGATCGAAGAATGTCTTGATGTGTAAATTTTCAGAATCAATCCTTTTGAATTCCTCTTCACAATAGTCTCTAACCCCGACTTGTACCAACCTAGAAACCTCGCATTCGGCTAAAACGTTGTAAATGATACTGGCATGCGAATAGGTAAAACCTTCATAGGCTTTTCTCAAATCGGCATGAGCGTCTATTTGCAGGATTCCGAACTCACCGTACTTTTCATTACAGGCCTGAATATGACCTAGCGGTGTACTATGGTCTCCTCCAAGAAGAATAGTCTTCTTCCCTTTGCCCTGCCAATAAGCCGACTGCTGCTTGACGTAACTCATTAATTGCGCACATTCTAAATTAATCTCATCGCGCCTAGCCAGCATTTCTTCTTCCTCATCTTTGGGACTTCCTTGTTCCAACCACTTGATGTACACGTGAGCTTTGGTCCTTAACTGAATTCCTTGAGTATGCCACATCTCAGGAATCTCCAGCATAGCCACTTTAGTCTTCCAAGGAGAAGTAACTCCCGGTATCTCGTAATCAATTTGTGAGGAAGCTTCCAGAATGGAGGCAGGCCCATCAATGGCGCCAGAATTGTAAGAAACGGTTACATCCCATGGAACAGGTATCACAATGATATCTGCATTTTCCACATCATAAGGAAGCCCAAACAAGGTTCCTTTAACACCTACTCCATTTGGATCAAACGCTGCCATTAGCCAATCATTTCTTTAACAAAGTTAGGCAAAGCGAAAGCTGATTTATGAATAGCCTCATTGTAATAACTCAACTTATTACGATCTGTAAAAGCACTCATTTTGTCTTCTTTAAAACCATCTAAAGGATGTGCGGAACCTTTAGAACTGTATGAAAAAGACCACATTCCTGTTGGGTAAGTAGGAATGTAGGCTAGATAGCAATGTACCTTTTCTTGACCAAAAATCCCTCGATACACATCGTAAACCTCTTTGAACACCTTGTTATTAAATCTCGGAGACTCACTTTGCGTAACCATCACTCCATCTTTAGATAAAATGCGGTAGACTTCCTTATAAAATTCTATTGAAAACAGACCTTCTGCAGGGCCAACGGGATCAGTGGAATCTACAATTACGATATCAAAAGACTCATTAGCTGCAGCTTTTACGTACTTGATGCCGTCATCAACAATCAAGTTCAGTTTTGGGTCCTCTAAGGCGGATGAGATACTCGGTAAATGCGCTTTACAAGCCTCAATTACTTTGTCATCAATTTCCACCATCACTACCTCTTCCAGATTCTCATGCTTCAGCATC
This sequence comes from Roseivirga sp., assembly GCA_965661455.1. GTDB lineage: Bacteria > Bacteroidota > Bacteroidia > Cytophagales > Cyclobacteriaceae > Roseivirga. Next base: position 63,167 of record CBFIDV010000009.1, read on the forward strand.
TCTCTGGCCGTTCCACCATCACCGCCACCGATTATCAAGGCTCGTTTGGGGTTCGGGTGGGTTAATGTCGGCACATGGGTTATCATTTCATGATACACGTACTCATCCTTCTCAGAAGTCATGACCATGCCATCTAAGGTCAGCATATTGCCGTAGGCTTGCGTCTTATAGACCTCAACCTTCTGGTAATCAGACTGTACATCATAGAGCTTTCCATCATGTTTTAGGGATAAGGCAATTTTATCGTCTCTTTCCGTAAACCACACATCACGTGTTCTAATTGGGTCTCCTTCAACAGAACTCTTATCGTCTCTCAGTTGCTTTAGGTCGAATTTCTTTTTCGTGAGAAGTGCCATCTCTCCTCTTTGCAATTCAATAGCAGAACCGTGACCTGCCTTAAAGGCGTCTTTCAAATACTGATAAGAGACCCAAGGATTTACCGTATCTCCACAAGTGAATAAATCGACAGACGCATAGCCGTATTCTGGCCACGTATGAATAGCCAAATGGCTTTCTTGAATTACAACCACTCCTGATACTCCATAAGGAGAAAAGTGATGAAATGTTAAGTTAATAATGGTAGCACCCGCTTCTTCAGCAGCACCTTCCATACTCTTCTCAATATGAACAACATCGTTCAATGCCTCGGGCGCACAGTCATAGTACTCCACGATGATATGTCTTCCTAAAGAACTCATATTGCAAAGCTAAACTCAATTCCTTTTGCGAGATACTAAGAGCGAAACAAATTTTTGAGAGTCTATTTGTTCTGGATTTTAATTAGTCGACCCGATGAATCGATGGAGATTCTACCCCGGCCCTAAAGGTTGATGGACTTAGTCTCCCTTTAGTGAATAAAAGGGTTTACCCAGTCCCTTACGCTTCCGCTAAACCTACAGTGTATGCTATAAGGGTGAGTAAACATCATCCTGAACTTATTTTAGGATCTAATGAGGGCTGAATTGAATGAATTGGGTGGATTACCGCCTACGCGGTAATGACGAATAAAACAAATTTAGTTTTTACCCTGGCCCCAAAGGGGGAGTAAACGTCATGCTAAACTTGTTTCAGGAGCTATTTAGAGTTTTGTAGGATTTGGGGTAATCCTATCGCATGCCTGGATAGTAATAATCTTCCTCAGTTGCCTGATTACCAGAAATAAGGTTCCAATTCGCTACTTCGAAATGTAAAAGTGCCGCTGTAGCCGGACTGAAGTCTTTTACATCCATTACATAATGAGCGTAAACTTCTGCAATGGCAGGATTATGAGCCACAATGATCACATTTTGATAATGAGAATCGATTCTATTCACAAAAGCTTTAAAAAGATTCGAGGTTGCTTCATAAAGTTCTTCAGATTCAATCAGTCGAACTTCACGATCTAGCTGCTCTAAAATACCATTGGTTGTTTGTATGGTTCTATTAGCTGGGCTATGATATACCGCATCGAATTGAGGAGATAACTTATTGATATGCATGCCTAATAAGGTTGCTTGCTTTTCCCCGTTCAATGTTAAATCTCTTTCGAAATCTCGCTTATCTATTGTAGGAAATTGGGCTTCAGCATGCCTGACTAACAGAATTTTTTTAACCATAATGTTCATACTCGGGTTGTGACAACATCAAAGTAAAAAAGGAGATAATGATGTATAGAAACTAAGGTGAATACATTTATCCCTTGCTATTTTGAAAATTTTATACGCATCTTTGAGGCGCTTCTCAGAAAAATATTCAGCATATATGTCTAAAAATCTTGTTATAGTAGAGTCACCTGCAAAGGCGAAAACGATAGAAGGGTATTTAGGAAAAGACTTTAAAGTAGTGTCTAGTTACGGGCACGTAAGAGACTTACCTAAAGGCGATAAGGCCATTGATATTGAGAACAACTTCACTCCTACTTATGAAGTAACTGCTGACAAGAGAGATGTTATTCGAGATCTGAAGAAACTATCTAAAAAAGCCGAAACCATATACCTAGCGAGTGATGATGACCGTGAGGGTGAAGCTATTAGTTGGCATTTGAAAGAAGCACTTTCTTTAAATCCTTCGGATACCAAGCGTATCGTTTTTAGAGAAATCACAAAGTCTGCTATTCAAAAAGCTATTGAAAACCCTAGGGAGATTGACATTGATTTAGTGAATGCCCAACAGGCCAGAAGAATTCTCGATAGAATTGTAGGCTATGAGCTTTCTCCCGTCCTCTGGAAAAAGATAAAATATGGTTTATCTGCAGGTCGTGTACAATCCGTAGCCGTGCGTTTGGTTGTAGAAAGAGAGAGAAGTATTGAGCATTTCGATTCTCAAAGCAGCTTTAAAGTTTCAGCCTTCTTTAATATTGATGGTAGAACGCTGAAAGCCGAATTACCTAAGAAACTCAAAACTGAAAAAGAAGCACAAGACTTTTTAAACTCATGTGTAAATGCTGAATTCAGCATTGGTGACCTCACCACAAAACCTGCTAAAAGATCTCCAGCACCTCCATTTACAACTTCTACCCTTCAGCAAGAAGCGAGTAGAAAACTAGGTTTTGCCGTAGCTAGGACTATGAGTCTAGCTCAGAAATTATATGAAGCTGGTAAGATCTCTTATATGAGAACTGATTCCTTGAATTTATCCAATGAAGCGGTTCAGGGAGCAACTAAAGAAATAACAAGCGCTTATGGTCCTGAATTTGTTCAGACCAGAAAGTTTAAAACGAAGTCTCAGAGTGCACAAGAAGCACACGAAGCCATTAGACCTACCAATTTTGCAGTTCATTCCACCGGGAACAACTACGATGAGCAAAGACTGTATGAGTTGATATGGAAAAGAGCCGCTGCTTCTCAAATGGCAGATGCCAAATTGGAGAAGACTACGGCTACCATAGATATCTCAACCAACTCTGAGCATTTCACAGCTCAAGGTGAAGTGATCAAGTTTGAAGGATTCTTAAAGGTTTATCTAGAATCGACTGACGATGATCAGGAAGAAGAAGCAAAAGACATGCTGCCTCCATTATCCGTAGGCCAAGTCTTAGATTTAGATAGAATTTATTCTCGCGAAACATTCACACGACCACCTGCAAGGTTTACAGAAGCTAGTTTGGTAAAAAAATTAGAGGAGATGGGTGTTGGAAGACCTTCAACCTATGCACCTACTATTTCTACTATTCAAAAGCGGGAATATGTTGTGAAAGAGAATCGCGATGGCCATGAAAGAAAGTTCAAAGAGCTGATGCTCAAGAACAATGAGGTAAAAGTGGCCACAGGTACTGAGAACACAGGTGCCGAAAAAGCGAAGCTCTTCCCTACTAATATTGCATTGATTGTAAATGACTATCTCACAGAACACTTCGAAGACGTGCTGGAGTATTCCTTCACTGCCAATGTAGAAGAAAGGTTCGATGGCATTGCTCATCATAAAGAAAACTGGCAAGAGATGATCAGCTCTTTCTACAATCCATTTCACAAATTGGTGGAAAAGGCATTGGGAGAAGACAGACCTGATACCAAAAGATTACTCGGTAATGATCCTAAAACAGGATTACCGATTTATGTGAGCTTAGGAAAGTTTGGTCCTTATGCCCAATTGGGTGAAACGCCTCAAGAAGATGATGACGAAAAACCGTCTTATGCAAGTTTAAAGCACGGTCAGTTCCTAGAGAGCATGAGTTTGGAAGATGCTTTAGACCTCTTTAAACTCCCTCGTGAGGTTGGTGAATTCAGAGATTTACCTGTTGTGGTGGCCGATGGCCGTTATGGCCCTTACATCAAGTTCAACGAGAAATTCGTTTCCCTACCCAAAGGTACCGATCCATTAAGCATAAATCTGGACGAGTGTAAGGAACTCATCTTGCAAAAAGAAGAGGCAGACGCTCCTATTTATGTATATGACGACAAGCCTGTGCAAAAAGACAAAGGTCGTTTTGGTCCATTTATTAAATGGAATGACTTGTTCATTAATGTGAACAAGAAGTACGACTGGGATAATCTTTCTGATGAAGATATTGTTGAACTGATTGAAGATAAGCTGCGTAAGGAACGCGAAAAAGTGATTCACAACTGGGAAGACGCAGGCGTTCGTATTGAAAAAGCACGTTGGGGCAGACACAACGTAATTAAAGGCAAGGTGAAAGTTGAGCTAGCCAAAACAGTTGAAGTGGCTGACATGGCCCTTGATGAAGCCATCGCCATCTTAGAGAAGAATGCCCCAAAGCCTAAAAAACGAGCTAAGAAGAAGAAGTAATTAACAAGCTTTCACTTTTTGGCACTTCCATTGTTTCAGAATTCGCTACTGATTTGTTAGCTTAATGAATTCCTATGAGACGATTCTATCTTTGCTTTACCGCCCTCTTTTTATACAGTAGCCTATCATGGGCACAATACACTGAAGATACGGTACAAACATCGGTAGCGGCCGGCAAGCTCGGTGGTATGCTCATGATGTCCGTTGGCTTTAAAAAAGGACCCGTTGCTTTAATTATCCAAGGATCTGGCCCTACAGACAAAGACGGCAATTCCGCATTACTTGGTGGCAAAAACAACTCGCTAAGAATGTTGGCTGAAAAACTAGCCGTATCAGGGGTGGCAAGTCTCCGCTTTGATAAGCGTGGTATGGGACTCAGTGCCGATGCCAATACCAACGAACAAGACCTAGTGTTTGACGATTTTGTAAATGATGCCACTGCCTGGCTAGATTATCTGCAAGCAGACAAACGCTTCAAAAAATTCATAATCATAGGCCATTCACAAGGTTCATTAATTGGCATGTTGCTGGCCAATAGCCGCAAAGTAGATGCCTTTATTTCATTGGCAGGCCCTTCCCTCACTATAGATGCCACCCTTAAAACACAGCTGCGCTCTAACCCAATGAATCCTGATTCTATCTTAAAAGAGGGTGATGATATTATGGCAAAGATCAAAGCGGGTAAAAAGGTAGAGAATCTACCCATCTACTTTCAAAGTTTGTTTAGACCGAGCATACAGCCTTTTTTGGCCTCTTGGATGAAATACGATCCACTAGACGAAATTAACAAATTAGATATCCCTGTCTTAATCGTGAATGGATCAACCGATCTTCAGGTTAGCGTTGAAGACGCACAAAGATTGAATGTATCCAATGAGGCTTCTAGACTAGCTATTATAAAAAATATGAATCATGTGTTGAAGGAATCTTCTGCCAACCAAGTAGAGAATATGGCAACTTATAGCGACCCTTATTCGCCATTACATCCGATATTCGCATCTCAATTAATTGATTTCTTAAATGACTACATCGTAAAATGACCAAAGAAGAGGCAAAAGAGATCTTAACCTCCATGACCAAGGGAGACAGTCTACTCAGACATGCAAGAAGTGTTGAATTGGTAATGGAAGCCTATGGTGCCCACTTGGGCGAAGACCCCGAAGAATATGCTATAACAGGAATGTTGCATGATGCCGATTATGAAGCCTACCCCGAAGAGCATCCAAACCGTATTGTAGCCATGCTACGCGAAAAAGGAGAAGAGAAAATTGCTCATGCTATTTCTGCGCATTACACCAAGTGGAACGTTCCTTATACCAATAACTTGGACAAGTCCTTACTAGCATGTGACGAATTAACAGGCTTCATCATCGCCTGTTGCCATGTAAGGCCTGGTGGCATTGTGGGCATGACACCAAAATCGGTAAAGAAAAAGCTTAAGACCAAAGGCTTTGCCGCCAAAGTAGAACGTGATGAAATCCAAGCAGGTGTAGATCATTTGGATATAGACCTTACAGAGCATATCCAATTCATTATCAACGTATTAGACGCGAACAAAGAAGAGCTCAACATTAGCTAAAGAATTACCTTTTGGATGCGTTTTTAAACTATTGAATAAAGTAAAGTCGTCTCAAAAAAAAGAAACATCATTCTCAGCTTGACTGGGAATTTCATGATTTAATTAGACGGTATTAAAATTAGATCTCTACCCTTGCTAAGATGACACAAGGCTTTTTAGACAGGCACATAAATTAGTTATTAATGAAAAAGCTTGTTGTACTTACTGGCGCAGGCATTAGTGCCGAAAGCGGGCTAAAAACCTTTCGCGATGCCAATGGCTTATGGGAAGGCCATGATGTAATGGAACTTGCTTCACCTGAAGGTTGGCAGCGCAATCCCGCCTTGGTGCTAGAGTTTTACAATCAGAGAAGAAAACAGGCGCTTACGGCCAAACCCAACAAGGCCCATACTCTATTGGCCGAACTAGAGCAGTATTTTGATGTAGAAGTGATAACCCAAAATGTAGACAACCTGCACGAAAAAGGAGGAAGTACTCGCGTATATGATTTACATGGGCAGCTCTTTGAAAGCAGATCTACTCAAGACGAATCGCTGGTTTATCAAATGGATGACTGGCAACTGAACTTAGGTGACCTCTGCGAATTAGGCAGCCAATTGCGCCCCAATATTGTCTGGTTTGGTGAAGCCGTACCCATGATGGAAATAGCCATAGAGCTTGCCTCTCAGGCCGATATCTTCTTGGTAGTGGGTACTTCTCTACAAGTTTACCCAGCTGCGGGCTTAATCAACTATTGCCCTACTGGCACCCCCAAATACATTATTGACCCCAACCGACCAGAAGGTTCCTTTGCTGATTTCAATACCTTTATTGAGGAGAAAGCGACTGTGGGGATGGAGTATTTCTTTAAGAATTTTGTGAAAAGCGCATAAATGCTTTTGAATTCAAAAAATAAATAGGTGATTTAACCATGATGAAGTAATGAGAATTATGTCTTACCCAGCTACTCTAACTCTACTGGTCTCGACTGTGAAAGGATAACCCCCCCCTTCACGCCCCCTTCATTTTATTTTTATACATTTCATAATTCTCAATAATGACAAAGTCATTTCAAAATACATTTGGTAGGTATCTCGGCTACCTGAAACAATCTATTCTTGGTAAAGAACAGGACTTTACTTCAGGTAATATCCGCAAGGCCATCTTTATGCTGGCCATCCCTATAATCTTAGAAATGCTAATGGAATCGACCTTTGCTTTGGTCGATATCATTTTCGTTTCTCGAATTTCTGTTAATGCCGTAGCCACTGTTGGGCTCACGGAATCTGTAATCACCTTGGTATATGCCGTGGCCATAGGCTTGAGCATGGCGGCAACTGCAGTGGTAGCCCGTAGAACGGGAGAGAAAGACAATGCCGGTGCGGCCAAAGCAGCTACTCAGGCTATTATTCTCGGTTCAACCGTAGCCTTATTAATCGGTACAATCGGCATTATTTTCCCTAAGGAAATGTTAGGCCTTATGGGTGGCGAAAGCGACCTGATTGAAGAAGGTTATGGCTATACACGCATCTTATTAGGTGGAAATATCACCGTTGTGCTCTTATTCTTAATTAATGCCGTTTTCCGTGGCGCTGGAGATGCCTCAGTAGCTATGTGGACACTTGTACTTTCTAACGGGCTGAACATTATCCTCGATCCGATCTTCATTTTCGGCTGGGGACCCGTTCCTGCTTATGGTGTAGAAGGTGCGGCTATTGCCACTACGATTGGGCGTGGTACAGCAGTGATTGCACAGTTTCTGATTCTATTCTTCGGTTGGAGCCGAATTAAGTTGGGCATCAAAGACTTTGTTATCCGATTAGACGTGATGTGGAATTTGATCAAAGTCTCCTTAGGAGGAATAGGTCAGTTCTTAATCGGGACTTCAAGCTGGGTATTCCTAATGCGCATAATGTCAGAGTTTGGCAGCGATGTCTTGGCTGGGTATACCATATCCATTCGCGTGATGATGTTCACTTTAATGCCTTCTTGGGGTATGAGCAATGCAGCCGCTACTTTGGTGGGCCAAAATTTGGGGGCCAAGCAAGCTGAGCGCGCTGAAACCTCGGTTTGGAAAACTGGAAAATACAATGCCATATTTATGATTAGCATTTCGGTGATCTACCTGCTCTTCGCTAAATACATCATTGGCCTTTTCAGTGAGGTACCTGATGTAGTGGAATATGGTGCATTGAGTTTGCAGGTCATCACGGCTGGCTATGTTTTCTATGCCTATGGAATGGTTATCATCCAGGCCTTTAATGGAGCGGGCGATACAAAAACACCAACCCTTGTAAATTTCTTCTGCTTCTGGTTATTTCAATTGCCGGTAGCCTATTTGGCAGCTATTACCTTAGACTTTGGTCCGCTAGGTGTCTTTGGCAGCATTACCATTACAGAAATCCTAATTGCCATTTGGGGCATGATCCTCTTTAAAAAGGGTAAATGGAAAAGGTAGAAGTTTGAGAATTAAGAAAGTTTAGGGAAGGGTTCAGAATTCAGAGTTCAGAATAATGAGTAATGAGTCTTTACAAGCTCCCCTTTAGGGGTTGGGGGTAAGAGTTCAGAGTTCAAGGAAGCGAGTTTTAAGTATTAATTTCTTTTAGCTCCCCTTCAAGGGTTAGCGATTGTCTTATGCGAGTTGAGAAAATGAGGTTTTAATAGCTCCCCTTTAGGGGCTGGGGGTATTCTCATTCGAATAAACCTACCAAGTCGAAGAGACCCAGTAGGTTTTAAGTTTTTACTTATTAAACTTCAATGTCTTTACCGCCTCATTATTCGAGCTAATGATCAGGTACTCTTGTCCATTGACTTCAATTGGTTCTAAGTCCCTTACATCGGTTTTCAGAGCGAGACCAGATTCTGAGTAAGGCAAAACTTCTAAGGCTTTCCCTCCTTTGTTCATAATTACAGAACCGAAGTTTGAATCGTATCTCACGGTTTCTACTTCCGATCCAAAGAAGTTACCCGCGGCAATAATATCTTGGTAACCGTCTCCATCAATATCTCTTAAAACAATGTCGTTAGTGGCGCCAAACTGCGCTTCAGTAGGGAAAGGCATAAAGTCGAATGCCAAATCGCCATTGTTAATCAACACCCCAGATTTAAAGTTATTCACTTCGAGTTTCAAGGAAGCTGCCAAACCCTCTTCAGAATAAATTGCTGTAAGATTCGCATTGGCGAATTTCTCATAGTTATCGAATTTATCGAGGATAAAAGGCATCTGCTGAGAGCTACACTCCCGCCCTCTCACAGGAAGTAATTCACCATCATTGCTTTTAGAAAGGACAATATCACCAATCCCATTTTCGTCAAAGTCATTATAAAAGAGTATCAAAGGCTTTTCTGCCTTAGGCTGGTATTTATTGTTCAAGCCGATGTTTCCAACCACAAAATCTAAATCTCCATCATTGTCTAAGTCGGTCGCTTCAATGCTTCTCCACCAACCTGAAAGTGGAGGTAATGAAGTTTCTACTAACTCAAATTCATCGCCTGTATTGAGTAATACCTTCGGCTCTGACCACTCACCTACTAATACAAGATCTTCGCGTCCATCGCCATCCACATCTGCTAATAAACCATCGGTAACCATCACTGATAAATCTTTAAAGTCTTCCGCGTATTGATCGGTACCATCACTGAAAATGCCATCATTATTCACGTAAAGGCGAGACATCGGAGCCATTGGATATTCTCCTGGCACATTTCTGTTGAGAACAATTAAATCCATATCCCCATCCTGATCAAAATCGTTGGCCAAGGCTTTGCTCCCGGCATCTAAATGATTATTAGGTAATGTTCCATTTGGAGCCCTTGAGAAAGAACCTCTGCCATCATTTAAGTATAACCTATCCTGCAAAAGATCTGCATCTCCTCTGTAGAATTCACCGCTACCACTTACAACATACAGGTCTAGGTCTTGGTCATTGTCGGCATCAAAGAAAGTGGCATGCATGTCTTCATGGTCTTTATCTGTACTGAATATGGCTTGTGATGACTGACTGAAACCATCTTGGCCTTGTAGATAAAGGGCACCCGCTTGACCTGAAGCTCCACCAATGTATAAGTCCATAGTCCCGTCATTATTTACATCGGCCTTGGCTATAAATGGACCATGCTCTGACTGACGATGAGGCAATAGAATTTCTTTAATAAAATCGTCAAAAGCATTTTCTTGGTGCTTAAAGTCCAAAGAAGCCATTTTGGTATCACTGAAGACTGGATCGTTTGACTTAGTTGGTAAATCGGTGAAACTCACTTCCTCATAATCGATCGCGGTATCTGCATTAAAATCTTCGATTATACTTGATTTACCTGTTGGCCATTGCACATAGAGTTTCTCAACGTCCCAATCTGAAGGATAATAAATGGTTGGATCTGAATTAGATAAGTAGCCTTTACCGTTTCTTACTTGATCTTTAATCTCTTTTCCATTCGAAAGCACAAAGGTTACCGTAGTTCCTAGCGCCTGTCTGTTTTTTGAAGGACCCTGTAACTTCAGCTTATTCAACTTTTTACCCTTCTCATCGCTCAGATTATTGTAGAAGGTAGTCATCAGGTCCATATTGTTTAACACAATCTCTAAATCACCATCGTTATCAAAATCACCTGCAATTGCACCGTTAGAGTTGAATGATTGCTTCATTCCCCATTTTGTATTGGCGCGCTCGAATTTCAGACCACCCTTATTCTGGTAAATAGGGTTTTGAAGCTTAGCATTTGGCAATAGAGACAAAACTTGTCCTAGATTTCTTAATGTCCCCGAAGCCACCAGCTCATCCGTTTTGGCCATGGCATCATTATCCGTAATGTCTTTTCTAATCCCATTGGTTACGAATAAGTCTTTCTTACCATCAATATCATAATCACCAAAAAGAGCTGTCCAGCTCCAATCGGTTTTGTTAATTCCTGAGAGCTGCGCCACTTCTGAAAATAGCCCTTCCCCATGGTTGTATTGCAGTGTATTCAACATATACTGACGCTGTAAACCACCGTCAACCATGGTTCTGAAAGCCTCATTACTCATAGAGGCCATCAAACGTTTAGAGCGCACATGATCCTCGGGCGCCATATCTAAGGTGAATAAATCGAAATGTCCATTCTGATCGATATCAGCAAAATCAGAACCCATGCTATAGAATGAAGTATGCTGAAAGTAGTCTTCGATTGACTCTGTGAAAGTGCCGTTCTTGTTGTTGATATAGAGCAAATCTGGCGACAAGTAATCATTGGCTACATAAATATCTTCCCAACCATCTTCGTTGAAATCTCCAGCTACTACGCTAAGTCCCCAAGCACTATTTACAATTCCTGCCCTATCTGAGACGTCTCGGAATTTGCCATTGTCATTTCTGTAAAGTCTATCTCTACTCTCAGGATCAAAATCTTGTGGTTTTTCGTCTCTCAGGAATGTGATGGTGTTTTTGTTGACGAAATCATCTCTGTGATTCATCATGTACATATCTAAATCACCATCGCGGTCATAGTCAAAGAAGTAAGATTGAATCCCATAACCAGTATCAGCTAAGCCATACTGAGCAGCAGACTCCGTGAAGGTAAGATCGCCATTATTGATAAAGAGTAGATTCTTGCGTTTAGCAGCATCTTCATAAGTTCCACCTCTACTGAGGTAAATATCCATAAATCCATCGGCATTTACATCTACAATGTTGACACCGTTACTCCAACCTTGCTCAATGGTTAAGCTTTCTTCGCGAAGCTCTTTAAATTTTAGTCCGCCTTCATTTACAAAAAGCTTATTCGAGTTTTGATTTGAAACCATATATAGGTCCAATAACCCGTCATTATTAAAGTCACCAGTTGCTAGACCTGCACCGTTATAGATGTAGTTATAATTGAAGAAATTATGGTCTTGATCTTCTCTAATGGAGTTGATAAAGTTCAGTCCTGACTGTGTAAAATGAACCTGCTTGAATATCGGGTCTACTATTTCATCCTCAACCGGTTTTATCTCTTCTTTGGGCTCTTGGGAACAACCCAAAATGAGAAGGAAAAACGCGCTGTATTTAATGGTATTTAAAAAATACTTGTTCATTGTGATCTTACCTCTTATCATTGTCTCAATTCATTCCTATCACGAATAGAGCCTTGAAGATAAAACATTCGATTTACTATAATGCGCCCACATTCGGGAAATCTCAGAAAAGGCTATACGTTTTGGTCATAGCTTTATTAACTGCAGTTTTTTCTTGCTCCTCTTCTAAAAAAGATGCCTCATTAAATCGCCTTCAATACGAGACAAGTGCCTACCTACTTCAGCATGCCAATAACCCCATTGATTGGTATCCTTGGGGCGAGGAAGCACTGACCAAAGCCAAGAATGAAGACAAGTTATTGGTAATTAGCATTGGCTATTATGCCTGTCACTGGTGTCAGGTCATGGAGGAAGAAACTTTTACAGATACCCTTGTTGCCCGCTTGATGAATGATGGTTTTATCTCGATTAAAGTGGATAGAGAAGAAAGACCTGATATTGACGAAGTATATAGCCGAGCAGCAGAAGAAATGATTGGCAGCAGTGGTTGGCCGTTAAATATTGTGGCTACACCAGACGGCACCCCACTTTTTGCCGGTACATATTTCGAAAATGAGGATTGGAGAGCAATCATTGAACGAGCGAACTACCTCTATCAAGAAGACCCCGAGAATATACTTTCTCAAGCTCAAGCACTTGCAGCATCCATAAAATCTAGGCAAGAGAAGGTATCCTCCAAAGAACTCAAATCCGAAAAACTGATTGAGGGTATAAAACAGCTCATTGACACTAATAATGGAGGAATTGCAGGTATACAGAAATTCCCCAACTCCCCTTTCTTAGATTACCTTTTGGATTTAACCTATTACCAGGAAGATGCAGATCTAGACAATTTCCTTGTTAAAACTTTAGACGAGATGGCCTTAGGCGGAATGTTCGATCACTTACAAGGAGGCTTTGCCAGATATTCTACTGATGACCAATGGAGAGTTCCTCACTTTGAGAAAATGCTTTATGACAATGCGCAACTGATTAGCGTTTATACAAAAGCGGCTAGAAAGTATAATGATCCATTTTACCTTTCTGTTGCCGAACGCACTGCAGCAAATTTAGAGATTGAGTTCAAAAGAGCTGAAGGAGGTTATTTAAGTTCTATCAATGCCGTTAGTGATGATCAAGAAGGAGGCATCTACACATGGGCCTATGATGAAATTGAGTCAATAGACCCATCTGGAGCACTAGCACAATTCTTTAACATAACTGAAAGTGGAAATTGGGAAAATGGCTTGAATGTTCTGTATACAGAAACCAGCAAAGAGCAATACTTAAACTACTTAAAATCAGATAGTTTTAAATCCCTACAAGAAGCAAGACTTGAAAGAGGTAAGGTACCGAGTGATGATAAGTTTGTAGCTGGGTGGAATAGCTTAGTTATTACAGGATATGTAGACCTATACCGAGCAACTAGCAATCTAGAATACTTAGAAAAGGCAGAGGAACTTGGGAATTGGATAATGAACAATCAACTCAGTCAAGCTAGTCTTGTGATAAGAAATACTTCTAACCAAAAAGATCTCTTCTTAGAAGACCAATCAGCTTTCATTCAAGCATTGATAAGTCTATATCAAGTGACCTTCAATCAAGATTGGATCATAGCTGCCAATGATATTACGGAAGCTGCTCTACAGGAATTCGGTACTTCCGATTCTCCATTATTAGTGCAAAAGAACAATTCACAACTGTTCATTAATAGCTATCCGTCAATTGATAGAGACTTGCCATCTGGAAACGGATTAATGATGGAGAACCTCCTAATCCTCTCTGAGCTGTTTTATGACACTCGAAAAGCATGGGAGGCTAGAGCAATAGACATGCTGAACGAGGAGTCTACCAGTATCGCCTCCTCTCCTGTTTTTAAAGGGAATTGGTTATCGGGCTTGCTTCATGTTGAGCACCCAGTTTATGAAGTGGCTATTCTAGGTAAGGAGGCTAATGATAAGAGAATAGAGCTAGACAAAGCGTTCAGACCTGATATTTTCTTCTTAGGAGGAGCTGAAGAAGGGGCGATTCCGCTTCTTGAAAACAAACTTTCTGCAGGAAGGACCATGGTCTATGTGTGCCAAAATAAGACATGTAAGTTCCCGACTGAAGACACTGAAAAAGCCTATCTACTTACATTAGAGTGAGTTGCGACTTGCGACTTGCGACTTGCGAAAGCAAATGTCATTGCAAGGAAAGAAGCAATCTCCTTATATGAGACCTGCGAGGTTTTGAAAACCTCGCAGATTTCTATCCTCTTCAATTCGATCTTCTAATTTAAGGGACTATGTCATAGGTGATGACACCAACAACGGCTTAGATCCCCTTTAAGAGCTGAGTGTTAAACTTAATTTAACCAACTATTTCGATTTCATACTTTAGTATGAGTTCAATTCCCTTCGATTCAGCCTCCTTGTTTTCTCAAATAATTGTAAATTCTACTTTCAACAGACTTGACTATGAAAATTAGCTGTACCACTCAAATCAATGCACCTAAAGAAAAGGTGTGGGATATCATCACTAACATCGAAAAAGCTGCAGAGCACATCAGCGGTATTAAAAGTGTAGAAGTACTCGAAAAACCACATTCTGGAGTAATCGGATTAAAATGGAAAGAACTGCGTGTAATGTTTGGTAAGGAAGCCGAGGAGACCATGTGGATTACGGAAGCAGAGGAGAACAGCCACTACCAAACAAGAGCAGAAAGCCATGGTGCAATCTACATCTCAAAGCTTTCTATAAAAGAAGAAAATGGGGCATCCCATCTTACCATGAGTTTCGATGGACAAGCACAAACTACAGGAGCCAAAATCATGTCGGCCTTAATGGGTTGGATGTTTAAGAAAGGCACTATCAAGGCTGTAGAACAAGATTTAGCTGACATTAAAGCCAAAGCCGAGGAAGACTAATTCAATTCATCAAGCTTATCCTTTAACCTTAGGATATCAAGGTTGTTCGGATCAATGCTGTATGCTCTTTCAACGTTTAAAGTCGCACGGGCATAGTCTCCCTGTTTGAAATATATATCGGCTAATACAGCGTACGGTTTAGCAATAGAACGGTCTCCAATGGCTGAAACTAAACGTCTCGCCACGAGCAAGGCTGCATCGTAATTCTCAATTTCTGCATATAAGGAAGCTCGATACCCTAGAATAAAAGGATTATCAATTTGACTAGGCAAGGTCAGGATTTGGATAGAGTCCAGGGTCTGTTTTGCCCCTATCCTACGATGCAGTGTTTCGTAGTATTCTGATTTGAGGTAAACCTCCTCAGGATTTCGATTGACCACCCCGGGCATGTTGGAATAACTTAAATCAAGCGCTGCATTAAGAGCACTGTCTTTTAAACTAGACTCATGATCTCTCAAATTGGTGTAATGCGTTAAGGCTAAATAGATATCAAGCACCTGGCGTTCATCACCATTCAACTCGTCTTTTCTACTTTCAAGCACTTTTGTTAGTGCTATCCGCTCCTCCAAATCTTGAGTCACCCGAGCCAAAACCGCAAGGTTGAGCAGGAAATCCTTATCAAAGGTCTTGGCTTCCCTCCACTCTACTTCAGCCTGACTATAGTTACCATAATCCATGATTTGCTTCCAGCCTTCCGTGTAGTGATATGCAGCAGAATCTGACTCGGTAGAAAGCTGAAAAAGGTCATTAGCGGAGTATTCCTCCTTTTGACAAGAAGCCATTAATACCATTAAGAAAAGTATACTAAGCGATGCTTTCATATTTACAAATTAAAAAACCTGCTAAGCTTAAGTAACTTAACAGGTTCAAACTAAATACCGTTAATGTAATCGGTTCAATGCTTACTTCTTAATTCCAGGAAGTCCTTCTGGTTTGGCAGAATGCCAATAAAAGGTATCTGCCTTCTTCTTTCTTGGGTAAACTTCATCTAGAGTATTCCCCTCATACAGTCTACCATTCTTCATGATATGTGTAACCGTGTTAGTGTTTCTGATATTCTCTAGTGGATTACCACTAAGAATTACAAAATCAGCCAATTTACCCGCTTCAATCGATCCAATATCACCTTCCATGCCAAGAGCCGTAGCACCCAATATAGTAGCTGTTTTTAGAGCATCGTGATTGGAGATACCTCCAGAGGCCATAGACCATAGTTCCCAATGGAATCCTAGTCCCTGTAACTGGCCATGCGAACCAACTCCTGCAATACCGCCTTGCTCGACAACAGACTTTACGCCCTCCGCATGCTTTTGGAACACGTGTTCTTCATCCATAAACCATCCTGGTCTTCTTCTAGACTTTGATGCTAACTCTCCATAAGGAGTGAAATGTGATAGTTTTTCATCATGGTAAGGGTTCTCTCGTGAATAGAAATAGTTCTCTGCCCATGGCCCTCCATAAGACACCAACAGTGTTGGTGTATATGCCATCTTAGACTCTGCAACCGAATACGTAACATCTCTAAACAGAGGAGCAATTGGCAAGGAATGCTCGTGGCCAGGATAACCATCGATCATATGAGTCATATTAAGTTTAAAGTCTAAGCCTCCTTCAGTAGTTGGCATTAGTTTCTGCTCCTTTGCTGCTTCAATTACCCATTGTCTTTGCTTTCTATTCCCTGCTAAGTACATCTTAATGGTTTTGGTATTATAATACTCACTGTATTGCTTAAGTACCTTCTTGGTTTGCTCTAAACTCTTAAAGTTATAAGCCCAATAACCCACCCCTGGTCCAGTTGAATAAACACGAGGTCCGTAAATCTGACCTGTCTCAACCATATCTGAGTATGTGAGTACATCAGTTGTGGCGGTTTGAGGGTCTCTGGTAGCGGTCACCCCATAAGCTAAGTTGGCTGCGTAAACCCAAACTTGGTTTTTGTGTAAGCCCCAAGCTGGCCACATGTGGGCGTGGGTATCTACAAAGCCCGGTACAATGGTCTTGCCAGACACATCAATCGTTTCGGCACCTCTAGGAACATCTAGCGTTCCTGAAGGCCCTACAGCCTTAATTCTGGCATTCTCAACTAATACATCACCGTTTTCGATTACTTCATTACCATTCATTGTAACAATACGAGCACCTTTTAAAAGGGCCACTCCTTCGGGAATATCTTTCTCTACTGTAATCTCAATATTGAATTCTAAAGGTTTGTAGCCTTCATCCTTCTTCTCCTCCTTTTTGTCAGTCTCTTCCTTTTCATCCTCTTCCTCTTCTTCATCGTTCTTCTCTTCAGCTGCTTTCTTTTTGGCCTCTGCCTCTGCTTTCTTAGCTACCTTAACACTATCAGCATAAGCCATGGCTTCGTCTAAATCATAAATGAAATGCGCCTTGCCCAAAGACCAGTGTACTTTCTTGGCATCCTTAGACCATGCAGGGAATTCACCTCCAAGGTCAGTTAGTTTCCATGAGGGGAATTGAGCACTCTGTGGGTTGGCTACTGAGATTGTAGGCACTTGACCTAGTTTAGGTACGGTTACCACATAAATCTCATTATTGATTTGAGCCATGGCCTTGTCTCCTTCTGGAGCCATAAAAATAGCACCTGCTCGTGATGGAGGATTGTTCTCTCTCCAACCGCTACCTTCTTTCAATGAAGTATTCGTTCCTTCATGAGCATCTTCAGCCCAAGGGTCGTAATATTCGATATGACTATGGTCATCCGCAGGGTTTGAACCGTAAGTTCTGATTCCAGTGATGGCAATAATCTGCTTCTCATCAGTACCATCCCATCTCACAGAGCTTAAGCCTCTCCCGCTTGAAAGATAAATTCTGTCATTACTATTCACGAAATGTGCGCCACTTCTACCCCGTGCTTTCATAATGAAGTTTACTTCGCCACCATCAGCTGAAATCCAGCAAAGGTCTTCGCTCGCTCTAGGCGCATTCGGTCCGAAAGCATCTTTTAGATTCTGGGCACTTCCTCTATTGAAAACGATTTTTCCGTTCTTATTCCACGCTGGCATTTGATAGATAGCTGATGCTGAAGTGAGTTTCACTGGTCTGGGGCGACCGGAAACATTCACTTTATAGATGGCTCCCCCGTCTGCATCTGACCAAGTAGTGTAGGCCACATGCGCTCCATCAGGAGACCAAGTGGGCATGGCCTCGGTCATTTCCATCTCAGTTAATCTTTTTGGATCACCGTTTGGTAAATCCATCACATACAATCTGTTGAGGGCTGTAAAGACCAGTTTAGAACCATCAGGAGAAGGTACTCCATCTCTAATTTGGGTAACGAGCATATCCTCATCATCACTGATTGGATATTCGAACTTTAATCTTGGTCCCATATCTAATTCCACATCTACATCAAGTGGAACCTCAGTTACAGCACCACCATCAATGGCTACTTTGTAGATCCTACCGCCCCAAGTTGTAATAACTTGTTTACTGTCTGGTGTGAATGTCATGGCTGGTAATACACCTAGAGGTGCAATTGATTCTTGCTCATCTCTCTGAACTGGATAAGCCAACCACTTCTCGTCTCCTGAATTCAAGTCTCTCAAAATCAGTCCCGTCTCATCTTCATAGCGAGAGCCGTAAACCATCCATTTGCCATCAGGAGATAAGGTTGGAGCAAACGCAGATCCGTATCGTGACGTGATAGTGGCATTCTGACCATTATCTCTGTCATACACCCCTATTTGATATTGAGGCAACTGCGCATTATAGTTCCAAGCGCCATTTCTTTGAGAATAGTAGATGTAACGGCCATCAGCACTAAAGGCTGGCTCACTTACCTTTAAACCACTTGGGTTCTTAATCAACTGAAAGCCACCGCCTCCATCTTTGTGGTACATAAAGAGTTTGAAGTTTCTTCTACCTTTCACAGCAACTATATACTCACCATCAGGTGACCATTCAGCAGACTGAACCCACTCGTTGCTAGATTTAGTGATTTGCTTTGTCTCTTCAGATTCCAATTCCATGGTCCAAACATTCTCACTACCGCTTCTATCTGAAGTGAACACAATGCTTTTACCATCTGGACTATAGCGAGGATGTGTATCATACGCCATCCCGTCCGTTAAACGTGTTGCTTTACCTCCGTCAGCCGGCATGGTGTACAAATCGCCCAACATATCGAAAATGATAGTGGAACCGTCAGGGCTTATGTCAACTGATATCCAAGTACCTTCTTTTGTGTTAAACTTTAGGGTTCTACCAGCTTTGAGTGGAAGGTCTTTGAATAGCGATTGTCCTGTGACAGAATCTTTCTTTGCGTCTTGAAAGATTTCTCCAATGGCCGGATTAAAGATTAAAAAGAAGGTTAAGGCATTCAGAATAAGTCTGAAACCAATCTTATTTAACCTTTTTGATGATTGAGTTTGCATAGGTTGTTTTGATTATTGAAAAATGTATAGCCTTTCAATTTAATAAAATTGCAATTCGACTAAACGGTTTTATACTTATCATTGCCAAAAAATAACGAATGGCGAAAAAACGTACACCTACTAAAAAGAAGACGACAAGAAGAACACCTACCAAAAAAGGCGGTGGATTCAGCTTGGGTAAGTTTACCCTAGGCATGATCATTCTTATAGCTTTAGGTTATGGTTTTATAGCAATTCAAGAAGGAAAGCTTATTCCTAATGCAATCTCAGAGTTTGAATTACCCGAGATAGGTTCTGATGATGACGTTACTCCAGAAGAACAGACGAAGGAAACCAATACTCCTAAAGACAAGTCTCCTACCAATAAAACTGAAGAGAACGCTCCTTTTGATTACGAAGCATTCGACCTATATTTTACCAAGGCTTTTGACTTTATGTGGCCAGCCTATGCTACTGACCAAGCCATTATTGAAAGACCTTACTATACGCTACGCTATAGCGAAGAACATGAACAAGCCTTATGGGTAGCCTACAAATTGGTTGCAGATAGTTTGGCTCAAGAAAAATTCAAAAGGAAAGATGATTTCAGAAAAGACCCTAGAGTAAGAACAGGATCAGCTGATCTTTCTGATTATAAAGGATCTGGATTAGATCGCGGGCATCTTGCTCCGGCAGCTGACTTTTTATACGATGAATTCGCTTTATCGCAGTCCTTTTATATGAGTAACATGAGTCCTCAAAATCCTTCTTTCAACAGAGGCATCTGGAGAAAGCTCGAAGAACAAGTGAGGGACTGGGCTACAGAAAATGCTGAAATATATGTAGTTACTGGTCCTGTGCTAAACAAGAAGTATAAGACGATTGGACGCAACGGAGTGTCTATACCCGAATACTATTACAAAGTGATACTTGATATTACTAAACCAGAAATAAAGGCTGTGGCCTTCTTAATGAAGAATGAGAAAAGCAATGCTGCCCTATCAACTTTTATTATACCAATTGACAGTATTGAGCAACTGACAAACATAGACTTCTTCCCTACTTTACCAGATGAATTAGAGAATCAGTTGGAAGCGAACACGTTTACCTCAGATTAGTTCTAACAAAAAAAGCCAGACTCTGAAGTCTAGCTTTGCTATTTCTTTTCAGAAGGTCTTACTTCTTTCGTTCTGCCGTTAGGGCTAGCTCATCTTCGCCAGCATAAACTACACCTTCCATAGAATCACCGTCAAATTCCATTGCGAAATCCAACAGCATCCCTTCTAGTTCAAAAGTCGCTTCAATAACGCCCTTGTCCATAGAGACATCTTCTAGCTTCATAGTTCCATAGACATCACTCTCTATAGTAACACCGTATTCACCTTCAGAGAACGTAATTTCCATTTCACCAGAAACGTTACCATCGGGAGTTTCAACTTCATATACCCATGTACCTTCGGGACCAAAAGCTAAGTTAGCTGGAGCTGCTGCAACGAATAATAACGTCATTGCCACGAGCGCAAATGACTTTTTTAAGTTTAAAATGTTTTACATGATTTGAGTTTTTGTAAAAAAGTAGATTGTCTATAAGACGTGAGTATACACACTAACGTTGCTTATGACCACAAAAAACTCATAAAAAATTACTTACAGTACTTAGCTAAAGCTGCACTAGCTTCTTCAACTCCTAGTCCTTTGGCCCTATTGAAGTCATTACAGGCAGAGCTGTTTTGACCAGATGCCACTTTTAAGGCACCTCTGTATAAATGTGCTTCACCACTCTTTTTATTGAAGTTGATGGCCAAATCGTAATTCTTACGCGCATCCTCAAAGTTTCCACTTTGATGTAGTGATCTACCTTTGAATAAGTAAGCATCAGATACCCGTCCATCTACTGTAATTACCTTATTGAAAAAGTTGATCGCTCGATTGTAATCGCTCTTGTTATACCAATACTGACCCATGCTTAAATTAGCATTGATGTTTTCTTGATCTATATCTAGCACTCTGATGAAGTCTTTTCTGGCATCTTCAATCCTACCTATTTCCTCATAGGTTCTTCCTCGATTATATAAAGACTTGATATCGTTGGGATTAGTAGCCAAGAATTCATTGTAAGCTTCAATTGCTTCAGCGTACTTTCCTTCGCTGGCAAGTTTATCTGCTTCACGCGTAACATCACTACTACAGGCTGTAAAAACAGTGATTAAGAGAATCAAAATAAGTGACTTAAAAGCCTTCATTTGTCGATTTTTCAAATAGAAACGCAAAGGTAGACCAATCTGTTCTTAAAAAAAGGAAAAGGGCCAAAATGGCCCCTCCGAGTAGGGTGAAAGATCTACCCATGCGACATAGTCGCTACTCTAAATCAAAAACTCAAAACAATACTTTAATCCTTTGCCATAATAATAAGCCCGCCTGTGCTGCCATTAGCTATAAACAGATTATCTCCATCCACATGCACATAGTTACATGAGCCTTCAAACTTGTATGAAGCTTCTTGAGAGAATGTATTCTCATCCAAGACAATTAGACCGTCACTACCGTTTGCGACAAAGACCAATCCCCCATCTACCTGAACGGCATTGGCAAGACCTACTCCGCTAGATTGAAATGATCTAACAACATTTTTATTGATAAGGTCAACTTTTACAAGACCATCTTCTCCCATAGCTAAATATGCAAAGTCACCGGAGACGTCTATTCCATTCTTCCCGAGAGGAGTAACATCGTAAGGGATGGTAAAAGATTCGAATAAGAAGGAATCATCTAAAGCATAAACATCTATTGTAGAGGTTCCATCTCCATTACCTCGTAAAAAGACTCCTCTATCATTACCGTAATCAAAATGCTTGGCATTGTTAACCTGTCT
Source organism: Roseivirga sp. (assembly GCA_965661455.1). Taxonomy (GTDB): domain Bacteria; phylum Bacteroidota; class Bacteroidia; order Cytophagales; family Cyclobacteriaceae; genus Roseivirga. The sequence continues at coordinate 85,137 of CBFIDV010000009.1, forward strand.
ATTATGGAATACCTCATTCACATTATTGCCTCTTACAACAGCAATTCCTCCCTTACTACCTGAGGTTATGAATATTCTCCCATTAGAAGCACCCTTTGGTGCATTTACTCTAGTTATGGAACTAGCAGAATATGATAATAAAGGCACCTCCCATGAAGTCTTATCTTTAGGTAATCCATTTGCCAAACCGATCTTAGTGGCTATTGCTCCATTGGAATCGTTGTATTTAGATACATCTATATCTCTGGCTCCTGCAACCCAGATATTCCCTTCGTATTGGCCCATCATAATATCATTATAATCGGCATGCTCATCTACTAAGGATTTGAGTAATTGAGGGCTGTTCGGATTAGAAAAATTAAAAGTGAGAATCTCTCCCCCGTAATTTTCTCCTCTCACATGGTACGTTGCATATGCCTTTCCTTTTAACACTGTAACACCTGTTGCACTAAGGTTAAGCCCGTTGATCTGATTAGGCGTTACTTCTGCTACTTGTGTATAGGAAACACCGGCAGCTACACTCGCCACACTGATACCTCCTGAGTTCATAGATTTAACTCTAGCAGCTAATGCCGTTATATCGTCATTTGCAATGAGCTCAGGGACATAAACTTCTTCAGGTGAAATGTCCGCTGCGTTTTGGCCCTCTTCACAGGCGAAAAATGAAGTGGTTACAGCGAAAATGAGTAGTATTCTTTTCATAGGGGTTTTATTATGACAAAAACAGAACAAACCCTACTCCAAAAAAATAAGCCACTGTAATACAGTGACTTACTATAATTACTGAGCTTCAAAAATTCCCGAAATGGGAAATCTTTCCTAAACAGCTACATCATTTTCTCTTAAGGCATCATTCAAAGAGGTCTTTAAATCCGTACTTGGCTTACGTTTACCTATTATGATGGCAGCAGGCACATTATACTCACCAGAAGGGAATTTTTTGGCATAAGAACCAGGTATAACCACTGACCTTTCTGGCACATAACCCTTATGGATCACTGGTTCATCTCCTGTAACATCAATAATTTTAGAACTACCGGTTAAGGTTACATTGGCTCCAAGAACAGCTTCTTTCCCCACTCTTACCCCTTCAACAACAATACATCTAGAACCGATGAAGGCATTATCCTCTATAATTACAGGAGCTGCCTGAAGTGGTTCTAAAACCCCTCCAATACCTACACCTCCACTTAAATGCACGTTTTCACCAATTTGAGCACAAGAACCAACTGTTGCCCAGGTGTCTACCATTGTGCCAGCATCTACATAAGCCCCTATATTCACATAAGAAGGCATCATGATTACACCTTTTGAGACATAGGCTCCATATCTGGCAATTGCATGAGGTACTACTCTCACTCCTTTTTTGGCGTATCCTGTTTTAAGCATCATCTTATCATGAAACTCAAATGGTCCAACTTCAATGGTTTGCATCTTTTGAATTGGGAAGTACAGAATCACTGCCTTCTTAATCCATTCGTTTACTTTCCAACCATCTTCGGTAGGTTCTGCAACTCTTCTGTCTCCATGATCCAAGTCCTCAATAATTGTCTTTACTGCTAGGATCACCTCCTTATCATTTAACAAACTCCTGTCGTCCCAGGCTTTTTCAATGATGTCTCTTAATTCCATAATGGTTTATAAAATTTCTATCTTTAATTAGCACAGATGGAAAAACCCAAAGTTGTTATTGCTTCACTTCTCAAGCCTATAGATGACACACGCATGTTCGAGAAGTTTGGTCTTTCAATGGCTGAAACAAACAAATATGATATTAATATCATAGGCTTTGAATCAAAAAATGCCAGGACCGCCAACCATATCACTACGCATAGCCTGGGAAACTTCAGTAGAGCCAGTCTTACACGTTTTTTCAAACCATGGAAAGTACTCAAGTTTTTAATTAAAGTAAAGCCTCATATATACATAGTTAACACACATGATTTACTGACAGTTAGCTTGATATACAAAATATTATTTGGTGGGATATTTATCTACGATATTAGAGAAAACTACAAGAAGAACATCCTGAATACGAATGTTTTCAATAAGGGTCTTAGACCTTTCATTGCGGTATGGGTAAGACTCAAAGAATGGCTCAGTAAGCCTCTGATAAAGCACTACATTCTTGCCGAAAAAGTGTACCAAAAACAACTGCCATTTATCGGTCAGCGCTTCACTTTACTAGAAAATAAATACAAGCCCCTACCCGATGAAAGAACTGCTTATCGTAACCCAGAGCCCTCAACCATCAATTTGGTGTTCACAGGTACAATCTCAGAAGGCAATGGTGTTTTCGATGCGATAGAAATAACCAAGCAGCTCCATAACCTAAATAACAAGGTAAAATTGCGTATTGTGGGCTACTGTGCACTAAAACAAGATCTACTGAAGCTCAGGGAGGCTATTGAAAATCTTGATTATATAGAGCTCAATGGAGGTGATCACTTAGTGCCTCATCTAGAAATCATAGAAGCGATTGAAAAAGCTGATTTTGGATTCGTACTAAAGAAACCGAATAATGGTGTTAATGATGACAAACTGCTTACAAGGCTATTTGAGTATACGGCAAATGAGTTACCCATCATTGCTTTAGACAATCCTACCTGGGTAGAATTTTGCGCCAAGTTCGATGCCGCAATACACGTTAATCCAATAGATTTCAATCCAGAAGAAGTCTTAAAGAAGATGCAAAACAAACCTTTCTACACGAAAGGTGATACCAAAACGAGCCTCTGGAGTACAGAAGCTCCAAAGTTAACACGACTGATAGATTCTTTAATTTAGCCTTATCTAAATATATTTTTTAGATTATTTAACTCATTGAATACTAAGTATTTCATCTCAAAAACCTTACATTTCAAATAGGGTTAATTATTTTTTTAGATAATTCTAAACATCTATATTTGTTGTATGATCGATCACCGCTTCAGCTTTGTTGAGGAGAATTACATCAAAGCAGTCTACCATCTTCATGCGCAAGATGGCAAACCAGTATCCACAAATGCACTGGCAGACGAAATGCAAACCACAGCAGCTTCAGTAAGTGATATGCTAAAGAAGCTATCTCAAAAGAAAGTAGTCTTTTACCAAAAGTATAAGGGAGCAAGTATCTCGCCTAAGGGCAAAGAGATTGCTCTAAAGGTGATACGAAAACACCGGCTATGGGAAGTCTTTCTGGTAGATCAGTTAAAATTCAAGTGGGATGAAGTTCACGAAGTAGCCGAACAGCTTGAGCACATTAAATCCCCCCTACTCATTAGTAGGCTCGATGAGTTCTTGGGCTTTCCAAAACATGATCCGCATGGAGACCCAATTCCTGATGAACACGGCAATTTCGCTCAAGTAAAAAAGGAACCACTTTCTGAAATTGTTATGGGCAAATCCTGTCAGGTAATTGCCGTTGATGATTCCAGCACAGCCTTTTTGAAATACCTAGATAAAATGGGGATCTCCATTGGCACGAAGCTGAGCGTGGAAGACAAAAACGAATTTGATGGCTCTATTGACATCCTCATTGAAGGAATGAAAGCGATTACGGTTTCGCCAAGAGCAGCAGAAAACCTGTTAGTAGCATCAGAATAGACTTATGGATTCAGCATTAATCAACTTATTAATTTTTACCTCACTAGTCCTTCTGAGCTGGTTAGCTTACAAAATCTTTGGGTCTAAGGACTTGTTACAGAACAAGCTTAAACAGCAAAAGACAATTACTGAAGACATACTAAAGCAGCTCTATCATGTTGAGCAAAGTAAAAGCGAGGCCTCACTAGATAACCTAGCAGGTGCGCTTCAAATGAGGAAAAAGAGAATCCTTCCAGTTATTGAAAACATGGTGAACAGTACACTCATCAACCTAAAAGACACCAACATTCAATTAACAGAAGAAGGACGTCAGTACGCTTTAAGAATTATTCGGGTTCACCGATTATGGGAGAAGTATTTAGCCGAACGAACAGGCCACCAAGCCAGTGAATGGCATAACCTTGCTGAGAAGATGGAGCATAAGCTCAGCGAGGAGCAAACCCTTCAATTAGAGTCTTCTTTGGGAAACCCGATGTTTGACCCACACGGAGACCCTATTCCTAATGAATTAGGAGAGATGAGCAAGATAGATGCTACACCTCTGCCCTCTTACCTATTGAACCAACCAGGAAAAATCATTCACATAGAAGATGAACCAGAAGTAATCTATAAGCAGATTTTAGATAAAAGGCTCTTTATTGGTTCACACATTCTTCTTGAAAGTAATGGCAATAACGAGGTCTCTTTCAATTGCGAAGGAGTTTCTCACCGCTTTTCGACCATTGTAGCAGCCAATATTCATGTGAGCGAATTGAACGCTGATGAAATATTTGAAGAGAAGGCTTTAAGGCTTTCTGCCTTGAGCGAAGGAGAAACTGCCGAAATTGTTGGCCTTTCTAAAGAATGTAGAGGCGCCAACAGAAGAAGATTGCTGGATCTAGGCATTCTACCAGGCACACAAGTAGAAATTGACATTAAAAGCCCTTTACAAGACCCTGTGGCCTATAGGGTGCGAAACACATCCATAGCCTTAAGAAAATCATTGTCTGACCTTATTCTGATAAACAAGCATTAATATGACGACACCTCAATCAGGTTGCGAAGATTGCGCCTTTCATAACGTCAATAGTCTCAAAAAGCTAGGAATAGAAACCAACAATGTAGATTACGTGATTGCATTGGCAGGCAACCCTAATACTGGTAAAAGCACAGTTTTTAATGCGCTTACTGGACTTAGACAGCATACTGGTAATTGGCCAGGAAAAACGGTGGTGCGAGCTGAGGGCGCTTATCAGTACGATGAGAAGAAATACAAGATTATTGATTTACCCGGAACCTACTCCCTACTTTCTACTTCTCAAGACGAAGAAGTGGCAAGAAACTTCATTCTTTTTGGTAAGCCCGATGTAACCGTAATTGTTGCCGATGCCACAAGGCTTGAACGTAACCTCAACTTGGTTCTTCAGATCCTTGAAATCACGAATAAGGCGGTGCTCTGCCTCAACTTGATGGACGAAGCCGAACGCAATCATATCAAAATAGATCAAAGGGAACTTTCAAAGAAACTAGGCGTGCCTGTCATAGAAACGATAGCTCGCTCTCTGAAAGGTATTCCCGAACTGCTCTCTACTATCAGTGACATTGCTTCTGGCAAAATCATCTGCAAACCTAGAAAAGTCAAGAACCTTTCGGGAATGGTAGAAGAGTCAGTAAATAAACTTTCTAGCGAAATTGAAAAACAGTTTCCAGGTTTACCGAATAGCCGTTGGGTGGCATTTAGGCTTCTTGAAGGAGATGAACGCATTACGGAAGCCGTATTGAATAACGAATTGAAAGAGTTGGTGTAATGGAGAAGAAAGCAGAGAATTCAATCGTTCAAATGGCCACTGAGTTACGGTGGAAGTTAGGTGATAACTTTCATGACAAGCTGACTGAAAGCCTATATTCGGATGCATCAGAAATTGCTTCCAAATCGGTTGAAATGCCGGGTAAAGAGAGAAATTATACACTCGACAGTAAGATTGATAAAATTGTAACGAGCAAAAGATGGGGCTTTCCTATTATGGTGGGCATCTTGTCAATCATACTGTGGCTCACTATCTCTGGGGCGAATCTACCCTCAGGAATGTTGTTTACACTCCTTATCGAAACCGTCTATCCTTTACTCAAAAACTTTTCTGAAAGCATAGGACTAGCCTTTTGGATTGATGGCTTACTCATTGACGGCATATACATGGCGGTGGCATGGGTTATTGCGGTAATGCTCCCTCCTATGGCTATTTTCTTCCCCATGTTTACCTTATTGGAAGACTTTGGCTACCTACCAAGAGTTGCGTTTAACCTAGATGCCTTGTTCAGAAAAAGCGGTGCTCACGGAAAGCAAGCACTAACCATGAGTATGGGCTGGGGCTGCAATGCAGCAGGTGTGGTTGCCACAAGAATTATAGATAGTCCGAGAGAGAGGCTAATCGCCATTATTACCAATAACTTCTCTTTATGTAATGGGCGTTGGCCTACTCAGATACTCATCGCTACCATCTTTATTGGTGCCCTTGTGCCCAAAGCATTTTCAGCTACGGTTGCCTCCTTATCTGTAATTGGTATTGCCCTACTTGGTGTAGGCTTTATGTTTTTAACTTCTTGGTTACTTTCAAAAACAGTCCTGAAAGGAGAAGTGAGTACATTTACCTTAGAGCTCCCTCCCTATCGCCCACCAAGGTTTTGGCAAACCGTTTACACCTCTATTATCGATAGAACCTTGATTGTACTTTGGAGAGCCATTGTATTCGCAGCACCTGCAGGAGCCGTTATCTGGTTAATTTCAAATATCAATTTGGGAGATGTAACTATTGCGGATCAGATGATTGATTGGCTGAATCCGTTCGGCCTATTTCTTGGATTGAATGGCGTAATACTCCTTGCCTATATTGTGGCCATTCCTGCAAATGAGATCATTATTCCTACCATCTTAATGCTGACTGTTGCCAACTTACAACTGGCGGGTTTTGGCGCTGGGGATGGCGTTATGTTCGAGCTGGATTCCAATCTGGATACGGCTAATGTACTTGCCGCTGGCGGGTGGACCGTACTGACCGGTGTAAATCTGATGCTCTTTAGTCTACTGCACAATCCCTGTAGCACTACGATCTACACCATCTACAAAGAAACCAAAAGTGCAAAATGGACAGCAGTTGCGAGTATTCTACCTGTGATCATGGGATTTGTCGTGTGCTTCTTGGTGACTCAGTTCTGGTATTTATTCAGTTGATGTTTCTAGATGAAAAGAAGAATCTTCTTAACCCTTTGGCTAATATTCGGCCTAGTATCTTTTGCCTTTGGACAATTGGAAGAGCCCAAGGCAAAACTGACTTTAACCAACGGATATCTAAGACAGGTAGTACCTGATCCGTTCGAGGAGTTCCAGGGTTTCCATATGGGTCTCAACTATTTCAAAAATAATGTAAAGCGACTCGGCTGGGATAGTCAGCTTTCGATCAATTTTGCGACAGACTACGAAACTCGCTTTGCCATTACCCCACTAGTCGGAGGCCGGATATATTTCAACAGTCCTGAGCGCAAGCACAGATACTTCTTTAATCTACTTACAGGCCCCGCGTTAATACTATTTGGAGGAGATGACTATACCGAAACCCAATTCACCTTTGGTTATGCCGGTGGCATTCATATGTCAACTAAACAATGGCAGTTTGGCCTAAGTATTGAAAGACCAGAGATCATCATTTTTAAAATTGGTTTTACGCTTTAGATAGATTATTTGAACAGCATTAAATCAATTCTGTTAAGAACCTTAAATTCGTTTTTGTAAGCTTATCTTTGCAGCATGTCTCAAATTCCTCAGAACACAGATACCATCATTGCCCTAGCCACCCCCCAAGGAATTGGCGCCATTGGTGTGATTAGACTCAGCGGACCTGAATCTATTAAGCTGGTTAATGCTGTATTTGCTGGGAAGGATTTAGAACAACAAGAAAGCCATACCATTCATTTTGGTACCATTCGCGATAAGGATAAAATCCTTGATGAGGTCCTGATATCCCTTTTCATTGCACCAAAGTCGTTTACGAAAGAGAATGTAGTGGAAATCTCTTGTCACGGCTCCAATTTTATCATCAGGCAGATCATTCAGCTCTTTATCAGAAAAGGAGCCCGTGCTGCCAAACCTGGAGAGTTTACCAAGCGCGCATTTATGAACGGACAGTTCGATTTAGCGCAAGCTGAAGCCGTAGCTGATTTGATTAATGCGGATTCAGAAGCAGCGCATAATTCAGCCTTGAATCAGATGCGAGGAGGTTTCTCTGGAGAGATCAAAAGCCTGAGAGAAGAGCTCATCCACTTTGCATCCATGATTGAGCTGGAGCTGGACTTTGGTGAAGAAGATGTGGAATTCGCTAGTAGAGAAGATCTCAAAAAATTGGTGAACACTTTACTAGAAGTGGTGAATGCCTTAATCCACTCTTTCGATTTAGGGAACGTGATTAAAAATGGGGTGCCGACTGTAATTGCAGGGAAACCCAATGCAGGGAAGTCTACCCTACTTAATGCTTTACTAAACGAAGAAAAAGCCATTGTCTCTGATATTGCAGGGACTACGCGAGACTTTATTGAAGACGAAATCATTATTGGTGGTGTAGCCTTTAGATTTATTGACACCGCTGGCTTGAGAGAGACCACTGACACCATAGAATCTATTGGTGTAGAGCGATCACTTGCCAAGATGAAAGAGGCCTCTTTAATCATCTACTTGTTTGATTTAGCAGACTTAGATGTGGTGGAGATGAATATGGAGATCAATCGTTTGGAGAATACGGGCGTGCCTTTTCTGAAATTAGGCAACAAACTAGACAAGGTCTCGGAGCAAAAGGTATCCGATTTACAGAATCAGCATCCCGATATGCTCTTTCTGTCTGCCAAAGACACAGAGCAAGTTGAAAAGCTTAAAGAAAGAATCTTAGAACTGGTCAACCTAGACAAGTTCAAGCGTGGAGATACGGTGGTCACAAACATCCGTCACTACGACTCCCTCCTACAAACCAAAAATGCTTTACAGTCGGTGATCAATGGCATTGACAATGAGGTTACCAATGATTTTGTTGCCATGGACATCCGCCAAAGCCTCCACTACCTCGGTGAAATCACCGGTGAGATCACTACAGATGATTTATTGGCAAATATTTTCTCAAAGTTTTGTATTGGAAAGTAACAACCACAAAACAAACCTCCATAAAACATACTAAAAACTACCATTAAGACCCTTAACTAAGGCTTTATGGTTGATTTAAAATACTATTAAATTTGTGATGTTTATCGGTCTGCCTTTCTACTACTAACTTCTTAAACGCACAGCATTTGATCAGAGAAAATAAGTTCTGATTGAACATTGGTGATGATGTTCTTTGTTGCGCAACTCAAAGTTAATTTGAGATACTTAATTTCCACCTACTTTTCTGATCAATTAAGGCGCTGTTGTTAAATCATAAAAACACCTAACTTTTTTCATGGAACTACCGCTATAAGTAAAGTAATTTTACTATTTTCCCATTACCAATTCATAAATATTCTAAATTTAAGCAGATGAAAATCGTTTTATGGTGTAATATACTGATCGCTCTTACCTGTTCGCACATGGCCTTTTCCCAAGAAGATAAAAGAGGGAATTTTGAAGAAAAGAGGGAGTATGAAAAGAAATATAAAAACAAAATCAATGTAGGCTGGGCTTATTACGGAAGAGGGAATGGTCTTTCCTTATCATTTGACCGCGAAATATCTGAATTCATATCAGCTGGTATAGGTTTAGAGGAGTATGTGGTAGAAGAGGATGTTGAAACATCGGCATTTTTACTGATGGATTTTCACCTTGAAAAACTATTTAATATCGATAAACTAGAAATTTACCCCGGAATTGAATGGGGCTTTTTTGAAAACATATTGGATTACCATGTTTATCTAGGGATGGCAACAGACATATCTGAAAAAATTGGTGTTTACACAGAAGTTGGTACCCGTGGAGTTTTAGGCCTTTACCTCAAATTATAATTGTAAAGATTACCGCATATCGTTAGATGTATAC
>CBFIDV010000010.1:0-79877 GCA_965661455.1 Roseivirga sp.
GAGGTGCTATTGCACCAAATGTGTTTGAACTCCTTGGCTTTTTCTACACCGTAATAGCCGCTATAACTACTACGGCTGACTCAAATAAAATTCGAGCGGTCCGCTATCGTATATCAATTATTCAAAGAACTTTTCTACTGGACTCCCTTTAAAAGAGTATCAAACCTGTGCATCTAGACGCTTCTACAATAGCTAACTCATGGTTATATCTAAATGCCGATTCCTCGCAGTAAACGTTGTTAAAAATAGCTACTAACTACTTTCAACCTTAAAGATTAAACCGTTGCTCAATCCGTCACTTCAAACCCTTACGCCAGAAGCGGCTGCAAAGGTAAGAAAGTTATTTTGTTTCTAATGAAAAGATTTCAAAATATTTTTTCTAAAATCTTATCTATAATTTCAAAAAGAAACCCGCTCCATTTGAACGGGACGGCAAAGGTAACAGAAATAGTTTATTCTGAAACTGCTATTCCTAAAAAGAATTAACAAAATTTTATTCTCTTTAGGAGGGGATTACCTAACTGATTAAAGGTTAATAGTTTGCGTACGGTCTGGACCTACAGAAACCACTTTGATCTTTACTCCTGTGGCTTTTTCTATGTACGAAACATAGCTATTGAGCTCTTCTGGAAAGTTGGACTTATCAGTTACTGCTGTCAAATCTTTCTTCCACCCTGGTAAGGATTCATACATAGGCTCAACTTTTTCATCTAATAATTGGAATGGCATCTCCTCCGTTATCGTTCCATCCGCCAATTTATAGTGTGTACATACTTTAATTTCATCAAGGATTGACAATACATCGGCTTTCATCATGTAAAGCTCAGTTACCCCATTAATCATGATGGCGTACTTCAGCGCTGGGAGATCTAACCAACCACATCTTCTTGGTCTACCTGTGGTTGCTCCAAATTCATGGCCTTCGTTCTGAATGGACTCTCCTACTTCATCGAAAAGTTCTGTCGGGAAAGGCCCACCACCCACTCTGGTACAATATGCTTTAAAGATTCCTATGACAGAACCTATGTTCTGTGGTGCGACCCCAAGACCAGTACAAGCCCCAGCTGCCATGGTATTGGAGCTAGTAACATAAGGATAGCTACCAAAATCTATATCTAAAAGAGACCCCTGAGCTCCCTCAGCCAAGATTGTCTCAGAAGACAGAATGCTTTTGTTTATTAAATATTCTGAATTTACCAGATTGAATCCTCTTAAGTATTCAATTGCCTCAAAGAATGGTGCCTCAGCTTCCTCTAGGTTATACTCGAAATCGTAATGACTGAGCGTTCTTACATGCTTATTAACCAAGTTTCTATAACGCTCTTCAAAACCAGGTGCTAGAATATCTCCAATTCTAAGGCCATTTCTTGCGATCTTATCTTGGTAAGTAGGGCCTATTCCCTTTAGGGTAGATCCTATTTTATCTTTCCCCTTAGACTTCTCATAGGCAGCATCTAACAGTTTATGACTAGGTAGGATTAGAGTTGTTTTCTTAGAAAGAAACAGGTTCTTCTTGAAATCGATATTGAATTTTCCTAAAGCTTCAATTTCTTTTTTGAATACAACAGGGTCTAACACTACGCCATTGCCAATGATATTCTTAATATTTTCTCTAAAAATACCTGAAGGAATTTGATGTAGGACATGCTTGTGCCCATCGAACTCTAATGTATGCCCTGCGTTTGGTCCTCCTTGGAAGCGAGCAACCACGTTATATTGTGGAGCTAGGAAATCTACAACCTTCCCTTTGCCTTCATCTCCCCACTGTAAACCTAAAAGTACATCTACCTTCATTTGTATATATTAATTAGCCTATAGCTATCGTTTATGACTTAATTTCTTGAACTGCTTTCTTGATACTGTCTGAAATCTTAAAGATGGCAGAAAGCTTTGTAATAATAAGCAGCTTCTTTACATGCTCTGAAGGATTAACAATTATAACTTCTCCTTCTTTATTTCGGAACTTTGTTAACAATGTAATCAACACTCCTATACCACTACTATTAATGTATTTGACATTGCTGATATCTATGACGCAATGGTATACCTCTTTATTAACAGCCTCATTACAAGCCTCGATTATAGACGCGCCATCATCTTCTCCAATCAGATTGCCTGATAAAGCCAAGTGAAGAATCGCATCTTCTATTTTAGAATTGAATGTCATACTCAAGGATGAGGCTTACTCTTCGGTTGATTTCTCTTTCTTTTTGGCGAAGAAATATAATGTATGGTGCATTATATCTATATCGAACATTTCTTCAAGTGTATTCTTAATGTTTTGAATTCTTGGATCACAGAACTCAATAACCTCAGTAGAGTCTACCATTAAAATATGGTCGTGCTGCTTGTAACCAAATGACTTTTCATATTGAGCCATGTTTTTCCCAAACTGGTGTTTAGTCACTAAGTCACATTCAACCAAGAGATCTAAGGTATTATAAACTGTTGCCCTTGATACTCGGTAGTTTTTGTTCTTCATGCTGATGTACAAAGACTCTACATCGAAATGACCCGTTCTAGAATAAATTTCCTCTAGAATAGCGAAGCGTTCAGGTGTTTTTCTTAGCGCCTTATTTTCTAAATAGGCGGTAAAGATTTGTTTTACCTGTTCAAATATTTCTGGATTCAAAGACATTCGCTTCGTTTATGGTGCAAATATAAGATTCTTTAGTTTTCAGTTATTACCGTCTGAAAATTCAAATCGTGTAACTCGCATAACACCATCAACCTTTTCGAGTTTGGTAATTAACTCATCTAGGTGGCTAGTATTATTTATGTATAAGCGAATATTGCCGTCAAAAATTCCCGTTTCCGTATCTATGCTTATTGAACGCATATTCACTTTGAGCTCACTTGAGATGATATCCGTAACATCTCTCATGAGACCCACTCTATCCGTTCCTATAATTCTTAGCCCTGCCAAGAATGCACTGCGCTGTTCGGAAAGCCATTTTGCCTTGACAATTCTATTTCCATGGTTTGACAATAACTCAGGCGAATTTGGACAAGTAGTCCGGTGTATTTTTATTCCTTCATTAACGGTTACGAAACCAAACACATCGTCTCCTGGGATTGGGCTACAGCATTTGGCAAACTTATAATCGATTACGTCTAAATCGTCTCCGATTAAGAGAATATCATTATCGAGCTTTTCGACCTTACTAAAATCGTCTGTAAAATCAGAAGCTTTAGTCTTGGCCTTAGGTCGAGTTGACTTTACTCTTTCAATTTTGAACTCTTTAAAGTTCTTAATTTTAGTGGCATCAATAGTGCCCTTACCTACCTTGTAATAGAAGTCCGTGACGGTTTTTTCTTCGAAATATGCTCTCAGCTGGTTGGCGACATCACTATCAAAAGGCAGCTTCATCTGCTTTAGCTTTCTTTGAACGATTTCCTTACCATCTGCAGCAGCCTTCTTTTTCTCCTCTTTAAGCGTATCCTTTATTTTGGATCTCGCCTTTGAAGTAGCCACGAATCTGAGCCAATCTTCATTTGGTCTTTGCTTAGACGATGTGAGAATTTCTATCTGATCTCCATTGCGCAGCTTATAATTAAGTGGGACAAGCTTATTGTTCACTTTAGCACCAAGACATTTGGCGCCAACTTCTGTATGGATGTCAAAAGCGAAGTCTAAAGATGTAGATCCACTTGGTAAAATCTTTAAATCCCCTGTTGGCGTAAAGACAAATACTTCTTCATTAAAGAGGTTTGCCCGGAAATCATCAACAAACTCGATGGCATTTGTGTCGTTTTGCTCGAGCATTTCTCGAACTTTCTCAATCCACATTTCCAAGCCATATTCATGACTACTTGGCTTTCCATCTTTGTATTTCCAATGCGCGGCATATCCTTTTTCCGCAATGTCATCCATTCGCTTGGTTCTAATCTGAACCTCTACCCACTTACCGGTTCTACTCATTACAGTGGTATGAAGCGACTCGTAACCATTAGCCTTAGGTGTACTCACCCAATCCCTTAATCTATCAGGATTTGGAGTATAGAAATCTGTTACAATGGAGTAAACTTGCCAACAAGCTCCTTTTTCTAGATCAAAAGAGGAATCGATAATAATCCTGACTGCAAACAAGTCATACACCTCTTCAAACGGTATGTCTTGCTTTTTCATCTTATTCCAGATGGAATGGATCGATTTTGGTCTTCCCTTAACTTCGAATTTTAGTCCTGTTTTAACAATCTCGTCAAGGATTGGACTCATGAAACTTCTAATGAACTTCCCTCTAGAAGCCTTGTTTTCTGCTACCTTCTCTACAATCTCTTGATAAACTTCTGGTTCAGAATATTTGAGCCACAAATCCTCTAATTCGGATTTTATAACATAAAGACCTAGCCTGTGCGCAAGAGGGGCATATAGATAAATAGTCTCCGAAATAATTTTGAGCTGCTTATGTCTCGGCATACTGCCAAGCGTTCTCATGTTATGGAGTCTATCGGCTAGTTTCACCAAGATGACTCTCACATCCTCCGATAAGGTGAGCAACATCTTTCTGAAATTCTCCGCCTGTTGTGAACTGCCATGATCGAATACTCCAGAGATTTTTGTGAGACCATCTATAATCTTGGCGACCTTAGGGCCAAAATCTTCTTCGATTTCGTCTAATTCTATTTCAGTGTCTTCTACAACATCATGAAGTAATGCAGCGATGATAGAGGTTGTTCCCAAGCCAATTTCTTCGACACAAATCTCCGCGACAGCCAGTGGATGGTAGATATAAGGCTCCCCAGATTTTCTGCGCATTTCTTTATGTGCTTCAAGGGAGGTATTGAATGCTTTTTTTATCTGCTTGGCATCATCGTCTTTCAAGAAGGGTTTTGCCTTTCTTAACAAGCGTCTATAACGCCTAATAATCTCTTTTCTTTCTTCTTCCAGGTCCACCGCAATCATGACACTAAATTAGAGAGGTTTTACAATACTGACTAGGAAAAAAATTGTTGACTACCATGTTGGTTTAAAAAGAAATCATTTTACCTTTGCAATCCATTAAAAATACGCCTGCGGATGTGGCGAAATTGGTAGACGCACTAGACTTAGGATCTAGCGCCTCAGGGCATGGGGGTTCGAGTCCCTCCATCCGCACAAATTGAACCCTCAGTCGAAAGATTTGAGGGTTTTTATTTATTAAATTAAACAGTGAAAAATTGGATATCACGTTAGACAAACAAGATTCAAACCTCGCTTCAATTAAAATTAAGTTAAACGAGGGGGATTATCAATCGAAAGTAGACGAAAAAATCAGTGATTACAGCAAGAAAGCTCAGATCAAAGGTTTCCGTCAAGGTAAGGTTCCTAAAAGCCTTGTTCAGAAAATGTATGGTAAATCAATTTTGGTTGAAGAAATCAACCACATTGTTGGGCATGCCATTCAAGACTACATTAGAGATAATGAGATTCAAATTTTAGGCGAACCTATGCCAAACCAACAACAAATTGAAACGGTAGATTGGGATAACCAATCTGAGTTTGAGTTTGAGTATAACATTGGAATTGTTGATGAATTTAATCTTGACTTGTCTAAAAAAGTGAAGGTTACAGATTACGAAATTGATGTGAATGATCAGGTTATTGATGAGACGATTGATAATGTGAGAAACCAATTTGGTAAGATGATTAATCCTGAGAAAAGTGAAGAGGGTGACATTGTCTTCGGTAGCTTAAAGCAGGACGACTTTTCTCATGATACCACAATTGATCTAAGTGAACTGAATAAGACGAATGCCAAGAAGTTTATTGGTAAGTCTAAAGGGGCTGAGATTAAAGTAGATCTTTCTAAACTTTACAATGAAGCAAGCAAACAAGCTGCTCAGTTAGGTAAAACCGAAGATGAGTTAGAAGGCATGGACCTGAACTTTGTTTTCGAGGTTAAGAATGTGAACAGAAAAGAAGCAGCTGATATTAATCAAGAATTATTCGACCAGACGTTTGGGCCTGACACGGTTAAAACCGATGAAGAATTTAGAGCTAAGATTAATGATACTATTAGTGAGAATTACGTAAGGGAAACCGGTGCATGGTTGAACAAAACGATTCAGGACGAACTAATTAAAAAGACAAACATCTCTCTACCTGATACCTTCTTAAAAGATTGGCTAAAACTATCAAGCGAAGGAAAAGTAACCGATGCTGACTTAGAAAAAGAATACGACATCTATGCAGATCAGCTAAGATGGAATCTTATCTCAAGCAAAATCTCTAAAGACAATGAGATAAAGCCGGAGCACGAAGAAATAAAAGAAGCTGCTAGAAAAATGATTGAAGCTCAGTTTATGGGTTCGGGTCTTGGGCAAATGGCAGATCAGATGGATGCGTTCGTAGATAACTACCTACAAGGTGACGAAGGCAAGAATTATATGAACCTTGCAGAGCAAGTTCAACAAGAAAAAGTACTTGATTACATCAAAGAAAAAGTTGAGATCAAGTCTAAAAAAGTAAGCCTTGACAAATTCAAGGAAATAGTTGAGGGCTAATTAGAACCTCTTCCTTACTTTATATGTTATGTGAAAGTCCTTCGTTAGAAGGGCTTTTTTTTTAATTTTGTCTAGTTAAGGTTAATAAAACGAATGATTGATAATAACGAATTCAGAAAGTACGCTGTAAATAATACAGCACTGACAGGAACTGAAGTTGATGATTACTCTAAAATGTTCCAAAACATGACTCAATATGTGATTGAGGAGAGGCCTGGAAACTTTAGAGCAATTGATGTATTCACAAGACTAATATCAGATAGAATCATATTCTTAGGAATGGGGATTGATGATCAGATTGCTAATATCATTACGGCTCAATTATTATTCTTGGAATCAGCAGATCCTAATAGAGATATTACCATGTACATTAACAGCCCTGGTGGGTCTGTATATGCTGGATTAGGAATGTATGACACCATGCAGTTTATTAAGCCTAATGTTGCAACTATTTGTACTGGAATGGCGGCTTCTATGGGTGCAGTGTTAATGTGTGCTGGTGCCGAAGGTCAGAGAGCTGCTCTTCCTCACTCAAGAATAATGATTCACCAACCAAGTGGTGGAATGCAAGGCCAATCAAGGGATATGGAAATTACCTTGAAGCAAATGCAAGAGTTGAGAAAAGACTTGTATGAAATCCTATCGAAGCATACAGGCCAGAAATACGAAAAAATTGAGAAGGATTCTGACAGAGATTACTGGATGAGATCTGCTGAGGCAAAAGAGTACGGCCTTATTGACGAAGTACTCGAAAGAAAATAAGCGTTATGGCTGAAGTAACTTGTTCATTCTGTGGTAGAAATAAAAAAGATGTTGATTTGATGATATCGGGCATTCATGCTCATATCTGTAATCACTGCATCACTCAAGCAAATCAGATTCTTTCTGAGGAGATGAAGACGAAGTCTACAGAAGACTCTCCGAAGTTTAATTTGATTAAGCCCATAGATATGAAGAAGTATCTCGACCAATATGTGGTTGGTCAAGATGAAGCTAAAAGAGTAATTTCAGTTGCTGTATACAATCATTATAAGCGACTAATCCAGAAAAATGATAATGATGATATCTTAATTGAGAAATCTAACATTATTATGATTGGTGAGACAGGAACCGGTAAAACTTACATAGCTAAGACCTTAGCTAAGATTTTACAGGTTCCTTTCTGCATTGCCGATGCTACAGTTCTTACTGAGGCTGGCTATGTTGGAGAAGATGTAGAGAGTATTCTCACAAGACTCCTGCAATCGGCTGACTATGAAGTGGAATCTGCTGAAAGAGGTATTATTTACATTGATGAAATTGATAAGATTGCTAGAAAATCTGATAATCCATCGATAACCAGAGATGTAAGTGGCGAAGGTGTTCAGCAAGCATTGTTGAAATTATTAGAAGGTACTGCCGTGAACGTGCCACCGCAAGGTGGAAGAAAACACCCAGACCAGAAAATGATTTCCGTAAACACGGAAAACATCTTATTTATTTGTGGTGGTGCTTTTGACGGTATTGCTAGAAATATTGCCAATAGACTCAATACCCAACCATTAGGGTTTGCCTCTAGCAAAAACACATCGGATGAGATTGATCGAGATAATCTTCACCAATATGTAAATGCACAGGATCTTAAGAATTATGGATTAATTCCTGAGCTGATTGGCCGTTTGCCTATTGTAACCCACCTGAATCCTTTAAATAAGGAAATCCTTAAGAGTATTCTTACCGAACCTAAAAATGCACTTACTAAGCAGTACACAAAACTGTTTGGTATGGAAGAGATTGAATTAACCTTTGAGGAAGGGGCCTTGGATTACATAGTAGAAAAGGCACTTGAATTTAAGCTAGGTGCTAGAGGTCTAAGGTCTATTTGTGAAGCTATTATGACAGATGCGATGTTTGAATTACCATCTGACCCTGACACCAAGACTTTGGGAATAGACAAAGATTACGCTCAAGAAAAGTTCGAGAAATCTAAATTTAAGAAGCTTAAAGTGGCTTAAACTGCTGCTTGACTGCGCGGTTTACTTTTACCCAAAGTATTCAACAAAGTTTCTAGGAGTCTCATAGAGTTTCAGTGAATGTAATTCACCTTTCTTGGTGATTTCTTTAACCTTTGGCGCTAATATTCTCCAGATCTCCATTACTAGAATTTCGCAGCTCGCCATTTTACCTTCCATGAAGTCTACATCTAGATTAAGGTTCTTATGATCTAGTTTTTCAATAATCTCTTCTTTAATGACAATGGATAGCTGCTTAAGGTCAACCACAAATCCAGTCTCAGGATCAGGCTCACCCTTTACCGTTGTAATTAACTCAAAATTATGGCCATGCCAGTTAGCATTGGCACAAGGACCAAAGACTTCTGTATTCTTTTCTTGGCTCCAATTTGGGTTATAGAGCTTATGCGCTGCATTAAAATGTTCTTTTCGACTGACGTATACCATCCTCTGAAAATTTCGAGGCAAATATAGTCCGTTTCTACTTAACTTTGATGCTTTAGCGAAAACAGAAATGATAGTAATAACAGGAGCCGCTGGTTTTATTGGAAGTTGTCTAGTAGGTAAGTTGAATCAAGAAGGTTTCAACGACATTATTGTAGTTGATCTCTTCACAAATGAGGAAAAGCAAAAGAATCTAGATAACAAGAATGTAAAGGAGTTTGTCAATCGAAACGAGTTTCCAGCATGGATTGACCGTCACTCTCAATCCATAGAATTCATCTTTCATTTGGGAGCGAGAACTGATACCGCAGAATTCGATTACGAATTATTAGACTCACTAAACACCTCTTATAGCAAGGTGATTTGGAAGAAGTGTATAGATTATCAAATACCGCTAGTATACGCGTCATCTGCAGCTACTTATGGACTTGGTGAACAAGGCTACGAGGACAGCCATGATATCATCCCTGAATTGAAACCGCTGAATCCATACGGGGAATCTAAAAATGAATTTGACAAGTGGGTGCTTCAACAAAAAGAGCAGCCACTATTTTGGGCGGGACTCAAGTTCTTTAACGTGTATGGTCCCAATGAATATCATAAGGGAAGAATGGCTTCTGTGATTCTGCATGCTTTCAAACAAATTAGTGATACGAATGGCATGAAATTATTCCGGTCTCACAATCCTAATTTCAAAGATGGTGAGCAGCTCAGGGATTTTGTATATGTGAAGGATGTGGTAGAAGTATGTCTTTTTTTAATGCACCATAGAAGAGATTCAGGTATCTATAACTTGGGTACTGGCAAGGCTAGAACATTCCTTGATTTGGTAAAGGGTACATTTTCGGCTCTAGACAAAGCAGAAAATATCTCTTTTATTGACACTCCAGAAGACATTAGGGATAAGTACCAATATTTTACCGAAGCTGATATGAACAAGTTGAAATCTATTGGCTACACCAAAGAGTTTACACCTTTAGAGGAGGGTGTTTCAGATTATGTGAAGAATTACTTGATCGAGAACAAGTACTTTTGATCAATTTCATTTTTTAAGCTGAACAGCCCCGCAGTATCGTTATTTCTAAGTACAAGGATGACTTTATCATTTCTGATTGTGATCAAATTCAACTGACTAATTACGCCTTCATTAAAAAAGCCTTTTCCTCGAATTGATAGGGGTTGAAAACGTGCATCCCCTTTATTCAATAAAACTAATGCGGTTTGTGCATCGCTATTACCGGTAAAGACATCAGGTGCATTTGAATTCCCCCCTAAAAGCATATCATCGCGTCCATCTTCATCTAAATCGATGAACATAATATCGTTAACTCTTGAAAATTGAGCTTCAATAGGCATATTCCTAGCCGTAAATGATCCATCTCCTTGGTTTACGAAAATTGTACTGGCCATATTTACTGCCTTCAATTGATAAGAAACATCTAAAAGAGCCCGCGGAAAAATACTCTCAATCGTAGATTCCGCATACTCCAAATTCGTGTTAAACTTCTTCTTAATAATGTTGATCTGTTGACTAAACAAAGCACGGTCGGCATAAGGGAATTCTTTACCGTTTTGAACAAAGGTGGTTATGGCATCCATACTACCGTTACCATCAAAATCACGCGCATAAACCGAAAGTGGTTCTTCCACTGATGCCTTATACCTGGTATTCAAACCCTCATTGCCAGCGACCAAATCAACATCACCGTCATTATCTATGTCTTGGGCTACTACAACGTTCCACCAACCTTTTTCATTGGCCAGCTCTGCCGTTGATTCACTTGCTGTTAATTGACCGTTGGCTATTTCAAATACTTCAATCCCCATGAACTCTCCTGAAAGCACCAATTCCTTCATTCCATTCCCAGTCAAGTCTGCTAAGATTGCCGAATTTATCATTCCAATCTCCTTTAATGCAGGAGCTCTGCTTTCAATTTCGTTTATGAATGTGCCCTCATTATTGATCAAGAGTTGGCTCTCTCCAGGTAATGGATACTTACCAGGCGAATAACTGCCACCTACGAATAAATCTAGATCTCCATCTTTGTCTATATCAAAAGGGACGGCAGTTGCACCGCTCGCTGCTATTTCAGGTAATCTATCCTGCGTTAATTGAAGTGCACCATTACCATTATTAGTATAAAGAAGATCCCTGTAGGATTCGCTGTTCAATTCAAATTCGTTGCTTCCATTTACTACGTATAAGTCTTGATCACCATCATTGTCGAAATCGAAGAAGACTGCATCAGTAACTTCACCGTCTTTTGTTTCTTCTAGTTCTACTTCCCTGAATCTACCTTGCACTTGGATGTAATAACTACTTACTTCACCTGCCACTGAACCTATGAATAAGTCATCCAGACCATCTCCATTTAAATCGCCAACTACCGATATAGGACCTTCGGTAGATAGCTTATGAGGAAGTAAAGCCTCTCTTTTAAAGTCGACAAAGGAGGATTCTCTATGTTTATAACCTAATAAACCATTATCAAGCTGACTAAATAGAGTTTCATTATCTGTTATCTCAGGCAGTTTTCTAACATCCAAATCCGACTTCTCATAAACGTACTTTTTATTCAATTCTAAAGTACCTAGTGAGGAACTAGATTGGTCAGGCCAAACTATTTGAACGCTATCAATGGAGGTTAATTCACCTAGACCCAAATGGATGAAATTCTGAGAAGATGACTGGAAACCTCTGATAGGATTCTGTTCGGACATAAATAGTTTTCCAGCACTGTAAGCATACACTTTAGATCCTAATGCCAGAGCCAGCTCATTATTCACTGTAAGTTCAAATTGTATAAAAGAGTTAGACTCTCTTTGTGATGTAGTATTCTCGTAAATAAATGAGGGGGCATTAAGATTATTAACGATTAGATCCAGATCACCATCATTATCTAAATCACCATAGGCTGAGCCTGTAGAAAAAGAAGGGCGGCCTAAACCCCAGTTCTCAGACACATTTTGAAACTCCAGATTCGATAAATTTTGATATAGGTAGTTTGAAGTTGGCTCTCCTTTAAGGTTTTCCAAGGCCTCAATAACTACCTGATCATCGAATGATGCGTTTCTATTACGACTTTCTTCGATTATATAGTCTCTAAAATCAACATCGGTGACGTCTTTTACATACCCATTGGTAATATATAGGTCCTTATTGCCATCATTATCCAAATCTGCAATAAGAGGACTCCAACTCCAATCAGTGTTACTGATTCCGGTTAAGTTGCCTACATCTTGAAAGTCAGCATTACTATTCCCCAATTGCAACATATTACGCATATACTGCGCTGTGTAGCCCCTGTTAATTGCTAGATGATGTCTATCATAGTTCATCCCGCTCAAGAGCTTCTTCTGTCTCCTGTTATCTTCTGGCAACATATCGACTTGCAACAAGTCACTTAGACCATCATTATTCACATCTGCATAGTCTAGGCCCATTCCAAAGTTGCTTGTATGGGAAAAGTATGATTTCAGAGATTCCTTGAATACACCATCACCTTTATTTAAATAAAGAAGGTCGTCATAGGCGAAATCATTGCTTACATAAATATCTAGTAAGCCATCCATATTAAAATCTGTAACATGCACGCCAAGCCCGTAGCCTTCTTGATTAATTCTTGCAGATTCTGAAGTCTCAACAAAAACACCGCCATCATTTAGGAAGAATTGATCTTGTGCGATAGCATTACCATTAAACTTCTTGGGTCTAATTACATTGGGATCTTTATTCGGATTATTCTCATAATTGAGCATAAATGCATCTAAATCATTGTCATTATCCGCATCAAAAAATACCGTTTGAGTTGTTAACGACTGGCTAGCTAGTCCGAATCGTTTTGCTGATTCGGTGAAAGTCAAATCTCCATTATTGATGAATAATAAATTCTCTGCCTTTACTGATGGCTCTACACCACCTACACTTAGATAAATATCTTGATACCCGTCTGAATTAAGATCAACAATTGAAACTCCGTGGACCCAACGATCTGTTGAAAAACCAGACCCCATGCCCAGTTCCTTAAACCTAAAGCCACCTTGATTCAGATATATCTTGCTAGAGACCATGTTGCCAGCCATCACAACATCTTGCAAGCCATCATTATTCAGGTCAGCAATGCCAACACCTGCTCCATTGTACATGTACAGAAACTTGAAGGCATTAATTGAATCATCCTCCGTCAAGATATTTTCAAACGTGAAACCTTTATCTTTTGCCTTACTGAGTTCCTGAAATCTGACATCTTTTGAACCCTTACTGCCACAGGATATAACTACAACAGACAGGACTAACGAGCAAAATAAATTAAGAAATAAACGAGGAGGGGTATCAAACAAAATTATATAGCCTTCATATGATCGGATAGTCTAAAATAAAAAGACCTCTTAGAAAAAAAGGTCTATATTATATTTTATTTCGAATAATAGAGCGAATATTATTTTACCTGCGGCATGCTAATCATGTTATTTCTGAAACTCTTATCAAACTTGAACTCTGTCAAGTAAAACATGCTGCCTTTATTATTCCGTTCAAGCTTTTGCAACTCCACATTCAATTCCTCCCTGCTATTAAAATAAAAGAAAAAGGCAGCTCTTTGGTTTTCAAGTGGTAAACTCTCTTGGTTAAGCTCTCTTGCAGTAAACTTCAAGAGTCTAACCTTATTAGCGGCTTCGAATGAAGTTCTTGAGATTTGAAATGCCATTTCCGATTTTGGAAATATGGTAGAATCGGCATCCGTTGTAACAAACAGGCCGTCTTGCAATTTAAATGCCGCATAGAAATGTAGGACAGAATCCGTTGCAGCTAGTTTTTGTTTGGGTTTAGTCTGCCCAAAACTCGCATTCGCAATGAATACGAACAGTAATAATAAACAAACTCTCATAACAATAATCTATTTTAATTTTCTCACAGCGGCTCCATAGCCTTTGCTAGTACTCACTTTAATCTTTTCGCCATCTGTTCTACGGAATCTCATCTTACCCATAGACAACTCTAACGTTGCCCCTTCGAAGGAATACATTGGCGCACCATCTTGGTCTTTTTGCGCAAGATTAGTAAACAAAGCATATGCCAAATCAAACTTTACATTAATTTGAGCGAACTCCTTTTCGCCTGCACCAGGCACTGTTACTTCCTCAACCGTAGTAGGCAATAAGTTCTTCTCGTAAACCTCATTGATTCTAAGCGTATCGTCTTTGATTTTTTGATAACCTGTGATATGATCAAACAAAACGTCATCAACCTTAATCCAATCATCAACTTTAATGGTATCATAATATTCTATCTCTACCAACTCTGCCAACACATATGGCACCCTTTCTTTGCAAGAATACATTCCTAGCAGACCCACAACTATTATCCCTAATGCTATCTTTTTCACAATACAAAAGTATAAAAAAAAAGCCCCTAGAAGGGGCTTTTTAATATCTATTAACAATTATTTATGCACCACCGAAAGTATATGTATCTAGACCAAGAATGTTTAATTCCTGAGCTGGAAGAGGTAGTTGTTCGAACGTACCTGGGTGTAATTGATACTGAGTTTCAGTGGTAGTTCTTCTAAAGAACCATCCATTCAACGCAGCATCCCAAGTGAACTCAACTAATCTTTCGTAAGTGATTTCTCTCAATAATTCAGCATTCGACTCACCACCTGTTAAAGCAGGTAACTCACCATTCGCTACTCTTGTATTGTTTACATACTGTGCAGCCAAAGCTTTGTCACCGTTAGTTCTAACAAGTGCTTCTGCTTTAATCATATTCTGCTCATCAACAGTTAAGTGAGGCATAGGTCCTAAGAACGCTGCCAAGTAACCTGGATACTTTTGGAAGTTGTAACTAGAGTAGAAGTAGTAACCTCTATCTGAAGCAAACTGAACACCAGTGTTGAACTCATAATAATTAGTGATTCTTGCATCACGAGGAGCAGTAATCTCTGGTAAATCGTTCACACCATTTGGCCATGGATATGGCGCAGTAGCATTGTTTGGATCTTCAGTAGTTGGTCCACCAGTACCACCTTCCATCATGTTAATCATACGCTGAGAAACACGAGTCCAAAGAGGGAATTGTCCTTGAATCAAGATTCTAGTCCACCAAAATACTCCGTCACCAGCAGGTGAGATATCAGCAGTAGTTCCTTGATTAGCTAAAGATAAAATTCTACCCCAATCTGCAGCTTGAGTCTCAGCAGCATTTCTTGGCGCGTACGCTAAGATTTTTGCAGCATAAGCTCTACAGAAAGCAGCAGCCTCTTGGTTATCGTAATTCAAACCATTGATTGCGTTATGGAAAGTAGACGCATCACTTTCGAAAATAGCAGCTGCTTCAACCAACTTAGTAACACCCGCCTCCAATACATCGCTATATGGACTCAATGGTACAGCAGCCAAATCACCTGGTGCAACATTCTCATCAGCAATAAATGCTTGATCAAAGATTAGACCTAACCAGCCTAAACTTAAACCCTGTAACATTTTACCATTCGCAAGTGCTTGGTTCGTGATGTTATTTCCATCAGCATCTTCAATACTACCACCAAACTCATCATTGATAATTCTCAATACCTCATTTGACTGAGCTAAAGATGCATTAAGACGAGCCCAAGGTGTAGTCATGAAACCTCTGTTGTTATACGTTAAGGTGTTCTGAACAGGAGCCTTAGGAATAGTACCTAAATCTCTCATTCCCCAGTTACCCCAACTAGAACTCAAAGTCTGTGCTGCTACTGAAACCGGCATGTTTGGCTGGTTCAGCTGCAACGCTTGCCACCATGTCAAGAACCCACCATCAATAATTGATGGAAAAGTAGCTTGATCTGCATAAACTGCTCTACTATCGAGCTGGTTGAGGTTCTCTGTTTCAAGATCCTCACATGAAGTGAATACAAAGGCGCAAGCCATTGCCATTACTCCAACTTTTTTAAACATTTTATTCATTTTCTTAAACAAGTTTCAATTAGAAAGTAAATGAGATTGAACCAGTGTAAGATCTTACTAGAGGATAGTTAAAGTTATCGTTTCTAGAGTTGAAACCACCTGTAGCAGGATCGTAACCTGGATAGTTACTGAATAAGAATAAGTTTCTACCAATAGCACTAATTCTTACATTTTGGAACACGTTGTCTAAGCCAAGTTTTGCTAAGCTATTAGAGTTAAAGTCATAATTAACCGAGAACTCTCTTAGTCTAACATGAGTTGCATCTTCTACCCAGAAGTCAGTTGATCTATTTGTATTATAGATAGTTGCTAAATACGTGTTGAACTGACGTTGTCCTTCAGGGAAGTTTCCTTGAGAGAACATTGGGTGCAGCCTATCTCTTGCCAACCATTGGCCTCCTTGGTAATAAGTGTTTCCACCGTTTTGGTATTCCCAAGACATGAATACAGACAATCCTTTATAGTTAAAGTTTGTTTGCATTGCCATGTTGAAGTTCGATTGTGCATCACCAATTTGAAGGTCATCACGCTGAACGCCAGACTCATCTGTGATAAATACAGCCGCCTCGTTAACAGTGAACTCGTCAGCAGCAACAATAACGATACCGTCTTTGTTGATTTTAAAATCGCTAAGAGTTAATCCACCAGGAACGTTAGCTACAGTACCATCGTCAAGTATAGTCAAATCATCTAATGAGCGAGCAATCACTCTACCAAACATAGTGGTTGGAGAATTACCAAGTGCCCAAATGTTTCTTCCAGTTGGGAAGTCAGGTCTGTTGAATTCAGTGATCTCTTGATTTGTTTTATCCCAAATCACGTTGAAATCAAGATTCATATCGTTCTTTCTGATGGCAGTATACCCTAAAGTGAACTCTAAAGTGTTCGTCTCTAGTGTACCAGCATTCTGAACTTGTGAGCTTCTACCAGTCACAGCAGACAATGGAATAGAAAGAATTTGATCTCTGTTTACTTGCTCTGAATAAGAAGCAGCAAACGTGAACTTATTCAAGAACTCTAAATTCAATCCAATCTCTAACTCATCTGTAATACCAGGACCCAATAATGGGTTAGGAAGATCAGTAGGGTTGTTAATGTTACCATTAACTACATTAGCTCTCTCGAATCTATCTGCGAAGTTAGGTAGTGTACCTGCCTGACCCCAAGATGCGTTGATTTTACCTTCTTGGATACCAGGGATATCAAAATCCTCAGTGAATCTCCATCCAGCAGAACCTCTTGCGAATGTATTCCATCTGTTATCAGCACCAAATAATGATGATCCATCATGTCTTACCACAACGTCAAATAGATACTTATCTAAGTAATCACCACCAACTGAGAATGAGAATGAGTTAGAAACGATAAGGTTTCTATCGAATGAGTTACCACCTAGGAAAGGAAGACCATCATTGTCAGAAAGCGTTACGTTATCAATATCATCAAAACCAGAAATACCTAGATTGTTACCAGAGATATTGAAACCAGTTCCACCTCTTTCTTCATATAGATAGAAAGCATTTGAACGAATATTCCAATCTCCTAAGTCTTTAGCGAAAGTAGCTTTGATTGAAGTGTTAATTGCACTGAAATCATCGAAGCTTCTACCAATGCTACCAACACCTGGTACACCTTGGTTAGCTAAATATCCAATATCTTGGAAGTTTCTAGTTTTATCTAACCAAGTATCAACACCAAATTGACCCTCTAAAGAGAATCCAGAGAATACTTCGTAGTTAATTCTTGCGTTACCAATAAATCTTCTTCTTAACTGCTCGTTTCTATTGTTAGCTAACTGATAGAACGGGTTAAATTCTGAAGTTGGAGAGAATCTGTTCGCGTTATAGTTGTAAGGAGAACCATCTTCCTCGTTCGGGGCAAAAAGATCTGCAGACGGATCCATCATTGTTAATGTTCTGATGTTTCTCGGTCTGTTGTCAGTTTGGTCATTGATAAATTTCAAACTAGTTGAAAGTGTAACCTTATCTCCTAAGTACTGATCTGCATTTGCAGAAAGGTTAAGTCTTTGGTTACCATCGTGAAGTGCAATACCACCAGTTTGATCTTGGTATTCTGCAGAAACTACAATGTTACCAGCTTGACCTCTAGAACTTAATCTAACATACTGAGTCATGAAAGTTGAACCTTCGAAAAGCTCACCGATGTGATCTCTGTAAACAGGGAACGTACCATCAGAAATACCTGAAGGATCATCAATTGCAGTACCAGTGTTATCCAATTGGAAGTCACCACTAGCGTCAGTTAAGAAAGGATGGAAAGTTGCTTTTTCTGGATTTCTAGATAAGTAAGCGTTTTGCACACCAACTTCAGATCTCACAAATACTTGCGTAGTTCCAACTTCAAGATCTTTACCTCTTTTAGTAGTAATAGCAATTACACCATTTGCAGCACGTGAACCATAAAGTGTTGCAGCAGAAGCACCCTTAAGTACCTCGAAACGCTCAACATCTTGTAGGTTAATATCTCCAAGAGAACCTTCAATGAACACACCGTCTAATACGATGAGTGGACTAGAACCTCTTGCAAGTGAAGTGTTACCTCTAATTTGAATAGCAGGTCCTCCGCCTGGTACGTTACTTGGCTGAACTCTTACACCAGCAATTTTACCAGCAAGAGCAGATCCTACATCAGTAGCAGGTACTTGAGCAAAAAGTTTCTCATCTACAGAACTTACTGTAAAAGGAAGCTTTTTGGCAGGAGTAGCAGCTGCCACACCAGTTACAACAACCTCTCCAAGAGAAGTTGCATCGGGTACAAGCTGAACGTTAATTACAGATTGGTTACCAACAGATACTTCCTGAGTAACGTAACCTAAATAACGGAATACCAATACTGCACCATCAGATACAGAGATACGATATTCACCATCAGCATTAGTAGGGACACCATTAGTGGTACCCTTTAACAAAATAGTAACCTGGGGTAGTGGCAGACCATCATCGGAGCCGGTCACTTTACCAGATACTGTCCTGTCCTGGGCAAACGCAGTTGTTGACAACAGCGTAAACACCATAACGACACAAGTCAGTAAAATTCTCTTCATTTTGTTTCGTTTTAGTTTGATTGATGAAAAATTAATTTGTTTAGAGGGTCAAATATAAAAGAAAATCGCAGCTTTTAACAAAAATAGGCAAATTTTTTAGTGTTAGGAGCTACTTGAGAAATACTCATTTTTTTGGCGAATCGTTTGCAAAAACGGAACAAAAAAAATTTTCTTCCGTAAAGTAAGGGTAGCCCAATTGTGAGGAATACGGTACTCCTTACCCACATAATCCACTAGAATCCGATTTCTATTATTATAATTCTTGCCCCTTACTCTCTTTAGAACCGAATAATTTAAGATTTATTAACATTCAGGCAACAATGGCCGATTTGGCTAGATGATGATGAATTAGCTATATCCTATTATTGTAGGTTGTTCAAGGCTAGAAAATAAGCCAAATTTTATTTGGTAGGAGTTTTTTTAAGATAATTTAAGATCACCAGGCGATTCAGGAGAGATTTTCACAAAATATCCTAAAAAAGGAAATTTGAATTAAAATGCTGAATAGCTGGTATACTTGACAAAGTCTACTGTCTGAGATAACCTGTTACGACAACTTCTACCCTGCGATTAATAGATGATTTGTCCATGTCACTTTCCTTTACTTTTGGTTTGGTTTCGCCAAAGCCTTTATAAGTAATACGACTTTTTTCGAGGCCAATCTCGATGAGATAATTGGCAACATTCTGAGCTCTTGCCAAACTAAGCTGATAGTTGAATTCGGAGGTGCCTACTAAATCCGTGTGACCTCGTACCTCGACTTGGAGTTCAGGATTAGTCTGAAGGAACTCAAACAACCGATCCATCTCCTTCGTCAATTCAGGCATAACGATATCGCTTCCAAACTCAAAGTTCCCGGTGGTCTCTAATAACACTTCACCAATCTCAATTGGCGTTAATTCAATCACTGGTTTTGATATTAGATCATTTTTTAAAACTGTTTTGACTTGATATCCTTCGGCTTTTAAACTAACCGAATCCATACCGTTCATCTTTATTAAGGGGAATGAATAAAGGCTATCTAATTCGAAGGATTCAATGAGCTCTTGCCCCTTAGATAAGGTAATACTCTTAGTTGAGAGTGTCTTATTACCCTCCTCTACCACACGTACTACTTTCTTAAAAGGCTTAACAAGTTGCTCTGGGACCCTAAAGCGCTTTAGTACCAACCTGCCATTAGCAAGACTCGAGCTGAAATAGGCCCAACCATCGAAACTTATTGAATAGCCAATCTGATCGAAGGAATTATTAATCGGATAACCCAGGTTAATAGGTTTACTCCACTCTCCTCGAGACAATTCTGTTTTGTATAAATCGAAACCTCCCATTCCCAATCGGCCCTTAGAAGCATAAATAAGGGTCTGATTATCATAATAGATAAATGGAGAGGCATCGTCATATGGGGTATTCACATTTCTACCCAAGTTGATTGCACTAGCCCAGACACCGTCAGTCTTTGTTGAATACCAAACATCTTGCTTTCCGTAGCCTCCTTTTCTTAAACTCGTAAAATATAATGTGTTACCATCTGACGAAAGAGAAGGCTGAGAGTCCCATTCAGTACTATTTATTGCTAGCGGTAAAAGTTCAGGCTCAGACCAATCTTCTGTTTTGTAACTGATATATAAATCACAACTCCCATGATTTCTTGGGCGATTGCAGGCTGTGAATACAAGGGTTTTACCATCTCCGGAAATTGATGCAGTCCCTTCATTTCTTTGGGTATGTATCGTGGTTGACAATTGAACAGGATCTTCCCATTTACCATCTAAAAGTCGAGAAACAAAGAGGTTTTCATCTCCTCCTTTTATCTTTTGCCTTACGGTAAATACCAATTCATTTTGGAAAGAAATTGACGGAAAGTACTGAAGATCGAATTTATTCAAAGGAGTGGGGAGTTCTTCGAAATCTATCTCCATTGCACTCTCAATCTGATTTAGTGCAAAATCATTAGCTCGTTTTAGTTGGTTAAACAGCTCTTTGCTCACTTGCCAAATACTACCCTCAATCAGCTGTAGCTTATCTCTGCAGTATTCATACTTGCCATCTGCATTTAAGAAATAGGCCTGATCTAGGAGTATTCGATTTTTGAAATTCACCTCAAGCTCTTCTTCGCTTTGAGTCAAAATAGATTCAGAACTAGAGAAAAGATCTCGTTTAATGTATACTTGATGCAATAGGACAATTGCCTCATCAAAGCTTTTATCTTTTTTCAGTGCCTCTAAAAGTAGTTTCTCTGACTTATAATAGTTCCCAAACTGATCTAGTTGAGTAGCTTCGTCATAAAGATTAATTGCCTTTTTATTTCTAGAATGTAGTGCTTGCCCTTGTGAGGCAACGGTGACAAAAAGAAATATGATGACAGCGAGGAAACGCATTAAGGAATGTCCATGTACTTATGAGTTTGCAACGAAATTTTCCATTGGGGATTGTCTTTTACATATGCTATGATCTGAGGGAGCATTTTATCTGATCTATCCCACTCTGGCTGTAGGTACAAGAGACAATCTGGATTGACTCGAGCTGCGTGTTCTTCGGCCCAAGCAAAATCACTTTTGTTATAAATAACCACTTTTAATTCGTCCGCCACATCGTACACCTCCTCTTTGGGCTTCATAAATTTCTTAGGAGAGAAACAAATCCAATCCCATTGCCCTGAAAGTGAGTGTGCTCCAGAAGTTTCGACATTTGTTGTCATGCCATGGGCCTTTAGTGCGTCCGTAAGGTTATCCATATTATACATTAGGGGCTCCCCACCAGTGATCACGGCTAATCTAGACTTATGCTTTAATGCGCCATCTACAATCTGATCAACAGATTGCTTTCGCCATTTTTCGGCATCCCAAGAATCCTTGACATCACACCAAACGCAGCCAACATCGCAGCCTCCTAGTCTAATAAAATATGCTGAATTACCCGAGAAGTGACCCTCCCCTTGTATGGTATAAAATGCCTCCATGATTGGAAGCTTGATCTGTGTTTCTATCATATCAACTTTTTTAAAGCAGGTGGCTGTAACTGCTATTTTTAGTAATCCCCTTTATTAAAGAGATTCCCGCCTAAGCGGGAATGACATAAATTATTCTTTAAACTAGTTTTTGACTAGCCAAGTAAGTGTTCCATAACAAACTAGCGATAGTCATTGGCCCTACGCCTCCTGGAACAGGTGTAATGTAACTACACTTTGGTGCCACTTCGTCAAACTTCACATCCCCTTTTAATTTAAAGCCAGATTTAGTTTTATCTGAAGGTACTCTGTGAATTCCTACATCTATTACGATAGCTCCTTCTTTCACCATGTCTTCAGAAACAAAACCTTCTCTTCCAATGGCTACAATAAGTATATCTGCTTCTCTGGTAATTGAAGGGAGATCTTTTGTCCGACTATGACATAGTGTTACGGTTGCATTTCCCGGATTAGAATTCCTTGACATTAACACACTAATTGGAGTGCCTACTGTATGACTTCTTCCGATTACTACGCAATTCTTACCTGAGGTATCAATTCCATTCCTCTCCATAAGGAGCATCATCCCTTTAGGGGTAGCCGGTAGCAGTGTCGGTAAATCCAAAAGCATCTTACCTAGATTAGAAGGGTGAAATCCGTCAACGTCCTTTTCGGGCAGAATGGCCTCAACTACTTTATGCTCATCAATTTGACCAGGGAGTGGTACTTGAACGATAAATCCATCAATTTCAGGATCGTTGTTGAGTTGATGAACTGTAGCCATTACCTCATCCTCAGAAGCCTCTTCAGGTAAATGAATCAAAGTGGACCCAAAACCAATCGCCTCACAGGCTTTTACCTTGGCATTTACGTAAGTCTTACTGGCACCATCTTCACCTACTAAAACCGCAGCTAAGTGAGGCACTTTACCACCATTTGATTTAATCGCCTGAACCTTATCAGCTAATTCATCTTTGATGGATTTTGCTGTGCCCTTACCGTCTAATAGTTTCATTGTATTTGGTATTCAGTGCCCAGTGCACAGATTATTTTTTTAAATAATTAATGTAGCCTTGAACTAATTTCTTACAACTCGTTATTTGGTCAAAAATAGGAGCTAGGTCTTCTTGAGTCACATATTTCTGATCTATGGCTAAAAACATTTGAGTTTCAATCTCATACAAAGAACCTCTTGATATGTAAAGGAATTGAATTCTCTCCTTAATATACTGCCTCCCTATTCCTTCAGCAATATTTGAAGGTACAGAAATTGCTGCCCTTCTAATTTGACTTGTTAAAGCATACTTTTCTTCTTCAGGAAAATGATTTGACAAACTGTAGATTTGGCTTACAAGTTTCCTAGACTCTTTCCAAACATCCAAATCTGTATAATCCTTATTCCCCATATCCTGAGCACTAAGCACGACCGCCCATTAGTCAAGTTTTAATACCGCCATAAAAGCTTCTTGTGGAATCTCCACAGAACCTACCTGGCGCATTCTTTTCTTACCTTTTTTCTGTTTTTCTAGAAGCTTGCGCTTACGCGTAATATCACCACCATAACACTTGGCCAGTACATTCTTTCTTAATGCTCGAACGGATTCTCTAGCAATAATCTTCGTACCGATGGAAGCCTGTACTGCAATCTCGAACATCTGTCTTGGGATGAGTTCTCTCAGCTTTTCGCAAAGTCTTTTACCCCATTCATATGCCTTGTCTCTGTGTACAATAGCAGATAATGCATCCACTTTATCGCCATTCAATTGAATGTCAAGCTTAACCAGATTGGATTGCCTAAAACCTATCAATTCATAATCAAGCGATGCGTAGCCTCTTGAGATAGTTTTCAGTTTATCGAAGAAGTCAAAAACGATTTCGGCCAAAGGCATCTCGAAGGTGAGCTCAACTCTATCAGAGGTAAGATAAACCTGATTCTTAATCTGACCTCTCTTTTCCATGCAAAGACCAATGATAGAACCTACATAGTCCGACTTGGAAATAATCTGCGCACGAATAAAAGGTTCTTCTAAATGCGACATCAGATTCAGTTCTGGTAACTCAGAAGGAGCATTTACATGCATTAAAGATCCATCTGTCATGATTGCATGAAACTGGACCGAAGGAACGGTAGTGATTACCGTCATGTCAAACTCACGTTCGAGCCTTTCTTGCACAATCTCCAAATGCAGCATACCTAAGAACCCGCAGCGAAAACCAAAACCCAATGCAGCTGAGGTTTCTGGCTCCCAAACTAATGATGCGTCATTTAATTGTAGCTTCTCCATTGAAGCTCTCAATTCTTCAAAATCTGAGGTCTCTACTGGATATATACCAGCAAATACCATTGGCTTAACATCCTCAAATCCTTTAATCGTCTCTTGGGTAGGCATGGCTTGATGGGTAATCGTATCCCCTACTTTTACCTCCTTAGCCACTTTAATACCTGAAATGAGATAACCTACATTACCAGCACTCATCTCTTGCTGAGGTTTTTGTTCTAAGCCCAGTATTCCTATTTCATCAGCAAAGTATTCTTTGCCCGTATTCACGAATTTAATCTTATCCCCTTTTTTAATCTTGCCGTTGAAAACACGGAAGATTACTTCGATCCCTCTAAAAGAATTAAATACAGAATCGAAGATCATAGCTTGCAGTGGCTCTTCCGGATTTCCTTTTGGAGCTGGAACACGTTCCACTATTGCCTCTAAAATTTCATCTATCCCAATGCCCGCCTTACCACTTGCTCTAATTACCTCTTCAGGATCACAACCGAGCAATTCAACTACTTGGTCTGTCATCTCCTCAGGCATTGCACCTGGCAAATCAATCTTATTGAGCACAGGAATAATTTCCAAGTCGTGCTCCAAGGCCAAATACAAGTTAGAAATGGTTTGTGCTTCTACTCCTTGAGAAGCATCCACAATGAGAAGTGCTCCTTCACAAGCCGCAATAGAACGCGAAACCTCATAGGAAAAGTCTACATGACCAGGAGTATCAATTAAGTTGAATGTATAATCCTCTCCTTTGTAGTTATACGTCATTTGGATAGCGTGCGACTTAATAGTAATCCCACGTTCGCGTTCCAAATCCATATCATCCAGTAGCTGTTCTTGCATATCTCGATCGGCCACAGTTCCTGTATGTTGAAGCAGTCTATCGGCAAGTGTACTCTTCCCGTGATCGATGTGTGCAATGATGCAAAAGTTTCTGATTCTCTCCATGCCTTCTATAAGAACTGCAAAAATAGAAAAAAGCAGTTCATCTGAATTGAGCAGAACTACTATTTTTGCAGCTATGTTATTGGCAGACAAGAAAAAAGTAGAGAATATCTCAGAATATATAGTCTACATGTATCAAACAGAGATATTGGTCCGAAACTTTGAGTTCGACATTGATAAAATAAAAGTTCATGTTTTTGGAAATATCCCTTCCGAAAAGATGTCTGATGAAGCAAAAGAGAAAAACCTCAGCTGGTATCAAGGCATTATTGATCAAATGAAAAAGGAAGGATTAGAAAAGGAAGGCCATTTAGCATCGGTTCAGCAAGAGGTTGAAAAACTATCTAATTTGAGTATTGAATTGCTTACAAAAGATGAATTATACCAATCGGTATTTTACAATGCTAGGGTAGCCATAAGAACGAATATTCAAGCTTCTAATGGATTGATAAACAACCCTATACAAGCTTGTTTAAATGGTGTTGTTGGACTACTCATTGCCAGAATGAATGGAAAAAAAATACCCGATGAAATCCAGGAACAACTAGAGCAATTTGGAAATGTGCTCTCATATCTTTCTACTGAAATTAGGAAGCAAAAAGACCCCGTTAGTTAAGAGAAGATGATTAGAACAAAGAAATGTAGAGGATCAATTTTGATTATCGACTATTCTACTAATCCTCGCTAAATACTGATCGTTCTCGTCTTCATAGAGTAACTGAACATTCCAACCTAGATTCGCACACGCTCCTGTAAGTGCTTCTTTATCTATGTATACCCAATCAAACCAAGGTCCCTTTTGGTTTTTATACTCATATTGAAAACTCACCTCTCCATAATAGCGATCCGTTGGCTTAGTATTATCTGCAAAGAGGTAAGAGACATCACTTGAATCGACAATGATTTGCCCTTCAGGTTTGAGTAGCTCTTCGGCTTTCTTGAGGAATAGCCCAAGTCTTGAAAGTTTGCCAATGAACCCCAAGCCATTCATAAGACATAAAAGTGTATCGTACTTTTCATCCTTCAATTGGAAATAATCGATCGCTCTTGCATCCTTCACATTGGATAATTGCATGACATTTACTGCATCTTGGGAAGTATCAATGGCAGTAACCTCCAATTGTAATTGTTGTAGACAAATAGCATGACTTCCTGTACCGGCTCCTACATCCAAAACACGGCCATCACAAATAGAAATGGCCATTTTTTCTAAAGGCGGCATCTCCTCGTACCCCCTAAAAAAGTACCACAGCGGCATTTCCTCAGGCTCTCCATATGAGGTATTGAGCATTAGTTTATGTTCCGCCTTTTCAGCGTGAAAGTCCATTAATGCCCTTCCGAAAACAGTTAATTCTTTAGTAATCATTCATGTAAAATTATCTCCTACTACTGAAGCGATTTATAATTTGGCTTCTTCTTAATTCAGCCAATTTTTATTCTGTATTGACTGTCTCGCATAGGTTGTAA
Organism: Roseivirga sp.; assembly: GCA_965661455.1. Classification (GTDB taxonomy): domain Bacteria; phylum Bacteroidota; class Bacteroidia; order Cytophagales; family Cyclobacteriaceae; genus Roseivirga. The sequence continues at coordinate 26,560 of CBFIDV010000010.1, forward strand.
TTTGGCTACATTTTCAAATACCACAATTATATAATATTCTCTTTTTCAGTGTGTTACGAATCTAAACGCCATTCAAACTAAATTCTGATCACTAACAGAATTTTACTTAATCCTGTAAGAACAATTCCACTAACTATCTGTTCATACATGCACTTAATCGCAAAGATTTGAAAAAGATATTAACCTTATTATTGCTTAGTATTTCGGTACTAACGTCAGCGCAAATTACCCAAAAAGAGTTCAATGCTGCGCGTACGATCGATAAAATAAAGATTGATGGTATCTTAGACGAGTCTACATGGCAAAACACACAGATTCTTTCTGGATTTACGCAGCGAAGACCAAACCCGGGACTTCCTGCAGCCAACGATACAGAGGTGATGCTCGCGTTTGATGATGAAGCCATCTACATATCTGCCAAAATGTATGAGAAACGCGACAGTGTCTTCAATTTTCTAACCAACCGTGATAACGTAGGGAACGCTGACTTTTTTGGAGTTGCTATTGATCCTTTTCAGGCAGGGTTAAATGGAGTAGGGTTGTTCGTGACATCGGCAGGTGTCCAACTTGATTACCTCTATTCCAACGGTGGAAATGAGCAATTCTACAGAAATGATGAGTCTTGGAACGCTGTGTGGTTGTCAGAAACCAAGATTTATGACGATTACTGGGTAGCTGAATTCAAAATTCCCTACGCTGTATTGCGATTCAACTCTAACAAAGTGCAAGAGTGGGGTATAAACTTTGGACGTAGATCGAGGGGAAAGAATGAGTATTCCTATTGGAACCCAATAGATCCGCAGATAGATGGTTTTCTACCTCAAGCAGGTAGGGTTAAAAACCTGAAAGATATTGACTCACCTACACGTCTCTTTTTCTATCCGTACGTGTCGACAGTATTGTCAAGATCTACCGAGACAGGATTTGTGAGTCCTCAATTAAATGGAGGTATGGACATAAAATACGGCCTGAATGATGCATTTACCTTAGACATGACATTGATTCCAGACTTTAGTGGGGTGCGATCAGATAATCAAATTCTTAATCTTTCTCCATTTGAAGTGAGGTTTGATGAACAAAGACAATTTTTTACTGAAGGTGTTGAATTATTCAATAAGGCTGGATTATTCTATTCTAGGAGAATAGGAGAAACTTTCGGCAATATGACTGAAGAACTTAACGCTAGTGAGCGCGTAACCTTTAGACCTCAAGCCGCTCAGCTGATAAATGCATCTAAAATATCAGGTAGAACAAATAGTGGTTTGGGCATCGGCCTATTTAATGCCATCACAGATAGAACGTTTGCTAACGTTGAAAACGATGAAACAGGTGAGGTAAGACAAGTCGAAGCTGACCCTCTGACTAACTTTAACATCTTGGTCTTGGACCAAAATCTTAAAAATAACTCAAGCGTTACGTTTACTAACAATAGCGTATTAAGAGGTCAAAACGGAGATGATTCTAACGTAACAGGCCTAAACTTAAGCTTGAATGACAAAACATTGAGCTGGGGTCTAAGAGGTTTTTATGGTTACAGCCGTATAGCTCAAAGATCTATTGGTAGTGACGCAACAGATTTTAAAACTGGTTACAGATACAATCTAGAGCTTTCTAAACAACGAGGAAACTTCCAATTCAATGTAAGAAGAAACCTTGAAACTGATGATTACGACATCAACGACCTAGGCTTTCAGCGCAGAGCAAACAGACTCGACCATCAAGTGAATCTGAGGTACATCCAATTTGAACCAAAAGGTATCTGGAACAGCTACAGCTACAAATTAGAGCTAGAACACAGAGAGATCTATGAACCAAATGAGTTCTCTGAATTTCAAGTAAACGGTAGTTTTAATGGCCAGTTCAGAAACTTCTGGAGTTTCTCTGTTGACGTAAGAACAACCCCATTGGCCAGTAACGACTTTTTTGAGGCTAGACAAGCGGGTTATGTATTTACAAGGCCTGAAGACTTTTCTATTGGAGGTCGATTAAGTACGGATAGAAGGAAAAACCTATTTGTCTCTACAAGATATAGACATTGGCAAAGACCTGAATGGAACCAAACGGACCAAAACCTCAATCTAAGTTCTCGTTTAAACATTGGTAGCAGATTCCAAGTAGACCACAGAGTAGACTACCAAACGAGAGATAATGAACGCGGCTATGTGACTCGCCTTAGAGATGCACGAGGTGATTTACAAAATGTAGTATTTGGCCAAAGAGATGTTCGAAATCTAACCAATACCTTATCTTCTAATTACATCTTCAATAACAGAATGGGATTGACTTTTAGGCTAAGACATTACTGGTCTAGAGTTCAGTACACCAACTACTTTGATTTATCAGAAGAGGATGAGTTGAGCCCACTTGACTATAATGGATTAGGTGATGATGGCTTGCCTAGATATAACAGAAACTTCAATCAATTTAATATAGATATGGAGTACAACTGGCAGTTCTTGCCAGGTAGTGAAGTGAGAGTCATTTGGAAACGCTCTATTGGTACCGATGATCTTAGAACTGATCTAGACTTTTTCCAAAATTTTGGGAATACAGCAACCGCTCCAAACTTTGATACCATAACCATTCGTATGGTTTACTTCATTGACTATTTACAAGTGAAAAGCGTCTTCAAACGTTGATAAAAGGCCGTTTTTTATAAACGGCAACCACTCACACAAACCAAATCCTGTTTAGAGAATAGTTGCGTGTAACTAACGGAACATTAGAGACTTTTGTCCGTTGTAACTTGGCTATAATGACAGGGTTGATTAAGAAGTATTTGTATTCTAGTATGCTTGCCGTTCTCTCGTTTGCCGCTTTGGCGAATGATCAGGAGAATGACAATAAAAATGACAAAGCACCAAAGTCATTTGAGGCTGTTCGTACAAACGAAAAAATCAAGGTAGATGGGGTTTTTGACGAAGCTGCTTGGTTAGAAGCACCTATACTCACTGACTTTGTTCAGAGAAGACCAACTCCAGGTAAGGCATCAGAGAAGAAATCAGAAGTTCGCTTTCTTTATGACGACAACGCTATCTACATAGCAGCTAAACTTTACGAAAAAGAAGAAGAAGTATTCAACCTTCTAACCAATAGAGACAACATTGGTAATTCAGATTATTTTGGTGTATCAATAGATCCATTCCAAGCAGGACTTAACGGTGTTGGTTTATTTGTGACTGTTGCGGGAGTTCAATATGATACACGATATAGCAATGGTGGAAATGAACGAATTTGGAGAAATGATCAGGCATGGAATGCGGTTTGGCTCTCTGAAACCAAAATCAATGAAGATCACTGGACAGTAGAATACAAAATACCTTATGCAGTACTCAGGTTTAATTCACAAGAAATTCAAAATTGGGGAATCAACTTCTTCCGAAAGTCTACCTCCATTAATGAAGACTCATTTTGGAACCCTATAGATCCTGAAATCAATGGTTATTTGAACCAAGCGGGAATTGTAAAGAAAATTGAGAACGTAAAACCTCCGACACGTTTATTCTTCTACCCTTATACTTCTACCGTAATCAGTAGATCAACAGAAACTGGTTTTGTTACACCACAATTAAATGGTGGGATGGATATTAAGTATGGCATTAATGATGCCTTTACACTTGATATGACTTTAATTCCAGACTTTAGTGGCGTGCGTTCAGATAATCAAGTCTTAAACCTCTCTCCCTTTGAAATCAGGTTTGACGAACAAAGGCAGTTCTTTACTGAAGGGGTTGAATTATTCAATAAGGCAGGACTATTCTATTCCAGAAGAATAGGTAGAGCTTTTGGCAACGTAACAGAAACTATGGGTGACAATGACAATATCACTCAGAGACCACAGGCAGCTCAACTAATAAATGCTAGTAAAATTACGGGTAGAACAAACGGTGGATTAGGCATTGGCTTCTTTAATGCCATAACAGATCGTACTTATGTTACCGTAGAAAACACAGAGACAGGTGAGACAAGACAAGTTGAGGCTGACCCATTGACCAACTTTAGCGTATTGGTTTTAGACCAGAACCTCAGGAATAACTCTAGTGTAACCTTTACAAACACCAATGTTTGGAGAGGAAAAAATGCAGATGATGCTAACGTTTCTGCAATGAATTTTAGCCTGAACGATAATAACTTAAACTGGCGAGTGAGAGGTTTTTATGGCTATAGCAATATCATCTCTCACGATATAGAGTCAGCTACTAGCTCCAATAAGGACGGATATAAATATAATATCGATATAGCAAAGACTAGAGGTAACTTTAGATTCAATGTCAACAGAAATGTTGAAACAGAAGACTACGACATAAATGATTTAGGCTTTTTAAGAAGAGCGAATAAGTTAGAGCATAGAGCTGGAGTTAGTTATAACTCGTTTAAGCCAAAAGGTATCTTTAATAGTTGGAGCATTCGTATGGGAGGAGATTATAACCAGCTATACGAAACCAAACAGTTCGCTAACATGGGCATGAATTTCAGTGTTAATGGCCAATTCAAGAACTTTTGGTCTCTCTCTGCCGATTTCGGGGGTAGCCCCAGAAGTTCGAATGACTTCTTTGAGGCAAGAGTGGCAGACTATATTTTCTCAAGACCTGAGAATTATAGATTTGGTTTCAATGTAAGAACGGATAGCAGAAAAATATTTAGAGCAGATGCCCGATTAAGGTTTAGTAGAAGACCAGAGTGGGATCAAAAAGATGTAAACGCGAATGGTTCGGCAAGAATAAGAATAGGTAATCGAGCGGAAATCAGTCATAGAGTTGAGTATAATCAAAGACTAAATGAAAGAGGTTACACGACTAGACTTTATGACGAAAATGGTAGTCTTGAAAACGTGATTTTCGGAATTAGAGATGTGAAGAACCTTACGAACACCTTAAGTTCTAGCTACATCTTTAGTAATAGAATGGGTGTAACTTTTAGAGCGCGTCACTACTGGAGTAGAGTAGTTTATAGAGATTTCCTTGCTTTGACCCAAGATCAGGGACTTGTAAACACAGACTATACGGGAATTGATGATGAGGGCCCAAGACACGACAGAAACTTCAACACCTTTAATATAGACATGGAGTATAACTGGCAGTTTGCTCCTGGTAGTGAGGTTCGTGCCATTTGGAAAAGACAGATTAGAACTGATGGCAACAATACAGACCTAGATTTCTTTGACAACTTCGGTGACACTTTTGGCGCGAATAACTTCGATACCATCACCATCAGGTTTGTATACTTCATAGATTATCTGAACGTGAAAAATTTGTTCAGTAGAAAGTAAGGAATTGATTGGCTTAGTTTCTAGCTTTAAGAAAAGCCCACAAGATTAATTACCTAGCGCACCTTCTTCTATCCGGTGAAAATGACCAAATAAAGATTGGAAATTTCCTTGGCGACTTTGTAAAAGGGAAGGATCTTCACAATTACCCTAAGCTCGTTACCGCAGGCATTAAGGTACACCGAGAGATAGATTACTTCACAGACCAGCACGAAATAGTAAGAGAAAGTACTAAAAGACTCAGAGCAGAGTACAGGCATTATGCTGGCGTAATTGTAGACATGTTCTACGATCATTTACTTGCCGTGAACTTTCATGACTTCTGCCCCACGCCTTTGGAAACTTTTACTTTGGATGCCTATGAAGTTTTAGAATCGAACATTGATTGGTTTCCCACTAGCGCGCAGCATATGCTTCCTTATATGGTGCGAGGCAATTGGCTATTGAACTACCAGCATTTGGGTGGGCTTCACAGGTCTTTACAAGGAATAAGCAGAAGAACTAAATTTAATGCACAGCTAGACCGTTCTGTTCAAGATTTACAAAAGAATTACGATTTGTATGAATCCGAGTTTAAGTCATTTTTTCCTCAGATTGTAAGTCATATTTCTGTTTTCAGAGAAGATTTAATTAATTCGAATACATGATTGAAAGTAAACCAAAGGGTAGCACCGTTTTTTCTCTAACTGTAATCACAGCTATCTGTACATTTGGATCTATCTATTTTATGCGACAGGTGCTAACAGAACCACCAAGTACTGGTCGATATATTTTATTAGGTGTTCTTGTATTGGCCACATCTATCCTACTTTATAAACTCCTCTTCAATTATAAGATTATTAGAATAAGTCACGACCAAGTGTTCGTTTACTATCCTTTTAGACTTTACCGATCTACCACCCCTATTAAGGATCTCGGTGCATGGCAAGAAATCATTATAAAGACCAAAAAATCTGATTATAAACAGTTAAAGTTAGTTTTCAATAATAAAGGATATGTGAAACTATCTAATCAAGAAAATAGCAATTACGATATGGTTTATAAGTACATAAAAAAGAAGGCTCCTAAAAAAGAGGTAAAAGAATAATGTGGAAGAACCTACTCATAGTAGCCCTTGGTGGTGGTGTTGGTAGTGCGCTTCGCTATCTTATTCAAGAAAGCCTCCACAAACGCATAGAAGGCTTTGCCCCTTACGGTACCTTTGTAGTAAACATTATAGGCTGTCTGCTTATCGGTCTTCTAATCGGTCTAGTTGAGAAAGAAAAACTTTCTAACCCACAGTTGAACCTCTTATTGATTTCTGGATTCTGTGGTGGATTCACCACGTTTTCAACTTTTGCACACCAAGGGCACACCCTACTCAATGATAAACCTCTACAGGCTATCCTTTATATAGGGCTTAGTGTTGTTGTGGGACTTGCAGTTGCTTATTTTGCTTATCGATTTACTAAAGCCTAATGACTCCAGTCATACTGGTCTAAGTCTTCTAGACAAGCAGTTAAAAGATCAATAGACGCCTGAATATCACTCTTACTTGCCATTTCTATAACCTGATGCAAATGTCTGGTTGGAATAGATACCGCGCCCGAAATAGCTCCGTCTTTCCCCATTCGCTGAACACCTGCGGTATCAGTACCGCCTGCTGTAAGAATCTCTGGCTGCCATTTTATTTTATGCTTATCCGCCACCTCTTTCATATAGGCCACCATTCTGTAATCACAAATAGTTGAAGCATCCATCACCTTAATGGCAGTGCCCTCTCCAAGCTTTGTGACCATTTCGTGTGGTTGAGCTCCTGGCAAATCAAAAGCTATGGTAGTATCTAGGCCAAATCCAAAGTCTGGATTAATAGTATGTGCAGAAACATTAGCTCCTCTAATGCCCACCTCTTCCTGAACTGTGAAGACGCCATACACATCATAAGGCTGATCTTTCAATCTTTTCAGCGTCTCAATTAAAATAAATACAGAAACGCGGTTGTCAATGGACTTGCAGTTGACGCAATCTCCCATTTCTATCAATTCTCGCTCCCTAGTAATAGGGTCGCCAACACTAATTAGTTTTTCTACCTCTTCCTTAGGCATTCCAAGGTCGATAAAGTAATCGGTAGTCTTGGCTATTTTTTGTCTCTCCTCTGGTGTCATAACATGAATGGGTTTTGATCCCATTACACCAACTACATCTTCTTTACCGTGAATAATAACGCGCTGGGCCGTTAAAGTCTTAGGGTCAAAACCACCTAAGGTATGAAAACGCACAAAACCTTGTTCATCTATATGGGTGACCATAAATCCTATCTCGTCCATATGCGCAGCAACCATTACCTTCTTACCATCAGGATTATTGGTTCCACGTTTTACAGTAATTACATTTCCTAGGTTATCTACGGACAATTCATCTACCAGAGGCTTTACCTCCGCGATAACTAAATCTCGAACGCGTTTTTCATAACCCGGTGCACCGGCTATTTCACAAACTTTTTTGAGTAAAGGAATATTCAAGGCCATACTTTAAAATTAGGCTACGAATATAGTCAAGAAGATAAGGGGAATAAAGAATTTAGAGGTCTTCTGCCACAGTAAATACAACAGTAAGCGAATAGACACTAGGTCTATAGTCCATACCTGGTACTAGGCGGTAATCTATTCTAAAACGGTGAGTAAATAGATCAGAAGAAGGGCTGCCTGGTGCATTGGTACCTACCCCTGAATTAGTCAAAGGATCATCAGCGCTTGAGCCGATTAAATAGATGGGGTTAGACATATCCTGTAAGGGAATAAAAGTGGCTTGCTGAGATGTACCTCCTGGCGATGTACCTCTAATCTCTAGGATTGAGACTGGCACAATATTATTTCCAGCACTAGCATATGAAGTGAGTAAATCTCACTGGCCGGGTGTATTGGTTTGGGCTGCTCTTATCTTTCTTGCGTTTAGAATCCCATTTCAATTTTCTCAATTTAATTTTGGTAGGAATCTCTATCCTAACAGAGTGTTGATCCGTTAATCTTAAATAAATTACACCATTTTTATCAGTTTCTTTTGATGATTTTCCTCTTCTAAAATTGGGTCCTATTTTGACCTTCTTTTAATTCTTCATAGTTGTAAAATTTTGAGTTCATAAGTTTCTTGTTAATGATTCAGAGCACTAATGGAGACTTCTGAAAGGTTTATGGAAATCAAGTAAAAGTCTACCCAATTGCATTTAATAGTTTTTCTATGGAATAAGAGTCTAAGTGAGTGACTCACCATTGAGATGGAAGAATAGAAAAAGCCCCGAAATTAGATAGAAACGATTCTATATAACCACAGGGCTTAAACAAGGATACAAGAGTATCCAAATTGTGCGCACGAGAGGAGTCGAACCTCCACGCAAGTTAATGCACCACCCCCTCAAGGTGGCGTGTCTACCAATTCCACCACGTGCGCCTTTGATGGGCGACAAAAGTAATTAAGATCTCCTCTATTTCAAATAGAACTTTCGCCTTTAAAATCTTCCCTGTTGGCACAGTCTATAGAGTTTCATAGCTTTAGTCATTTACTGCACTCATGAAAAACTTAAATAAGTCTACCCTTCTAGGTCTCATTTTTATTGTCGTGGGTATTGTGCTTGTGCTTAGCAATACTCAAATTCTTCCTTGGCAATTCAAATACTATGTGCTCCAATGGGAGAATATTCTCATTGTAATTGGCGCCTATCTTCTTCTATCTAAGGAAAATCAAAAAGCAGGTGGCATACTCTTGGCCATAGGATTATTCTTTGTAATGGACGATTGGTTCAGCGTTTCTATCTGGGAACTCTGGCCATTAGCCTTAGTATTTATAGGCATATTCATTATTAGACAACGGGCAACTGGAGATTCTGAAATATCTATAAAAGAGAGTGATAGCCACCTTGAAGATACCGCTATTTTTGGAGGGGGCGATCGAGTCTTTACCACTCAAAACTTTAAAAAGGGAACATTCACAGCTATTTTCGGGGGAGCCAATTTAGACCTCACCACTGCCAACATTAGAGATGGAGTAGCAGAAATTGAAATCTTTTATCTCTTTGGCGGTTCTAAAATCAGAATCCCTAAAAACTGGTCTATTGAATTTAAGTCCACCAATATCTTTGGGGGCCTTTCCGACAAAAGAATTATATCAGATCTAAACCAAGAAGATCAACCTAGGTTAATTATCAAAGGTCTTACCCTATTCGGTGGGGCAGAAATTACTAATTAAATCAACCCATGAAATATCTTATCTCCTGCATACTTTTATGCATTTGCCTCTTTTCTTTTGCTCAAGACAGAATTACTGGTAAATCATTTGCTACTAGATCTGAAGTGATAGCACAAAACGGAATGGCGGCAACTAGCCAACCTATTGCAACGCAAGTAGCATTAGACATACTTAAGAAAGGGGGCAATGCTGTTGATGCAGCTATTGCGGCAAATGCAGTTTTAGGACTCGTGGAGCCAACAGGAAATGGTATTGGCGGTGACTTATTTGCCATTATTTGGGATGCGAAAACTCAGAAATTACATGGTTTGAACGCCTCGGGACGCTCTCCCTATAACTTGAGTCTTGAATATTTTAAAAAGAACGGCTATGAGAAAATTCCTTCCTATGGTCCCCTACCCGTTTCCGTTCCAGGGGCTGTAGACGGCTGGTTCGAGATGCATGGAAAGTTTGGTACCATGGATATGCAGGAAATACTACAACCTGCGATAGATTATGCCAACACGGGCTTTCCGGTAACGGAATTAATTGCTTACTACATGAATGCCGGTGCAAAAAACCTGCAACGCTTTCCAGGCTTTAAAGAAGTTTATATGCCAAAAGGAAGAGCGCCAATAAAGGGAGAAGTATTCAAGAATCCAGGCTTGGCAAATACCTTAGATAAGATCGCAAAAGGAGGTAGAGATGCATTCTACAAAGGAGAAGTTGCCGAAACGATTGCCGATTACATTCAGCAATTAGGTGGTTTTCTGTCAGAAAAAGACTTGGCTGATCATACTTCAGATTGGGTTGAACCAGAGTCTATAAATTATCGAGGTTATGACATTTGGGAGCTTCCTCCGAACGGACAAGGCATTGCAGCACTCCAAATTTTGAACATTCTAGAAGGCTATGATATTGCCGAAATGGGCTTTGGTAGCAAAGAATACATTCACACTTTTACAGAAGCGAAAAAATTAGCTTTTGAAGACAGAGCCAAGTTTTACGCAGACCAGGATTTCTATAAAACACCAATAGAATGGTTGCTCTCCGATGAATATGCTAATGAAAGAAGAGCGCTTATAAACCCGAATAGCGCAGCAAGATCACAACCTGCCGGAATCCTAAAAGATGGAGACACCATATACATGACTGTAGCAGACAAGGACGGTAACATGGTCTCTCTTATTCAATCTAACTATAGAGGTATGGGTTCAGGAATGACTCCTCCTGGCTTAGGTTTTATTCTTCAAGATAGAGGCGAGTTGTTTTCCTTAGAAGAAGGTCACGCCAATGTTTTCGAACCACATAAAAGACCTTTCCATACGATTATACCAGCATTTATTACTAAAGACGGTAAGCCTTGGGTGAGTTTCGGCTTAATGGGAGGCGCTACCCAACCGCAGGGCCATGCTCAGATCGTCATCAATTTGGTAGACTTTGGAATGAATCTACAAGAAGCAGGTGATGCTCCTAGAATTCTACATAGTGGGTCTTCTCAGCCTACGGGGGGCACAATGACCGATGGCGGAACACTCCAGCTGGAGTCTGGCATAGATTACGATGTAATTCGCGAACTGGTTAAGATGGGACACAAAATCTCTTGGAATGTAGGTTCTTATGGCGGCTACCAAGCCATTATGTGGGACGATGTGAACAAAGTATATTTCGGTGCTTCTGAATCTAGAAAAGACGGACAAGCCGCAGGCTACTAGCCGATAGTCAAATATGGGCACCTCTAGAAGGCTATATCGTCAACGGTGGTATTATTCTAGAACTTTAGGCTCAAAATAGCGACCACTTAAAGAAATTTTAATTAATTCTTATGACCAAATTTGCAACCTAGTTGCATATGCACTAATGTTGCATAAAATATTGAGGTAATGAAAAACACAAAACTATCTATTTTACTAAGCTTACTCATGGTATCCTTAGTGTGGAGCTGTGACAATGATGATCCAGAGCCAGTAAACGAAGAAGAATTAATCACGACTGTAAACGTAACATTCACACCAGCCGTTGGCGGTGGAAGTGCTGTTCTTGCATCGTTTGTAGATGCTGATGGTGAAGGAGGTAATGCTGGTACGATTACTAATCCGACATTAAGCGCCAATACAACTTACAATGTAACGATTGAGTTCCTAGACGAATCTGATCCTTCTGATGTGGAAGATATCACGGAAGAAGTGGAAGAAGATGATGATGAGCACCAGGTATTCTTTGTTGCCGCATCTGGACTAAACTTCCAGTATTCTTATGGAGACGAAGATGGTGACGGAAACCCACTAGGCCTCGTAGGTACTGCAACTGCTGGTGCTGCAAGCACAGGAAACTTAGTAGTAAGTCTTTTACACGAGCCAAATAAAAGCGGTGCTGGTGTAAGCGCAGGTGATCCTACTAATGCAGGTGGCGAAAGCGATGTTGAAATTACTTTCAGCGTGACAATACAGTAAAAATTAGTTTGTTAAACATACTAAGAGGGTTTAAATTCATTTTTAAACCCTCTTTTTTTATGAAGTTTTTCAAACACATACTCCTCTTATCTTTTTGCCTATTCTTTTATTCTTGCGCAACTGATTCAAAAGTTGAATTCATAATTCTACAATTGAATGATGTCTATGAAATTGCCCCATTAGAAGGTGGCAAAGTTGCCGGAATGGCAAGAGTAGCGACCATTCGAAAACAGCTACTTGCTGAAAACCCTCATGTAATTACTACCCTTTCGGGCGACTTTGTGAGCCCATCCTTAATCGGAACGCTTCGCCATGAAGATGAAAAGATTGCCGGTAAACAAATGGTTGATGTAATGAATACCGTTGGAATAGACTATGTGGTGCCAGGCAACCACGAATTCGACATTAAAGAGAATGAGCTCTTGGCTAGAATTGAAGAATCAAACTTTCAATGGACGACTACTAACGTCTTTCACAAAGTAAATGGCAAAACTGAATCTTGGAAACATAAGGATCAGCCTTTCCCTGATCATATTATGCATTCTATTGAGGGTGTGGATATTGCTTTCTTTGGGTCAACTGTTCCCTTTAACAAAAAAGACTATGTGAGCTACACGGATAAATTCACGTCCGTAAAGCAGGTATACGAGGAGATTAAAGATGAGGCCGAAGTCTTTATCGCCATCACGCATTTAGAAGAAGAAATGGATGATTCCTTGGCTACCTTTTTTGTTCCAGAACTCGACATGATCCTAGGTGGCCATGATCATACCAATATGATTCACCAATATGGCAACACCCGCATGACCAAAGCAGATGCCAATGCTAAAACCGTTTACGTGCATCGAATATCTTATGACAAATCAAACGGTGAGACAACTATAGATTCTGAGCTTGTAAACATCGATGATAGCATAACAGAAGATGCTCAAGTGAAAGCTATTGTAGATAAATGGACTTCCATTGCCACAGAGAGCATGGCTACCATGGGCTACAAGCCTGAAGAGGTGGTGATAACAACCTCTGACACGCTCGATGGCCGAGAAAGTAGCATCCGCTATCGACCAACCAATTACCCTATCATGACGGCTGAGTCTTTCCTATTTGCTGCTCCACAAGCTGACCTAGCCATATTCAACAGTGGTTCAATTCGTCTTGATGACCAATTAACTGGTACCATTACAGAGTATGACATACTAAGATCCTTCCCGTTTGGTGGCGGAATTAGCCTTTTAGATCTAAAAGGAGATGTGATTGAAAAAATACTAGAGATCGGAACGGTTCAAAATAAAGGTATTGGTGGTTACTTGCAGCTGGCCAATGCTGAAAAGAAAGTAAATAAGTGGTATATAAAGGGCAGTGAACTGAAAACAAACAGCACCTATACCTTGGCACTTCCGGGCTTTGTTATGCAGGGAGGTGAGGCTAACCTTGGCTTTATTGCCGACTATGAGAAAGAGGCAAAATCACCTGCCGACTTTAAGGGTATTAAAAATGACGTGCGCGATATTATCATGGCGTATTTCAGACAAAAATAGCCGCTTTGCGTATAGGTGATTATGGCAAAAAAGAACCTATCGCACTTTGCTCCAATTTTCCCTGTTAGTGATATCAAACAAACCTTGGCGTGGTACGAGGAGAAATTGGGCTTCAAAACACAGTTTACTTGGGAAGAACCAGTGACATATGCCATTGTTAGGCGAGATGAAATAACCATTCATTTTGCTCTACATGAAGACCTAAAGCTTCCACTAAAACCGCACACCTCTCTATATGTATTTGTGTATGACATTGATGCTCTCTTTAAAGAATTGAAAGAAAAAGGTGTCACCCAAGGGGAAATCTTTAATGCAGATTATGGCATGAGAGACTTTGACATCACAGATCTTAACGGTTACAGAATCACCTTTGGACAGAACGCTGAAGAGAATTAGTATATTCAAACATGTGCTATGAGAAAGAGCAGCTTTTAGCCCGAATACTGAAAAACGCTATTCAAAAAGGGGCTGAGCCTGAAGAAATAGAAAAACTCAGGAAAGAGCTTTGGGAACTAACAGGTAACCCTTTTTACGATCCCTCTAGAACGGACAATAAAGTATCTGTAGAGGAATGGCCCGATGTGGTTGATCACTATCATGTTAGTGGATTTGCCCATCCTGTGATGCTTACCTACACAAGCCTTGAACCGAAAAAATTCAAACCTGTAGAGTGGGGCTACATTCCACATTATGTCAAAACCCTTTCTGAAGCCTACCCATTCGGAACCTCCTCTAAAAACCTTCTAAATATTACCTCTGAGAAGCTGTTTGAGGATCCTAAAAACATTTTTAGAAAGGATCTCAAATATCATAGGTGCGTTATGGAAGTGCAGGCTTACTATGAACATCATCATTATAAAAGTAAAACCTATCCCTTTCGCATAAGCCTAAAGAATCGGGAGACATTTTACGTTGCTGGAATTTACACGAATAGCGAATTTATTGATGAGGAAACGGGGGAAGAAATAAAGAAAACCACTTATGCCTCTTTAACCTGCCCCGCCAATCCAACGCTTTCAAGAATACATAACAATGCTAAAATGGTGGCACGCATTGGCCATCGCATGCTCGTAATTTTTAATGAAGAGCAAGCTCGAAAGTTTCTCGCACCCTATCCTGATTCTGCTGACCCAAAAGACGAGGAGCTATTTCTAAATGAATTGAAAAACCTTTGTGTCGCTTTTGATGACAGTGCTATGGATTTTCATTCCGTAAGGAATTTGAGACCACGCAAAGACATGGAATTCTTGGGGAATGTACCCGAGATAGCCGAACCTTATCGATGGCCAGAACTCGACTATAACCAGTTTGAGGAAGGTTTATTTGGATAAAAAAAACCCCGACTTCAAAGGTCAGGGTTGCAAGCAAAGAGTTAGGTTTCATCCAAATTTATCAGTAACTACTAGGATGAGTCATAGTCGCCGGTTTCCATTAAATTCAATTCAAATCTAAAGAGCCGTTTGACTTAAAAAAAATATTTTCGCAAAAGATTCTAAAATCATTCGACCCTGAAAAAGTTCATTCAATATATCTATACAGGCTGGTGTGCGATAGCATTCTGTACCCCCATGCTTATTCTAGCTATTCCTATGATGGTCCCGATGATCATTTTGAGAAAGCTAGGCTTTATTACCTATTTCTTTATTCGTGTTTGGGTCTATTGCTTTGGACTGCTGAGCGGCATCTGGTTCATAGGCCACAACAAAAAGGTAGTAAGCCGAAAGAAGTCATATATTTTTGTAATCAATCATACTTCTTTTTTAGATGCTCCGGCCATTCCAATAGCTATTCCTTCTCCCCTTGTAGCACTTGGGAAGAAAGAGCTAGCCAAGATTCCTTTCTTTGGCTGGATAACAGGCCGTTGGGCTATTTGGGTTGATCGGTCAAACCCAGAGAGCAGAAGAGAAGGAAGTGAAAAACTGAAAGAAGTACTCAAAGGTGGAACTTCTGTTCTTGTGGCCCCAGAAGGTACACGAAATAATACGGATGAGCCCCTACTTCCATTCCGTTATGGCCCTTTTAGGTTAGCCATTGAATCCCAAATTCCAATATTGCCGGTTATCATTCACGATGCAGGCAAACTGATGACACGTGGCAGTCTCTTGCTTAAGCCTGGTACGGTGCACACTTGGGCTCTACCAGAAGTTTCTGTAGAAGGAATGACTGAGGACGACTTAGACGCTTTAACAAATAAGGTTTACGAGATGATGAAGGCGAAGATTCTGGAGATGGACAAACAGTATTAAAATTATTGGCACACTTTTTTCAATATACATGACAACCAAACATTAAAGCTCATGAACACTTTATACAAAAATTTATGCTTAGGGTTCATAGCTATACTTTTAGTAGGCTGTGCAACAGGTAAAAACGCATTCGACAAAGGGGATTATGAAACGGCTCTTGACAGAGCGGTAAACAGATTGCAAGCCAACCCAAATAATCAGAAAGCAAAGGAAGTACTTATTGATGGTTATGCCTTAGCCAAAGGCTTTCACGAGAGAAGAATTCAGCAGTTGCAGAAGAGCAACGACCGTTTTAAATGGGAAGGTATTTATAACGAATATGCAAGATTGAATAAGTACTATAGAGATGTACAGAGATGTCCGCAGTGTATGAGTTTAGTTAACCCAAAAGACTTCTTTACAGAACAGGAAAGTGCAGGAAATGCTGCAGCTGAAGTTCAATTAGAATTGGGAATTGAAGCTTTAAACATCAATACCATTGAAACGGGTAGACAAGCGTTTAGTCATTTTGAAATGGCCTCTCGTTACAATAACAACATTGCTGGTATTGATTCCTTATTAACACAGTCGAGAGAGATTGGAACAGTAAAGGTTTTGATAGAGCCAATTCCTGTTCATTCTAGAAATCTGGAGTTAACGAATGAATACTTTGAGAATGTAATGTTCGAGTATTTAGACCGATTTAGTGCCGACAGATTTGTACGCTTTATGACTTATGAAGAGTCTCAAGCAACAGGCATTGAAGCAGACCACATACTCTTATTACAATTTGACGACTTTGTTTTAGGGCAAGCTCAAATTGTATCAAAAACAGTTGAAGTAAAGAGAGACAGTGTAATTGTTGGGCAGTATAAAGACGCAGAAGGTATTGAACATGATGTCTTTGGAAGTGTAAAGGCCGATTTTACTAGAAATGAAAAGACATTAGTTTCGGCTGGTATCCTAAACTTTGAGATTCGAGATGCCTATACCAACAAAGTGTTGACTAACCGTAAACTTCAAAGTGAAGATGTATGGAGACACGAATGGGCTTCATTTAATGGAGACGAAAGAGCCTTAACAAAAGAGGAAATTCAAATGTCTAAACAAAGAGAGTTGCCACCACCCGGACCACAAGCTTTATTTATAAGCTTTATAGACAGAATATATGGTCAAATAGAGGGTAACATCACACAGTTCTATCGGAACACAAGAATCTAAATTAAGCCATCTTCGGATGGCTTTTTTTTGCCATTAAATCTCGTTAGCCCATCACTCTAGAAACGATATAGAAAATAATCGCAACGGCTACTAATGTACCTATAAGCCAGAAAGCCGAAACACCCAGACAACCAAAAGCATTAGCTACTTTATTCTGCTTTGTGATCTTTTTAAATTCTGAAACTAAAGCTTCGACTGAGTCTGAATCGTGAACATCGGCCTCCTCTATCTTCTTAGGTACTTTTTTTAGATCTAAGAATTTAGGCTTCTTCTCTACCGCATCTTGATAACCATGAAGTTCAATTACCTCAGAGTCCTTATCGACTACCAATTGCATTTGGGCATATCTTCCTCCTCTGAGATGCAATTTAGTACCACCTTCTAATTCAAAGACGTGATACTTTAACAAGCCTTCAGTTCTTCTTTTTGAAAGCACATGATATTCATCCACCTCCACACCTCTTGAAGAAAGAATCTCTATAAGAGATTGAGAAGCGCCAAATTCCAAAATCACATCACAGTCTTCCCCTTTTAGGGTAAGAAAATTTAACGTGAACTGGTCACTAACAAAAGACCAAATCTTAAGCGTTTCAAAACGATATTTTACTGTTGATTCTAGCCGATTTGCTCCAATAAGGAATGACGTTCCATCAACTTCATAGAGGTAGATCTTTTCAAAGTTAGCCATGGAGCAAAATACCAAAACATGTTGTTGTGTCAAGAGTTCTAATATTGTGGCAATACAAATACTCCTTCTTTTGGTACTCAATATAACTCCGATCACTGATGGTCTTGACCACTATCAATGGCAAAACCGACTGGTTGTCTTTATAGGCGAACAGACACCTAAAGACAAAGAAATACTGAAAGACTACCAATCTCTAAAAGAAGAGTTGGGAGAAAGAAAGATCAAATTCATTCAAGTTTCAAATCAAGGAATCAAAGAAGTATTCCCGGCAATCAAAGAAGTCAGCTCAACTTCAAAGACATTTAATACTTTTAAAAAACGCTATCCAAAATCATCTGTCTTACTTATTGGACTTGATGGAGGTGTAAAGCGAAAAACCAATACACTTTTTAAACCTAAAGAGCTATTCGGCATTATTGACTCAATGCCTATGCTAGCCTCTGAAATCAGAAGGAAAAATGAATAAGAAAATCTATCCTTTAGTCAATCTATTACTCGTTGGTATTACAATTTTCATGAGCTATTATTCTAACACAGGCGCTATGAATGGGAATACCATGGGCAGCCTGAGTAATGAATATGACAACTTATTTACACCTGCCAGTTACGCCTTTTCAATATGGGGCATTATCTATATCGGCCTTATTGGCCATGCCATAACACTGTTCAGGCTTAAAGATGAAGTGAAAGTGAAAACCCATAGCACTTGGATGAGCCTAGCCAACTTGGGGAACATTGCCTGGGTCTTCTTATGGCTTTATGAGTATACGGCACTGAGCACATTAGCCATGGCGTTTATTCTATTCTCCTTGGTCAAGCTAGGGTTGAGTACCAGTGTAGAAAACAAAAAGCAATCATTATGGATTTGGTGGCCCGTATCGGTTTACATGGGTTGGATTACTGTGGCACTTGCAGCAAATGTTTCAGCCTACTTAGCGAAAACAGAATTCGATTTTTTACTGACAGAACCACAATGGGCATTAGCTCTAATTTTAATCGCTACAGCGATTTATGTGTTTATCTTATTGAAGACAAAATTAGAATTTGCTGTTTTTGTGGGCACTTGGGCTCTCATTGCAATTGCTTTAAAGCAATGGGATAAACAAATACTGATTCAATGGACTGCCCTAATCTGTGCGATAGGCCTCTTTATACCAGCAGTTTGGAGCGGTTTCAAAGCGAGAACTGCCTAAACCAGATTCACTAAAAAGCAAAACGTCATTCCCAGTCGAGCTAGGAATGACGTTTTCAATTAAACTTCTTTAAGCAATTGCCAAATTAAGGTCCTGAAACAAGTTCAGGATGACGTTCTTAATTCTTTGTCATCGCTTTTAGGATATCATGCTGAGTAATGATGTGTACTTCATGAGCCTCATCTCTTACCAATACTGCAGGATTCTCTTTCGTGATTACAGATGATAAAACATCCAGTGTATTATCCACCGGTACAAATTGGAACGGTTTCTCCATTACCTCCGATACTGGCTTCGCCTTTAAATCCGCATCGCTAATCATTTGGGCTAAAAGCCTAGAATCGATCAAGCTTCCCACAAAATGATCACCATCTGTTACGGGTAGCTGAGAAATGCTATTGCTTGTCATTAACTGAATCGCATCTGATACGGAAGCTGACTTATCAATTGTAGTTAGCTTTCCATGTCCGTTTTGATGCTTGAGAATATCTTCGGCCGTTTCGAATTCTCTCTCCTCAACAAAACCTCTGGCCTGCATCCAATCATCGTTATAGATTTTACCGAGGTAACGTGTTCCGTGGTCTGGTAGAATCACCACCATCACATCATCTTCATTTAGGTTTTCCTTTGCCCAATCTAATGCACCCGCTACTGCCGAACCACAAGACCAACCACAGAATAAACCTTCTTCTCTCGCTAATCTTCTAGTCATGATCGCACCGTCTTTATCGGTTACTTTCACAAAGTGATCGATCACACTGAAGTCAACATTCTTTGGTAAGATGTCCTCGCCAATTCCTTCGGTTAGATAAGGGTAAATCTCTTTCTCATCGAACTCACCCGTTTCTTTATACTTTTTGAATACTGAGCCATAAGTATCAATGCCTACCGATACGATATCAGCGTTTTGCTCCTTTAGATATTTGGACGTTCCACACATAGAACCACCCGTACCCACACCAGCGGCCCAATGTGTTATTTTACCTTCCGTGTCTCTCCAAATCTCAGGACCAGTCGTTTCGTAATGCGCAATGGCATTCGACTTGTTATCATACTGGTTAGGATAAAAGGAATTCGGTATCTCTTTGTTGAATTTTCTAGCAACAGAATAGTAAGATCTTGGATCATCTGGCTCTACATTGGTAGGACAAACAACCACCTCGGCCCCAACTGCTTTCAAAATATCAATCTTCTCTTGAGACTGCTTGTCAGCTAACGTAAATATGCACTTGTATCCTTTAGCAATAGCTCCTAGGGCTAAACCCATTCCAGTGTTTCCTGAAGTACCTTCAATAATGGTTCCTCCTGGCTTAAGAATCCCTTCCTTTTCAGCATCTTCAATCATCTTTAAGGCCATTCTATCTTTCATAGAATTACCCGGATTGAAATATTCCACCTTTACCAAAATGGTGCCTTTTATGCCTTTATTAACCTTGTTGAGTTTAACTAATGGTGTATCGCCAATAGTCTCGATAATGGAGTTGTAATAATGCATTTTCCCTTTTTCTATTATAGTTTTTACAAAGCTAGTGCTTTCTGAATCTATTGCGAAACCAACGAACTAACTTCAAGAAATCTTTACAAATAGTTCATTTTAATCCATTCGCAAGAATGCGTCTACTCTTGAACCATAGCGCTCCTTGTATTCTGGAGTCGTATAAATTTGCACATGATCTGCATCTTGGAATAACACTGGATACACGTTCATCATACCTTCAATCTCACCCTCTAAAATTTCCGCGGGTGTGGTCATATCTCCATTGCTGTAAAGCACTAAAGTAGGTAGCCGATTATTAGAAAGTAGGTAACTGAATTTCATGTTCTCACTCCAATCATCTATCACGGGATCAAAACCGCTCCAAGCAGCATCGAAGATAAATCTAGGAATGCCCATGTCTTGAGCACCCACCCAGGATGTCTTTTCCGCATTGCTTAGTGGACTCGCCAAAATCAGCTTATTCACTACTAAACCATTTGCTTTCTGGTATTCAACCAAGTCTGGTCTGTTCACGGTTATAGCACTGGCCATCGCTCCCATAGAGAATCCCCAAAGCACAAACTCTTGCTGATTGTACTTATCCTTAAGCATTTGCATGGATGCGGTTATGTCTTCTGCAAACTCATAACCTAAAGCCGTTTTTGCCTCTTGAGACTTTCCTGAATTCCTTAAGTCTGGAATAAAGACGTTGTACAAGGTGTCTATTCCGTAATCACTTACAAGTTCTAGATATTTGAGTGTCTTTAGTCGATTAGACGTTCTACCATGATTGATCATGAGCGTCTGAGTGATCCCTTCTTTTTTTGCAGGAACGTACCAGCCATTCAAAGCAAGGCCATCCGTTAAGGTTTCAAAATCTACCTCTTCAAATGCATATCCATAGTCCTGAGGGTTGGTCTGATCATCTAACCCGTAATTGGCCCTTAGCGTATCGTTCTCTAATACATATTCGAATGTATAACGATCGTAATCGGTAATTAAACCAACAAAGTAAGGCTTAACCAAAAAGAAGAAGCCGGCAACTATCACGATTACCAGCACTAAGAGAACTCTTAAAAATATTTTCATTGATCTGTTATTTCGAAACGGATGCTAATAGGTAAAGTACTGCCATACGAACGGCTACACCATTCTCTACCTGATCTAGAATAATGGCGTTGTCAGCATCTGCGACATCACTATTTAATTCTACTCCCCTGTTAATTGGGCCGGGGTGCATGATGGTTATCTCCTTGTCAATGCTATCGAGCAATTTCTTATCTACACCATAATACAGAGAATATTCTCGTAAGGAAGGGAAGTATTTGATTTGCTGTCTTTCTAGCTGGATCCTTAAAATGTTCGCAACATCGCACCACTCTAGTGCTTTACGAATATCTAATTCCACTTTTACACCTAGGCTGCTAATGTACTTCGGTAGTAAAGTATTTGGTCCACAAACCATTACCTCTGCGCCTAACTTTTGCAAGGCAAAAATATTGCTTAGCGCTACTCTGGAGTGAAGAATGTCTCCTACAATTACCACTTTCTTGCCCTCAACATCTCCTAACTTTTCTCGAATAGAAAAAGTATCTAGCAGCGCCTGGGTTGGGTGTTCATGGGTTCCATCACCAGCGTTTACAATGTTTGCATCTATGTGCTTACTCAAAAAATGAGGTGCCCCTGGGCTAGAATGCCTCATAACAATCATATCGACTTTCATCGATAGGATGTTATTCACTGTATCTAAAAGTGTTTCTCCCTTCTTCACTGAAGATCCGCTGCTGGAGAAGTTGATCACATCTGCAGAAAGGCGTTTTTCAGCTAATTCGAAAGACAGTTTTGTTCGGGTAGAATTCTCAAAGAAGATATTGGCAATGGTAATGTCTCTGAGAGAGGGTACTTTTTTAATAGGTCTATTGATCACATCTTTGAACTCATCTGCTGTTTCAAAGATCAACTGAATATCATCCCTAGTAAGGTCTTTAATTCCTAGAAGGTGTTTAGTACTCAGTTCTCCCATTAATCCTCATTCTTTATAAGCCACACATTATCTTCCACTATATCTTCTTGCTCTGTCCATTGAACAAGCACCTTTTGCGTGTCTAGTGTATTCACCTCTTTGCCCACATAATCTGGGTAAATAGGTACATGCTTGGCATATTTTCTTACTACCAGAGAAAGTAACTCTACCTTGGCTGGTCTACCAAAGGCTGTCATGGCATCTAGTGCAGCACGCACGGATCTGCCTGTATAGAAAACATCATCTATTAGAATCACTTGCTTGCCTTCTACCAAGAAGTCAATCTTGGTTTCATTGGCTTTTACAGGTGAATCTCTTCTTCGAAAATCGTCTCTAAAAAAGGTGGTATCTAAAAGCCCTAGCTGAATTTCTTTACCTGTTAGTTCTTTAAGTCTTGCGGCAATTCTGTGCGCAAGAAATGTTCCCCTAGGTTGAAGACCTAGCAGTACAGTATTTTCAAAAGAATCATGATTTTCTATCAGTTGCTGACAGAGTCGGCCGAGTGTGATGCCTAGTTGGGGGTGCCCTAGTAAAAGCCGCTTTTGCATTTAAAAGACAAATATAGCAAAAGGATTCAGCTAGGCTTATTTCCTAAACAATTTAATCTAAAGTGACTGGTGTGACAATCATATGTCTCGGAGCATCTCTGCTCTCGTTATTTCTAGATTCAAGCGTGGCAACAAGTACTTTATTCCCATACCAAGGGAAAATTTTCTCTTCTAAGTTTCTAAAAACCTTAACGCCTTCCACTTTTGGAATCGCCTTTTTCACCAGTCTAGAATTATTTTCATCAATGATATTGGCTTCTACGCTGTCCCCATTTCGGTAGGCGTAGTAGAATTTGTTATTAAACTCCCAAACCACACCGGATTTAAGAATTCTATAGGCGTTTGATTTTCTGACAAAATCATAAGGACTACGATTGGTATAACGGTTTATAGAATTTTGATTTATGGCGGTGTTTGATGTATTGACAATTTGATTATCCTTGTTCATTACGATTTGAAACAAATTCTCTTTTGAATCCATATCCATTTCTAACGCATAATAAATATGATCATCTCCCAACTTTGGGGTGTAGAGCTGAGGTCTCTCTCTGGTTGACCATCTCCCTCTTTTTTCGAAAACCTTCCTAGCTTGAGAAACTATCCTCTGGGCCTTCTTTGTGCTCATGTGATCATAGATATTCTCAATTTCAAAAAAAGGAGTGAAGCTTTGCTTCTGAGTTCCCGCAGGCAATAATTCTATACTATACACTCCTGATGCCCCCTGAGTTTTCTCATCGCCATAAGCTCCATAAATAAATTGGGAGTCATTTAAGAAATTACTCACCGATACCGAAAGGAGATTCTTGTTATCGTTGGGATTGAGGAACACATCTCTTAATAAATCACCTGCAAAATTGAAGTTCTTTATGTTATAGGTTAGTTGGTTTGTCTCAGCATAAATGGCAGAAGTGACTATTGTTATAATTCCATTGGCATCATCTACAGTACTCTGCAATAAATTGACCCCTTTTGTTCTGAAACCAGGAAGTGTTCTGAGTATATTTTGCTCTGTATCGTAAATGAAAAAAGCTGGTTCAAATTGAAAAAGACCTCCTATCAAGGCATTCTTTCCAACCAATTGAAAATGCTGAATAATGAGGTCATTCTCCAGTTCTACTGAATTAAAATTGACACTCCCCTCAGGAGAGACATGCATTAATCCCAACTCATTTTTTAGCCTTGTTTTCTTGTAGAGAAAATAGGCTCCGGTTGCGTTAGAAGTCCAACGCGCTAATGAAAAACGTTCGTCCATTTCTATCGCAAACGTATCTTTTAAGACTAGATCTTTATCATAGTGAAATCCTTTCTTCACTAGTACTCTCGACTGAGCAAGACCCACCCGCTCGATGGCGTAAAAGCCTGCCGTGTCTAATGGAATAATATCAAAACCTGCGGAGGTTGCATCAATGGGTAGGTCCACTAAATCTTTCTGACCTAGCAGTGAATTCAAACTGAAAATTATAAGTGCGATTGTGAGGAAATTGCGCATGACTGTATCTATTCGGTTCGTTGATTATTGGGCATATTTCATGCCACGCCCTTATTTACATTTCGTTTTCAGAAATGTTCAGCGTGTTGTCTCAAAACATTAATTCTCACAAATTGACCATGAAGTGAGAATAAAAGTACGGGTACTTTGTAGGCCATTCATTCCATCGCTCTCCATTCTACCGGTGACTATTTTATTGTCGTACCAATAATGCATGTAGCGCTCTACATTTTGAAAAAGTCTAAACGGATCAAAATCTACAAGACGCTTAAAGTTGCTTGTTGAAGAATCACTATACACAACATATTGATTCATGACACCTCGAAAAATAGATGTGAAATAAAATTTCTTATCGTGAGTCCATGATTTTCCGGCCCAAAAACCATTTTGAAACTTGGTATACAATTGGAAATAATTTCTCGCTTTATGAAACGGGGCATTTAAACGCAACAGTGGCTTACCGTCATAATCTATCTCAAACAAGTAAACATTGTTTTCGGATACTATTGTCGAAAAACCTGTCACGAAAATTTTCTCATCACTAAGGTGAGGTAAATAGAATTGCATTCTTCGAGAGGTAATCCACTTGTCTCTCTTATTGAATTGTTTCTCTGCCCGATCTACTATTCTTTCTCGTTTTTTTTCTGAAAAATGGTCGTACATACCATAGAACTTAAAGTATGGTGTGTATGTATATTCCTGAGAACCGTCTGGCCCTATTTTAGCAACATAAACCCCAGTATAGCCCTTATTCATTCCTTGGGTATATGAGCCAATTACTTACTGGTAACCCTCTTTAAAATTGGTCATCACTGCAGATACCAAATCAATACCCGCTTCTGGTTTTAGATCTATACTCCGCTCTAAAGTGCCATCCAAGCTATAATTTGAGAGTTTATAATCAACCCGACCAATCAATTGACCTTGGGAGGTGAGCACCGATACAACATTATATTTTTTATCGACTAGACTTTGAATAAGGTTGGTATTTGTATCGTAAATACCTTGGAGAGCGGTAATCCTATTCGAG
Organism: Roseivirga sp.; assembly: GCA_965661455.1. GTDB lineage: Bacteria > Bacteroidota > Bacteroidia > Cytophagales > Cyclobacteriaceae > Roseivirga. The sequence continues at coordinate 51,911 of CBFIDV010000010.1, forward strand.
ACCATATCATAAAGAAAAAAGATTGGCCTCCACTCAAAAATTCCTCCAATGACAGCTGTGTTTCCGAATACATGAAAGTGCTTCACATCCATGGTTTCTGCGAGAGGAATATTAAAGAACTCATTCTCACCATTAGGCTTTACATGCATAACGGCTAACTGATTTTGGAGCATCCTTTTCTGATAGAGAAAAAACACACCGCGCGAATCCCAAACCCAGTTTTTGACTATGTACCTCTCATCTATGCTTATTTCAAACTCATTCTTCTGGACAAGGTCTTTATCAAAAAACTTAACTTTTTTCGTCAACATTCGGGACTTTACCTGGCCGACTCTTTGAAGGAGCATTACCCCTGTAGAGTCCAATGGGTAAACATCATACCCGAAGGATGTCTGCTCTATGGGCAATCGAATGGTCTTGTCTTGGGCAACAGCTTGACTCAGAAGAATACATGTGAAAATGAAGCTAAATAGTGAGCGCATATATTGGGCGTTTATGGATTGCTATTCTTTCAACTTTGAAAACATTAATGACGATCGCATGTAAAATTCACTCATTAAATAGAACGAAGAATAGACATATAGTCACAATAATTGTGCCTTCATAATTTGATGACATAGCAGATTGGGATAATGAAAGGAAGGTATGTTTGCCTCTTTAAATATTAATGGTCATTTCGTGTTTCGAAGCACTTAGTCTATGTCTTTTTTAGAGATTTCACCGTCCATAATAAACTGTCTTAAGTCTTCCGTGTCTAAAATTTTAAACTCAAGGCTTTTCAAATCTAGTCCTACAGAATATATGTTCTTGTACGGTCCGTTGAAACACATTGCCGTGACGGCAGCATAATTTTCTCTAAAGAATGGTTCCTTAAAGAACAAGTCCATAGCTGTAGACCAAGTGCCTCTTCTCTCCCATTTAGACTTGGCACGAGACTTCACTCTTTCCTCTCGTTCGTCTGGTAAGTGTTCGAAGAAACGCTCCAGTTTAAAGTAAGGGGTGAATTTTGATTTGGACTTACCATTTAAGTCATATTGAATGGCATAGAAGCCCGTAAACAACTGTGTACCGAGGTCTGAATAAGTACCTATTACATATTGTTTGCCGTTGATCAGTCCAGAAACCTTGGCTTTTCTAATCACCTTGTCTTTAGTCCCATCAATTAAATCTTGATTAGATATCAGTTGCCCTTCTAGGCTGAAATTCATAATGTTATAAATACTCTTCTCTTCGCTAAATAAAGTAATCACCCCTTGTTCAAGATCTACTTTACTCTGTAGAAAAGTCTTTCGGGTATTATAAAGCGCTTCAAATGGAGATAGTCCCTTGGTTTCTAAATCATACTGATAAAACATGGGTCCCGAACCTAATGTGCCGCCAATGATTGCCTTGTTGTTTATGACGTCAAAGTTTCGAACGCCTATAGTTTTGATAAACGTGATTTCGTCTTTAGTGTACTCAGTCTCCCTAAGGTGCAGGATGATAAGTTTATTGTAAGCTGACTTGACTAACAAATAAGGTCCCAACTCATCTAAATAACCATTTACAGTGTAGAAATCTTCATCAAGACTAAAGGTGTATTCATTCTGTAGTTCTCCAGCATTATCAAAGAACTTAACTGTTCTTGTAATCACCTTATCTTCAACTATTCCATCTCTATCAACTTCCAAATACCCTTTATCCCCTAGTAGAAAATAAGAAAGTCCGAGACTTGGTCTGAGGGAAAAGCGTTTTGAAAATCTAGAATTTCCTAGGTAATCAACCTGTGCAAAGGCCAATGATGCTAGAAGCACTCCGATAAGAATAAAAACGCCTCGCATAAGATTAATAGTTTTATAAAAACTTCAAATATTCTAAATATTTAACGCGCATGCTTTATGGATGTTTAGAAATCGTACTCGGTTCTATTACCCATGAGCAACTGATTTGAGTCCAATCGATCTCACTGGGTACAATGAGATTACGCACACCGCACTTCTTAATTCGTTCTAACTTTAATCTGATACCCAGGATATAGGATTTATTGTTTAGAATCTGTTATTTGAGAGGTAACCTCATTCATTGAAATGGCATTTACGAAAAAAACCTTCCTTAAATCTTCATCTCTAATATGGTGAATACCGTGGATTAGAAATTTATTTTCATGCCATCTGATCAAGCCTCGGAAATCATCACGCTCATACCTTAATTCATCTTCTTCATTCAGAAGCGTAATTGCCCCAACGTGCTGAGATGAGTCATTTTCAGCATTAAGATGAGCGGCCACCAATAGTTCGTCATGGTAATAGGCGTAATAAGCATTCCCATCGTGATGGATAAAATCTCCTAAGCTGGCTAAGCCATCTTCTATTGTTTCTTCAATGTTCATGCTACCATCCCACTGAATATTACCTTGATAGTCTAGCTCAAAGGCGAATGAATGCGTGAAATTGATCTCATTCTGAACTCCAGCGCGCGTCATGCCCTGCGAATTAGGTCGAATGGCAGGATTACCTAAACCACCTGCATAATTAAATTGATTATACCTATTCATCTGATCTTGGGCTCGATAGTAATTGAGATTACTAGATGACCAAGGCCTATAGAACTCACCGGTAAACAAAATTTTGCCATCCAACTCAATAAGTTCTTTGAACACACCTGCTGTTTTATATCTCCAGGCTTTTTCCGATTTCAGTGCGTTTAAGGCCTTTTGTTTATATTTATCCTTGCGCTTTCCGGCATGATTGAGGAAATTATCAAATTGGCCAAAACTGTAGAACTTCATATTCTGTATACCCGTTCTATCTACATGATTAATAAAAAAGCCTGTGGGATAGGTGCCCGAGTTGACAGTGTACATACCGGCCACAATTTGCTCCTTATCCCAAATAGAAGAAGAAACACCAGAGATTAACTGATAATTTTGAGGAATATCAAGCACATAATCTCTCACTAAATTACCACCGTAGTCATAAGTATTCACCATTAAGGTTCTATCCTTATTTTCAGTTTCTATTGAGGCAATCACATTAAAAGTCACACTATCGGCATTTACCTTAATCTCTACCAATTCAGAATTGCGCTGAAACACATTAGAGAGCGTTCGTACCTTGTTTGACTCCATGTCATAGGCGAAAACCGCAGGCTTTTCTTCGTAGTATCCACCCAATATTGCTGTGTTTTGAATCACCTCAAACTCAGTTATATCTAAGTCCACAATTTGCTTAGGCTCCATTTGAACCACCTCATTATTCAGAGGATCTACCTTAACAATCTTTGTGTAGGTATCATTCGTTCTGTTCTGAAAGAGTAGATAACTAATCTGCCCCCAGGCGTAATAGCCCATTAGATTAAAACGCTTTTCTACGCTAATTTCCTCTCGCCAAACCCCTTTTAAGTCCGCATCAACAAAATCTAGCTGAACCGGGTAATCTTGAGAAGAATTTCTGAACCTTGGTGTCACTATTAGTGCTCCATATTCGTGATTGGGAATGATAACAAAATCCTTTATCTCCGTTTCATACTCGAGCTCAAACCTGCCTTCGTGTGCCACTTGAGCCGCTAAAGACAAACTTATTAGTAATAAACATGTAGCTAGAATGTGTCTCACGATTTGGAAAGGGTTAAGATCACTTCAAACTCCTCTTTTGTGACGGGTTGAACAGAAAGGCGACTGTTCTTAACCAAGACCATTTCCGAAAGCCGATCATCTTGCTTAATGGTTTCTAGGGTGATGGGTTTATCTAATTTTTGCTTTGGAATAAAATCTACGACTACCCAGCGATCATCATCGGTTGTTGGGTCCGGATAATGTTCGCTAACACATTCGGCTACGCCAACAATTTGCTTTTCATTTACACTATGGTAGAAAAAAGCTAAGTCTCCCGGGGCCATTGCTTTCATATTATTTCTGGCCTGATAGTTCCGAACACCATCCCAATGATCTCGACCTAATTTCACTAAGTCGTCCCAAGAATAAGCATTTGGTTCAGATTTGATCAGCCAGTAATTCATGAAGCTATTTTTTCCTTTAATTTTGATAAATAATTAAGTCCTCTCTTACTTAAAAAGCAAGTTTCAAGAGAGATCATTACTAACCCCTTATAGTTTGGACAATCGCTCAATTCTAAAACAACTGAAACTATTGGCAGCACTTATGGAGCTGCACGATGAAAACGCATTTAAGATCAGAGGATACCAAAATGCAATCTTTAACCTAGACAAGCTAGATGTTGAATTAGCAACCCAAAGCTTAGCCGAATTAGAAAGCATTGATGGTGTTGGAAAAGGTATTGCTGCGAGTATCAATGAAATAAACGAAAAGGGAACTAGTCAGGCATTAGAAGATTATTTTGAGAATACCCCTGAGGGAATAATTGAGCTTCTAGATATTAAAGGAATTGGCCCAAAGAAGATTAAGGTACTCTGGAAAGAACTTGGAATTGAAAGTGGCTATGAATTAAAGGAAGCAGCCAATTCTGGCCTTGTTGCGAAACTCAAGGGTTTTGGAGAAAAAACACAAAAGACGCTTTTAGAGGCATTAGAGTTTAAAGAAGCCAATGCTAATAAACTACACTACGCAGATGCCATTGCATTAGCCGAAGTTATTGAGACTGCCCTAGGAAAGGTTAAAGGGGCCATTCAGGTAGAGGCAACTTCAGAACTAAGAAGACGCATGGAGATTATCTCTGAAATTGAAATATTGACTTCAACCGAGGATATCAATGCCTTGGAAGAGGAGATTAATACTACAGAACTCTTCCAACAAGACAGTACACTGAGCGGTCCTACCAAATGGGGTGGTTACTTTGGAGAAAACAAAATTCCAGTGTTCTTGCACTTCTCTAAACCGGCAGACTTTATAAAGCGACAATTCTTACTTACGGGTAGCAACCCACACATTGCAAGAAAAGTACTGGATAAAGAAAGCCTTATGGACTTGGCTAATACTAGGGCATTCGAGTCTGAGAAAGAACTCTACCTGCAAGCGGGACTCGATTATATTCAGCCTGAATTAAGAGAAGCCACTTTTGAAATTGATACAGCAAAGAATCAGAAGCTACCTCAGCTGGTAGAAATGTCGGACCTGAAAGGAATCCTCCATAATCATTCTACTTATAGCGATGGCAAGCATTCGCTTGAGCAAATGGCTAAATACTGTAAAGAATTGGGCTATGAGTACTTGGGCATTTGTGATCATAGCAAATCTGCTTTTTACGCCAACGGATTAGATGAGGCCAGGGTAAAAAAGCAGCATGAAGAAATAGATAAGCTGAATGAAGAATTGGCTCCCTTCAAAATCTTAAAGGGAATAGAATCAGATATTCTATTCGATGGCTCATTAGATTATAGTGACGAGGTTTTGGCCAGCTTTGATTTTATCGTCTCATCCGTTCATTCAGTGCTAAACATGAACAGACAAAAGGCTACTGATCGCTTATTACGCGCTATTGAAAATCCTTATACTACAATTCTGGGTCACCCAACGGGCCGCTTGCTATTAAGAAGAAAAGGTTATCCTATTGATCATAAGGCAATAATTGATCATTGTGCCAAGCACAATGTAGTCATTGAGATTAACGCCAACCCTTGGCGACTAGACTTAGACTGGCGCTGGGTAAATTATGCTTTAGAGCAGGGTGTGAAACTGGCGATAAATCCAGATGCCCATGAAATGAATGGCTATCACCATATGGAGTTTGGCTTATTGGCAGGAAGGAAAGGCGGGCTTACAGCCGAAATGACTTTCAATGCTTTAACTTTAGGTGATATCGAGAAACATTTTGCTCAAAAGAAGAGTAAAGTAGCGGCAAATGCCTAAGCAAAAAGTCCTCATCATCAGATTCTCCTCCATTGGAGACATTGTGTTAACCACACCAGTCATTCGTGCCATAAAGACACAACTTGACGATGTGGAACTCCACTATTGTACCAAAAAGCAATATGAAAGTCTACTAACAGAAAATCCTTACATAGACAAATTTCATTTGTTAGATGGAGATTTGAATGACTTGATAAAGGATTTAAAAGCAGAACAATTTGATTATGTAATCGACTTACATAACAACTTAAGAACCCGCAGAATCAAATCTAAATTGAGTAGTGAAAGCAGTACTTTCAAAAAGCTCAATTGGGAGAAATGGCTCATTGTAAACCTTAAGATTGACAAGCTTCCTAACATTCATATCGTAGACAGGTACTTGGAGGCTGCCGCCCCATTAGGTATTAAGAAAGATGCCTTAGGGTTAGAGTACTTTATTCCCGAAAAGGATGTGGTAGAAAAGGATTGGCTTCCTGAAACTCATAGAGGTGAATTCATAGTATTCGCTATTGGAGGAACACATGAGACCAAGAAATTACCTCTTGATCGCATGATTGAATTATGCGACAAAATTAATAAGCCCATTGTGCTCATTGGCGGAAAGGAAGATGCGGAAAATGGACAAAAGCTTGAAGACTTTTTTGATAGGAAGTACGAGAGCGAAGATCAGGTTGATCCACTAAGGGACTTGGGCAAAAAGGCACATGTTTATAATGGGTGTGGCAAGTTTAGCATCAATCAATCGGCTTCATTAATGAAGCAAGCCAGCTACGTGTTTACCCACGACACGGGTATGATGCATATTGCTGCTGCTTTGAACAAGAACATATTTTCTATTTGGGGCAACACAATTCCTGAATTTGGAATGTATCCTTATCAAACCAAGTTTACTATTCTAGAGAAGAAGGGGCTAAGCTGCAGACCTTGCTCTAAAATTGGTCACGATAAATGCCCGAAAGGGCACTTTAAATGTATGAATGATATCATCTTTGATTTTTGGTTACCATGAGCAATAAAAAGAGTCAGGTCTTATCACTAATACTTATCGTAGTTTCTTTACTCATTGAATTGAGTGAGAGTCAAAATTGGATCGATTATTCTACCCCAGAATTGGCCTTCGGGATTTCACTGGCGTGCGTAATTGCCAGTATGTCTTTTAATGTGAGAATCGTTAGAGAACTTTCGGCCCCAAAGAAGGACTCGGCCATTAGTCGATTTCTACTGCTAATCTCTTCTGGCTATGCCTTATTGGTTTTTGGCTTAGAAATTATTTAACTAAGCTTTTCAAGTACTTTTTCTTCTCTCTCTTAGTCATCTCTTGGCTCCTTAACACAGGGTTCATAAGTCCCTGATAACTCTGGCCCGATCTCATCCGAACTAGACCCTGATTTGCAGTTCTAAAGTTCGGCACATATCTTTTTACAGTGGTCCAATCTCTGGAATTATTGCTTTTGTCTATTTCTACTTCCAAATACTCTATTATTAAACGCGTATGCGGACCAATACTATACTCCTCACCCCCAACTAAGGCTATAGGGTCTCCTGGCAAAACCTCATCTTCTACAGATACCATTGAACTGTTATTTTGAAAAACACGATACCGTGCCATGGTTCCATCTAAATGTCGAACTATCATCTCGTTGGAGCTACTTGCATAACTCAAGTTTCCCGGACGATCGAGCTGTTTATCTTCAATGACCTTAATTACTCTGCCTCTTCTTGCAGCTCTAATGGTATCTCCTAAAACTGCTTTAATGCCTAGAATTGGAATACCCTCATTAGTAGACACGCTTCTCATATCATCTTTTAACTGACTGGTGAGTTTAAATACCTCTCTAGGATCACCATCTACAATAGGAAAGACATATTCTACTTCTTCAATTTTAGGATTAGCTACACCATCAAAGGAATAAACTTGATAATTCATTGATGGCTGTGAGGTCCCAAAAGGTTTCAGTGTAAAGAGCCTAGTTCTTCCCGGTCTCACGGATTTCTGGAACGGCAATTTGGCACTTGTACTCAACCCACCCAGCTCAATAAATTTTATAATGACATGCTTATAGTCACCCGAAGTGTTGTTGGCATAAAACTCATATTCATTATCGCGATTGACTTCATAATTAACTTGAAGGCCATCCAATTGTGCGAAAGCAGATGAATTGATCAGGAGAAATAATAGCAGGCTGAAAGCACATCTTTGATAACCGAAAATCATGTGGATTTATTGAATAAGTATAAGGTTCTGAATAAAATGACTTGAACTCAATTTTCAAAACGAGAGATACAAAAAATGAATACTTTAATCACAGTGGATTCTTCAACCCGACCCAAGACAAAACCATGATTTTGAAAATGAGCATACCATTCGCACATAAAACACTGTAGTTCAGAACAAAAGGCTCTCTTTCCCATCAAATTTTTACTGAATATTCACCCACATTTATAAATTCGTCATACTAACTCGACTATGGCAAGAACATTATTAATTCTTGGTGCTGGAGAAATTGGTCTGATGCTCACACGATCGGCCAAAAAACACGGACTTACTGTCACCGTAATTGACGAGTATGCGGATGCTCCTGTGCCATGCGCGAGGCAAACTTCTGGCATGTGAATGATCTCTCCGATTCAACGGCTTTATAAGCTACCGTAGTAAGAATTAATCCTGACTTTATCATTCGTGAAATCGAAAGTGTATCGACTGATTTTTTATTGGATTTAGAAGGAAAAGGCTATACCATTTATCCCAAAACACAATCGATAAAAACATCTTGCAATAAGCAGCAGTCAAGACTACTTGTGAATAAGGAATTAAAGATTAGGACTGCAGACTACATGATTGTTTCTAATGCAGATGAATTAATCATCGGTACAAAAAGCTTGGGTTTACCCTGTGTGGTGAAGCCTCTTTGTTCTTCTTCCGGTCTTGGTCAGTCCATTATTCGAAATGAGACCGAGATTGAAGGCGCTTGGAATAAAACGAAGAAGGCAAGGAGAAAATTCCGGAAAGTCATACTCGAAAAATTCGTAGAAATTGAACAGGAGCTCACAATTCTTATGGTAAAGCAAAAGAGTGGTGAATTGTTGACTTGCCCACCAATTGGGTATACAACCAAAAGAGGGGATTTTGAAACAAGTTGGCAACCCGCTCTACTAGACAACGCCTTATTAAAGGAAGCTCAAGAATCAGCCATGAAAATCGCGAACGCCCTAGATGGCGAGGGGGTTTGGACCGTTGAATTTTTTGTTTCTGAAGGCAAATTGCTTTTCAACGAAGTTTGCCCTAGGCCACACAGTACAGGTTTTGTAACACTAGCCGGTTCTCAAAGAATTAATCAATTCGATCTTCATATTAAAGCCATGCTAGGGGAGCCAATTGAGAAAATAGAATCAGTAAGAGCCGCAGCTAGTAAAGCGCTACTAGCTGAATCTTATGGAAAGAAACCTCAAGTAAAAGGTGTTCAAACCGTAAACCAGATCCCTAATACTTCGGTAGAATTATTCGACAAACCAATCACCAAGCCTCATCGAAGAATGGGAGTAGCACTCTCTTACATTGAAGACATTGACAAAGTTGATGATGCTAAAGCAGCAGTGACTAGAGCAGTTGAGGCAATAGAAATTAACTAACTAGTTTTTCAATCGACCTTTTCCATTCATCTCCAATGAGAGGTGCATTTGCAGCACTCATCATGTCCCTAATTTCCGACAAGCACAGGTTCCCAATACTGCCTTCGTGAGAGTGATTTACTGTTTTTTCAGGATCGAATTCTCCTCTTTCTATGGCCAGGCCTATTTGCTTGTAAGCATCTCTAAACGGCACTCCCGATAGCACCATTTTATTCGTTTCTTCTACGCTAAAGAGGTATTTGTACTTGTCATGCCGAATGAGCTCCTCATTGATAGCCACTTTTTGTAGCATAAAGTCAGCCATAAACAAACAGTCTTTTAAATCTTGAATAGCCGGAAACAAGAGTTCCTTTATTAACTGCATCTCTCTATGGTAGCCGGTTGGAAGATTAGCCGTAAGCATAGCGATGTCATTTGGCATGGCTTGAATTTTATTGCACTTCCCTCTCATCAGTTCAAACACGTCTGGGTTCTTTTTATGCGGCATAATGCTAGAGCCAGTTGTCAGTTCATCAGGAAAGGATAGGAAACCAAATTCTTGCCCCATATAAAGGCAGATGTCCATGGCCATTTTACCTAAAGTAGCTGCTATGGAAGACATGGCCAGCCCTAGGGTTTTCTCAGCCTTACCTCTGCCCATCATGGCATAAACCACATTATAATTGAGTTCTTCAAAGCCAAGAAGTTTTGTTGTCATGGTTCTATTCAATGGGAATGAAGAACCGAAGCCTGCTCCTGAGCCCAGCGGATTCTTATTCACAACTTTATGAGCTGCTGTTAACATGTGCATGTCATCTACCAAACTTTCGGCAAAGGCACCAAACCACAAACCAAAGGATGAAGGCATAGCCACTTGCATGTGGGTATAGCCCGGCATTAAGGCATCTTTATATTGATCACTTAACCCCAACAAACGATCAAAAAGCGTCTGAACTCCTTGTGAGATCAAGCCTATCTCAGAGCGCATAAAGAGACGTACGTCCACAAGCACTTGATCGTTTCTAGAACGACCACTATGGATTTTCTTTCCAACATCTCCTAACTCTTGGGTGAGCATCAATTCAACCTGGCTATGGATGTCCTCCACCCCTTCCATCATTTCAAACTCACCATTGATAATGGTTTGATAGATCTTCTTTAATGAAACATGAATCTGTTCTAGCTCTTCTTTTTCTAAAAGTCCAATGCTCTCAAGCATAGCGGTATGAGCCAAAGAACCTTGTAGATCATAAGGTGCTAGGAGGATATCAAATTCCAAGTCTCTACCTACCGTAAATCGATCAACAATTTCTGATACTGAGGTTTCTTTTTGCCAGAGTTTCATTTTAGAATTTTAAGTGATTTAATAAGTCAATATAAGCCCGTATACCTTTCTCAATTTCATCCCGATAAATATACTCATCAGCCATATGTGATCGAGCAGAATCTCCAGGGCCAAACTTCACGCTTTCAAATGGCATTAAGGCTTGATCTGACAGCGTTGGTGATCCGTATGTTTCTATTTCTAAGGCTTTGGCGGCTTCTATTATCGGATGATTCGGTTTTACGCCCGAAGGGTTTAAACGAGTTGACCTTGCTTTTGCCTCACCTCTAATCTTAGACTGGATAATCTCTAGTGTTTCTTCATTGGTATAGGCATCGGTTGTTCTTACGTCAACGACATACCTACATTCAGCAGGAACGACATTGTGCTGCTGCCCTGCTTCTATTTGAGCAACTGTCATCTTAATAGGGCCTAAAGAGCTACTCTGTTCTAGAAACTGAAAAGTCTCGAACCATTTGATATCACCAAGTGCCTCATAAATGGCATTCACTCCCTCATTTCGAGCGGCATGACCTGCCTTACCCTTGGCCAAGCAATCTAAAACCATCAAGCCTTTTTCCGCTATGGCCAAGTTGAGTAAAGTGGGCTCCCCAACAATTGCAAAATCAATTTTGGGCATCTCTTCAAGAATTGATGAAATACCATTTTTACCAGAAATTTCTTCCTCGGCTGAAGCAGCAAAAACCAGATTGAAAGGCAAGTCTTCTACTTGTTCTTCAAAATGTAAAAATGTGGCGATAAGACTCACAAGGCATCCGCCAGCATCATTACTTCCTAATCCAAAAAGCTTTGTTTCTAGCTCTTCAGCCAAAAAAGGATCTCTAGAATATCCTGGATTTGGCTTCACCGTATCATGATGAGAATTGAGCAAAACAGTTGGTTTCGAATCATCAAAATCCGAGCACTTTAACCACACGTTATTACCCGTTCTTTCTGGGTCAAAGTCTTTCGACTGAAGAAATTGCTGAATTAAGTCCGCAGTTTTATCTTCTTCCTTGCTAAAGGACGGAATTGAGATTAATTCTTTTAGTAGCGATATGGATTCTTGAGCTAAATTCATCAGATAGTAATTCTTGTTCCAACAGACCCCTCAATCAATTGAGCCAAGTCACTGAAAGCACCAATGCTTACCGAATTAACCCCATTTTGAATCGCATCGAAAGCATTTTCCAATTTAGGAATCATTCCATCTACAATTACTCCTTTGGACTTGTAATCTAGGTAAGACTCATTTGTCAATTTCTCAATGACTAGCTGCTTTTCAAAATCTTCTAACACGCCCGGCTGCTCAAAACAGAAGAGCAGTTTTACCTCGAAGCTTTCAGATAGGCTCGAAGCGATTATACTAGCCATCGTATCTGCATTTGTATTGAGTAAATTACCCTGACCATCATGAGTTAATGCACAAACTACAGGGCATAAGCCAGCCTCTAAGAAATTGGATATGATATTGGTACTCACATCATCTTTCCTGACATCTCCCACAAATCCATAATCGATTGACTTAACGGGTCGTCTGACCGCTTTCATGATATTCGCATCTGCACCTGATAATCCCAGCGCATTCACACCGTTTGACTGAAGTTTTGCCACGATATTCTTATTCACCAAGCCGCCATAAACCATTGTTACAACCTCTAGAGTGCCTTTATCCGTTATTCGTCTTCCTTCAACAAGCTTTGCTTGAACACCTAATAAAGCCCCTTTTTCAGATGCAATTTTGCCACCACCATGTATCAAGATTTTCTTTCCCTCGATCTTGCTGAAATCAACTAAGAATCGGTCTAACAATTCTTCTTGATCGATGACCTTACCGCCTATTTTTATTATGGTGAGTTTGTCTTTCATTATCCTTACTAATGTGCGGTTTTCAACAATCGATTCAGTACAGCTTGAGCAGCATAAACTCTATTTTCCGCCTGCTCTAGGTGAATGGCATTTGAACTATCTAACACTTCATCTTGAATGACTACACCCCTCCGAACAGGCAGGCAATGCATGACTTTCGCCTGATTCGTAACCTTTAAATGATCCATGGATATTGTCCATGAAGGATCTTGGCTCAACACCTGGCCATAGCTGGTATAAGAAGACCAGTTCTTTACGTAGACAAAATCAGCATCAGCTAAAGCCTTCTTTTGATTGTAATGCACTTCTGCATCGCCCACATAAGCGCTTGACAATTCGTAACCTTCAGGATGAGCTATGGAGAAATCAACATCTGCAGCATTCATCCATTGGGAGAAAGAGTTGGCGACCGCTTGAGGTAAGGCCTTTACATGAGGAGCCCATGATAGCACCACTTTTGGTTTTCTAGTCTCTTTCCAATGCTCCTTAATGGTAACCAAATCTGCCAAACTCTGTAAGGGGTGTACCGTGGCACTCTCTAAACTGAGGATTGGCTTCTTGGAATGATCACGAAAGGCCTGAATCATCTTCTCTTGATAATCATCCTCCTGCGAAGTAAGACTTGGAAAAGTACGAATACCTATCACATCGAAGTACCTTCCCAAAACCCCAGCAGCTTCTTTTATATGCTCTGGCTTGTCACCATTCATGATCACCTCCTCTTCGAATTCTAATGCCCAACCATCCTTGCCAATATTCAGAACCACCGCATCAGCACCTAAATTCTGAGCAGCCAATTGTGAACTCAAACGGGTTCTCAAACTAGGATTAAAGAATACAAAGCCCACCTTTTTACCCTTGTGGCGTTCATGCTGAATGGGGTCCTTTTTAAAATTCAAGGCTTCCTGAGCTAAGGCTAAGGGATCATTGACATCATTGATGGATAAAAAATTGTTCATGATAGCACCTTTTTCAGTTGGGTAATAAAATGATCTATATGTTCTTTTTGAATATTCAATGGGGGTAGAATGCGCAAGGTGTTTTTGTTGGCAGCAGAGCCTGTGAATACCTGATGCTCCATTAGCAACTTCTTTCTTAATTCAGCTATAGGAAAATCAAAAGAAGCCCCTAACATTAAACCCTCTCCTCGAACTTCCTTTACCTCATCAATCAATTCGAGCTGTTCTTTGGCATATCTTCCAATAATTGTAGCATTCTGCATGAGCTTTTCCTCTTCTGTAATTTCCAGTACAGCTAAGGCCGCTGAGCAGGCTAAATGATTGCCTCCAAATGTAGTTCCTAACATGCCAGCCCAAGGCTTAATCTTAGGATGAATCAAAGCTGATGCAACGGGAAATCCATTGCCCATGCCTTTTGCCAAAGTGATGATATCTGGCGCTACATCGAAGTGTTGATGTGCAAAGTATTTTCCAGTTCTACCGGCACCAGATTGCACCTCATCCAAAATAAGAAGCGCTCCAAACGATTGGCATAAAGCCTGTGCTTTAGTGAGAAATTCTTGAGTTGGTGAGTAAACCCCTGCCACTCCCTGTACGCCCTCAATAATGATAGCCGCAACCTCTTCGCTAAAAACGCTTTCCAATGCTTCTAAATCATTAAAAGGAATAAACTCAACATCGTGAGCCGCATTATATGGCGCTACGATTTTAGGATTATCGGTAGCGGCTACTACGCCTGATGTTCTACCATGAAAAGCTCCGGAAACTGCTAGAATTTTACTTCTGTTGGTGTGGAAGGAGACAATTTTTAATGCGTTTTCATTGGCCTCAGCACCAGAGCTACACAAAAACAATTGATAGTCTTCATAACCAGCTATTTTTCCCAATTTCTCAGCTAATTCAGTTTGTAAAGGGTTTTGTACCGAATTACTGTAAAAGCCCAATTGCTGAAGCTGCTCTGAGATTCTACTTACATACCTCGGGTGACTATGCCCAATAGAAATGACGGCATGCCCTCCATATAAGTCTAGATATTGCTTTCCTTCTTTATCCCACAAATAGCAGCCTTGAGCTTTTACTGGCTCTATAGGGTAAAGCGGATATACATCAAATGGCTTCATTATTTCTCTTCTCTTAACTCATTAGATTATGGAGATTCCCGACAACGTGGGAATCACATAAAATCTATTAAAAACCACTCCCTTTCAGTTTCAGGCCCAAAGTCTCATCAAAACCAAACATCAAGTTCATGTTCTGAACTGCCTGACCACTTGCCCCCTTCAAAAGATTATCAATAGCTGTTTGAATCATGAGGTAACCCCCATGATAGCTGAGGCTCACAAAACACTTATTTGTATTAACAACCTGTTTTAAATCCAGAGGCTCGGTGGTTACCCAAGTGAAGGGATGATCTTCATAAAATTCTTGATATACACGAATTGCTTCTTCCAAAGGCCATTCGATATACTGATAAGCTGTAGCTAAAATACCTCGCGTGAAATTGCCGCGGTATGGAATAAAATTAATTCGATCTTCGAACCAAGGCTGATACTGCATAAGGCTTTTCGTCACCTCGGCCATATGCTGATGTTCAAAAGCCTTGTAGGTAGAAATATTGCTGTCTCTCCAACTAAAGTGAGTTGTTTTGGAAGGGTTCTGTCCGGCCCCTGTCGATCCTGTTACACCAGAAACATGCACTTCTTTGAGTGTGCCATTATGAGCCAACGGCAATAGCGCCAACTGTATTGCAGTGGCAAAGCAGCCAGGATTGGCCACAAAATCAGCTCCTTTAATCGCTTCTCTATTCAGCTCAGGAAGGCCGTAAACCTTATCGTCATCTAACCTATAATCCTGACTCAGGTCTATGATTTTAGTGGCCTTATCTAGCTCATTCTCTTCTAAGAATTTTGAGGACTCACCATGCCCCATGCAGAGGAATATCACATCTACTTTTTCACCAAAACTATCTGTGAAACTGAGATCTGTTTCTCCCAGCAAATCCTGATGTAATTGATGAAGCGCTTTACCCGCTTGACTTCTACTAAAGACATATTCAAGTTCCACTTTTGGGTGGTTCAAGAGTAGGCGAATTAATTCTCCACCTGTATACCCTGCACCTCCAATAACTCCTGCCTTAATCATAACGACTCATTTACCTGATGATAAATCGCGTTCTGATTGCCGAAGATCTTCGCGAAGCCCTTTACATCTTCACCAGTCCAAGCATTATTCATCTCTCCGTAATGACCAAACTTGGCAGCCATCAAATCGTGATCAGACTCAATACCATTAATGGCAAATCGGTAAGGCGCCAGAGTCAGATGCACAGTTCCCGTTACATATTGCTGTGTACTGTCCATCATGGTTTCAAAATCCCTCATTACTGGATCTAAATACTGGCCTTCGTGTAACCAGTTGCCATAGAAACCTGCAATCTGATCTTTCCAATAGATTTGCCATTTGGTCAATACATGTTTTTCAAGTGCCTGATGACCTTTAATAGTCAGTAAGGCCGCAGCAGCTTCAAAGCCGACTCTGCCCTTAATACCAATAATTGTATCGCCCACATGAATATCTCGGCCAACACCGAAAGGTGCCGCTAGACTTTCTAAAGCCTGAATGGCTTCTACTGAAGAATTGAATTCTTTGCCATCAATATTCTTAAGTTCTCCTTTTTCAAAACCCAATGTGATTTCCTGAGGTGAAGTCTTATCCATTTGAGTTGGGTATGCCTCCTCGGGTAGCTGGCCCAGAGAAGTCAAGGTTTCTTTGCCACCAACAGAAGTTCCCCAGAGTCCTTGATTAATGGAGTAAACCGACTTGGAGAAATCCATATCTACGCCATGCTTTTGCAAATATTCAATCTCAGCCTCACGAGACAGTTTCAAATCTCTAATTGGCGTAATGATTTCAGCATTTGGCAAATAGGTTTGGAAAATCATGTCAAAACGAACCTGATCATTTCCTGCTCCTGTACTGCCATGAGCAATATAATCTGCATCTAATCCTTTAGCATGTTTGGCAATCGCCATGGCCTGGCTTACACGCTCAGCACTTACAGATAAAGGATAAGATCCGTTTTTGAGTACATTCCCGAAAATCAGATACTTGACTACTTGCTGGTAATAGTTCTCAGTTTCCTCAATGGTTTTGTGCGTGGTCACACCCATTTCATAGGCGCGTCTTTCAACTTCTTCTAATTCAGTTTTACTGAAACCTCCTGTATTTACTAGGACCGAATGCACCTCGAGGTCTTTTTCAATAGTAAGATACTTCACACAAAAGGAGGTATCTAATCCCCCACTATAAGCCAGTACAACTTTCTTTTTAGACATTAGTCTTCGATTTAGATTTTAGTAAAACTGATTTTTTGAAATGCACCCATCGCTCGAATAAAGAGAGGTCTTTTTTAAGCTCTCGTTTCTTCCACTTGGTGCGTTTAGGCTTTTGGTTCTTTTCCCATTTAGGGTTGTAAAGCATAGCGGTACAAATACAGCCCTGCCGATCTTTACTGGTAAGAATTTCGTAATTAACACAACTGGCACAACCTTTCCAGAACTGCTCGTCTTGGGTAAGTTCAGAATAGATTACGGGTTTATAACCCAATTCTGAGTTGATTTTCATGACGGCTGCTCCGGTAGTTAGGCCGAATATTTTAGCCTCAGGAAATTTCTCTCGTGAGAGATCGAATGTTGCCACCTTTATCTTTTTAGCCAATCCATGACCTCTAAATTTTTGATCTACAATGAGTCCAGAATTAGCCACAAAGCTTTTTCCACCCCAAGCTTCTATGTAGCAGAATCCAGCCCATACTCCTGAATCAGATAAAGCAATAACTGCCTTGCCTTCTTCAATTTTCTTACAAATGTATTCTGGGGTCCGTTTGGCTATACCCGTCCCTCTAATTTTGGCAGATTCAGCTATCTCTTCCACTATGGTGAGGGCATGCTGAGTGTCCTCAGTCTTGGCTTCTCTTATAATGAATTGTGTTTTCATTTGTCTAAGTCAACAGTCAATTACAGACCAATAATTCAGTTCGTAGGAACAAGATTGATTTAAAATTAAGTGGAATGTAATCATGACGGAATGATGTTCGTCAGGTAAAAAATAAATGTGAAATGATTTGATGGGATCGCGTTACTACGTAGGTAACAATGATAATATAGAAGGCTTAGCGCCTTCTGCTTCTTAGCCTGAATGCAGGAGCATTTACCCTACCTGAATTGGTAAGTAATATAGCCTGAGATATGATTAATTCTGCGTTCATCTTTTTAATGAGAGCACTAAGGAAAGAAAAAGTTTAGAAGAATCAACTAAGCGATAAAGAAAATCTGATGAAACCGATTGCGCCAAATTGCTTTATTTCTTGAAGAACATTCCCAAAATACCCCTGCCGATATAACCTACGAATGGAAGGATTGGCGTTGCGTAAGTATAAGATTCCCAAATCTGCTGTTCAGTATCTTCTCCTGAAAACGTAGAATACCAATTACCTGAAAGCCAATAAGAAACAGGTAACCATAACAAACCCATAACCATGGCTAAGACCACGGTAGTGTTATAAAATTTTTGTGGTATTGGATGAACTTTTCTCTGTCTTCTTACCAGCAAGAAATTTAAAGGGAAGAGTACAAAAAGCAACTCAGTCATCACATTCCCCCAGGGTAATTCTCCCCCTTCCACAACACTCATGGTTAGCAATGGTGATGCAGAAACCAAAGAGGTAAGTATGAACATTTGGATCAGTACCGAAAAAAGAAAGATGAGCTTCTTGGACTTCATGCTTGTTGGGAATTATTCCCCTATCCATTCAGCCACAAACAAGTTGGTGTCTCTTGTTCCACCATTGTTTCTGTTAGAAGCAAATACAATGTACTTGCCATCGTTTGAGAATACTGGGAAAGCATCGAATGTCTCGTCTCTGGTAATACGAGTCAGGCCAGTACCATCAATATTGATCATATAAAGATTGAAAGGGAAGCCTCTTGCTGCAGTGTGATTAGAAGCAAAAATGATCTTCTCTCCAGATGGGTGGAAGAATGGTGCCCAGTTCGCTTGTCCTAAATCCGTGATCTTTTTCAAATCGGAACCATCTGCATTACAGATGTACAGTTCCATATCCGTTGGCATTACCAAGCCTTCTGCTAAAAGATCTTTGTACTCCTTTATTTCTTCATCTGTTTTAGGACGAGAAGACCTAAAGATAAGCTTCGTGCCATCAGGTGAGAAAAAGGCTCCACCATCATAACCGAGTTCATTGGTGATTTGCTTTACGTCAGATCCGTCAACATTCATGGTGAACAATTCCAAATCACCCGTTCTCATAGAAGTAAAAACGATTTTATCTCCTTGTGGAGAAACAGTTGCCTCAGCATCATAACCTTCCTCATCCGTCAGCTGATTGATAATGTTACCATCTAGGTCAGCCGTGAAAATGTCGAAGCTTGGATAAATTGGCCAAACGTACTTTCCATCTTCTCTTGCTTCTGGAACTGGAGGGCAATTCTCATCGCCTAAATGAGTAGATCCATAAACGATGGTTTCATTAGGAAGGAAGTAAGAACAGGTAGTTCTGCCCATTCCCGTACTGAGCAGCTTCGGTTTATTATTTTTTAGATCATCATTCTTCCAGTCGGTATAGAAGATCTGATCACATGAATTATCCCATTCTGCATAATCAGACTGGAACACCAAATACTGATCGTCAAAGCTCCAATAAGCTTCGGCATTGTTACCTCCAAACGTAATTTGCTTAATATTCTTTAGGTATTTCATCTCCTCAGGATGAAGTAAAAGCGAATCTGAAGCTGATCTGGCTTCAGTATCAGCGGTCTCTTTTGATGCTGTTCCACAACCAACGAAAAGTAACAAAAGTAACAGTGAGAGGTATCTCATTTCACAAATGGTTTATTCAATAATGGAGCGAAGATAATGATTATTATCTTTGAGCTAAAATGTCCATTATGAAGATAAAATCCTTTTTTTCGACCCTATTCATTTTCACGCTTGTACTTAGCTCCTGCACCGATTTTACGACCGATAAAGAAGTGCTCAATGGCTTAAAAACGGATATCGAATATCTAGCCGATGATGCCTTAGAAGGCAGAGCTATTGGAACTCCTGGGGAGGAAAAAGCTGCCGGTCATATTGCCACGGCTTTTGAAGAGGCTGGCCTAAAACCAAAAGGCACCGAAGGCTTCTACCAACCTTTTACGGTTAAAAAAGCAACTAGCCCACATGAACAAGCGGTAGTGGGTACCGATGTTGAAGGCGTTACGGGTAGAAATGTAGCCGGATATATAGATAATAAAGGAACAAGCACAATTGTAATTGGCGCGCACTTCGACCATTTAGGTTACGGATCAGAAGGATCACTCCACAGAGGCGAACCTGCCATACATAACGGAGCCGATGACAATGCCAGTGGAACTGCTGCTATGATTCAGCTTGCCAAAATCCTAAACATTAAGGATAGCCCATATAACTTTTTATTCCTGGCCTTTTCTGGAGAAGAAAACGGACTTTGGGGATCTAACTACTTCTCAAAAAATTCTACTGTAGCCTTAGAAGACATCAATTACATGATCAACATGGACATGGTAGGTAGATTAAATGAAGAAAGTACCTTGGCCATAAATGGTGTAGGCACTAGTCCTGCTTGGGTTGATGCCATTGAAACGGCTAATACTGATAGTTTAAAATTAGTAACCTCTGAATCAGGTGTTGGTCCATCTGATCATACTAGCTTTTACTTACAAGACATCCCCGTGCTACATTTCTTTACCGGACAGCACGAAGACTATCATAAACCCTCGGACGATGCTGACAAAATCAACTACGAAGGATTGGTTCGAATTGTGAGATATATCGAAAGACTTATCGATGAATTAGATGAGCAAGAAAGACTCGCGTTTACCAAGACTAACGACAGCTCCAGTGACTCACCGCGTTTCTCAGTAAGTCTAGGTGTGGTGCCAGATTATCTCTTCGATGGTGAAGGTATGCGCATTGATGGTGTAACCGATGGTAAACCAGCAGCAGGAGCCGGAATGGAAAAAGGTGACATTGTTGTGAAACTTGGAGACTCTACCATTGTAGATATGATGAGCTACATGCGCGCATTGGGCGGCTTTAAAGCTGGAGAAAAAACAGTAGTAGAATTTAAGCGTGGAAATGATTTAAAAGCAGTAGAAGTCAAATTCTGATATAGATCATTCAAAGCTTAATCAGTTAAATGTATATTAATGGGTATACTCTAGCCCATGAAGTTCCTAATTCACTCACTGATAGAATTTGTAAAAGACCCCCATTATAGAAGTTTAATGGGGGCTTCTATTATTATACTCTTTGGTGACGCTGCCATGTACAGCTACATAGAAGGATGGCGCTACATAGACTCGCTTTATTTTTCTGCAATCACCTTAACCACTATTGGCTATGGAGACTTCTCCCCTCAGACCGATGCCGGAAAACTGTTCACCATCATTTACATAGGCTTTGGGGTTGGATTAATTCTAGCCTTTGTTAATACCGTCTACGCTCATTTTCAACAGACCCGAAAGACCTTTGGGAAGAAAGCCGAAAAGAAGAAATAAAATAAAAATCAACTGCTTGGAACTCTTTTTTGGAATGTATGTTCTGGAACTAGTATTTAAATTCTGGAACAAACATTCCAAAATAAAAACATGAGTAAATTAAACAACCAAGTAGCAGTTATTACCGGAGGTAGTACTGGCATAGGACTAGCAACAGCTAAAACATTTTTAGCAGAGGGCGCCAAGGTAGTCATCACTGGTAGAAATCAAGAAACACTTGATGCCGCTGTGGCAGAAGTCAATAATAGTAATCTAACAGCTATTCAATCGGATACATCTATTCTAGCAGACATTGATGCCCTAGCTGCACAAGTCAAAGAGAAATTCGGAAAGATAGATGTGCTCTTTGCCAATGCGGGTATTGCCTGGTTTGCACCAATAGACCAATCAGACGAAAGCTTTTTTGACGCACACTTTAATACCAACGTAAAGGGCCTATTCTTCACCATACAGAAGTTTTTACCCATTACGAATGACGGAGCTAAAATTGTATTGAATGCTTCAGCAGTTATTCATAAAGGATTTGAAAATAGCTCTGTGTATTCAGCTACTAAAGGTGCAGTAAGAAGTTTTGCCAGAACATTGTCTGCCGAGCTAGCCCCTAGAAACATTAGAGTGAATGCAGTGAGCCCCGGACCAATAGAAACTCCAATCTATGGTAAAATGGTAATGACTGAGGAGCAGTTGCAAGGCATGGCTGAATCATTTGCAGCTATGGTTCCATTAAAAAGATTTGGAACTTCAGAGGAAGTAGCGAAAACTGCACTCTTATTGGCAAGCGATGATTCTTCTTTCGTAGCTGGTGAAGAAATCCTAGTGGATGGTGGTATCGCAACCATCTAACTTGCTTATTCTGGAACGATCAGTTATTTTTAAATAAAAATGCCGATGGTACTTACTTCAAGTACCATCGGCTTATTAAAATATGGCACGTCCTAAAAGCTTTAATCAATCGGAAGTATTAGATAAGGCACTCAACCTTTTCTGGGAGCAAGGCTACAATGCTACATCCGTTCAAGACTTGGTAGATCACCTAGGAATCAATAGAGCAAGCATCTACGATACTTGGGGAGACAAAAGAGGACTCTATCTAGAAACCTTGAAAGCCTACAGAAAAAAAGGAGCTGCCAATTTTCTTGAAAGACTACGATCCAACCAATCTTCGAAAGCGATTATTAGAAATTTTCTTAAAGATGTGACTGCCGAAGCCATTGAAGACACTTGCAATAAAGGGTGCTTTCTTTCTAATAGTGCCTCTGAATTGGCAAATTCTGATCAAAACGTATTTGAGCTATTCAGCGATAACAATGCGAATATGGAAGCCGTACTTACTGAACTTGTAAAAGAAGGTCAAAACAACGGATCAATTACCAATACTGATGCTCCAGAGGCACTAGCGAGGTTTATTTTAAATACCGCAATGGGCCTGAGAATTATGTCTAAAGGACGGAAATCAGAAAAATCGTTAGAAGAGGTGGTAAACATTGCCCTTTCTGTTTTAGACTGACATTTGTCAGTTCTTCTTATTGCCCCTTTCTATAGTTTGGCATCAAATTCTTAGAGATATGGGGAGAAGACTCAACTTATTCATGGCAAAGAACCAGTTCACCTTATTAAGGTATAGCATCGCTTTACTTTTCGTTTGGTTCGGAATGCTCAAGTTCTTTCCTGGTGTAAGCCCTGCAGAACAATTGGCAACAGATACGATTACCATACTTTCATTTGGCCTCTTAAAGCCTGCGATAAGTATAAAATTATTAGCAACGCTAGAAGTAGGCTTGGGCGTATTACTATTCCTAACCAAAGAGTTTAAGTTCACTTTCGGCCTGTTGATCTTTCATATGGCATGCACCATACTCCCGCTATTTGTTCTTACTGAAGTCACTTTCAAAAGCTTCCCTTTTCAACTGACTATTGAAGGACAGTACATCATAAAGAACTTTGTGATTATTACTGCTGCATTTGTGCTACTCTATGCTCGAAAAAAACTAACGAATGCATAAGAATTCAGCTTTATAAGAACTTTTGTGTTCCCTTTTTGATTTATGCTTATAGTAAATCCGAGTACTATGACATACGATTTAGTAATTATTGGCGGGGGACCTATTGGTCTAAATTGTGCGGTTGAAGCCCAAAAGGCTGGGTTATCTTATATCGTATTGGAAAAAGGAGTTCTAGCAAACTCCATATACAACTTCCCTATCAACATGACCTTCTTCTCAACCTCTAATCTATTAGAAATTGGAGATGTGCCATTTATTGCACACAGCGATAAACCTACACGGAAGGAGGCCCTTGAATACTTTAGAAGAGTAAAAGATTCGTGGGATTTGAATGTGAGTTTATACACTGAGGTTCTGGAAATGAAAAGTGAAGGTAGCGTGCACAAGCTTAAGACCTCTAAAGGTAAATTTCAAGCGGAAAACGTAATTGTCTGTACCGGTTTTTACGATACTCCACGATTGCTTAATGTGCCGGGCGAAAACCTTCCGAAAGTAAAGCACTTCTATGATGATCCGCATCCTTATGTTGGTCAGAAAGTTCTCGTAATTGGGGCGGCCAACTCGGCTTGTGATGTAGCACTAGAAACCTTCTATAAAGGTGCTGAAGTAACAATGGCCATTCGAGAATCAGAGATCTATCCTAAAGTGAAGTATTGGATAAGACCGAATATTGAAAACCGAATCAAAGAAGGTTCAATAAAGGCCTACTTTGATACTACGGTTGAAGAGATAAGTGTTAATGAGGTTATATTGAGCACTCCTAATGGTAAAGTAACCTTAGAAAATGACTTTGTCTTGGCCATGACAGGCTACAAACCCAATTACAGTCTCTTTGAAAATCTCGGGATAGATATATCCAAGGATGAACGAAAAGCTCCCATTCATGATCCTGAAACATTAGAGACAAATACCAAAGGACTCTTTGTAGCTGGGGTAATTAACTCGGGTTTACAAACGAGTAAACTCTTTATTGAGAATACTAGGATTCATTCCAACATGATTATTGATACCATTAAAGAGAGAAAAACCGTCCTCTCGAATTAGTCTTAAAAGGTTATTCGAAGTTCAATCTTTCTTCCATTTGATACCACAACCCAAACTTGGGATTTGATTGGCATCAATTGATTCTTTGGCAAGCAAGGCATCCATAGCTTGCCTCAAATCCTTACCAGTAACGGGAACATCGTTCACCGGTCTTGCTCCATCCATCTGGCCTCGGTAGACACATTTGAGCCCACTATTAAAAAGATAGAAATCAGGTGTACAGGCGGCCTCATAGGCTTTCGCTACTTCTTGAGATTCGTCATATAAATAAGGGAAATCATAACCGACAACAGCAGCCTCTTTCTTCATAAGTTCAGGAGAGTCCTGAGGATAGTTATCAACATCATTCGAGCTAATCGCAACAAATGCAATCCCTTTAGATTGATAGTCTTTGGCGAGTAAAACGATTCCCTCATCTATATGCTTCACAAAAGGACAGTGATTACAAATGAACATGATCAAAGTGCCCTGTTCTCCTTTTATTTGGCTTAACGCAAGGTGTTTATCACTGACCGTATCGAGTAGATTAAAATCTGGTGCTTGAGTGCCCAGAGGAAGCATATTTGATGGTGTTCTCGCCATGATAAATATTCAATTTAGGGTACAAAGTTAATCGTTTATGGTACTAAATGGTTTAGTGCAAGGCCTGCAAACGTCAATGCCAAAAAGAAGCCCAACATATCGGTGACAGTTGTAAGTATGGGGCCAGAAGCCAAGGCTGGATCTGTATTCATTTTCTTAAGAAATAATGGAATAGTGCCGCCAATGCTCACCGCTACAATGGTATTAATTGCTAGGGCGCCACCTACTACTAAACCCAAAAACATATTGCCTTGATATAAATAGGCAGCCAATCCAATTAATACTCCTAAGACAATCCCATTAATCAATCCTACTATTACTTCCTGCCAAAGCACACGGGCTAATTCATAAGGTTTTACTACCCCCAAGGAGAGCTCTCTTAAACTCACTGCTACAGCTTGGTTACCAGAGCAGCCACTCATATCTGAAATAACAGGTAGAAAAATCGCGAGAGCAATTACTTCTTCTAATGTGTCTTGATAAAAAGCAATAACACTAGCCGCAATTATATTCAAGATAATATTTACACTCAGCCACGAAAGTCTTCGCTTCGAACGTAACCAAACAGGCATTGTTCTAAGCTCTTCTCCCCCAACTATACCTTGTGTTTCTAATAGTTCTAAGTTAGATCGTTCGCTTTCAGCTTCCCTCACATCCTTTCTAAGGACAAGTCCGAGCATCTCTTTCGCTGAATTGATGACAGGCACTCCATAAAAATCGTACTTATCAAAAAACGAAATGAGGTCTTCTAATTTCGCTGTGTCCTGAACGGTTAAGGCATTCTCAATAACAATTGATCTGAGCTTTGTATTTGACCTTGACAATAGAACATCGCGCATTTGAAGTACCCCCAAGAACTGATCATTCTTTGTTACATATAAATATTGAACCTGATAACCCTCGTATTCTTCTGCATGCTCTCTTAGCTGATTTGTGATTTCCCCTACATTCTGTTCTGCATCAAAAGCTAAAAACTCCGTGATCATAATACCACCGGCAGAATCTGGATCATAGTCAATTAGCTTCCTAATATTCTCTGCCTCATCTGGCAGCATTTCGTCCAGAATGGCCGTAGCATCATCAGCATCTAGTTCCGCAACAATATCTACCTGATCATCACTATAGAGTTCATTTAGGATTGAAGCAGCTGTTTCAACCTCTGCCTCCTCAATTGCTTGAACAGCCTGATATTGAGGAACCAACTCCATTAGCTTGGCTCCATCCTCTGGAGAGATCAGCTCAATGAGAAGGTTTCTTTCTTCCTTATTTAAGTGATTATAAGCGTGAATGATCTCATCAGTATCAAGCAGCTCAAAAAGCCCATGCACGCCTGCATGATCTCCTTTTATAATGAGATCACTAAGCAATTCTATGGTATTACTCTGGCCTTCCATCTCTTGTTAATTGTGCTTTATATACAAATGATTTTTGTGTTGAAATTCCATATTCGGGTTCTCCTGAGGTTGATCATAATATGTGCTCGTCAGATTTATATTCTTCTAACAACCTCTTAAAGTAAGTTGCAACTTAAAAGGTTAAAGAGCATTCTAATTCCCAGAAAAGACGCTTTCTACTTAACTCTTCTATCGTTAAAACAAAATTTAAATTTAACACCCTTTAACAATTCGGAGCGCAAGTATTTATGGCAAGCCTACATCTAACAAGGCATAAAACAAAAATTCAAGTATCATGAAAAATCAAAAATTAAGAAAGTTAGGCTATACATTTATAATTGCCATGTTATTCGCAAGTACCACGCTTAGCGCTCAGCAAATGAGAAGAGGCAGTGGTGATAACCATCCTCCAAAAATGGAGAATCAAGAAAGGGGGCAAAGAGGCATGAGAGGTATTCAGGAGAGAGGACCTAAAGGGCCGAGAATTCCAAATCTAACCGAAGAGCAAAAAGAACAGCTTCACGGATTCAGAATGGAAATGGAAAAAGCCTCACTCCCGCTGCATAATGAAATTGGGGAAAAGGAAGCACAACTAAAGACACTTACTACAAGTGAAGATTATAGTGCTTCTGCAGTTAACAACTTATTAGAGGAAATAGGCGAAGTTAAAACAGAGCTCGAAAAACTTAAGGTTGCTCAAATTCCGAAGATCAAAAATATTCTAACTGAAGATCAATTGGTCGCATTCAACAAGAACCTTACTCACCAAAAAAACAGAGGCCCAAAAAAAGGTAGAGGCAGAAGGTAGGGTATTAAACCTTTAGCAGTATCTAAGTTCAAAGGATACAATGATAAGGGTCGGGCGTATTCACTTGACCCTTTTTTTTTCGACCAAGAAACCTTGACAGAACAAAAACTGATAGCATCATTACAAGAAAAGTCACAATCGGCTTTCAAATACCTTGTTGAGGCCTATCAAAATCAGGTCTACAATACTTGTTTAAGCTTATTACAGAACGAAGAAGAGGCCGAAGAAATAGCGCAAGACGTTTTTATTGAAGTCTTTAAATCTATTTCAAATTTTCGTGGCGAGTCAAAATTATCGACCTGGCTCTATAAAGTAGCCACCACAAAGTCCTTAGAACGAATAAGAAAACTAAAAGCAAAGAAGCGCTTTGCCTTTCTCAAGTCCATAGGCAATTCAAAAGAAGATACTCAAATTGACCCAACAAACTTCGTTCACCCAGGAGTTCAAATGGAGCAAAAAGAGCATGCTCAAGCGCTCTTTTCGGCCATTAATCAATTACCAGAAAAACAGAGAATAGCATTCACTCTAGTAAAAGTTGAGGGCCTACCCTATCAAGAAGTTGGTGACGTCATGTCAATGAGTCTGTCTTCCGTTGAATCACTAATGTTCAGGGCAAGAAAAAATCTACAGGTTTTGCTAACGCATTACTATGAAAAAAATATAAAGTCTTAGCGCAAGTTTTTATTGTGATGAGCATCAAACTAATAGAATGGAGTAAAATGGAACCTAACCAGCGCATAAAAGAAGAAGTTGAGAAGTCTCTGAGCAGCATCGACAATTTAGCTCAAGCGGAGACCCCTGACTTCTTTTATATCAGGCTAGAAGCCCGAATGGAAAAAGAGCTAAGACCTAATGCTTTTCAAATTAGCTGGTTAGCTAATTCGAGAGTTTCAATGGCGGTTCTTGGTCTATTTATGGTTTTGAATGTCGGTACCATTTTCTTAATCACTCAATCAGAAGGTCAATCTAATGCGGCT
>CBFIDV010000011.1:0-74340 GCA_965661455.1 Roseivirga sp.
TCTCTGATTGTTCTCTTCTTTTCCTCTTCACTGTACATCATACAATAACCACGCGTCTTTGAGGGTATTTGTTTACGAGATCGATTTTTTCTTCAATTTCTTAGATGAGCGGTGATCAACTTTTTATTATTCTTAGATTCTGTTGAGGAATTTCCACTTCTGGAATTTTGAGTAGAAAATATATTCTCTCATGAAGCTATTTTTTGTCTAAGATCACTTCATCACTTTTCATTATCTTCATCGCCATAAAATCTTAACCGAATGAAAAACCTCTTTCTAACACTATTACTCAGTGTAGCGCTTGGCCTTCAAGCTCAAACCAATCCTCAATGGATTAGATATCAGTCGATTTCTCCAGATGGTAACACCATTGTATTCACATACAAAGGAGACCTTTTTACCGTGCCGACAGCTGGTGGAGATGCGAATCAAATCACCTTCCATCAAGCACATGATTATAAGCCAGTTTGGTCTAAAGATGGAAAGCACATTGCTTTTGCTTCTAATCGCTATGGCAACTTTGATGTGTTCGTGATGGAGGCCTTGGGTGGTGATGCTACTCGATTAACTTTTCACTCCAATGACGAGAGCCCATTTTCGTTTTCTGCTGACAACAAATCTGTGATTTTTGGAGCCTTACGCCAAGACAGAGCCGAGCACAGACAATACCCTCATGGTTCACAGTCTGAATTATATCAAGTACCAGTAAATGGAGGTAGAGTAGACCAGATATTCACTATTCCAGCGGAATATGTGCAAGTAAGTAAGGATGGAAATACCATGATTTATCACGACAAAAAAGGTGGTGAAAATGAGTGGAGAAAGCATCATACCTCTTCTGTGACCCGAGATTTGTGGATCTACAATGAGAAGAGAGATACGCACACTATGCTTTATAAAAGAGCAGGTGAAGACAGACAACCTGTATTTTCTTCGGATGAAAAGAGCGTTTACTTCTTAAGTGAAGAAAGTGGCACATTCAATATCCATAAATTGAATATTGCCAATCCTTCAGCAGCGGAGCAACTCACGAATTTTGACCTGCACCCAGTGCGCTTCTTGTCTCATGCTAATGGCACTTTAGCTTTCGGTTATGATGGTGAGCTATACACCATGAAGGAAGGTCAGGAGCCTCAAAAGGTAAACGTTAACATTCGCACCCAGGCGATTGCCAATACGGATAAGTTCATTTCCATTAATGGAGGCGTAAGAGAAATGGCCATCTCACCCAACGGGAAAGAAATTGCTTTCATCGCCAGAGGCGAAGTATTTGTAACATCAGTAGATGGTTCACTCACCAAGAGAATAACCAACACGCCAGAGGCAGAACGTTTTGTTTCCTTTACAACCGATGGCAATTCAGTAGTCTATTCTAGCGAGAGGGATGGGAAATGGTCGGTTTATCAAGCAACAAGAGATAGAGAAGCCCAAGAGCCTTTCTGGTTTGCGTCTACTTTAATTAGCGAAAAGGTAATGCTAACAGGAGATGTTGATCATTACTTAACCCGTTTCTCACCAGACGGTAAGAAGGTAGCCTACATTAAAGACAGAAGAAACCTAGTGGTAAGAACTCTAGAAACAGGAGCAGAGGTAACCTTGCTAGATTCTGACGACCTATACCACATGAGAGATGGTGATAAGTATTTTACTTGGTCTCCAGATAGTGAGTGGTTGCTTGTAGATTGGTCGCAACTCCTCAATAACAGTGAAGTGCTCTTAATGGCAGCAGACGGTTCTCGAAGAGAAAACCTGACAGAAAGCGGCTATTACGATTCTTCTCCAAAATGGGTGAATGGCGGAAAGCAAATGATCTGGTTCTCTAATAGGGATGGCTTAAAAAGTTTAGCAACTAGTGGTAGAACAGAATCTGATGTTTATACTATGTTTTTTGAGCAGGATGCTTATGATAAGTACAGCATGAGCAAAGAAGATTATGACTTGATGAAAGCCATAGAAAAAGAGACTGAAAAAAACGAGAAGAAAGAAGAGGAGGATAAAAAGAAAGACGAAGAAAAGGAAGAGGCAAAGTCACTCACTTTTGACTGGGATGACTTGAAAGAGCGAAAAGCTAGATTAACCATTCACTCTTCGCGACTTGGCGATGCCACACTGTCTAAAGATGGAGAGAAATTGTACTACTTAGCCAGCTTTGAAGAAGGCCAAAACCTGTGGGTAACCGACCTAAGAACTCGTGCTACCAAGATGGCGCTAAAGCTAAATAGTGGGGGTAGCCTAACTTGGGATAAAGACATGAAAAACCTCTATCTCTTGAGTGGTGGAAGAATTTCTAAAATAAATCCTGATGCTGGTAAAAGAGAAAATATCTCGATTAGTGGTGAAATGGAATATGATGCCGTGGCTGAAAGAGCATATATGTTCGATCATGTCTGGATCAGAACCAAGAATATCTTCTATGAGCCAACATTTCATGGTATAGATTGGGATTTGATGCGTTCGGAGTATCAGAAGTATCTGCCACATATGGGCAACTCCTATGAGTTCTCTGAAATGCTTTCTGAGATGCTCGGTGAGCTGAATGTGAGTCATGCAGGAGCCAGATATGGCAATAGTATTCCTAATGCAGATGCCACCGCTTCGCTGGGTATCTTTATGGACTACGATCATAAAGGAGACGGAATCCGAATTGTGGAGGTACTCAAAGGTGGTCCTTTGGATAAGGCCAAATTCGATATTAAACCAGGAATGGTCATCGAAAAAATTGAAGGAGAAACGGTTTCAGCCGATCGAGATGTCGCCACTTATTTGAATAGAAAAGCCAATAAGATTACGCTATTAGAAATCTCTGGTCCCGGCAAGAACGATAGTCAGACCATAACGGTAAAACCAATTTCATTAGGAGCAGAAAGAGGCTTATTGTACAATCGATTTGTAAAAATGAATGAGGCCGAAGTAGCTGAGAAGTCTAATGGTCAATTAGGCTATGTACACATCTCAGGCATGGGCGATAGACAATTCAGAAGTGTCTTCGAGGAAATGATGGGTAAGTATTTCAATACAAAAGCTGTCATAGTAGATACACGCTTTAATGGCGGGGGAGACCTAGTAGCCGATTTGGCTATGTTCTTTACAGGTGAGCCGTTCATTACTTATGCTACCGCTGCAAAAGATGTAGGAGGGGAGCCCACTTCACGTTGGACTAAGCCAACCCTTGCACTATTTAATGAGAGTATGTATTCAGACGGACACTGCTTTGCTCAGGGCTACACAGATTTAAAAATTGGTACCACTGTCGGTATGCCAGTGCCCGGCACCTGTTCTTTTGCTGGTTGGGAGGGATTACCTGATGGTGGACGTTGGGGAGTTGTTCCTGTAAGTGCCAAAGACAAAAATGGCCGTTGGATGGAGAACTTACAAACGGAGCCAGCTATAGAAGTAAAGCTTATGCCAGGCGTAGTAGATAAGGGTAGAGATCAACAACTAGAAAGAGCTATTCAAGAACTTTTAAAAGAAGTGAATAATTAAGGACCCAGTCAATTTAAAGACATGTCTCAGGTAAGTAAAAGTAGTTTTCCTTTCAACCTTAGCATGAAAGACAATTCACGTTGATAACATTAATGTTAAATGTAAAAGAAGCATGAGTTACATAATATGGTTGAGTATTATTAAGTTTTAATTATGGATTATCTTTTTTAAAGAAAATTCTTTAATATTATATCATAAACACTGACACACACAATACAGTTGAACCGATTAGCACTCAACCGCTAATCGGTCTCTTGTTTTTATAAGTTATGCTGCGACTAATTGCAAGATATTTATTCAATCATCGATTAATGTAAGGTTAAATGACATTGTATTCATTCGTTAGTCTATTTGTTGAATGATTAAACGTCTATTCCTGATCAAGGCTATAATTGAAAAGAGCACCAAGGCAGAGGCAAAAATTAAAAAAGCAGTTTTGATACTGGTGTTGTCTACCAATGGCTGAAAGAAAAGGGGGGATGCAAATTGTCCGATAAAGATAAAACTGCTTAAGAATCCCAAAACTTTCCCTCTATTCTCAGGACTAGCCATTGTTACCAAGCAGAGATTTGAGTTAGGCATCATCAAGCCTGCACCTAAACCAGAAACCATTAGACCAGGGATAACCATCCAATAGCCATTGGCTTGTGAAATAAGGGCATATCCGAGTCCCATAAAAAGGAAGGTAATGCCATAAAGTTGATAATGGGTTAGCCTTTTTTTAAGCTTTGGATATTGAAAAGAAGTGATTCCACCAATCAGCATGGCTAAAGAAATAGCCAAGCCAGTTTCTGTATTTCTCACTTCACTTATCTCAGCAATCAAAAATGGGACTTGAACAGGAATGACATAGAAAGTAACCATGCCAAGGAATGAAATCAAGTAAATAGTCCAAGCTAGTTTAGGGATTGATACTTTTTCCTGAGTTTGTTCGCGCTTGGCTTTTTGCGGCTCATTCAGAATAAAGACTACCATAATAGCAGCCACTACTGCTAGCAAATAGATGAGAAAAGGGTATCTCCAACTAACATCGGCAAGGAAGCCCCCACCCGAAATAAATACAGTCCCCGATAAGGCCATGATAGCCGCTTGAGTCCCTAAAAATTGTTGACGCTCAGAACCTTCATAATAGTCGCCTATTAAGGTAATCGCTGTGGTCATAATTCCACCCACTGCTATCCCTAGAAAGGCTCTACCCACAATAATCTCTAAGAGTGTATTCAAATAAAGACCTGAAGAACCCGCTATGGCATAGAGCAATAACATAGCGACTAGAAATCGGATACGACCATAACGATCGATTATCCATCCTGAGAAAGGTGCCGTAATAGCTATAAACAAGCCTGGTATGGTGAGTACGAGTTTTACCAAAACTTCAGCATTGGGATTAGTGGAAAATGCCTTAGTCATTTCGGGGAGGGAAGGGGCGATGGTCGCTCCAGCCATGACGGTCATCATACTACAAAAGAGTATAGTGACCTTAACCAGTCTGCTTTGTTTCAATAGAGATTCTTTAGTCTGCGCGATAACGCATTTTATTCAAAAGCTGATTCAATACTTTTCTTCTTTCTTTAACAAGTTACTCATTTCATAAGTCCGGCTAGATATTAATAAATTCTCCTCAATCCCCTTAAACTACAGTAAAAGTATAGGCCCAATAAATCAAGAAAAATTGGAGGGGTAATCGGGCTATCAATGCCAGTTTAAACCAAGTTCTTTTCCCTTTGTAACTGGTTAGCATATAAATGTTAGCAGGAAAGACACCGAGTAGCGTAGCGATTATACCCCACGCTCCAATAACTTGTGTTTCGGGAATTAATAGTAAAGCACCAAAAACCGCTTCGAATACTCCGCTGATATAGACTAATTCTAAGTGGTAAGGCAGGTATTTGGGCATGATTTTCAAATACACCTTTGGCTTAACAAAGTGCATGATACCTGCCAAGATATACATGCCGCCCATTATTATTTTTTCAGTCTCAAATTCCACTCTTTCTAATCCTTATGGTCATTAGAAAGATAGTTCATTTCAACGAGTGTCGGCATTCGCAAATTGAATTTACCCTTTAGACTAATGAATACTACGACCTCAATCGTGAATAAGATCTGGTATTTAATTGAAATTGCAATTTGAGTTCTCTGGTGACCAGATTACTTTTTGATTTCGGAATTCTTCTAAGTTATATGGGCCCTCAATTACTTCTCCATTGCACCTTACATAGATTAAAGCGTACTGAGCTGCTGGGTTACACCCAAGCACGGCATATACTAGATCTCCCTTATATTCTGCTTGAACAATATATCCCCATGGGTCTTCTCTCGTTTCAATATCTGTTATCTGTTCCTGAACCCAGTTGACGTCAGTACCTTCCAGATCTCCACAAATCGGAATACTGGAATCATTGTCACATGCTAGCAGGGTAATTAGAATTACTCCTGCGCAAAGTAAATTTCTCATATTCAAAAGACACACTAACTACTCATACGGTCGTAAATGTATTTTCTGTAACTCGCTTTCTATATGTTTTGTAAATCAAAAGGCAGCTCTCTTATACGTTTACTGGTCATATTGGCAACTGCATTCAATAATGCCGCACCAATAGGGGGTAAGCCTGGTTCGCCAACACCACCCGGTGCCTCATCGTTGTCGATCAGGTGTACTTCAATTGATCTTGGTGCCTCATTCAAGCGAAGCATTCTGTAAGTATCGAAGTTGGCTTGCTCTGCCGCACCATTTTTGAACGTAATAGGGTCCTTTAAAGCAGCAGTTAAACCGAATATGATATTCCCTTCTGTTTGTGCTTTGACCTGATCTAGGTTAATGTATATACCACAATCTACAACTGCCACAACTTTAGGAATTGTTACCCTGCCGTTTTCCTTCTTCAAGAATAAGGCTTGCGCTACAATGGTGCCAAAGCTTTCCACAATTGCCAGTCCTTTGCCTTCATTTGATCCGAGAGGTTTATTCCAATCAGACTCTTTTTCTAAGCGTTCGAGAACCTTCACAAAACGTGGTTCTTCTTTCAAGTATTCCTTTCTAAAGGCTAAGGAATCTTGCCCAGATTTCACAGCTAGTTCATCTATAAACGCTTCATATGCCGGTCCGTTTGTTGCCGCAAAAACGGAACGCCACCAGTGAATTGGGATCTGAGACTTATACTCACTATATCGAAAAGACATATTTTCAAATCCATAATGGGTATTAATTGACTCCATTACTTCAAATGGAATGCGTCCTCTAGACTCTCTGCCTTGCGTAGTAATGGCTTGACTTACCATTTTGGTTTGCATACCTGTTGGTTTGCCTTGATTATTAAAGGTGGCAGCAAATCGGTGAACAGTTCCTTGTCTAAAAGGGCCTTGGCTCGTATCATCTTCCCTGGTCCATACAAGTTTTATCGGTTTTCTCAGGGCTTTAGAAATTTGATAGCATTCTTCAAACGAATCATTCATTGACCTTCTACCAAAGCCACCCCCCATGAAAGGCATGTGAACTTTTATCTTTTCCTCGGCTTGTTCTAAAGGAATACCTAAGTCCTGAGCAATTGTTCTATGCACTTGAGGGCTCTGGCTAGACGCCCATACTTCCGCTGTATTATCAGGCCTAATGTGCACAGTGGCGTTCATAGGTTCCATGCATGTATGAGAGAGGTACGGTAGTTTATAAACGGCATCTAGCTTGTCTTCCGCTGAATTATATACAGTTTCAAAGTCACCCTTTTCAACATATTCCATTCCCTTTTCTAAAGAGAGGCTTTCCATATCATTAAAGAGCTTTTCAGTATCTACTTTGGTGAATGCTGCGTTGTCCCATTTAGGATTGAGCTTTTTTCTCCCTTGAAGGGCAGCATATTGATTTTTAGCGACTACCGCTATTCCTGTATTGCGCTTGCCATAAACGTTCCTTGTAATTTCTAGAACATCTGTGACACCAGAAACTGCCAAGGCAGCAGTTTTATCAAAGCTCGTTAGTTTTCCTTGTAGCGTTGGGCATCTTTCCACAGTTGCATACAGTAAACCTTCAGGTCTCGCGTCCATGCCATAGTCTGCCTTGCCGTTTACTTTGTTGGCAAGGTCTGGCCTGATTGTGGCTTTGCCTATGATTTTAAAGTCCTTTTTACTTTTAAGTTGAACGTCTTCATTCAAAGCGGCCTTTGTGGCTTCCTGAGCCAATTCACCATAGCTAATCTTCCTGCCAGATGACTTATGCATCACCATGCCTGATTCCGTAGTACAAGCCTTAGCATCAACTTGCCATTTGTCTGCCGCGGTTCTCAATAGAGCATCTCTGGTAGTAGCTCCCAGTTTTCTCATTGGAGTGAACTGCGTTCTTATGCTTCGGCTACCACCTATGGATTGGCGTCCGTAGGCGCTGGATGCGCTGGATTTAACAATCTCCACCTGATCCATATCAACATCTAATTCTTCGGCTATAATAGCCGGTATTCCTTGAAAAATACCTTGTCCTAATTCAGGAATGTGAGCCATCAGAGTGATTTTTCCTTCTCTCGGAATAATCACGAAAGGATTCATTGGTACGCCATTGATAAAATCTTCTGGCATAAGCGTCTTTAATTCTGCTTTACCACCCGTGAGCGCAAAGCTCTTGAAGCCAACTGCAAAGAAAGCCCCAGTGATTCCTGCTGTTTTTAAGAAATCTCTTCTTTTTACCTTATTTGCTTCCATTGGTCATTTCTTTAGAGGCTAAGTGTATTGCTTTTCTAATTCGTGTGTAGGTACCACAGCGGCAAATATTCCCAGACATTGCCTGGTCTATATCTTCATCTGTTGGGCTAGGCGTTCTTTGTAATAGTGCTGAAGCTGACATAATTTGTCCAGACTGACAATAGCCGCACTGTGGTGCTTGAACTTCTAACCAAGCTTGCTGAACAGGATGAGAGTTGTCGTCAGATAAGCCTTCAATAGTGGTAATCTCTTGACTAGCTCCGGCCGATACGGGTATGGAACATGAGCGAACGGCAGTACCGTTTAGGTGCACGGTACAAGCTCCGCATTGGGCAATGCCGCAGCCAAATTTAGTACCTGTTAAGCCAATTTCGTCTCGAATAACCCATAGGAGTGGCGTCTGTGGGTCAGCCTCTACCTCATAGGTTTTCTGGTTAATGTTGAGTTGATAAGTTGCCATAATTGATATGATGAAGTAATAAGTTACCGATTGGTAAGCGTATTGAAAAAAAGTACCATCTGTTTGTTGGCTGAGTTCAATAAAAAAGCCCATTCATTGCTGAATGGGCTCTATTTATAATGGTTTTAATTATTTCTTGGTCTCAATGGCTTGCGCTTCCCATTTGTTATTGTCTCTATTGGTGTCTGCCATTCTGCCAGAAGGATCAATTTCTACTGATGCAATCTCAGAAATAGGTCTGTCTATAGAGAATTCATATACTGGGTTTGTCCATGGCCAATCCTCATGAACTATGCGTTTGTCATTTGTTTCGGCCGGTTTTTCACCGCGCATCATTCTTAAAGCCATGTAATGAACTTCGGTAGTACCATCTTTATAAGTCACCACAACATCCATTGGCATCGGCATTTGCTTTACTTTTTCTAAAGTGATGCTTGTTTTATCGCCATCACCAACAACTTCTTTTACACCATAATCAATCTGCTTGGTGGTGTAAACGAAATATTCGTTGTACCAATCAAGCTCTAAACCAGATACTTTTTCGAATACTCTGAGCACATCATTTGGGTTCGGATGCTTAAACTTCCAAGTATCGAAGTATTCCAATAATGCTTTGTCTCTGGCTTCTTCTCCAATTACATAGCCCATTTGACTCATCCAAACGGCTCCTTTCCCGTAAGCAGCAGAGCTGTAAGCTCCGTTTAAATCATAATGATCTGAATGTGTACTCATTGGTTCTTCACGTCCACTTTTGGCAATTCTTAAGTAACTACCTTGGCCTGCTCTAGAGCCTAACTCTTGCATTTTATTTGAGCCAGGGCCTCTAGTATTTGAGTTAAGGTGATTAATGATTCTTGAGGAAGCATAAGAGGTAAAACCTTCGTCCATCCAAGGAGTAAGGGCCTCGTTATTACCAAGAACACCATGATACCAATCGTGCATGGCTTCGTGAACTGTGACGCCCAGTAGGCTACCTCTATTTCCTGTAATCATGGTGCTCATTGGGTACTCCATGCCACCGTCTCCGCCTTGAATAACAGAGAACTGTTTGTAAGGGTATTGACCAAAATTAGCGCTAGCATATTCAAACGCTCTTTCAGTTAATGGCATTAGATTTTCCCAGTTTTTTACATTCTGTCCCTTTTGGTGGAAGAAGTGTAACACTAATCCACTCTCCATAGTGAGTTTGTCATGAACGTAATCAGGATCAGCTGCCCAAGCGAAATCATGTACATTAGGTGCTACAAAGTGCCAAGTCAATTTCCCATCGATAATAGCTTTGTTTACTGTTTGACCTTCATCTTCATATCCGTGACCAATTTCTAATTGGTTCTGTAAGTAACCTGTGCCTCCAATAATGTAATCTTTGTCTATTGAAATTTTAATCTCATAATCGCCCCATACACCGTAAAATTCACGGCCAATATATTCATCGGCATGCCAGCCTTGGTAATCGTACTCGGCCATTTTAGGGAACCACTGGGTCATGGTATAACGAATGCCTTCAGCATTATCTCTACCACTTCTTCTGATTTGTAAAGGTACTTGGCCTTCCCATTCCATGTCGAATGTAACAGTTTGCCCTGGAGCAATAGGATCTGCCAGCTTTACCTCTAAAACGGTACCTACAGCGTCATAATCTAGGTCTTTTCCATCCTGCTTAAGAGATAAGATTTTCTGATAGCCAATCTCATCTTCCTTCAATTTTGAAATTCTATCTCTTACTCTTCTGTCTGGGTCATTAATTGAGCGAGATCTTTCATCCATCATACTTCCCGGTTGGAAAGCATTGAAATAGAGATGGTAGAATACTTGATTAAGTGATTCAGGAGAATTATTAGTGTATTCTAATTTTTGAACTCCTGTAAATTGGTTGGTTTCAACATTCATGTCTACTTCCATATAATAGTTGACACGTTGCTGCCAACGCTCATTCTGTGCTCTATCCGCCAAGCCTTGTGCAAAGAGGCTTACAGACAAAAACAGGAGCAAAGTCGATAAAATCAGTTTATTCAGTTTCATAAGTGTTCTTAATAAGGGCGGAAAATATCAAAGTTTCGGTAAGGCAGCAAGGTCAAACCTTTAAAAGGCCCTTAGTTGAGCTTATATCTCATTTGAAATTTAATATCGGTTCTTTTGTTTCCTTCAATTGACTCAAGACCTGTGCCAATTACATCACGGTCGTAGAAAGTGATGCGTGCTATTCTACACCATAAGTCTACTTGCCTGTTTACGCGATACGAGAATAATAGGTAGTTGCGGATTCCTCTTCCTGAGTAGGCTGGAATCGAAAATGCATATAAAACATCTTGTTCGTATGCGTATTGACGGTTTTCTTGTCCTTCTGTATCGAAGAGGGCAATTCGGCCACTTATTGTCAAGTCTCCAATATCTAGTACCGCATCTTGCATAATTGCGAATCCATCTGTCTTGTTGTTTTCAAAGCAAAAGGTGCTGTATTGCGCCCGAGATTTAAGACTTAGATTACTTGTTGCACTGAATTGGAAGTTTGCTAAAACCTGATTTCGAATACCGTTTGCCACTATAATGTCGGTATTGATCTGCTCAGAGACGTTCTGCTGCTTGTTCCTTCTTCTAAATTGGAAGTACATAGCCACATTGCGCTTAGGAACATAATTTAAACGTATGAGATAGTCGTTTCCTTCTGATGGGGTATTCACCCTAAATCTTAGCCAGGGGAATTTGAAAGTATCATAATAGGCTGTAAGAAAGAACTGTCGATTTAAGCGATATTTGATTCCCCAATAGATACCTCTTTCATTTATATTTCTACTCCCTTCGCTAAAAGAAGAGCCTCTGAAACTGTGAAAGTCACGAGAATAATTACGCCCAACCATTGCAAAGTCTATTCGTGGTGAGAGTGTGGTGTTGAAACCAAAAACTGTTCCAGTGCCACCACTTTTGGAGAACCCTGCTTCACCAAAAAACCTAAAGTCTTTTACCTTTAAATTGCCATAGAGACTGGCATTGTAATTCTGGGTACCACTAAATTCGAATTGATTGAATGGTTGATCGGTTCTCTGGATTGGGACATTGAATCGATTAGCAGCGATGATAATTCCAGCCTGTTTGAGCTCATCTGGTTTGTAATGTAAATTGAGACCATAGACACTTTCGTTTATTTGCCTTCTGTTTACTAACTCTGTTTCAGTTCTATGGAGACCAGATAATTGAACGGAGGAGAAGGACTGTTCAAATTCATCGTCTAAATCACCGGCTCTAATATTTCCATCTTGATTAAGGCTAGATAAAAAACCAGTTAAATTTAATTGCTTATTCAATTTATAGGTGGCGCCAGCACCTCTTAAGAACCCGCCTTCAATTACAGAAGTATAGGCCTTATACCCAAATGCGTTCTGTCTAGGGTGTTTATTGTTTCAGAACCTTTTCCAGCACCAAAGCCACCTCCAAACAAGAGTCCTTGGCCAAGCTGAAGTTGATAATCACCTACGATTACTTTTGTGATCTTATTTAACTTCTCTAGCATAAAATGGCCTGACCAGTAGTCCATTCCATAGGTTTTTTGATCTGTATTCCACGAAATGGCTTCACCAGCATCTTTCTCCGTAGTAAAACCAATACTGAAGTCTCCTGGCTTTGAGGCTCTGTATCGCATGTAGAGTTTGTTTGGAGAACCTGCATAGGGTGCCTCACCACCGTCTTCCGCTACCTGATAGCCTCGTTTAGATTCAAGCACTCTTTCATAACGAGTAATTAAATAGTTATTCCTTTCTGAGAGAATGCGTTGAATCAAGGGTCTATCATCTTCAAATGCTTCAGAAGCATCAATAGAAATGAAGGGCTCTAAATTCTCAACGAGTCTTTCAGTGAATCCCTGAATATAGAGTAATTCAAAAATGCTGAGCAACTTGCCATTTGTATTGCGGTAATCGATTAAGGCCTCTATCTGCTGATTTGACAGTACAAATAGTAAAGACATTTCCTCACGATTGGCGGTATTTAGATTAATTGGGTTTTCGTAAACTAGGAGTAGTTGTTCGTATAGGTCTTCATAGTTCACATTGGCTTCTTGAACGTTAAAAAGGTTTTCAACGAAAGTCTCAAGGTTAAAATCTCGCTTATCCTGAGCTGTCGCTAAACTAAGCTAAAAGCAAAGAAGCAATGTTAATCCAATTTTATTGTGTGTCATTATTTAAATCGGTAGGTCAACCCAAAATTGTGGGCTGAGCCGATATTACTATTCGCTTTTAATGCATAATCGATTGTGAATTTTTTAATATCGAATCCTGCACCAAGGCTGTGTCTATTAGTAAGAGTTGAAAATCCTGTTCTCAACTCTAGCATTCCATTTAGATTATAACTGAGTCCTACTTTTAAGTCAGGATCTTGT
Source organism: Roseivirga sp. (assembly GCA_965661455.1). Taxonomy (GTDB): domain Bacteria; phylum Bacteroidota; class Bacteroidia; order Cytophagales; family Cyclobacteriaceae; genus Roseivirga. Next base: position 13,005 of record CBFIDV010000011.1, read on the forward strand.
TCAACATCTTTTTCTCCTTCAACATAAATATCAATCTCTTCGCTCACTTTGTATTGCAACGATAGTCGTAAAAGCGTGGGGAGTTTTTCCCCTGACTCTTCTGCAATAATGCTTTGCGTAAAATTATAAATGTGCATCCCGAACCTGAGCTTATCGGTAAGTGTGGCAAGGCCGCCCATTTCTGCAACAAAGACTGATCTTCGGCCAAAGCATTGAATGTTGTACTGTAGGTAATTGGCCTTTATTCCTAAACTCATAATACCAATTGTCTTTGCTATGCCGAGACTCCCCATCTGGCTTGAGAATATTTCGTCTCCAAAACGGTAAGCACCAAACGCCACTGTACCCAATTTGCTAGGCGATGTAACGGCTGCAGAAACTGTATTGAAAGGGGCGAAATTGAAAATAGTTTGATAGCCGAAAACGCCTACCAATTCTTTACTGCCTGTTAAGCCAGCTGGGTTGTTAAAGATAGACCATGCATTATCAAAAGTGGAAGAAACACCACCTAAGCCACTAGAAACTGGTCCGACTGGCGGAACCCCCGATAGTTGTGCAAAGCTGCCGTAGGTAATACAAGTAAGAAGTGTGAGTGTTAGTAGAAAGCGCACTTTCTAAGATAGTAATTCTTAGCCTTAGAATTCTGAACCAACATTGAAAAAGAACCCACTGTTACCCTCTCTATTTAAGCTATACTCTAGTCGCATTACGAAATCATAATAGGTTACAATATCAATTCCTATCCCAACGCTACCAATCCATTCATTATTGAAAAAGTTGTCACTACTTGAAAGGAGAGGAGAGCCTGAATATCCTGCATCGGCAAACGCCTTTACATAGAATGCAAAAGGTAAAGTCCTAAACTGGTCTATCATACTGCTTTGGTTTAGTTCCTTTTCTCCCTCAAATATTTTTAATCTGGCAGAACCTCTAAACGATATGAGTTGATCACTCTCAATGACGAAACGCTCGTATCCTCGCACAAAGTCAGGACTATAGCCAAAGCCTTTTCGTTTGCTATATGGAATATCATCGGCAAAATTCCGATATACGCCTACTCTTCCAGCCAAGTATAGCCTTTCGGTAGTTTTATTAAATCTCGAGTAGGTTAACCTTGTTGTGAACATACTAAGGTCATTGTATATGCCTACTCCAATTTGATTGAATTGGGCTTGGAAGAAACTTCCTTGTAAGGGGTAAGCTACATAGTCGCGTTTATCTACGGTGAATGCATAGGCTAGTTGAATTGACGTTTGACGCTCAGAGTTATTTACAAAGTAGTTGTTACTTATATCATTAACTTCTTGGGCAATTCCTTGATTGCTAAACCCTATTGAGAAAAAGTGGCGCGTAAAAAAAGATGGCCTGTAAGTAAGTCCTGTCCCAACAGTAAATAATCTTCTTAATATATCGTCACTCTGAAGAAACTCTTGCCTGTGAGAGGAAGAAGCGTAGCTCAATGTTTTTGTTGTGGTATAGCTACTACTAATTGAGAAGCCTAGTGTTTGTTCCCTGTTAAAGTAAGGAACGGAGTATCGGAAGCTAAATAGCTTTGCAAAACCGAATTGGGCTCTTACTCTAAAACGATCGTTTCTGCCCGTAAGGTTTGTGTGATTGACTTGGGCACCATAATTCACCCTTGCGAAATCCCTGTTCTGATTAACCCACCATTCTGTAAAATTTCGGTCGGCAAGTTTGAAAATGGGGATTGGGAAGATGTACCAGCGTTCTTGAACCCTTACAAGTATTTCTACCTGATTGTTGTCCAGGAATAGCGGAACAATTTCAACGCTTACAAAGAGGCGAGTATTGGTGATTTTTTGCTGATCTAGCTGGAGTTTTTCGGATAGTTCAGTAACCGTTAAGACATCACCTTGGTCAAAGTCTAATTCTCTGAGTATGATTTCATCTCGGGTTTTGTTACTACCAAGCAGATAGATATTCCCTATTTTGATTTGGGTGCTAGGCTCAATGTTTGGTAAGTTTTGACCACGCAGTTGAAAAACTGAGCAAGACAAGACCATCAACAGCACTAAACCAACACCCCTTAAAATCATACAGTTTTACTAGCCTTAGTAGACTTTATATAAACTCTTATCAAGATAAATACCCCTAATAAGACCATTGGGATACTTAAGATTTGTCCCATGTTAAAAGCTAAATCGTCCTCAAACGCCACTTGATTTTCTTTGAAAGTCTCGTGGAACCATCGTAACCCGAAAATCCAGATAAAAAAGATACCTAAAAAAAGGCCATCAGGAGTTTTCTTCTTGTATCTCCTCCAAAGCATATAAAGAATTAGGAATAGTATAAGGCTTGTACCTGATTCGTACAACTGTGCCGGATACCTGTTTATTCCCCAGGTATGTATTATGGCAGTTACCTTTCTGTCTATAATTTCAATATCGAAATCTAAAGGTTGATTAGGTTGAGCATAGTGTTCTGCCACACGATAGCCCATCATTATACTTCTGATGCTGGTGTTTACAATGGTTCTCACTTGGTCTTCTGAAATGCCTCTGTTTTCAAAAGTTAAGGAGAGATCAACAGGAACTACTCCAGGCTCCAATGCCTCATGAGAACCCTTGGATGCTTCAGCTTTCTCAATACCATTAACTCGGTCTTCGATAGATTCTTCCGCCACACGACCAAAAACAACACCGTAATTTGATTCAGTTGGTTTCCCAATAATCTCTGAGTTAACAAAGTTACCACCACGAATAAAAACTGCTGCAAGAGCAACGGTAATAACAATTCTGTCTACTATCCAGAGGTAGCTTTGGCCCTTTCTCTTTTTCTTTATGAACTTAAATTTGAAAGGTGAAAGACTGGCGTCAACCACATAATTGGTATATAAATAGAGAGCAGGGAGTATACTGAATACAGCACCATGTGAAGCTAGCCCACCTTCCCACGTTCTAAAAAACATTAATGGATCGGCTAAAAACCTCTCTGGTTCGTAAAAGACGAGATGCCCCAATCTTGCGCCAATAATGGTTGCTAGCACCATGTAAACCGTGAGTGTGTCCACGTTAGTAGGATCTAGCTTTTCTTTTTTAAAGATCTTGACCATTATCTGATAACCAAGAATAAAGCCCATGGCAAACAAGACACTGTACCACACAGGTGGTTGAATGTCTTTAATGATTTCGCGCATCGGGTCCCAGACAATATAGCTTAGCATGCTTTTCTAATTTTGAAGAAAACAAAGATATCAGAATTACAATAAGGAGGAACGGCTGCGCCTATCAATCCTACATTAAATCTTGGAGCTCATCTATGTAACCAGCAGAGAGTATTGGGAATCGGCACCACGTCCTCGGATCAACATTAAACTCATCGAGGTGGAATGCTGGGGCAAGTCTTTCTCTCTTCCACTGATTTCTAGACCAGAGTTTGAAAAATTTTATCACATGTGATTTGAGTAAATCACTTTCTTCTAGTTCACGGGCCCTTAGTTTTTCGTAGACTTCTTTGGGCGAACTATGATCTCTGATAGCCAGCTTTTCAATCTCAACCATAATGTCGTATGGCATCAAATCATCCTCATCGGTTTGCTCTTGATCTTGTGGCCTTAACTCAGCCGTTGGAGCTAACTTATTGATAGCCGCCAAGCCCTTATATCCAAGGATATTTTGAGCATAATTCAACCACTGCCTTATGAAATGTTTGTCCACACTTGAAATAGGAGCTAAGCTTCCGCTTGTATCACCATCCATAGTCGTATACCCAACATCACCTTCACTTCTATTAGATGTGGTGAGAAGGAGCGTTCCTGTAATATTAGTGAGCATCCAAATAATAGGGGATCTCGCTCTTGCTTGAATGTTCTGTAAAGCTAAATCGTCCTGTTCCCAGGTTAGTTCTCTATCCAGGACCTGTGAAATTGTAGATGAATAGGATTCAACGGCAGTATCTATGGTCCAATTGTAGAATGTGGCACCAATGGAGTGGGCAAGGGTTTTAGCTGCGGAAAGTGTTTCTTCAGAAGAGTTTTTAGTCCCTTGATATGCAGTAAAAAAGAGTTTGCCTACAATTTCCTTTTCACTTAAGTCAGTGAGATGCTCTTGTCCAATCTTGTGGCAAAAACCAATAGTCCCATAGGTTTCAATAGCCCTTCTCACCATTTCGGCTACCATAACCGCACAGGTTGCGGAGTCTGCACCGCCACTTAATGACAAAGTGTAGCCCTTCGTCTTACTTTTTCTTAAATAATCGAATAGCGCTAAGGCGGTAGCCTTTGGGAATTCATCTTCTTTGGGTTCAACCGGTGCAACTAACGCTCTGTTAGGTTCTGACTCTTCTGATGGACTAATGTCTACAAAGCTCAATTCATGAGGCTCAAAGCTGAGTAGTTTATTCCTGAGATAGAGTTTACCTTTTTGAGCAATCAGCATTTCCCCATCATAAATCATTCTACCCGCTTCATTTCCTAATAGATTGGCATAAACATATGTACAGTCAAACCTTACTGTTGACTTTTCCACCAAGTCAATCCGCTCTAGCGTCTTTTGCATTGCAAAATGACTTGCACTTGGGTTGAGGATAAGATTTACATTCTTTTCATAAAGTCTGCAAGCAGGTCTGTTTGGTCCTCTCCACGCATCTTCACAAATTTCAAAACCAATTTTCCAGTCTTCATAATCGAAGGTCAGGTCACCAATAGGTACTTTTGTCCCACAGATTTCTATTTCTTCAACACAATCAATTGGCCAAGGCTCAAACCATCTGTGTTCATAATGCACGCCATCCAAAGCCATATATTGCTTGGCGTAAACTCCCAGTATTTGTTTGTCTCGAACGAGAACGGCCGTGTTATATAGTTTTGATTTAAATCTGAGGGGTATGTTAAAGGAGGTAAGAAGACCTTCTGTTTCTTCAATTAGTTCAGGAAGAAAAGTTAACGTTTTTTGAGGGAGCCATTCGCTCAGGAAAAGGTCTTCACATCCATATGCAGTGAGTGATAGTTCGGGTAAGCATAATATCTCAACTTGATTTGCTTTGGCATTTTGAAGAACAGATTTTAGATTTTGGACATTACCCTTCCAATCTAAAGGTGTTTGATTAACCGTTCCTATACCAATTCTATATTTCCTCATACGTCCAATGATAGGGCAATGCAAGCTTCTCTAGCGGCATCTTGTTCAGCCTTCTTTTTGCTTAAACCATGACCTTTAGCGATTGGTTTCGCATCAATGACAACTTGGACGATAAATTCTTTGTGAGTTCTCTTATCTTTTGTCTCAACGTGCTCAAATACAGCAGGACTACTATTCTTCTGAGTCCATTCAATAAGCTTACTTTTATAATTTTTAGTGGTATTAATAATCTCCTCTAAATCATAATGAGGAATCAGAAGCTTCTTGACAATGAATTTCTCAGAACTTCTATAACCTCTGTCAACATAAATCGCGCCTACTAAGGCTTCTAATGTATTGCCATAAAGAGATTTATGAGAATTGGCTGTTTTTCTCTTTTTATCGAATTGTACAATCTGTGGTATGCCAATTTTCATGGCAACTTGGTTGAGCGAATCTCTACTCACTATTCGAGACCGAAGTTCTGTTAGAAAGCCTTCGTCTTTGAAGGGGTATTTCTTAAAAAGGTAATCTGCTACTACCATGCCTAAGACGGCATCACCTAGGTATTCAAGGCGTTCATTAGACTCCTTGAACCCTTTTTTAATAGATTTAGCCACAGATGTATGCTGAGTGGCCATATTATAAGGCTTAATGTTAAAAGGCTTGCTGCCCACAATCATCTTGATTGAGGCGGCAAGCCTTTTATCTTCCTTACTATATTTTTTTATTGATCTTCTTAGTCGGTTAACAACTATCCGCACTAGTCTTCAATTTTTCTGAAAACTACAGAGGTGTTGTGTCCGCCAAAGCCAAAAGTATTACTTAAGGCCGCTCTTACTTCTCTCTTTTGTGCTTTATTGAAAGTGAAGTTTAATCTTGGATCAAATCTGTCATCATCAGTAAAGTGATTGATAGTAGGAGGGATCACCTGTTCTTGAATAGCCATAATACTGGCAATTGCTTCAATTGCTCCAGCCGCACCTAGTAGGTGACCTGTCATTGACTTTGTAGAACTGATGTTCAGATCGTATGCATATTCTCCAAAGACTCTTTCAATGGCAATAACCTCGCTTACATCACCTAAAGGGGTAGATGTGCCATGAACATTGATGTAATCTATGTCTTCAGGCTTCATTTGAGCATCTTCCAATACATTCAGCATTACATTGTATGCACCTAATCCTTCAGGATGAGGAGCCGTAATGTGATAAGCATCGGCAGACATCCCACCACCAACAAGTTCAGCATAAATTTTTGCCCCTCTTGCCTTAGCGTGCTCGTATTCTTCTAAAACTAAAGCACCTGAGCCTTCACCAAGAACAAACCCGTCTCTATCTTTATCGAAAGGTCTGGAAGCTGTTGAAGGAGAATCGTTTCTTTCTGATAACGCTTTCATGGAATTAAATCCACCCATTCCTGCTTCTACAACAGAGGCTTCCGAGCCTCCTGTTATCATAATATTTGCTTTACCTAATTTGATATAGGTCATAGCATCTATCATGGCATTAGTAGCGGAAGCACATGCCGAAACGGTTACGAAATTCGGACCGTGAAAGCCGTATTTCATAGATATCATACCAGCCGATATGTCTGATATCATCTTAGGAATAAAGAATGGATTAAACCTTGGTGTACCATCGCCACCGGCAAAGCTCTTAACTTCTTCCTGAAAGGTTTTTAATCCACCGATTCCAGAACCCCAAATAACACCCGCTTTCAGCTTATTAATTTTTTCTAGGTATAAACCTGAATGTTCAATAGCTTCTTGTGAGGTAATCATTGCATACTGAGTGAAGGCATCCATTTTTCTCGCTTCTTTTCTGTCGAAGTGATTCAATGGATCATAGCCCTTTAATTCGCAAGCAAACTTCGTTTTGAACTTCTCAGGATCGAATCTGGTGATAGGTCCGGCTCCACTTACACCATCGAGCAACCCATTCCAATAATCTTGGAGGTTATTTCCAATTGGTGTAAGTGCACCTAAACCTGTTACTACAACTCTTTTTAATTGCATAGACGAGTCGTATGAATTTTTATAATTAAGCGTTAGCCTCTAAGTAGGAGATAGCTTCGCCTACAGTTCCAATGTTTTCTGCTTGATCGTCTGGAATGGAGATATTGAATTCTTTTTCGAATTCCATAATCAATTCAACCGTGTCAAGTGAGTCAGCACCTAGATCGTTAGTGAAGCTTGCTTCTGGAGTAACCTCCGAATCCTCTACACCTAATTTATCTATGATAATGTTTCTGACTTTGCTTGCAATTTCTGACATTTTGAAAAATATTTAGTTAAAACTCGCTGCAAAGAAATGCAATTTAGAGTTAATGTCAAACAAATTTTTTATTCTTGTCTCGAACCAAAAAAACGCCTGTTTTAAGCGAAAATGGCCAAAAATAAACTCCATGTCGACTATGATTTTGACTTTGTTTTAATTGCCATTAATTCATCCGTTAAACCGCATAAATTGGCTTGGTCTGTAAATAATCATCTCAAATTAGATTTGATTAGAGATAAGAATATTGCCATAGAGTTTACCCAAGGTAGATTTTTGTCAATAATCAATTTTTTAATGGAAACTGAACATCAAAAAGTACGGCTTCTTTATAATAGGAGTGAAAATGATGATGATCAGTTCAGTGCCCATCTACTTCCTGAGCTAAAGGATTTCGACTACTTTTTAGTTTTGGAAAACGAATCCAATACTTTCGATGAGAATGCTTTTATTAGCAGGACCAAACAAATACCTTTCGTCCAATTTGCAACTAAAATAGATTTGCAAACGCTTAAATCACGAGACAACCTAATATTCTAAAATGACTCAGCCTATTACCAAAAACCGAGTAAAAATCGTTGCTACAGTAGGACCTGCCAGCCAATCTAAGGAAATGTTAATGCAGCTTATTCACTCTGGAGTGAACGTTTTTAGATTGAACTTTTCTCATGGTGACCATGAAACGCATGCCGGTGTTATTGAAAGAATTAGGGAGCTGAATGAAGAATTGAATACAAATATTTCTATTCTTCAAGACTTGCAAGGACCTAAAATTAGAGTTGAGCAAGTTAAGGACGGTGAAGTATTTATTAAGCAAGGAGACGAGCTTGTGATTACTACGGACTCTTGCGAAGGGACCTCAAAAAGAATAAGTACCTCATACCAGCTTTTACCACAAGACGTGAAGGTTGGGGATATGATCCTTATAGATGATGGTAATCTTGAGTTATCCGTAAAAAAGATAGATGGCAACGATGTGATTTGCGAAGTAAAATATGGCGGATCACTTAAATCGAGGAAAGGTATTAATCTTCCGTTTACGGAGGTATCAGCTCCTGCGTTAACTGAAAAGGATAAGAAAGATTTAGCTTTCGGTATTGAACAAGGTGTAGATTGGATAGCCTTATCATTTGTAAGGTCTGCAGATGATGTTAGAGATCTTAAGAAAAGAATAGAACAAGGAGGGAAGGATATCAGAGTGATCTCGAAAATTGAAAAGCCTGAGGCGCTTAGAAATATAGACGAGATTATTGAGGTAAGTGATGCACTAATGGTAGCGAGAGGTGACCTTGGGGTAGAGATAGTGATGGAAGAAGTGCCAATGGCACAGAAGATGATGGTTGAGAAGTGTAATATGGCGGCTAAGCCAGTTATTATCGCTACTCAAATGATGGAGAGTATGATCAAAAATCCTCGTCCTACAAGAGCTGAAACAAATGATGTGGCGAATGCCGTATTAGACGGAGCAGATGCCATGATGCTTTCGGCTGAAACAGCCGCAGGTAAGTATCCTCTGCAAGCGGTGAGTTCTATGTCTAGAACTATTGCAGCGGTTGAAGGTGCAGCAGAGATTTACGATCACTTTTATAATCCAAGTCAGGAGAGTGAGACGTTCCATAATGACAACTTGATGCTAGCGGCTTGTAAGCTGAGTGAACAAGTAGGTGCGAAAGCTATTCTAGGTAATACCGTATCTGGTTATACTGGATTCAAATTATCCTCTCACAGACCACATTCGAGAATTTACATATTCACACCAAACAGAGATTTAATTAACAAGCTGAGTCTTTTATGGGGCGTTGAAGGGTTTTATTATGCGGATTATGTTTCCACTGATCAAACAATGGAAGACCATGAGCGCATACTGGTAGAAGGTGGATATATAGAGCCTGGAGAGGTGATTATTTCTACGGCAAGTATGCCAATTCAAGAGAGGGGACGTACAAATACCTTAAAGTTGAATATCGTCAAAGATCGCTCTTAGAGAGAGATTTGCAATCCGTCAAAAGCGATTTCTATTCCTTCGGGTAATTCTGATTCGACATTCCTGTGCTTACCCATTCGGTGGCTCAGGTGTGTAAAGTATGTTTTTTCAATATTTAAATCTTGGGCCAACTCAATAGCCTCTTCTAAAGTCATATGACTGATATGAGAGGTTTTTTGCAGGGCGTTAATGATTAATACCTTAGAGCCGCGAATCTTATCTTTTTCTTCAGAGGTAATCGTTTTTGCATCAGTTATGTAGCTAAAGTCCTTTATTCGGAAACCAAACACCGGGAGTTTGTAATGCATGACCTCAACAGGGGTAATGAGGGTGTTTTCAATCTGAAAAGGTTCGTTTTTTATCTCCTCTACCTGTACTTGAGGAACGCCTGGGTATTTACTTTCAGCAAAAACATACTCAAACTCTCTTTTCAGTTGACTAATTACCTGATCCCGTGCATAAACAGGGATGTCTTTCTTCTGTAAAAAATTAAATGAACGGATATCGTCCATTCCAGCGGTGTGGTCCTTGTGTTCATGTGTAAAGAGCAATGCATCAAGTTTTTTGACTTTTGCCCTTAACATTTGTTGTCTAAAATCTGGTCCAGAGTCAACAACTAAGCTCAAACCGTCTACTTCAATATGAATTGAAGATCTTAATCTCTTGTCTTTGAAATCAATGGATCTACATACCTCGCATTCGCAGCCTATAACAGGAACCCCCTGAGAGGTTCCAGATCCAAGAACAGTTACTTTCACAATTCTAGCTTTGTTTGGGATAACTCACCTAAAAGCGAGATGTTTTTATCGCTCATGGAAGATGTGTCTAGCTCAATTGATTTGATGATGTCGATGAGGCAATTCACCTTGCCCTCAGTGGTGTAGTACTTGTTGACGATAGCAATTTTTGTGTCTTTCAATAAGCAATAACCAGATTTGAAATTGCCTTTCTCATAACGTAACACATAATCAGATTCGGCAAAGACATCTTCTAGTTTGTTAAGAAAGTGCTTTGTATATCTGATGCTCATTTATGCAGAGGTATATTTTTTTACTAGGCTAATGAGTTTGTCATAGTCAAGCGGCTTTTGAAGGTATTCATTCATACTTGCTTCAAAAAATTCTGATACCGGAAGGTTCTTTGCATTTCCTGAAATTCCAATAATTGGGATGTTGCCTTTTTCTCCTTTTAAAGCTCTGATTTGTTTTGTCGCACTTAACCCATCAAGAATAGGAAGGTTAATGTCCATAATAATCAGATCGAAATCTTCATTATTGTATTTATCTAAAACGGCCTGCCCGTCTTTAGCCGCAGTGAGTTTACAATTTTCGAATAGAAGAATTTTCTTAAGTAAGTTCTGAATAACAGAACTGTCTTCCGCAACAAGTACTTTTTTGTACCCTATCTCGGTCTTGATCATAGATTTAAATTCAATTGAGTCTCGTAATTAATAAAAAGTTGCTTGGTGTATTGCTTCAACTGCTGTAGTTCTTCGGTTAAGCAATCTGTTCTACCAATCTTAATATTAGTCTCTAACTGGTTTGCAAGATCGGAAAGTTCCATGAAACCGAGCGACCCTGCGTTGCCCTTTATAGTATGTAAGATACTACAAATGTCATAGAATTTCTTAGAAGAGTTAAGAGTATTTAAATCGTTGATAAACGAATTCATTTCTTCTTGAAACTCTTTATAAAGTTCTGCAAGTGCTTCAGGACCAATGTGTTTGAGTAGTTCTTCTCGAGAGGAGGAGTCGAATACTAGTGACTTTTGTCCTTTTTCTTCGTGGTTCTTCGCATTATTTTCATTCAGCCAATAGCCTATAGTGCTTGACAGAACGTTTGGTTTTACTGGTTTTGTAATGTAGTCTCGAAAGCCTTTTGAAATGAAATTTTGCCTGTCTTTAGGGCTTGAATATGCTGTGATAGCTAAAATCGGAGCACTAATAGCCTGTGAGTTTTTCAACGCTTCTAAGCACTTAAAACCGTCCATGTCTGGCATCTGAATGTCGACTAAAATTAAGTCGGGTTGAATGTTTTGAGCCATGGAAATGCCACTCTTGCCATTATCAGCCTCAAGTACACTAATGTTGCCGTCTTCAATCACGCTTTTAACGTATCTTCGATTCACGGCATTATCATCGATTACTAGAACTTTCATAGGCTTTAAAGGCGCAAAATATAATTGATTTAAGGCGTAGATTTGCAATTAACAATGAAGAGAAAAACATTGATTTGTGTTGTTGGTCCAACAGCGGTGGGAAAGACAGAGACAGCTATTGAACTTGCGCAATGGGTGAATGCAGAGATACTCAGTGCAGATTCACGACAGTTTTACAGGGAAATGGAAATTGGAACTGCTAAGCCGGATTCAAGTGAGCTTGATGCTGCAAAGCATCATTTCATTAATAATCTCAGTATTCAAGATACATATGATGTCGGTCTCTATGAGGAACAGGTTCTCACAAAGCTTGATGAATTATTTTTGAATAATGACTTCGCGATTTTAGTAGGAGGCTCTGGCATGTTCGTGGATGCTATTTGCCAGGGTCTTGACCAGTTTCCAGATGTGCCAATTGAGATCAGAGAGCAGTTAAAGAAAGAATTAAATAGTAAAGGAATAGAACCACTTCAGAAAGAGTTGAAATTATCTGACCTTGACTATTATCAAGAAGTTGATAGGAATAATCCTCAGAGAGTTATTCGAGCATTGGAAGTAATCAGGACTACAGGTCAAAAATTCAGTTCTTTTAGAAAGGGTAGTGTAATCGAAAGGCCTTTTAATACGGTTAAAATTGGTTTGGAGATGGATAGAGAAAAACTCTACGAGCGAATTAACCTAAGAATGGATTTGATGATTCAGGCAGGATTGTTTGAAGAAGCTGAGTCACTTATTGAACATCGATCACTTAATGCTTTGCAAACTGTGGGTTACAGAGAAATTTTCGGATGTCTCGATGGAGATTATGATAAAGAAGAGGCCATTCGGCTGCTTAAACGCAATTCAAGAAGGTATGCCAAACGTCAAATGACCTGGTTTAAAAGAGATGAGGAAACCTCTTGGTTTAATCCTTCTCAATCAGAAGAAATCAAGTCTTATTTAAAGTCAAAATTAGAACTTTCTATAACCAAAGATTGAGGCTAGGAAACTTGCTGGAGGCTTAGAAATATGGCGGTTATAATCGTCAGCAGCCGATTTTAATTGCTTCATTAATTTAGCCTGTGCTGTGTTTAATTGAGATAATTCTTTCTTTTCTTCATCACTCTCTATACCCTTCAAGCAATCTTCAATCATACTAATCATGTCCTCTTCCTTCTTGTAGCTTTGAAAGCGATCTGTAGAGGTCTTTTTTAATGCTTCAGCAGCAGGTTGTAAAGTAGATTGTTCGTTAGCTTCAACATGTTTAAGTATCCGAGCTTTTCTATCTCTACTCAACTCTGCCATTTTGTTTATAATGGTAGTTATTCTTCCTTTTCTAGGCTTAATAAGATTTAAATTATAAACAGAGTAAAGCACAACAAGACCCAGTAATGCAACGAAAATTGGTATGTAACCCATGGTGGTTTTTGATTTTGACCTTTAAAGCGACCGAAATAAAATTTTTTTGTCAATAATTGCAAATAGACTTGAGCCAATTGACTTGGAAACAAAGAACAAGAAAGTATTGATCATTACCTATTACTGGCCACCGAGTGGTGGGGCAGGGGTGCAGCGCTGGCTTAAGTTTTCTAAGTATCTACCTGAATTTGGGTGGGACCCCGTAATCTTCACCCCTGAGAATCCAGACTTTGATCTAAAAGATGAAAGTATGTCGAAAGATATTAACTCTACGGTTGAAGTTTTAAAATTTCCGATTTGGGAGCCTTACAAGATATTTAAGGTCTTGAGTGGAAAGAAAAAGCTGAATCAAGGTCAAATATTAGAAGGAGAAAAAATCTCTTTATTCAAGAGGTTAGCTATTTGGTTGAGAGGTAATCTTTTTGTGCCAGATCCTAAACGTTTTTGGGTCAAACCTTCGGTAGATTATATCTTAACTATTCTCGAATCCAATGAGATTAAACACATTATTACAACCGGCCCACCGCATAGTGTTCACCTGATAGGCAGGGGTTTAAAGCTTAAGAACCCTGCATTGACGTGGGTAGCTGATTTTAGAGATCCATGGACAGAATGGACTATTCTCAAAAGTATGCTTATCTCTAAACCTATCTGGAAGATCCATAAAAACATGGAACAGCAGGTATTAAAGATGGCAGATATGACCTTGGCGACTGGACCAACCGCTGCAGATGAATTTAAAAAACTTGGGGCCCGTAAAACAGCCTATATAACCAATGGCTTTGATAAAAGTGACTATCCGATAGAGAGTAGTGAGCTGGCTTCAGATACCTTCACTATTACCTATGTAGGGATGTTAAATCAGGAGAGAAATCCGAGTGTCCTGTGGGAGGTTATCGATCAATTATGTAACCAAAAGGAGGTAGCGGCTAGGTTAAAAGTGAATATTACGGGTATTATAAGTCCAATTGTAAGAGAAGAAATTGATTCCCTATTCAACCTAAAACAAGTGGTTTCATTTCAAGATTCTGTTGGACATAAAGAGGTTTTCGAACTTTATAGTACTAGTAATGTATTACTACTCCTGCAGAGTAATGAAGAAGGGAGTTTTTCCCAATTGCCTGGTAAGCTATTTGAGTATTTTGGGGCACAAAAGCAGATCTTGGCGCTTGGTTATCCTGATTCTGACATAGATAAGTTGATTAAAGAAACTAAGGCGGGTGCTTTATACTCGTATTCCGACAAAAAAGGAATGCGTTTATATCTTGAGAATGCACTTAGCGAGGCGGGCACTGAGCAATTGAATGCTTTGAATGTTGGTCAATTTGAGCGCAGGGCACTAACAGAAAAACTTGCTCAATTACTGGGTTCGCTTTAAGCCTAATTTAACAAATACCGATTCTAAAACTTGATTGAATTCTTCAGAGACCTTCAGATAATATGTCGGTACAATCAAGAGAATGGTGATTATTAGGGAGCGAACGACCAGATCTAAGAGTTCATGATTGAAGGCTGGCAGTAAATATTCACCAAGAAGGGTGAATACAATGATTAGGAGAAACAGAAGACTCTTTTTACTAAATGGCTGTAACCCGAATTTTAGCCACACAAAGATGAATTTGATAAGGTTGAAACTTAGCATGGCGGCAAAAGAGGCTATAGCAGCACCTTCTATCCCATAAAGTGTGATTAGGTAATAATTCAAGACAATTGTGAGTATGGCCAGTATACTAATTGCAACTACGTTGAATCGGTAGTAGTTGGACATTACAATAATCTCTCCATTTACGCCAAACGCCATATCGCTTAGCTTACCAAGCGCAATAAAGAGCACTACATTAATTCCGTTTATATACAGTTCTCCATCGGGAATAAAGGCATAAACGTTTTCAATGTTTGACCAAATACCGAGTAATAAGAGTGTGCCAATAATCAGCTGATTGATGGAAGTTTGCTTATAGAGTTTGTGTATTGCCTTTAAATCATTCTTTGTAAACGAATCTGAGATCAGTGCTGAGCTAACTTGAGTAATTGCGCGTTTTGGCATTTCAATCACAACCCCAATGAAGAAAGCAATGGTATAAATCCCCGTTGCTTCTAGTCCTTCGGTACCGCTAATCATGACACTGTCAATTTGAAGTATAATCTGTGTGCCTCCTGCACCTAAGAGCGAGTAAGACCCATAGTTAAGTACTTTTCTGAGCTCTCCATTCTTCAAGAAATTAAAATTGAAGGATAAGCCCATTCCATTGTGAAAAGCCAAATAATAAAGCAATGCAGAGGCATTTAAGACATAAGCAATAAGTACGATGTACAATGCCCAATCAAAGCTAATGAGGTTAAAACCGTATAGAACTACGGCTAAAGAAATGAATATCCTCAATCCTAGGTCACGTAGAATGGTTGGTAGTACTATATTCATTAAACTTCTTGAAAATGCTTCTAATACCTGAAAGAAGATTAGAGATAGGGTGATGGCCAGCGTTAGGCGAAAATATTCAATAAACAGGGCTGATTCTGAGGAGAAGTAGTTTGTAATGGCATTTTTGAACACAAAGGTGACTATGAGTAAAAGTCCGAATCCTATGAATACGCCTAATATTGCTGCTCCTAGAAATCCTTTTTCTTCCTTAAAGCGAGGAAAGAACTTAATCACGCTACTTCCTAAGCCAATCTGTCCAAAAGTTGCCAAGAGGAAGGCACTACTTTGAATGAGTCTGAAAAGGCCAATTTGTTCGGGGGTAAAGAAATAGGTGTAGAGCCAAAGTACATTTATGAATCCTATGATTACGCCCAAATAGGCGACCACAGATGATCTAATACTTTGGTTAATAACTATTCCCATTTATGGTTTTCTCCAGATGACCGTATCCGTTAATCCTGTGGTGGTGAAGAGTTTATCCCATTCTGTTAATGCCTTATGAACTTTGGCATATCGAACACGTTCGGCATTGTCTAGCACTAATAAGCCTCCGGGCTTTATTTTTTCAATTGCTTTACGTGAGCAGCTTCTTCGGGCTCTGCCATCTATTAAGGCAAAGTCAAAGTGAGATTCAGGGAATTCATCTAAAGCATCGATGTAATCCTGGAAATAACTGTCTTCTATTGGGTAGTCTCGTTCTGACGTAAAATGCTGTTTCTCACTGCTGAAATGTACGTTTGGCACATTTCCTTTGGGAACTTTTAGTAAGTAATCAACATTGTCAAATTCTTCAGTATTAAGTTCCTGCTTAACGTTTTCATACCAGCCCTCATGATGCTCAATACTGGTTAGATGTCTAAGACGTGAAGCGAAGAATTTGGTACTTCTGCCACTTCCATATTCTAAACCAATGTCAGTAGCTTGTAGTAACAGTTCTAATGCTTTTATCGCATCAGGGGTGAGCCAAGGTTTGTCAAGATTATCCTTCTGGAAGTTGTTATACTTTCTTTTGAGTAAAGGTCTTTTAAGTCGATATGAGAAATATGCCAAAGACGCAGATTTATTGACTGCTATATTTCTAGACTCGAATCTCTGCTGGTCTATCTTTTTACTAACTGTTAAAAAATGTTCTTTACTAACTGCCATTTCGCTGCCGAAGCTAATAAATTGAATCTAATTTTTGCTTTTGCTTTGAAACTTAAAGTGATTCCTCAAATTTGCTTTTGTGCGCATAGCTGTATTTCTAGATCAGTCATTTCCACCGGATTCTCGGGTTGAAAATGAGGCCTACTCACTAGTAAAGGCAGGCCATGAAGTGCATCTTTTCTCGCTCAACTACAAGCAACTATATCCTGCGAATGAGACTTATAGAGGGATTCGTATTCATCGCATTCAAGTTTCTAACATCATCTATAAGCTTTCGGCATTGGCCTATACGCTGCCTTTTTATCATAACAAGCTAAAACCTGCGATAAAGAAATTCATTGAAAAGGTGAAGCCAGATGCCTTGCATGTTCATGATATGCTAATGGCAAAAGCTGTTTTTCATGTGAATCAAAAATTTCAGTTGCCATTGACTTTAGACTTACATGAAAATAGACCAGAGATTCTTCAGTTTTACCCGCATTTGAATCGTTTCCCTACAAAGCAATTAATATCTATTAATGCATGGCGAAAGGCTCAAAATGTACTCATTAAAGCAGCCGATCATGTGGTAATGGTGACGCCAGAGGCTATTGAAGTTGCGGTAAAAGAGACGGGACGGGATAGGGCTTATTTTTTTGATGTGGCTAATACCATAGAACTAGATATTTATGACAATTACGAGTTGGATCGGACCATTCTTGAAAGATTTAAAGATGGATTCAACCTAGTTTATGTTGGAGATACTGGAACTAGAAGAGGTATCGATACGGCTATAAAAGCACTTAGTGTTTTAAAAAGTCAGATTAAGGATATTCGACTTGTTATCGTGGGCAAGAGTACTCAAGATGTCGATTCAAAGCAATTGGCCAAAGAGTTATCGGTATCGGAGTGCATTCAATGGGAGGGCTGGCAGGATGTCTCATTATTCCCCTCATATATAGCTTCAGCTCAGGTTTGTCTTTCTCCACTTCATAGAAACAAGCATCACGATACCACCTTAGCTAACAAGATTTTTCAATATATGGCGGGCTCCAAGCCGGTTATCGTGAGTGACTGCCCAAGTCAAGTAAATATTATTAAAGACGCCCAATGCGGATTAGTACATATTGCTGAAGATCATGATTCTCTAGTTCAGTGTATTCTGCAATATGACCAAGATCCTAATCTGCAAGAGACTCATGGTAAGCAGGCTAGAAAGGCTATTGAATCCAAATACAATTGGGCTAACACTTCAAGAGCCTTAATCAATCACTATAATCAGTTAGCTAAGTAGTTTTCTTTAAATTCAGGTAAACCGTAAATAGGAATCCTCCAATAAGTAGAATACTCATGATACTCATGATTATGGTTCCCGTTGTATAAATCGTTGGAGCAAAAGTAAACTCTATGGTATGCTGTCCTGCAGGAACGGATAAACCCCTCAGTATATAATTTGCGTGAGTCATATTAACAGGTTCGCCATCTATAGTTACTTGGAACCCTTTTGGGTAATAAATTTCAGAGAACACAGCAAATCCATCTCCTGAGTTATTGGTTTGATATTTCCAATAGCCAGGTCGGGTTTCAGTCAGGCTAATCGTTCCAACGCTTAAGTCTTGCCCTGTTTCTACTTCGTCATATCTCACCACTGCATTTGAGCTTAAATCGTTTTGAGCTAATGTGTTCGTGAATTCCTCATCTGCATTCTCAGCGTATATCAGCTCCTGTGCAAACCATGCGTTTCCATACGCCGAGTTATTTATTAAAGCTCCTGAAGGACTACCGTGATTGATGATTAAGAACTTAGTGTTCATCATATTGATAATCGGATAATCGCTGAAGTCTTGGCTCGCTGACTCTATTGTTGCTCGAATACCTGAATACTCGTCTAGTAATTTGTTGTCTATAATTTCTTGGTACCTTCTCACACGGGCACCATGATAACCATTGATCAGGTGATGGTGGTAGGCAGAAATGCCATTGTAAAAGCCACGGGTTAAATCCAGCACTCGGTCACCCTTCTGTTCATTCTGTTCTATAAACTGGTCGGCTGGTGTTTTCGTGAATGACTGAGTTCTATAATTATTACTGAATTTTTCCTCACCAAGGAAACGAGAGCTTACAAAGCCAGTGTCAACTGCCATGAGTATGATCATTCCAGCTGAAGCCATTACTACTGAAATCTTATCTATTAGAAAAAGATAAAGCGTAGCACCAAAGAGTGCGATAAATGCAAAAGAACGCCATGCATCGGCTTGTAATATAGCCTGACGATCTGCCTGAGCGGCATCGGCAAGTTGTTGCTGCAACTGTGCATCGATACCTGCTCTATAACTGAACATACCAGAACCAATCGCTAAGATCAATGCGAGACCTCCAGTGGCTCCAAATGCTATAGCAAGCTGCTTTTTCGTGATTGCTTTAAATCCAAGGCCCATTACTTTTTCTAAGGCTAAGGAGCCTATTAATGCAAATGCAAAAATTGGCATTACCATTGTGAAGGTAACCGACCTAAACTTGTTGTAGCCTGGAAAATAGTCGAACATGAAATTATTAAAGCTCTCCAAATTCCTTCCGTAGCTAAACAGAATTCCCAAAAGGGCAACCGCTAAAAGCCAGTATAAATATTTTTTCTCAAGTGTGAAAAAACCTACGACTAGTAAGAAAACCATAATAGCTCCAGCATAATAAGTAGTTGGAGTTTCTTTGCCCCAATAGGTAGGCACGCCTGTGATATATTGCTGAATTACTTGAGGGTTAGCTCCAGCGCCTCTTAATTCAAGTGCTAATTCTCCATCTTCTGGAAAAGGGCCATTACCGCCAAGCGCATTAGGTATAAAGAGTGTAAAAGGATCCCAGATACCATTTGAGTATTGAAATGCGTAAGACTTTGGAAGACCGTCTTCGTTCATTTCGGCATTGCTTTGGTTACTTAGTTCTGATTGGCCCCGGTTGGAATATTTGCCATACTCATATGTGGCGTAGAACTCTCCAAAGAAAGTACCAATCGCCACAACTGCAGCTATGGCTAGTAGCCCCAAACGTTTAGAGAACTCTGGCAAGCTTCCATTTTTGTAAGCATATATCAATTGTACCAAACCATAGATTCCCACAATAAAGGCGAGGTAATATGTGATTTGAAGGTGGTTTACTCTCATTTGCATCGCGAGTGCTAATGCGGTTAATGACATGCCGAGCCACTTATTTTTATTAAAACAGAGGTGTATACCTCCCATAACTAGTGGCATAAAAGACACTGCTGAAATTCGTGCATTATGCCCAGCTGTTAAGCCAATTATATTGTATGACGAAAGGCCAAACGCAATAGCTCCGATTATGGCCACATAAGGCCTTACGCCAAAGCAAAGCAACATAATGTAAAAGGAGAGCATACAAGCAAAAACGATCCGCACTGGGTGGGGTAGGCCTAAGGTATAAACAGCATGGGCTGTTTTAATCAGTTGATTCCCCCATTTTACGCTAATGAGGTAGGCTGGCATTCCTCCAAAAATAGAATTGGTCCAAAGTCCTTCTTCGCCTGTCTCTGCTCTATATTCGACTAGCTCCTGCGCACTGGCTTCCCACTGAACGATGTCACTCTGGTTTAGGCTTTTTCCATCTAAGAGAACGGGTTTAAAGAATATAAAAGTGAGTATAAGAAAGATGGTTATCGCTACTAAGTGAGGAAGGATGTCTTTCTTAAAATCGAGCTTTTTCATAGGCTTATTCGAAATGAGTCAGCCAATATCTAGATAAGCCCATTAAATAGAAAGATTTCTATGTCTTTTGTAGTAAGGAGATCGCTCTTTAAGTATTCAAAATCCCATAAAATTGGCTATTTTTGCCTTCCAAATTTCAGGAAAGCATGTTTGAAAGTTTAAGTGGAAAGTTAGATCAGGCCTTTAAAACCTTAAAAGGTCAAGGAAAGATTACTGAAATAAATGTAGCCTCTACCGTAAAGGAGATTAGGCGTGCATTAATCGATGCCGATGTTAACTATAAAGTAGCTAAAGAGGTAACCGATAAAATCAAGACAGAGGCCTTGGGTCAGGACGTTTTGATATCTGTTTCTCCAGGACAATTACTTGTAAAAATTGTAAACGAAGAGCTAACCCATATGATGGGTGGCGAGAAGGTTGACATGCAAGTGCAGGGAGATCCTGCTGTTATTTTGATCTCTGGATTGCAAGGTTCTGGTAAGACTACTTTCTCTGGTAAGCTGGCTAACATGCTTAAGTCACAAGGCCGTCAGGTTCTGCTTACAGCTTGTGATATCTATAGACCTGCTGCAATTGACCAGTTAAAGGTGCTGGGCGAGCAAGTGGGAGTAGAGGTTTATGCTGAACCGGAAAACAAAAATGCTATCGAGATTGCCAATAATGCGCTTAAACATGCTAAAGCGACAGGCAAGAAGATCGTGATTGTGGATACGGCTGGTCGTTTAGCGGTTGATGATCAGATGATGCAAGAGATTGAAGGCTTAAAAAGTGCCTTGAATCCTTCTGAGACGCTATTTGTAGTAGATTCAATGACGGGTCAAGATGCAGTAAATACTGCTAAGACTTTTAATGAGCGCTTAGACTTTAATGGCGTTGTGCTTACCAAACTCGATGGTGATACTAGAGGTGGTGCTGCACTATCTATTCGTTCAGTCGTAGAGAAACCGATCAAATTTATCTCTACTGGTGAAAAGATGGAGGCGATTGATGTCTTCTATCCAGACAGGATGGCGAGTAGAATCTTGGGTATGGGCGATGTTGTGTCACTCGTAGAAAAGGCTCAGCAATCTTTTGATGAAGATGAAGCGAAGAAGCTAAACAAAAAGATTCGCCAGAATAAATTCGATTTTGATGATTTCCTCTCTCAGCTTGAGCAAATCAAGAAGATGGGTAATGTTAAAGATCTTTTGGGAATGATTCCGGGTATGGGTAAGGCCATGAAAGGATTAGATATTGATGATGACGCCTTCGTTCCGATTGAGGCTATTATCAAATCAATGACCAAAGGTGAAAGGGCTAACCCTGACATGATCAATGGGAGTAGAAGAAAACGTATTGCAACGGGATCTGGTACATCAGTTCAGCAAGTGAACAACTTAATGAAGCAGTTTAGCGACATGCGCAAAATGATGAAGACCATGAACAAAATGGGTGGTAAGCGAACAATGGCGAACTTAGCAAATATGGGAGGAAGACGCTAGTCTTCCGATGCTGGTTCAGCTACTAATCCCCTTGATTGTTTGTACGATTCCCACTTTACCCAAGCCATTTGGTAGTTGAAGTCCTTGGCAGTGAAAGTAAGCTTGTAGCGGTGTCTCTTGTCATCAAAATAACGTATATCTTCTGCTTTAATAAAGTTAGCTGAATCCACCTTTTTATTCACCATATATTCTATGTCAGCATCTTCTGTAAGCCACTTTAGCTTATAATAATCAAGCTTTTCGTTGATCTTATACTTACCATTTGATTTTGTTAGAATAGACTCGGTTTCTAGCAGTTTTTTATTGTGATAGTCGTTAATCACGATCTTGGCTTTCCCATAACTATTCATAAACTCATGAGTCTTATCTTCTCTTAAATAGGCCTGGATTTTCACCAAGAGGCTATCTATGAAGTAGAGATTAATGTCATCTATAAAGTAAGACTCAGCTAAGTAATCAATACGATCTAAGCGATAGATATTGAAATCTTCTGTATAGAATTCTCCATAATGCTTAAATACGCGAAGATCGGTTTCATTCAGGTGCTGATTCAATTCTAAATTTCCAAAGCTGAACTGATAACTGGGAACATCTGAAGTGATTTGCGTTCTTGGTACTTTGGCAACAATTTCTTCAGGTACAACTTCCTCGTCTTCAATCACTTCCTTTTCGGGAGCAGAACAGGAGATGAAGAACAATAGGGGAATTAAGTAGGAGTACTTCACATAACTAAATATTTCGTTAATGTAAGCAATAACTTTTAATCATCAAAATCTTTATTTCTTATTGATGATTTTCTGCACTAGAATGTCTGCTGAAGGTGTGTCCTTTCTACTTTTATCTAGATTGAATGATACACTGTGCGGATTATGATGTTGTTGATGAGCCTTCCAGACATGATCTAAAAACCAATCGGGCTCTTTCCCCCAACGCGTGTCGGCCTTACGTTCTTCTAGAAATAAATCTCTATCTAGACTGAGTGATATAGTGTAGTCTGCTCTCTCGATGAGTTCTAATTGGTTAAAAGCAAAGATACCTTCTGCCAAAACCCAATCGTGTTGTTCAAGTTTCGCGGCAATTGTTCTCTTCCACAAAGACCAATCTATACTATCAGGAGAGTCCCAGTCAATTCTATCTTTAATTCGAGGTAAGTTTTCCTGCGCTTGTACAAATAGGTCTTGTTCCAGGTGCACGCTATTCTCTAGTTCGGATACTAGATTTTTGGCTAAAGTACTTTTACCGGACCTGCTTATTCCACCAATAAGTATGAGTTTTCCTGTCATCAATAAAAAAGGCTGACTCCCAAGATTTGGGAATCAGCCTTTAAGTTAAGTTTTGTTATCTTATTTATACATTACAGAATCTACTGCATCAAGCGTACGCTTCACATTAGGAAGAATTGCATCAATTAAAGTAGGAGCGTAAGGTAATGGAAGGTCTAAACTATTTACTCTAATCACAGGAGCATCTAGATAGTCAAATGCATCTCTCTGTACATTAAAGGCTATGTCTGTTGCCAAAGACGAAAGTGGCCATGCTTCTTCAATAATTACAGCTCTGTTGGTCTTCTTTACTGAATTAATGATGGTTGGATAGTCAATTGGTCTGACTGATCTTAAGTCAATTACTTCGGCACTAACACCTTTCTTTTCTAATTCAATAGCTGCCTCGTCTACAATCTTCATCATTTTACCAAATGATACGAGGGTCACATCTGTTCCTTCTCTAACAATATTTGCCTGACCAATAGGAAGAAGGTATTCTCCTTCAGGTACTTCTCCTTTGTCAGAGTACATTAATTCAGATTCCATAAAGATTACAGGATCCTCATCTCTAATTGAAGATTTCAATAATCCTTTAGCATCATATGGATTAGACGGCACAACTACTTTTAAACCTGGAGTATTTGCATACCAATTCTCGAAGTTTTGTGAGTGCTGAGAAGAAAGCATTCCGGCATTACCAGTAGGACCTCTGAATACGATTGGTACTGTAAATTGTCCACCTGACATTGACATCATTTTAGCAGCTGAATTGATTACTTGGTCAATAGCAACTAATGAAAAGTTGAAAGTCATGAATTCGATAATTGGCTTCAGTCCGTTCATTGCAGCCCCTACACCAATACCTGCAAAGCCTAACTCTGCAATAGGAGTATCAACTACCCTCTTAGCACCAAACTCGTCCAGCATACCTTGGCTCACTTTATAAGCACCATTGTATTCCGCAACCTCTTCACCCATTAAGAAGATCTTTTCATCTCTTCTCATTTCCTCAGACATGGCTTCTCTTAGGGCTTCTCTAAATTGTATAACTCTCATTTGATTTTCTTCTTAAAGCGCGTAAAAATAAACATTCAAGGTTCAATTACCAACCTTAAAAAGCATGGTATTTTAAGCATAAAAAAGCCTCCCTAATTTCTTAAGGAGGCTTATTATTCTTATTAAGTTTTTCTTACTTAAGAATGTCTTGGAAAGCTTGTACGCCAGAGAACTGACGGAACTCTAAGTCATTGAACGCTTTAGTTTTCAATGAGCTATCTGCATTCACAGCGTTTCTTAAGTGCTCAATTACTTTGTTCTCATTCTCTTGACGAGCAGCAGCTACAGCGGCAACGTAGTGAGCCCAAACATAACCTCTATCGGCAGCAATAACTGCTTCTAAAGTTGCTTGTGCATTTCTGAAGTCTTTTCTCAATAATTGAACAAGGCCTTTGTTGTACTGGTCAACTGAACTGTTAGATGCTCTGTTTAGAGAGTTGATCGCTAGATCATATCTACCCACCATGATTTCAACAGCACCTTTTGTTCCATTTACTGCTTGTCTTACATCATTACCTGGGTTCATGCCAGCAGCTTTAGTAAGCTCAGCATGCGCACCCCAAAGATTATCTTCCATTGCAAGTGCCATACCTAAGTTAGCAGAAGCTTGAATGTTAGCTTTCTTTTGAGCAGAGATGTTGAAATGATTCTTAGCAGTGTTGATGTGATTTCTTTGCTCACGGCCACTTGTCATCATTGCCATAGATAGATGTACAGCACCTAAGTTGTTATGAACAACCCAAGTATCGTTTTTCTTGGCAGCAGCTTCGTAGATTCCTTGCTTCTCCTCTAAAGAAGGGTTGTTAGCAGCAGCATAAAGTATTTCTTCTAGAGATAATGCGTCAGCTGACTCGCTTCCGTTTGCAATGCCTCTTGCTAGAGTAGCTATTTGCTCTTTAGATTTCTTTGGCTTAACCGTTAATACTTCAGTTTTAGCGGTTCTCAAAGTTGGGTAGATATCATCAAATACTTGCTTGTATGTACCCAGCT
The DNA here is from genome assembly GCA_965661455.1 of Roseivirga sp. Lineage (GTDB taxonomy): Bacteria > Bacteroidota > Bacteroidia > Cytophagales > Cyclobacteriaceae > Roseivirga. The sequence goes on from CBFIDV010000011.1 coordinate 37,956, forward strand.
TCTGAAGTTCTTTTTCTTTTTGCTCAAATGAACCAGCACCATTCATGATGTTTGTCCAATCTGATTTTTGAGAAGAAGAAATTTCATTATAGCTCGCTAAAGCTGATTTTAAACCATTCCAATCTTGGATGATAGGCTTCGTAATAAAATTAATCTGGTCAGCCATGCCTTGGTAATCATAAGCATCCATTTGCTCTCTGTACCAAGATTCAATAGCGTCAGCTCTTTCCCTTGAAAGGTCTGAGTTATAAGTTTCTTTTCCTTCAGGTGAGTGAGTACCTGTGATAGTTACCGTTCTAGTAACATTTTTTGCAGCAATGAATGCAGCAAAGTTTGATCCTCTGTCTGATTCTTTCTCAGAGCTTTTGAATACTGATCTTCCTTGATCGAAGAAGAATTCAACGTTAGTAGGAATTAATTCTTCTTGGTCGTTGTAACCATGGTCTGCGAAAGTAGGAGCGTATGAAGGCTGAACGAGCGTTGAAGTTGTAATAAGTCCTTCAGCGATTCCTAACTTTTCAGTCTCAACATATTGACCGTTCTTAGGATTTAGTGCTCTACCTTGAACTTCTAAGTTTCCTCTTTCCATTCCATCTCTAAAAGGGAAGGCGAACGTCTCAGTGATCGCTGGTTGCTCCGTATCAGAATTCGGATAATCCGCAGATCTGAAATTGATAACCTGAAGCTTTCTTTCTTGTGTACCATATTTGTAAGAGGTATTAAGTCTATAAACTTTCTTCGGTTTCATCATTTTAACCGGAAGGTTTGCAGACATTTCGAAACGAACAGTATCGGCATGTACTTCAAGAGGTGATGGAGTAACTGCTAACTGTTGTTCTTTGGCCAACTTCGCCATTTGGCTTAGTGCACAACCTGAGATGGATAGTACACCGAGAAGAAGGATTGGGAAAAGAATTTTAACATTCTGGGTTTTCATAAGAATATGTTTGTTTTCGTCTGTAATAGCCGTTTTTGGATTGACTGCAAGTTTAAGAATTTTTTTAGTGGATTCCGACTGAACCATTTCCAAATTAATCGTAAATTCGTATTAATCTGATCGAAATGGAAAGAATTCAACGCTTTTTTGAAAATCAAGCTTTTGGTGTCTGTACCAAGCTTGGCGAGAAGTTGGAAATTTCTACTTCTAGCATCCGCCTTTTCTTTATATACGCGTCATTCCTGACGTTTGGATCTCCAATTATCATCTATTTTGGTTTAGCGTGGCTTATCAATATTCGCCAACATTGGAGAAAGCAGAAAGCTGTTTGGTATAATTAGTCTGGCCTCAGTTGTTCAAAGGTCTTTTTTCGTCTCACAAAGTATTCCCAAGCAATGGATCTATAGTATCTAGGTAATTTATGGTTGCTGACTACAATACGTCTCTTCCAAACAGAGCGAAAATGGGTGGTATTGTACCAATGCGCTTTTAGAATAGCAATCCCGTGACTCGGCCCACTTTCTAGACTAAACTTTAATACTGCGGCATAGTCCAAGAAGATTCTTAGTGGGATTTTCCAAAGTAGGCTAGATTTATGTTCGTTTTTAATCAGAATAGAAAGGCCATTTCTAAAATTGAGATAGGTTTTTCTTGGGTTTGCTTTTTTTAAAGTTCCACCTCCAACATGATATACCTTACTTTCAGGAACGGCTGCTACTTTGCTGCCACTGTTCCAAATGCGCCAGCAAAGATCAATTTCTTCCATATGAGCAAAAAATTCATGATCTAGGCCTCCTAGAGATATATAAGCTTCTTTTTTAATAAAAAGGCTGCTTCCAGAGGCCCAAAAAACGTCTCTAATGTTATCATACTGACCATGGTCTTCTTCAATGCTTTGGAAAATACGCCCTCTACAAAAAGGATAACCTAGGTGATCCAAATAGCCGCCAGCTGCACCGGCATATTCAAATTTTGATTTATTATTCTGATCGAGAATTTTAGGTTGAGCGGCTTTGTACTCGGGGTTTGACTTCAGGAAATCATATATGGGTTGAATCCAGTTTTTTGTCACTTCAACATCAGTATTGAGCAATACAATGTATTCTGAGTCTATATGGGGAATAGCTTTATTATAACCCCCGCAAAAACCATGATTATGCTCAAATTCTATGAGGGTGACAGATGGAAATTTTGATTTAACAAATTCAGATGATCCGTCAGTCGAGCCATTGTCTACAAGGACTACCTCATAAGGTTGGCTATAAAGAACAACGTCTGGCAGAAATTTCTCAAGGTAAGCCTTGCCATTGAAGTTGAGAAGTACGACTGAAAGTGGCTGCATTAAAACATATTACCCAAGTCCATACCTGGAATATTGGGCATTATACCTTCGGTGCTTTTTTTAATTTCCTCTTTTGAGCTGATATCAGCTTTTTCTAGAGCGTTGTTGATAGCAGCAACGGTCAGGTCCTGAACCATTTCTTTATCTTCTTTAACTAGTAAGCTAGGATCTATGTCAATTGAAATGACTTCTTTTTTGCCATTTACAGTTGCCTTAACCATACCAGCCCCGGACTCTCCAGTTTCTTCTATGAATGCAAGTTTCTCTTGGGCCTCCTTCATCTTGGACTGCATCTCCTTCACCTGACCCATCATTTTCATCATGTCGAACATAACCGCTAAATTTTTGCCAAATCTATTGAATAAATGGAAAAAAGTATGAATTCATGCTTAGGATCTTGCCGAATATGAGGAGCGAAGCATCAACATATCTACTGAAGTCAAAAAGAATTAAGTGAGTTGAGTTTACCCTACAAGTAATCTTTTTTTATCGAATGAGGGCAACAGAACCAGAGCGTCTTATGGTAAAATTATCTGCGTTAGTGTATGACGCGCGATATAGATAAGACCCACTTGGTGCATCTTTTGTCCCGATTGTTCCATCCCAGCCAACAGTCGCGTCTGTCGTTTGGAACACCAAATCGCCCCAGCGGTTGTAAACCAACATCTGAAAATTATTGAAGACCCCATCTCCTGCCACAAAGGTGTCATTTACATTGTCTCCATTCGGGCTAAAAGCATTAGGTAGTCGTAGAGATGCGGCTAGCTCAATACAAGTTTCTGTGCTTTGTTCCGATAGGTTGCCACATTCATCGGTGTAAGTAATTCTGTAGCATGCCTCTGATACTCCTGATGGAATCGTTAGGTCGAGGAAAGAACCGTTGTGATCGGTTTCTGTTCCAATTTGCTCATACGAGTTTCCCGTGCTTCTTCTTAAAATTTGAATCTCACCTAGGGGAAAACTGGTGGGTTCAAATGAGATTTCAATAATATTACCTGTCAGACTTACATTTGGTGCTAGTGGTGAGGGGAGCATAATAGTCTGCCCATCAAAAGGTAAGATGCTTCGGCTTCTTGATAGTACTCCGTTAATCGTTGATTCCATGTAGAAAATGCCAATTTCCGTGCAAGTTGAAAAGTCTATTACCTGATTGTCTTGTGCATTATTCGTTTGAAGCGCTTGCATTTGATTATTGATTAGAACTGCTTGAGAAAAGCCTGCCGTTGCAATTTCCCAATTAAAATCAACCTGAATATCTGTTGTTATATCTACAAGTTGGTAATCCAAAGCTATGGATGATACTTCTTGTGAAGCCTCCTGAAGCCTTTGGCAGATGTCGCTTGCAACAATGCGAAATCTATAACTCTCAGCATTATTATTAAGAGAGGCATCTTCCAGTTCATAACTAGATTCCGAGGTAAAAGGGTCGATAGTGGCGATGTTTGTAAATCCGATGCCGCGATCAATTTGCAAGGTGTAAACAAGTTGAGTGTTTAAGTCATCATAGTTGAACAAAATTGTGGTTGGAGAATTAACGATTACACTCTGTAAATTAGGTTGTGGGAGATCTTCCAAAGTGGTAATTGTGGCTGTAAACACTGAACATTGTGAAACGTCTCCATTATCTATTAGGCCAGTAATACTAATATCATAGGTTCCGCTATTGGTATAAGTGTATGGTATGGCTAGGGTCTCTCCTCCACTAGTTGGTCTTCTTAGAGATTGTGAATTACCATCTCCAAACTCGATAAGGAATGCATCAAATGCATTCTCTATTTCTGTGGTACTCGAGTTTTCATCAATAATAAGGGTAAGGAGTATTTCATTTTCAGAACAAGTGGCTACGCCCGCAAATGGAGATGAGTTTTCAATTACCTCTATATCTAGAAAGTCTGAGAAGTCTGAAGGGTCACCGTTTTGATCAATTACAACAATGGTAAAAGGGTCGTCTTGTGGGCTATTGTATACAAAGGTCTTGGTTTCTCCCTCGATAAACGCATCGTCAAAAATTCCTCCCTGAGGGTTGCCTCGGTTTCCTTCAAAATCAATGAATAATCGGGAGTCTTTTACTCCATTGTGGGTAATCTCTACTGTTAAAGGCCAACAACCTTTAACTACATTGGCAGTGAACCAGCCTTTTTCGCTTGATACTTGAGCGCTGACTTGAATTGAGAATAGTAAGAAAAGGGATAATAAAAAGAGTCTCAAAAACGACTTCCTCATATGTCTCTTGCTTCTCAACACTATTATTTAACGGATCTAAGTCCGGAAACTTATTAAAAATATACCACTAGGGGAAGAAAGCCGGAGGCTCAATTTTCAAATTGAGTAATCAAATCTTCGATACCTAGCTTTTGCTGTTCTCCGGTCTTCATGTTTTTTAAAGTGAGTTGACCACTTTCAATTTCTTGTGACCCAAGCATTATAACAAAGGGGATACCTTTTTTATCAGCATACGACATTTGCTTTTTAAGCTTTGCAGCGTCAGGATATAATTCTGATGATATGCCCGCTTCTCTAAGTTTAGAAATTAGACCTAATGCATATGTTTGGCCTTCTTTATCAAAATTGGTGATCAAGATTTTCGAAGTTGAAATTGAAGACGCTGGAAATAGGTCTAGTTCTAACAGTGTATCGTAAATTCTATCGATACCAAAGGAAATACCAACGCCAGACATTCCGTCCATACCGAATACACCCGTGAGATTGTCATATCTCCCCCCTGCAGTAATCGTTCCCATGCGTATACTAGTTGGCTTCACTTCATAAATTACTCCGGTATAGTAACTTAATCCTCGTGCTAAAGTGAAGTCAATTTTTACTTTCTCATCTGAGAATCCTAAGCCGCTATAATGCTCGAGTGTCTCTGATAATTCAGCCACACCTTCTTGCCCTGCTTTGGAGTCTCCAATAAACTTGCTAATCTCCTTTAGTTTAACATCGTTAGCACCAGAGATGGAAATTATACTTTCCAGTAGACTTAAGTTTTCGTGGGAAAGGCCTATTGAGCTCAATTCTTCTTTGACTTTATCTAGCCCAATCTTGTCGAGCTTGTCTAAAATTGTACAGAAAGCTGAAAAATGATTAGAAGCGCCACAGCTTTCTGCTACACCCTCCAATACTTTTCTGCTACTCAATGAAACTTCATATTCTGAAAATTGGAGTTTTTGGTAGACTTCCGTTACCATAGCTAAGAGTTCAGCTTCACAGAGTAAAGAGTTTGTGCCTATTACATCTGCATCGCACTGATAGAATTCTCTATATCTACCTTTCTGTGGTCTATCTGCTCTCCATACAGGTTGAATTTGATAACGCTTAAATGGGAAAGCAATGTCATTTCTGTTCATGACAACATAGCGGGCAAATGGCACAGTTAAGTCATATTTAAGGCCTTTCTCCGTTATTATTGAGGACAGATGCTTACTCCCTTCTTCAAAATCTTCTTTGCTAGCCTTGTTTAGGAAATCTCCAGAGTTTAAGACTTTGAAGATTAGTTGATCACCTTCGTCACCGTATTTGCCAGTTAGCACATTTAGATTCTCCATAGCAGGAGTTTCTAAGGGGAGGAAGCCGTATTTCCTAAACACTGTTTTAATTGAGTCGAGGATGTAATTTCTCTTGGCCATTTGCTCAGGGCCAAAGTCTCTAGTGCCTTTTGGTAAAGAAGGTTTCTGTGCCATGCTAGCTAAATTTTGTCAAAGCTACTAAATTGCGCTTTCTCGATATAAGGGCAGAGAGAATATGTTGAGAAATACCTTTAATTATTTTAGGATTAGGGTAATGATATTCAGATCAAAACACTATATTTGCGCCTCATTTGAAGAAACGCTTTAGTCATGGGAGTTACTAGATTAAAAAGAAAAGCAAGAAGAAATAAGCAAACTGCAGCAAAAAGACAGAATTCTATAAAGCACTTGTCTTTTCAGCCAGTGATCAAAAATGTGGATCAGGAGGAGTTGAAAGCATCTTTTGAAAAAGCTGAGGCACCTGCTGCCAAGAAGTCTAAGAAAAAATCGGAAAAGCCTGCTGAAGAAAAAGAAAAGGAAGTTGTTGCTGAAGCACCTGCTAAAGAAGAAGCTCCGGCTGAAAAAAAAGAAAAAACTGAGGAGTAATCTCAGTACAACAAAAATACAGAAAGCCGGTTTATCCGGCTTTTTTTATGCCCTTCCCCGAACACCTAATTCAATCACTTCCATGTTTTTTAAAACACTATCGGTTATCTCAAACCTTACTAAGGTTTTGACCTTATGAAAGCCGTGATTTCCAGCAGCACCGGGGTTTAGATATAGCATGTTTCCAAGAGATTTGTCGGGCATGATTTTTAGAATATGGCTATGTCCACAGATAAATAATCTCGGCCTTTTTTCTTTAAGATCTTTTAAAATATCTGAGGCATATTTTGGTGGTTTTCCGCCAATATGAATCATATATATCGGCAGTCCTTCACATACAAAATAGTCTATTTCGGGATAACGATTTCTGATCTCAGGGCCATCTATATTACCGTATACTGCTCGGACCGGGGCAATTTTCTGAAGCCCTTCAATAACCTTGTAGTCTCCAACATCGCCAGCATGCCAGATCTCATCGCATTCAGCAAAGTACTTAGCAACCTCTTCATCTAAATAACTATGTGTGTCAGAAATCAGTCCTATTCTCATTTTGGGAAAATCAGCTTATGATATTTTAATATTGGGAGTTGAGTGTGATATGATTATTGTCATAATTAATCTGTAGAGCCTTTCTGTACATATAGTACTAATTGGTGTCTAAGTTGTGCAAGTGAGGCTAACAAAACCAAAAAAACTATGAAACGATTACTAATATTTTTGATAGGGATGTACTCCTTTTCCCTAGCAGCTCAAACAGAGAGTTGAATTAGAGATTGTCTTTAATTAATTCTACAAGAGAATAAACCCATTTGAAAGGGAGAATCGTATAGGTTCTCCCTTTTTGTATTTATTGAGATTAAAGTTGAATTATTTCAGATCAGGTTTTTAATATGAAAGTATGTTCATATATTTGAAACAAACCTATCTAGATGGAAAAACCGCTTGATCACGAACGTGTAGAGAAAATAGCCTTTGTGCTAAAAACAATTGCACACCCCATGCGTGTGGCTATCATTGACCTTCTCAATGAGAACGAGAAGATGTCTGTGAATGACATTACAGCGTATCTCGGTCTAGAACAATCACTCACATCACATCATCTAGCAAATATGAAAATGAAAGGAATTCTCGGTAGTAAGCGAGAAGGCAAAAACATTTTCTATTTTCTAAAAATGAAAGAGGTACCAGGATTAATCAAAATGTTGGAAGATGTGAATGTTATGGTATTCTAAATCTTTCACTTTCATATTTCTCTCAATATCTTCATTGGCAAAACCATTCCAATGAAAAGTATCAACCCTACCAATAGCGAGTTATTAGCAACGTTTGATGAGTATTCAGATGCTTATGTCGAATCGGCATTGGAAAGGGCAAATAGTCGCTTCTCTAGTTGGAAGAAACGGGATTATAGTTTTCGCAAAACACATTTTTTAGAATTAGCCCAACTTTTGAGAGATCGTAAGGAAGAGTTGTCTCGCTTAATGGCTCTAGAAATGGGGAAGGTTTTGGCTGAGGGCTCGGCAGAAGTAGAGAAATGCGCTTTGGTATGTGAATACTATGCAAATAATGCCAAGGCATTTTTGGAAGATAAAACCTTGAATCCCGAAAAAGGAAACGCTTTTGTGAGTTACGAACCCTTAGGTATAGTCTTGGGCGTGATGCCATGGAATTTTCCTTTTTGGCAAGTTTTTAGGTTTGTGGCGCCTACGGTAATGGCTGGTAATACTGTTGTTTTGAAACATGCTTCTAATGTGCCTCAGTGTGCGTTGGCAATAGAGGAGTTATTCGCTGATGCGGGGTTCCTTCCTGGGGTTTATCAAACACTGTTAATCAGTTCAAGCAAGGTTGAAAGAATTGTGGCAGACGCCAGGGTAAAGACTGTTTCTGTAACTGGAAGCGAATACGCTGGTAGTCAAGTAGCCCAAGCTGCAGGAAAAAATATCAAACGATCCTTGTTAGAATTAGGAGGGAGCGATGCCTTTGTAGTTTTAGACGATGCAGATATAGATAAAACAGCAAGAGTTGCGGCAAAAGCACGTATGTTCAACTGTGGCCAAAGTTGTATTGCCGCCAAGCGATTTATTGTCCACCATAAAGTATATGATCAATTCTTAGAGAGATTTAAATCGTTTATGTCGGCCTACACAATAGGTGACCCACTCAATGATACAACTAAATGCGGGCCAATGGCATCCACTCAATTAATGGAGGATTTGCATGAGCAGGTAAAGGATGCGACTCAAAATGGAGCAAGATTAGAATTAGGTGGTGATGTAGCTGATTTAGGCGGGGCTTTTTATCAACCGACCATTATAACAGGTATTACAAAAGAAATGAGAGCCTATCACGAAGAACTATTTGGCCCTGTAGCGCTAGTTTTTAAGGTGAATGATGAGGAAGAGGCCATTGCTTTAGCAAACGACTCTCAGTTTGGATTAGGCGGTTCAGTTTGGACTAATGATAAAGAAAGGGGCTTGGCAGTAGCTAGGGCCATGGAAACAGGAGCCGTATTTATTAATGAGATGACCGCTTCTCAACCCGCATTGCCTTTTGGAGGTGTCAAATCATCTGGTTATGGAAGGGAATTATCTGAAGAGGGAATCAAGGCTTTCACAAATCAAAAGACCATTTACATCGACTAGATATAGCCTATTACTTTGTAGGTCGCAATGCCTACAAGTTCTTTGATTAATCTTTCCCAACGATCGAGCGCTTCGGATTTCGGGATGAATAAATCATCAAAATTTAAGGTAGATCTACTGGTTAAGAATCCAGCGGGAAAAGGATCAACAGTCACCCCTTGCTTCTCCATACAAAGGAGTGATCTCTTCATGTGAAAGGAAGAGGTAATTAATAGATATTTCTGATTTGGGAAATCACGTTCTAAAATTGCTTTGGTCTTTTGTGCGTTTTCATAAGTATTAGCAGCGTCAGCTTCTATCGTTATGTCAGATTCAGGCACGCCAGCCATGGTTAAAAAGGATTTGAGCCTATCTGCTGCTGTGCTGTTTTCCACCTGTTGAAAACCAAGTCCCCCAGAAGCAATAATGTGTTTTATTTTACCTTCATTGTAAAGCTGTAAAGTATGTGTAATTCTATCAGCACCTTGCCCAAAGTAAACTCTATCTCTCGGAGTAATACTCGCTCTTGTTACTCCCGAAAAAACAACACCGACATCATATGTGTCTAGTGACTCAATTGGGATAGGTTCATATTCCCACATAAGCATTATTCGGTTACTGATATATTGATTACTAAAAAAGGCCAGTGAAAATATGGCTGAAATCATCGTCCATTTCTTGAGTTTCTTCCGCTTGGTCAAGAGCGAAAGAACCAGCAAACCAATAACCCATGTTAAGGGGTGGACAAAAATTGCTAAGATTTTAGATAGGATAAAGAACATAACTAAAGCGAAAATAGGTCTAACTAATTGATATTCCTTCAGTAAAGATATTCAAGGTGTAAAGATTGTATTCCATAGTGGATATGGACAAGGGTTTTTAAGCTAAGAAAAGTCACAAGCGACATTTACCTGATATGTGAATAATGTTAAATAGTACTAACTACTGTTAAAACTTAGGGTGCAATGCAACATTTTTGGCCTAGCCTGCATCTATATAATAAGCCATCGGTACTCAGTAACCATTTTTATTTCACTGAGTCTATTAGTTAAGTGTTTTTAAGATGTACCCACAACCAACCCTATATCTCGGATTTATGAATGGCCACCACAAGCTTACCATAAGTGGCGTAGTTTTTTATGTAGAAGATTGCTGTCGCGAAGTACTAACAAATCATATTGAGGCGTTCGAACATGAAAGCCAGAAGCAAGACTATTCAGAAAGAATTGCCGAGTTACTCTTAGATGCTTTGAAGGATCAAGGGACTCAAGTGGTTTCACCAGAGTTGGTGCAATACATCATTAAGCGAACAAGAAATTTAAGACAGCCTGATTAGTATTTGGTTTGAGGTAATTAACAGGTGTTTTCTATCCAAGCCCCTAACTTTCTGTTAGGGGTTTTTTTATTGACTAATCTTTTCTTTAATGGCAGAACCCAATTGGTGAACAGCCATGGCATACATAGGACTGTGGTTGTAACGGGTAATCACATAGAAGTTATAGAGTCCAAACCAGTGTTCTTTTTCCTCTCCGCTTTTCAAGATGATCATGGTAGCATCTAGAGAATCTTCTAATGACTCTTCTGGCTTGAATCCAATATTCGTATAATCAGAGACTTTGTTTTTCGGCCGGGTAGCCTGTTTTCTTAAGCCTGTTATTTCTCTTGTCATTTCAGCCTTAGAAGTAATCGGTTCGTCTTTTCTCCAGCGATGCACTTTTAGATAATTAGCCACACTGGCAATTGCATCTTCTGGACTATTCATGAGATCTCTTGAGCCATTAGGTTCAAAGCTCTTAGCATAGGCGATATAGCTGCTAGGCATAAACTGTGAATAGCCCATAGCACCCGCATAAGATCCCTTTACTTCTTCAATATTCAAAGATTCTAACTCGGCTAATTCAAGGTATTTAGCTAATTCCGATTTAAAGAATTTTCCTCTTTTAGGATAACCAAAGCCCAGCGTATATAATGCATCTAACACTCGGTACGAACCCTTAATTCTACCAAAAAAGGTTTCTACTCCAATAATTCCACAAATCACTTCCACGGGCACTCCTGTTTCATCAGATACTTGATTAAGCGTCTCTTCATGTTCTTTCCAAAACGCTACACCGGCATCAATACGAGCATCTTTAATGAAGATATTTCGGTACCTATTCCATGTCATTGTACCTTCTGCCGGTCTCGAAATTTTGTCGATAATCTCTTGTTGAAATTCGGCTTTCTCTAAAATAGCCATCACCTCTTCAGTTGATTGATTATGATCTTTCGCATAATCCGCAGCAAAACGTTTAACCGCTTCATTATCTACTTGAGCAATTAGAAAAGTAGGAGTTATCAGGAGAAATAAGAGGGCGAGACGCTTCATAAGGCTTAGTAATTGATCAAATATACTTTCGTAGATCTCTAGAGCAAGTATTATTCCTTTTTCTGAAAAAATCTTCCATCTTAAAGTATGATTGATGCAAAGCAGCTACAGCAATTAAGAGAAGATACAGATGGTGTAAAGAGGGTGATACATTTTAACAATGCTGGAAGTTCTTTACCTCCCAATGTTGTGCGCGATGCCATGATTGAATATTTAACCGAAGAGGCGGAGTTAGGCGGGTATGAAACTCATTCGAAGCATTTTAAGCAGCTAGAGTCTACATACGGACTTATTGCTCAACTCATAAATGCGAAGCAAGGAGAAATAGCCATTGTAGAAAATGCAACGGTAGCTTGGAACGCTGCTTTTCAATCAATTCCGTTGCATGATGGTGACGAAATAATAACCAATCAGTCGGACTATGCGAGCAACTACCTTTCCTATTTACATCATAGGAATGATCTTACTGTAAAGGTATTACCCACTCTAGATAATGGGGATCCCGATGTTTCAGCCTTAGAGAGGTTCATGACACCAAAGACCAAATTGGTATCGATAACTCACATGCCAACGAATAGTGGCTTGGTAAATCCTGCGGAAGCCATTGGTGCTGTATGCAAAAAACACTCCGTCCTTTACTTATTAGATGCCTGTCAGTCGGTAGGACAGTACCCTGTTGATGTAGAACGAATAGGATGTGACATGCTATCTTCCACCGGTCGAAAATACTTGAGAGCTCCTAGAGGTACTGGGTTTTTATATGTGAGAAAGTCGGTACAAGAAAAGCTTCGTCCTCATTGGGTTGATCTTCATTCTGCCGAATGGACGGGGCCTGATAGCTATGATGTGAGAAAAGATGCCCGTAAATTTGAAAACTGGGAGGGTAACAGGGCTGCACTTGTTGGATTGAATAAGGCGGTAGCCTATTTGCTAGATATCGGAATTGAAAATGTATGGGAGCGAACCCAATTATTGGGAGACTTATTGCGAAGCAAATTGAAAGAGGTTCCTAAAGTTGATTTGAGAGATATTGGATCAGTCAAAAGCGGTATAGTATCTTTTACCTATGAAGGAATTTCCGCAGAAGAAGTAAAGCAGAGGCTCTTTAAGTCTCATATTAATGTGTCGTGGAATGGCCTGCCGAATACTTTCTTAGATATGACAGAAAGGGGATTAACAGAAGTCATTCGCGTTTCTGTTCATTACTATAATAGCGAAGAGGAGATTGATTCGTTTATTGCTGCATTAAAGCAACTTGGCTAACATTTCCTTCACAATCTTAGAAGCAACCATTGAAGTAACTCCATTTAAGTCTCTGTCTGGATTGTATTCTACCACATCGCAGCCAACAATATTTCCCTTTAGTCGCTGAATAAAGCGCAATGCCTCTCTCGTGCTTAATCCTCCTGGTTCATGATGTGAGACACCTGGTGCAAATGCAGGATCTAATACATCCAGATCGAATGTGATGTAAAGTGGCCCTTCAAAATCTAATTCAAGATTCATTTCCAGGTCTTTCATCTCATATACAGAGACGTCAAACTTCTCGGCTTGCTCTTTTTGATGGAGCGTCATTGTTCTAACGCCAATCTGAGTAAGCGAAGAGGCTAATCCAGATTCCATGATTCTTGCAAATGGACAAGCGTGAGAATAACGATTGCCGTCTAATTCATCATACAAATCTCCATGGGCATCGAATTGAAGGATATTCAATTTTCCGTACTTTTTCGCCATGGCCTTCATAATGGGGAAGGCTACAGAATGATCACCTCCTAAGCTAAAAGGAATGGCCCCTACAGTTAGAATATCTTGGATAGGACGCTCAATACTCAAATAATCTTCAGCGGAGGTGTTGCCACACCATTTTATCCGAGGGTGTTCGTTCAGGTCTTTTAAGTCTTCAGTGAAGAAATTGGCAGAATCAGACTCTAAAGCTTCAATGATTAATTCAGGTGCCTTAGCTGGACCTCTAAGAAAGCTCGAATTTTCATCAAAAGGGATGCCGATAAGTGCGACATCACCTTTGTTTAATTCGGAAATTGAAGACCTGAGTAATCCCATTATTTCTTCTTCCAGTTGTCCCTGAGTGTTACTGTTCGGTTGAAAACGAGTTTGTTTTCGGTGCTGTCTTTGTCAACAATAAAATATCCTTGTCTCTCGAACTGAAGTGTATCTCCAACTGAGGCATTTTTTAATGAAGGTTCTAACAAAACCTCGTTATTTATTTGAAGAGATGCTGGGTTTAAGTGATTGGTAAATTCATCATCAATGGTATTCAGGTTTTCAGTTTCAAAGAGCCTGTCATACATGCGTACTTCCGCTTTCACAGCATGGTCTGCAGATACCCAGCCCAGTGTTCCTTTTACTTTCTTACCAGAAGTGTCTTGTCCCGATTTAGTTTCAGGATCATATTCGCAATAGATTTCTTCGATGCTACCATCTTCGGCTTTTTTAAAACCGGTACATTTCACAATGTAACCGTACTTTAACCTTACCTCGCGGTCGGGTCCCAAACGATACCACTTTCTTGGTGATGGAGGGTCTTCTTTGAAATCTCCTTTTTCAATGTAGAGTTCTTTTGTAAATGGCATTTCGCGCTTACCAGCAGATTCATCCTCCGGGTTATTCACAGCGCTCATCATCTCAGTTTTGTCCTCAGGCCAGTTGGTAATTACCACCTTTAATGGATCAATAATACCAAAAACACGATTAGCCTTTTTGTTGAGATCTTCTCTAATGCTATGCTCTAACAAGGCAATGTCTGTAATGCCATCTCTTCTGGCCACGCCAACTTTGTGTGCAAAGTTTTTGATAGAATCAGGGGTGTATCCTCTTCTTCTAAAACCAGAGATTGTAGGCATTCTAGGATCATCCCAGCCGTTAACATGCCCTTCTTCTACCAATTTTAAGAGCTTTCTCTTGCTCACGATGGTATAGCTCAGATTAAGTCTAGCAAATTCTGTTTGTTCCGAAGGGAATATTTCTAGCTCATTAATAAGCCAATCATACAAGGGCTTATGGTCTCTGAATTCTAACGTACAAAGACTATAGGTTACATTTTCTATAGAGTCAGATTGGCCATGTGCAAAATCATAATTAGGATAGATACACCATTTATCGCCAGTCCTGTGGTGGTTTACTTTTTTGATTCTATAAATGATAGGGTCTCTCATATGCATGTTAGGAGAATCCATATCTATTTTTGCCCTTAATACACGACTACCTTCCTCAAACTCGCCATTTTTCATGCGTTCGATTAAGTCAAGGTTTTCTTGGGCCGACCTGTCTCTAAAAGGACTTTTAATACCCGGGCTTGAAGGATGGGTTTTTCCGGCTGAGATTTCTTCAGCGGATTGATCATCTATGTAGGCCTTTCCTTTCTTTATGAGTTTTATAGCATAATCGTAGAGAGTATCGAAATAGTCGGAAGTAAAAAGGGGTTTGTCACCATAGTCATATCCCAACCATTTAATATCATCTATAATGGCGTTTACGTATTCATCACTTTCCTTTTCAGGGTTCGTGTCATCGAAGCGAAGATTACACTTACCATTGTACTTTTCTGCAAGACCAAAGTTGAGCACAATAGACTTGGCATGACCAATGTGAAGGTAACCATTTGGTTCAGGAGGAAAACGTGTCTGAATAAAATCTCTTTTACCAGATTTCAGGTCTTCTTTAATCATTTGCTCAATAAAATTAAGCGACTCTCTGTTCTCGTTTTCACTCATAAGTCGAATGCATTGGAATAAGCTGCAATTTTAGCGAAAAGCTTCAAGCGAAGTACAAGAAACCTTAAGAATCTAAGTCAATTCCTATTTGAGCATAGTGAGATATGAATTAGAAAAACTTCTTGGAGCGGTGATTGTCGGTAGATGTGGATAAACTAGTGGATAACCCTGTGGATAAGTATGTGATTAAAAGGGTGGGAAACTTGTTGACAACTAGAGGGTTACAAAATTTGTGTGTAAAGTTATTGAAGGTACATTAGTAATACCAAGCGAGGGATAAAGAACAAAAACTTCGGTTTAAGTCTCTCTTCGGGGGAAGCTCGAAAAATTGTAGTGAAGGGGTTAGTACACGTACTAATCTGAAACGGTAAAGGCGTAGTTTGTGGCCATGTGTGAATACTCTGAACTTATTGAAGAGATATGAGCACCTGTAAGGCTTTAGGGACTCTACAGCAAGCACGATCATCACAACTTGAAAGGGAGTGTAATCAGTAGACGTTTTAAAGATCTTTCTTAGGAAGGTGATTTGAACAGAGCTTGAGTCGCAGATGAAACTGTAAGTTGCAAATTCGTTTGTTAACATGCAGCCTAAGAAGTGCTGAGAAGTATTTCCATCGCACTCCGTGCAGGAACCATCTGGTTCTGCAGTGAAACTTCGCAAGAAGTCTTGCAAATCGGTTTCGACTCTCGGGTTGAGGTCGATGAAGGAGTTTTTGCTTGTCAAAAGCAAAGCTAAAACCGCATAAGCTTTATGAAGACTAGGCGCGATGCGTCAGTCTAGAGTGAAGCCGAAACGAGGCAGCGTTTGTGGCCAAAAGCTTGGGCCTTTGGAAGCAAACAAAGTTCTGAACAGTACCTTGGCATTTTGAAATAACTCAGTTATTTCAAAATGAGTGGGGACGAGCAATCGTTCCCCGCTTTTGTTATTTGGGGGTATTTGAAAAAATACTGGAAAGATCGCTGGGGGGCGATCTTTTTTTTGAGCATTCCTGAACCTTTTTATCCTGAGAGCGTTATAGAGCTAGCATAATTGATAGTATTACTATTACAATTAAAAGGCTGGCTTTAAGATGGCAACTTTAAGACTACAAATTAACGAGAAGCTGTTCCTACGAGATCCGCAAGAAACAGCTTTGGGCAGAAAGATAATTCAGAGCTCAATTAAGATGATTGATGAACTGGGTTTGGAAGGCTTTACTTTCAAAAAGCTCTCTGCCGAAATCCAATCAACCGAGGCTTCTATATACAGATACTTCGAGAGCAAGCATAAACTCCTGATCTACTTAATGTCTTGGTATTGGAATTGGCTAGAATATCAGATCGATTATTCTACTAACAACATTCAAGACCCAAAAGAAAGGTTGTCTATTGCACTTAAAATGATAACTGAGGTAAATGTTAATGACGACTACTTCCCAGATATTGATGAGACTGCATTGCAAAGAATTGTAATCTACGAATCGGATAAAGCTTATTTAACCAAGCATGTAGACGATGACAATAGAGATGGATCATTCTTAGGCTATAAATCGCTATGTGCCAAAGTAGCCTCTTTTATAAAAGAGATCAATCCTAATTACGAATATCCTAATGCACTAACTAGTACGTGCCTTGAGGCTTCGCATCAGCAAATCTTTTTCGCACGCCACTTACCGAGACTTACTGAGCATCAGTATGACAATGGGCAAGTGCACGTTGAGAATTACAACTTTTTGAGGGACATGATTTTAAAAACAATTGACGCTTAGATATGACCAGTCAACAAATAGGTAGACTTATTAAAGAAGCTACTTTAGTTCTTGGTAAGGATCTTGAGGATGCATTGTATTCAGATCTCGTAGCACTCAAGCGTGATTATACAATTGATGAGGCTTTCGAATTCAAGAGAGATCTTGTAGAAGAGGCAAACCGAATTAGATTGGTTTTACTTGATCAGCAGTTAGAGTCTGAAGATTTAGAAACTTTTATAGGTGAGGTAGAGATACCTATTATTGCCTTTAGAATCGAAGGTGGCGGTTTTGCTCCGGTTATCGTTTATAAGGAGAAATCAAAGATTAAGGTTAAACTGATAGAAGAACATTTTACTAAGGATGTTTCTCTTGAAGACATATCTGGAAAACTCTTGAAGAATGAGGCTGGAGATGTAGTCTTACTTGGCGCATTCAGTTACGATAGTCTTGTATCAGAACACGATGAAGGAGATAATCCTAAGCCACTAACGCCTATAGCAAGGCTCATTCGTCTTCTTGGTGCAGAGAAAAAAGATATACTTTATGTTTTTATCTATGCCGCCTTTGTAGGTATCGTCTCCTTGACCTTACCGCTTGGTATTCAGGCAACAGTGGAGCTAGTATCAGGAGGTGTGGTCTTTAGTTCTATTTACTTACTAATCACCTTGGTCTTAGTTGGGATTTTAGCTTCCGGGGGGCTTCAAATCATGCAAATAACAATTGTCGAGTATTTGCAAAGACGAATATTCACCAAAGCAGCTTTGGAGTTTACCTATAGAATTCCAAGGATGAGATTTGAGGCACTTTCTAAAATACATGCACCTGAATTAGTAAACAGATTTTTTGATGTCCTAACAATTCAAAAAGGTCTACCAAAACTATTGGGTGATCTAGTTTCTGGTTTAATCCAAATTTTATTTGGTCTTATTCTACTGTCTTTCTATCATCCCTTCTTTGTGTTCTTTGGGTTAGCGTTGGTAGGAACCTTGTTCCTTATCTTTAGACTAACAGGTCCTAAGGGTTTGGCTTCGTCTATTAAGGAATCTAAGTTCAAGTATAAGGTTGTCTATTGGTTAGAAGAGATTGCTAGAACCTTGAATTCATTTAAGATTTCAGGTAACACAAGTCTTCCAATAAAGAAGACTGAGTTGAATGTCAATAATTATCTAAAGAACCGTAAAGTACATTTCCGAGTACTCATTTCTCAGTATTTCTACATAGTGCTCTTTAAGGCAGCGATTACGGGTGGCTTACTCATTATTGGTACTTCTCTACTCATAGGAAGAGAAATTACTTTAGGTCAGTTTGTGGCCTCAGAAGTGATCATAATCCTCATACTCAGTTCTGTTGAAAAGATTATCACCTATATGGATGTGGTTTATGACATGCTCACAGCTGTCGACAAGATTAGCCAGGTTACAGATATGCCATTAGAAAAACCAGGCGGAATTGAGTTAAGTAAAGCCCAGATTGAGAAAGGGTTTACGGTAGAGATTAAAGACCTCAATTATAAATACAAAGACAAGAATGATACTGCTTTAAAGGATGTTAATCTCTCCTTTAGTTGTGGAGAAAACGTCTGTATTGTTGGAGGAAATGAGTCTGGTAAAACCACATTAACAAATATTATTTCTGGAATTAACCTTGACTATACTGGTGCGGTCGTAATTAACGGCTACAGTCTTAGGGATCTAGATTTAATGAACTTAAGGGATAAACTGGCTAAAAACGTTTCGCAGGAAGATATTTTTGAGGGTTCCATCCTTGATAATATTACGGTTGGAAAACCTATGGTTACTACGCTTGATGCAGCTGAAGCGATTAAGAAAGTAGGTTTGGCCGACAAGATAAATATGCTACCAGATGGTATGAATACTGAGATGGTGAGTGGAGGCAAGGGCTTCTCTAGTTCTTTCATTAACAAATTAATCATGGCTCGTTTGTTAGTAAAGAAACCGAGGCTAATGATTCTAAATGATTTCTTCGCATTCTTTGAGAAGGCGGAAAAAGAGAAGCTAATTAAGCTTGTGACAAACAAAGAAATTTGTACACTCATTGCGGTTTCTAACGATCCACTTGTGATGGAAGCTTGTGACAAAGTGGTTGTCTTGCATGAAGGCAGCGTAAAAGCTCAGAGCACTTATGCCGAATTATTAAGAGCTGGTGAATTGAATCAACTGATAAAAGTTTAAGGGTATGTTGAATATTTCTGAAAATTCGATTCAAAAAAGGGTTAAAGAAAAGAGTCTTTTATTTAAAACACTCAAGACCCCTGATGCAGGAAAAAAAGTAGCAAAGATTCTCTTGATTGTAACCTTTGCCTTTTTTATTCTTCTCTTTTTGCCTTGGCAGCAGAACATTAGAGGTAAAGGGCTTATGACTGCACTTGATCCTGCAGAAAGAGCGCAACAGGTAGAGTCTGCTATTGCGGGTAGAATAATAGACTGGAATGTTGTTGAAGGTCAGTATGTCCAAAAAGGAGATACTATAGCTACACTGGCGGAGATAAAGGATAAGTTTTTCGATCCAAAATTGTTACCAAGAACACAATCTCAGATTGATGCTAAAAAGGCTGGAATTGAAGCAAAAGAAGATAAGGTGAAGAACCTTACTAGTCAGATTGCAGCTTTGAATGACCTCCTTGCTAATAAGGTAGAGCAAACTGAGAATAAATTGAAGCAAGCCAAATTCAAGCTTGTTTCAGATAGTATTGCTTATGAGACGGAGAAGGTACAATTCTCCAACCAAGAGAATATTTTTGATCGGAATAAACAGAGATTTGATAGAGGCCTAATTCCTTTGACTAAGTTTCAAGAGTTAGAATCCAAGTTCCAAGCAGGTAAGAATAAGGTGAATAGTACTGAGAATAAATTTCTTGAGGCTAGACAAGAGGTCATCAATTCAAGAGTCAATATCAGTGCTGTGCGTTCTGAATATTTAGAGAAAATCGCAAAGGCAAATTCTGATATGAATAATACCAAAGCTGAAATCTTTAAAGACAGGGCTGAGGTAACTAAAATGGAGAATGAGTACGCTAATTTGGCCATTCGAAATCAGCAGTATCAGATTACTGCTCCCCAAACAGGATTCATCCAAAAGGCCATAAAACAAGGTTTAGGAGAAACCATTAAAGAAGGCGAGGCTATTGCCGTTATTATGCCAGATAACCCCGGCTTAGCGGTAGAAATGTATGTGAATGCAATGGACGTACCTTTAATTGAACGGGGAAGAAAAGTACGTGTAGAATTCGATGGTTGGCCAGCTTTAATTTTCTCGGGATGGCCGAATGTTACCGTGGGTACCTTTGGTGGAGTTGTTGAAGTGATTGATAGAGTTGATAGTAAAAGTGGACAATACAGGATTTTGGTAACTCCTGATCCCGAAGATGAGCCATGGCCAGCTCAGCTTCGTGTAGGTTCTGGAACCAAAGGATGGGTAATGCTAGACAATGTTGCCGTATGGTACGAACTCTGGCGACAACTCAATGGATTCCCTCCGAGTTTATATGAGGCACCAGACGATAGTGCGCCAGAGAAAAAAGGAGATAAAGCCGAAGCTAAAAAGTAAGTGTTCATGATAAAGAGACTTATCCTTTCTTGTTTCTCAATGGTCTTTGCCTGGGCTGTTGTGGCTCAAGAAATTGAGATTAAACCCATAGAAGATATTCTGTCAAATGGTGAAGGAGACAGTTCTGTAAACCTGGACTTAGAGACCTTCATGCTTATGGTGCTCAATAACCATCCTGTAGCAAAACAGGCAAACTTACTGCCTGAACAGGCTAGGCAAGAGATTAGAATGGCAAGAGGGGCATTCGATCCTAAGCTAGAATCTTCTTGGGATGTAAAGAATTTCGATGATAAAGAATATTACGATTTCTTCAACACCACACTAAAGGTTCCAACTTGGTTTCCCGTTGATCCTAAGATTAGTATTGATAGGAACAGAGGGGTATTTGTAAATCAAGAGAACTTAATACCTAGAGATGATGACTTTAGACAAGTTACTGCTGGCTTAAGTTTACCGGTGGGTAAGGGACTTCTAATAGATCAAAGAAGGGCAGCCGTAATGCAAGCAGAGTTGCTCGCCAATATCAATGAGGCAGAACAAATCAAAGTAATTAATAAGCTTTTACTGGAAGCTTCTAAAGAATATTGGAACTGGTATTTCTCCTATTACAACTTCAAACTCGTTGAATTCTCTTTAGGGATTTCTGAAGATATCTACAGTTTCGTTCTTCAGGACTTTGAATTTGGAGAGGCAGCAGCTATTGATACAGTCCAAGCTGCTATAACGCTGCAAAACCGTCAGATTGATAGACAAACCGCCTTGATTGATTTTCAGAACGCAGGTTTAATGCTTTCTAACTTTTTGTGGGGAGAAAACGAAGAGCCATTAGAATTAGCAGCCTATCATTTACCTGCTTATAACGATTTATTTGATCTAATGGAAGAAGGGCAGCCAAGCTTAGATAGTCTGCTATTTGCATCATTAGAAAGACACCCAGACCTACAAAAGCTAAATTTTAAGCTAGATCAGCTTGCTGTTGATTTACGCTTAGCTAAAGAGAACCTAAAACCACAGTTAGATCTGAATTATAATGTGCTGAACGCACCTATAAACTCGAATGGAGATTGGACAGAAGTACGGCTACGAAACAATTACAAGTTTGGAATCGACTTTTCAATCCCGCTCTTTCTGAGAAAGGAAAGGGCTAAAGTGAGTCAATCCAAATTAAAGATTGATAGAACCAGCTATGAGCGAGAGTTGACAGAGCGAGAGGTAGTCAATGGTATTCAATCTGCTTATTTCTCATTAGATAATTCTAGGCGAATGCTTGGGGTGATGAATCAGTCAGTTGCCAATTATCAAACCTTGCTGGAAGCAGAATTATTCAATCTAGAGGTGGGGGAAAGTGACTTCTTTAAGATTAACTTTCAACAGGATAAACTGCTAGAGGCACAAGTGAAGTTGATTAAACTAAAGGCAGAAGTAGAAAAAGCTAAAGTATTCTTGTACTGGTCTGCGGGCTTACCTTACCTGAATTTTGAACCAGGCCAGTAATTATTCTGTTTGGTTAGCGTATAGATTGCTAAATTCGAATTCTAATTTTTTTTGAAATGGAAAGACAACAAGTAACAGCAAAGAGATCATTAACTCAAGAGACGGAGGATTTATTGAATCGTCAGGTTGGAATGGAGGCAGAGTCTTCTGCAGCGTATTTATCTATGGCTTCTTGGTGTGAAATGACAGGGTATGAAAACTCTGCTAAGTTCTTGTACATGCATAGTGATGAGGAAAGAGGTCATATGCTCAAGCTTTTTCATTATGTGAATGAGGCAGGTGGACACGCGCTTCAACCTGAAATCACGGGCATTCAGCATAACTTTAACTCACTTCGCGAAGTTTTTGAAGGTATTCTTCAGCATGAAATAGCCGTGACAAATTCCATCAACGAAATCGTGAATCATTGCTACCAAATTAAGGATTTTACCACCATGAATTTCTTAAACTGGTTTGTTGAAGAGCAAAGAGAAGAAGAAACTTTAGCCAGAAGAGCGGTTGAATTATTCGACCTGATTGGTGAAGATGGAGTAGGACTTTGGACAATTGACAGAGAAATATTAAGGCTAGGAGAGGCCGCTGCTGCCGAAGATGGAGTGGAGTAGATAGAGGTCCACAGTTTACAATATATAAAGGCGAGGCTTCTCGCCTTTTTTTATGCTTAATGACAAAGGTCATTTTTTAGTGTGACTCAGGTTACAAAGCGTGGTCATTGGTATAGTTACTTTTAATAAGTTCATTTAGAGCTTTTTATAAAGATCAACCAATACTTTTCAAATGGAACATAAAATACTAGTAGTAGGAGGAGGAACAGCAGGTATAATGGTAGCTGCTCAACTCAGAAGAGCAGATAGTCAATTAGATATTGCGATCTTAGACCCTGCAGATAATCATTTTTATCAGCCTGCATGGACATTAGTAGGCGCTAATGCCTTTGATTATAAAAAGACCATGAAGCCTATGAGTTCTGTAATTCCTAAGGGGGTAACATGGATTAAAGAGGCGGCCGAGAAATTAGACCCAGATCATAATCAAGTAACCACAACTACGGGTAAAACAATTTCTTACGAATACTTGGTAATGGCCCCTGGCTTGGTGATGAAGCCAGAGCTTATTGAGGGTTTACCAGAAGCATTAGACAAAGGAATGGTATGTAGTAATTACACAGATCCTGAACATACATGGGAAGTGTTAAAGAACTTCAAAGGAGGCAATGCTATTTTTACTCAGCCTACTACGCCTATTAAATGTGGAGGCGCTCCCCAAAAGATTGCTTATCTGGCGGCAGATTATTTCAGGAAGAATGGTTTGGCGGATAAGACAAATACTGTTTTTGCAACACCAGGTACCGTTATTTTTGGTGTACCAAGTATTGCTAAGACGCTAATGAATGTTATCCATAGGTATGGAATTCATTTTAAACCATTTTATGCACCCGTTAAAATTGATGCAGAGAAGAAAGAGGTGACGTTCAGGAGTGTCCACAAGAATGAGAATGACTGCATTATCATGGAAGGCAATGTGTTAGGAGAAGAGATGGTCGGTAATAACGACATCATAATGCCGTTTGATATGCTTCATTTAGCACCACCTCAAGGCTCACCAGATTTTGTTGCTGATTCAACTCTATCTAATGATGGAGGATGGCTAGAGGTAGATATTGAGACCCTTCAGCACAAGAAATATGATAATGTGTTTGGCCTCGGAGATGTGGCAGCACTACCAACTGCTAAAACCGGAGCAGCTATTAGGAAACAAGCACCAATTGTGGTGGCAAACCTTCGTCAATTAATCAAGAACGAAGGCATAACCGACATGAAGTATAATGGCTATTCTTCTTGCCCATTGGTTACCGGATATGGTAAAATGGTTTTAGCGGAATTTGACTATGACCAAAACTTTACGCCAGATCCTAAATTGAAGTTAATGGGAGTATTTAAGTCATATAAGGAGAGCTGGAAACTCTGGATTCTCAAGAAATACGGGTTGCCTTATCTTTATTGGAATAAGATGATGAAAGGGAAACCGGTTTAGTTGATATTTGAGATTATTAAAGCTGAGCAAATGAATTTTTGCTTGGCTTTTTTGTTTTACAAACAGTCAAAAGTGATATTGAAATAGCTTAAAATTCCTATGGTAGATCATATAGCCTCGTTACTTCAGAAGAATGGTTTAGAAGACGGTTTAGTTGTTGAAATAGTACAGTCAGGTCGTTTATTTAAGGTCAAACAAGATATGCCGCTTATCTCTCCAGGTATGCAGGCTAGTGAAATGCCCTTGGTTATTACAGGCTCTCTAAGAATTATGAGAGAAGATGATGCAGGCAATGAAATTTTCTTGTACTACCTAGAAGGTGGCGATGCCTGCGCCATGTCCATTAGTTGTTGTCTTGGGCCACAGATTAGTCAATTTAAGGCCGTTGCGGAAACAGATTCTAATCTTTGGTTGGTTCCTATGGTTCATGTGGACGACTGGATGGCCAAGTACCCGTCTTTCAGAAAGTTTGTTATCGACTCTTACCAACAAAGATTTGACGAGCTAATGAATACGATAGACAGTATCGCGTTCATGAATATGGATGAACGCCTCATGAAGTATTTACTCGACAAAAAACAGAGTTCTGGTTCTTTCGTGATTAACAAAACCCATGAGCAAATTTCCTCTGAGATGAATACATCTAGAGTTGTAATTAGTAGGTTATTGAAGAAGTTAGAGAACGAAGATAAGGTGGAGTTACACCGAAATAGAATAGAGGTGCTTTAGTCCTGATTTCTTCTCTTTATTTTAGGCTTTTCTGAAATAATTTGGTGGAAAAATAACCTATTAGACCAAATAAGGCCAATACTCCAAAAAGGTATTGGTGTCCAATCTCACCAGGGTTATTATCTAGGATTACGCCCATCAATGGTCCCCAGAAAATATCTGGCATATAGCCGATTACCGACACAAAACCTATCGCTGCGCCAGCATAACTAAGCGGTAGCTTCGATTCCTGGAAGAGTGCGTAGTAGAGGCCCCCCAATCCATAAATCCCTAAGCTGACTGAACTAATCGTAATTGCAATGAAGGCGAAATATTCCCGCTCTAGAATTCCACTTGCAATGAGAACTGCTGCCGTAATTAGAATCAGAAAACAGTATGAAGTGATTCTCGAGTGAATGAATTTATCTCCCAAGTACCCTGCAACTAAAGCGGCTATAGGTCTTACCCAAAATGAGATAGTTGCGATGTGTGCAGACTGAACATCATCATAACCAAAGGCATCTTTGGCATAAAGGCCAAAGTCATCAGTGCATTTATAGCCTACGTACCCGCATAGCAAAATGATGGCTTGCAACCATACACTGCGATGCCCAATTGCTTTCTTTCACCACTTAAATTGAGCTGGTCTGATTTAATAAAGTCAGTCTTTTTTGGTAGAAGGAACCAAAGACTAAAAGCAAAGAGAATACAGAATCCAGAAAACAGATAAATGATTTTAGATAGGGCAGTTGTTAGGTTTTCATTAGTCGCCTGATCGGCAGAAACAGGAAGGAGAGCGTCTAGTAAGAATACAGATGAAGAAGCAATTAGTGCAGCAACTAAACCGCGACCTCCATCAATAATACCATAAGATTTGCCCTGATTATTCTCTCCTCCAAATTCTCTTATTCTCTTAATATATGCTGCCCAGAAAAGTAAAATGGTACTAAACCCCCAAAAGCCATAAAGTAGTGTTAGGGTGAATATGCTTGGAATCTGAGCCATGATAAAGCCAGCGATCCCGGTTAGAATTAATGAGATAGTAATAAGGTTCTTTGGTCTGAAGCGATCTGCAATTGGTCCTCCTAAGAAATAGGAGCCCATAGCTATGATTCCATAAAGGGAGAAGGCGGTACCTAACTCTAGGTTTGTAATTCCAAAAGCCGTTAAGAAAGTAGGGCGAAAGACTCTGGTAACCACGAAGGGTAGGAGAAAAATGGTTTCTCCCACAATCATCAATAGAATTAGGGATATGAGTTTATTACTCTTTGACGTCAACGTTATAATACTCCAGTTCAAACTTGATAGACCTAATTAGGTTTTTGGCTAGCGTTGAGTACTTCAACCAATCTTTCATCTGGTATTCATCGCCCATGGCATAAATAATGGCCTGATAGTATTTCTTGCTTTTTGAAAGGGCCTTTAGGTCTAATCTAGGAATATTCGCATTGATGTTATAGCCTTTAGACCGAGAGAATACATCCATAAACTCTTTGGTACTGGCCACCTCTTGAACCATAATGGGCATGATTAACTCATTCGTAACTTTAAATTGAAGTTTGTCATTATCCCTTTCATTCGAAATGGCATTGTAGTATTGAAAGATGCTTTGCCTTAGGCTGTCATTTTGAATCAGATTTAATTTTCCAGAAGAAACAGCCTCGTCAAAAATGGCCCGTTGAGAAACAAAATAGTCATCTTCAGTTAGATCTAATTGGAGAATGGCGAACTCAGACAAATCAATATTGTCTGGGTCATCTAGTAGCTCTAGTATCTTAAGTACTTTATCTCTTCTAGCTTCTGTACTTGCAATGTTATCTCTTAGTTGAATTAAGTCGGTACCTAGTTGCTGATGTAATCCCAGAAGCATTTTTATCTCTTCTTGATGCTCTTTTCGGTCCTGATTCCAATTGTTAAGTCCAAGCGCGATGAGAATACCAATAACCACTAAAAACACCTCGCTAATGGCGTAGATAGTATATTTCCTATAATCTTGCTTCTCAGCTAGCTCATGTCTTAACTTTCTAAATACCCTAATCATTAGAAGTGATTTTCAAGATATCTGCATTGCTGCCAGTCATCTGCCACTGGCCCAAGGCTATAGGAATGCTTCCGATTGTATTTAATTCATCGAAGAAGTCTTTTAACTCAAAACCATCTTCATTGGCTCTTGCATATTCGGCCATTGCCAACTCTAGTAAATGCTTACCTGTAATGTAGCTACTGCCATAACCAGGTTGTCTCATATATAAATGCTGTTCAAATAAGAGTAGCTCTTTTTCAGTTTTCATCCAACCACGAGGGGTGTAATCTGAGTGAATACCTCCAGCTTCTTCCATCGTCATTTCGTTGGCATGAGCGTACAGTGATCCAAGACCCCTTGCTGCTCTCTGCGCAATCATGATGTAAACAATCTCTCTAACTCTCGGATCATCATCGTACAACCCTGCATCCATAAACATTTCTTCTACTGCTGTGGCGGTGCCCTCATTCCTGGAATCGAAAATATTGTAGAGCAAAGGCTCTCTTCTTATTGGGCTCGTATTGGGAGAGTTGTCCATTCGCGCCAGCTCAAACCAATGGTAGAAATGGGAGTAAAGAGGTCTTGGATCAAGATGCATACCGATGTAGAAGAAATTTCGCTTCTCTTCGGGAATAAAAGTTCCTTGATGTTCTCTTAGCGCTGGTTCAAAATAATCTGCTACGGTAACGATATCCTGCTCTTCTAAAAATGTCATCAAACTATTGACGCCTCTTTCTGTCAGCGCTTGAAAATCTTCCGGTGAATTAGCAGCTTCCAATTCGGGCAGATTTCTATTCCTATGCTCTTCTAACTTCAATGCACTCCACGCTCTGGCTAGCTCTCTCTTTAAGATCATCACTTCATCTTCCCAAGAAAGGGGTACCAAATGTACATTCTGTAAGTACCAGGTATAGTTTTCTTTGCCTAAACCGGAGGGTCCGGTCTTTTTATCGCCTTCAGTTTTGAGCCAATCCACAAACTCATTGGTTGAATTAATGGCGGCATCAATTGCAGTTGTTAATTCTGGTTGGTTGGATATACCTTCCCAGCTTTTAATGGTAGCCAAATCATTTGACTGTTGTTCGATGGAGCGAATACCCGCAATCCATAGTTCTCGGGCATTTCCGGTAAGGTTTTCCCTGGCTTGTTCGTTTAAAGCAGGAATGGCTTCCAGTTCTGAGAGTAGTTTAGCTTTAGACGCTGTATTCAAAGGAAAATCGTATGTCCATATTTCAGTGGTGCCATGATGCGTGGGCCCTTCATGCGCAGGCACGTCACTTCGAGACATCCACAAAGACTTATAAAATGCGGGGTCTCTTTCCCAAGGTTTAAGTATGCGTTGGTTAAAGTCGTAACCATTCATTTCTGCCCAAACGATATGGTAGTCTACCTGATTTGGAATCGGCCATCCTGTGGTATCAAAAGCATTAAGTGTAGCTCTTAAAAGATCGAATTCATTTGCTCTTGATTGAAAAGTAGTTTTTCTGTAATCGGGAGCTCCGTTCAATTTTGGAGGGTTTTCGAAAGATCTCCAATCTTGAAAAAGTGAGACTAACTCCTGATAGGTAGAGCTGCTAGGAATGTTTGAGTTAGTGTTTGATGTGCAGCTAAATAGGCCAAGGCAAAGCGCCAAAAGAATAATACGATTCATGGTTAGAGGTTGATGAAGTTTTAAGATAAGTAATGTGAAGGATTATCAATAATCTGATCACTTAAATGGCTAGAACGAACTTCCAACTTATCCAAATACATTCTTATTACTTTCGTAACTTTAGTTACCCATGCAAAACGCTTAGCCATTTACATTTGGCAAAAACTATAATCAATTGAAACAGTTCTTCCCGATTTTATCTTGGCTTCCGAATTATAAAAAAGAATACTTCTCTGACGACCTTTTTTCGGGACTGACTGTTGGCGTAATGCTTATTCCTCAAGGAATGGCATATGCGTTAATTGCTGGACTACCGCCTGTTTATGGGCTATATGCATCGGTAGTTCCTCAGTTGATCTATGCCATTTTTGGTACTTCCAGACAATTATCCGTAGCGCCAGTTGCCATGGATAGTTTGTTGGTAGCGACAGGAGTTTCGGTTATGGCAACAGAAGGCTCTGACGCATACATTACCTATGCCATTATGCTGGCCTTTTTTATGGGAGCCGCCCAGTTTATTTTGGGAATGATCAGGATGGGCTTTATCACCAACTTGTTATCCAAACCTGTTATTAGTGGCTTTACTTCGGCAGCTGCCTTGATCATTGGTTTGAATCAGCTGAAGTATCTCATAGGAGTGGATCTTGAAAAGAGTAATGCCATACATGAGATCATTATTAGTGCAGCTAAGAGTATTGGACAAATCCATTGGCTAACATTCGTGTTAGGGGTGGCAGGTATTTTCCTCATAAAAGGAGTTAAGAAGATTAATAAGAAAATTCCAGGGGCACTACTGGCCGTAGTACTCGGTATTCTTGCCGTCACGCTCTTCGGATTAGATAACTCTGGCGTAAGTATCGTAAGAGAAGTGCCTGAAGGCCTACCGTCTTTCATGATGCCAGATCTTTCACTGGAGATGATTCAAAAGCTACTACCACTATCTTTAACCATAGCCGTGGTTGCTTTTATGGAGGCTTTTTCGGTGGCTAAAGCGCTAGAAGCTAAGAGAAGAAACTATAAGGTAATGCCTAACCAAGAGTTAATCGCTTTAGGTGCAGCCAATGTGGTGGGCTCTTTATTCCAAAGTTACCCAGTTACTGGTGGCTTTTCCAGAAGTGCAGTGAACGAGCAAGCAGGCGCGCATACACCACTTTCTTCAATTATAAGTTCTGTTTTAGTTGCCTTGACTTTACTGTTTTTAACACCACTCTTCTATAATTTACCTCATGCAATTTTAGCGTCCATTATTATGGTAGCTGTTTCTGGCTTAATTGACTTGGCCTACATTCGAGAACTATGGAAGACCAACAAGATAGAATTAGGTCTACTGCTGGCCACCGCAATTGTTACCCTCACATTTGGTATGGTGCCAGGCATCGTATCGGGTATTATTATGTCCATTTTGGTTTTGCTTTTTAAGGCAGCCAATCCTCATATTGCCTTTTTAGGTCGAATGAAAGGGATAAAAGAATACAGGAACCTGAAACGATTTAAAGATTTAGAAACTTGGGAAAACATCACTGTCGTTCGTGTAGATGCTCCCTTTGCTTTCGTGAATATTCAGATCATTAAAGAGAAAATTCTAAGCAAGGCCTTAGACAAGGGTGAGCGCTTGGAATATGTAGTGTTAGATGCAGCCTCTGTTGCCTATATAGATGCTACTGGAATCGTTGGCCTAAGGGATTTAATGGAATCCTTGAGCGAAAAAAATATTAAACTTTTATTTGCTGAGGTGATTGGTCCAGTTCGCGATGCATTCTACACGAATGATTTAGTGAATAAAGAAGAACAGGTATTCTTTTTAACTACTGACGATGCGGTAAACTACTGTCTGTCAAAAGAATACGAGACCCAAAGTGCGGAATACGCCTTACAAACAAATGCTTAGTGTAACTGAGGTTACAGTATCAAGATAAGAGTGGAACGTAATTCGTCTTAGCATTGTCATTCAACCACAACTTGAAAAATATGGAATGCTACTTAGGTTCCATTTGACGATTAGAAAGAAATAAAAAAGTAAAAATGAAAATAGATCAAATTTATACCGGATGTTTAGCCCAAGGCGCTTATTACATAGAGAGTAAAGGCGAAGTAGCTATTATAGATCCATTAAGAGAGTCTCATCCTTATTTGGCAATGGCAGAAAAGAACCAGGCCACAATCAAATACATTTTCGAAACACACTTCCATGCCGATTTCGTTTCTGGTCATGTGGATTTGGCCAGAAAAACTGGTGCGGAAATCGTATATGGTCCTGGAGCAAAAACAGAATTCGATATTCATCAGGCGACTGATGGGGAGCTGTTTGAACTTGGAGATGTAAAGATTAAGGTTTTACATACCCCGGGTCACACCATGGAGAGTTCTACCTTTTTATTGATTGACGAGTACGGTAAAGAGCATGCCATCTTTAGTGGCGATACGCTATTTATTGGTGATGTAGGCAGACCTGATCTTGCTCAAAAGGGAGATATCACGCAAGACGATTTAGCAGGAATGCTTTATGATAGTTTGAGAGAGAAAATCATGACCCTACCAGACGATGTAGTGGTATATCCAGCACATGGTGCAGGTTCAGCCTGTGGTAAGAACATGAGCAAGGAGACTTCAGATCTTTTGGGCAATCAAAAGAGGAATAACTACGCACTGAGAGCTGATATGACTAAAGAGGAATTCATTGCAGAAGTAACCGATGGCTTACTTCCTCCTCCACAGTACTTTGCTCAGAATGTAGCGATGAATAAATCAGCGGATACCTCAGGGTTAGACAATATTTTGGAAAAAGGTAAAGTTGCCCTAGATGTAGATACATTCGAGGCTATGGCAAACCACGAAGGTGCTTTGGTTCTGGATACTCGTCATCAAGATGAATTCCATAAAGCCTTCGTACCTAATTCTATCTTTATTGGAATAGATGGAAGTTTTGCCCCTTGGGTAGGCGCTTTAATTCCTGACCTGAAACAACCAATAGTTTTCTTAGCGGATGAAGGTAGAGAAGAAGAGGTAGTAACTCGTTTGTCGAGAGTTGGATATGACAATACACTTGGGTTCTTATCAGGCGGAATTGAAGCATGGAAAGCTGCAGGTAAAGAAGTGGATTCAATTGTATCTGTATCTGCTGAAGTTCTAAAAGAGAGAATGGCTGCTGAAACGGCAAATATTCTTGATGTGCGTAAGCCAGGTGAATATATAGCAGAGCATATTCAAATTGCTAAAAACACTCCTCTCGACTTTGTGAATGACGAGATGCACAGAATTGATAAGGATACGGAATATCACGTTCACTGTGCAGGTGGTTACAGATCAATGGTCTTTTCCTCAATTTTAAAGTCAAGAGGTTACGATAAGGTGATTGATGTTTCTGGTGGGTTTGAAGCCATTCAAGAAGCAGGTATTGAAGTAACGGATTATGTATGTCCATCTACTTTAAACTAGCTTTTCATAATTATAAAAAATACAATTCATCAGGTGATAGATGGGGGGATTCTCCCCATATCTACATCTCTTAAAAATTAAAAAAATGGATTCTTTATTAAGTATTCTTGAGTCGCCATGGCCATGGTGGGTTGCTGGACCGATCATTTCTTTAGTGATGTTCTCACTACTGTTTTTCGGGAATAATTTTGGGCTATCTGCCAACTTTAGAAATATGTGTTCAATGCTAGGCGGAGGAAAGTCTTGTGAGTTTTTTGACTTCGATTGGCGCAAGCAAACTTGGAATTTAGTATTTCTATTAGGTACGGTAGTAGGAGGCTTAATAGCTGCTAATTATTTGATGCCTGAGGTCAGTATTGGCATTAGCGAAACCACAAAGGCTGAGTTACTAGAACTAGGCATGGCGAATGCTGGTGATACCATTTTACCTGAGGAGATTTTCAATTTTGAGTCACTTTTAACATTGAAAGGAATCATCATTATTGTGGTGGGAGGTTTTTTAGTTGGTTTTGGTACGCGTTACGCTGGAGGTTGTACTTCCGGACATGCCATTAGCGGTCTTAGTGATTTGCAGCCGGCTAGTTTACTTGCTGTTGTTGGCTTTTTTATTGGTGGTCTTATTATGACCTGGTTTATCATTCCTTCACTTTATACCCTGTAGATTATGAAATATTTTAAGTATTTAGTTCTAGGAACGCTATTCGGAATTACGCTAGCAAAAGCAGAGGTAGTCTCATGGTTTAGAATCTATGAAATGTTCAAATTCCAGTCCTTCCACATGTACGGAGTCATTGGTTCCGCTGTAGTATTGGGAATTATTATCACGCAGATTATCAAAAGAACCAAGATGAAATCTCTATCGGGAGATGAGATTGTATTTACACCTAAGCAATGGTCGGTTCCGAGGTACCTGTTTGGTGGAATTATCTTTGGTTTAGGTTGGGCCATGACTGGCGCATGTCCTGGGCCAATGTTCATATTAGTGGGTAATGGATATTTAGTTGTCTTGGTGGCAATTGCATCTGGCTTATTAGGTACGTATGTTTATGGTAAGCTCAAGCATAAACTACCCCATTAATGAATAAAAAGCTTTTTGGCTTTGTCTTGCTCATACTTCTTGTTCAGAATGCTTTTAGCCAAGATGAGCCAAAGAGTGAACTATCAGGTCTTGTACGTACACGGTACATGTCTACCAATAACGAACGAGACCTGACTGACTTTAATATCATGGTTACCCATGGTCAGCTTTATTATAAGACCAAGCTGAACCGCTGGTTGTCTTTTGGAACCCAAGCAAATGCACTTTTTCATTATGGCACTGAATCCATAAGCCAAGTAGACCCTATCACAGGTTCTGGTCCTATTTATGAAGGCAATCTTTGGGTAAACCGAAATATGACTGGATCAGTTGAGACAACTTTGCCCCAATTTTATCTGAGGGCAAATCTAGAAGGGCATAGCCTTATGGTAGGCAGAATTGTAAAAGACACCCCCATTCTTAATGCTGAACCATGGCCGTTTACCGATGCTATTCAAGGGATTTGGTACGAATACCAATCAAACAAGAAGCTACATATGCAGGGAGGTTGGGTGAGTAGGCTCTCACCTAGGCAGACAGGAGCGTTCGTGAGTATTGGCGAATCACTTGGCTTAGCAGGGGTAGGGACCGATATTTTTGGAAATCCATCTGGTTATCGAGGCAATGTAGATTCTAATTACTTACTCATGGGTGATGTTGAATATAAGTTCAGCGAAAGCTTTAAGATTGATGGATGGACTTTTTATGCCGATAATGTGATACGGACGGGGTTAATTGAAGCTACTTACTCAAATAGAGAGAAAGAACGCTCGATCAGTTCAATGTTTATCTATCAGAATAAGTTTGGAGAAGGTGGGAACATAGACTCAAACTTAGCCTATAAGAATGAAGAT
Source organism: Roseivirga sp. (assembly GCA_965661455.1). GTDB lineage: Bacteria > Bacteroidota > Bacteroidia > Cytophagales > Cyclobacteriaceae > Roseivirga. The sequence continues at coordinate 71,641 of CBFIDV010000011.1, forward strand.
CAAGCTTCTTATTTTGGTTTAAGAATAAATCAGAAAATGGGTAATAATAACCTTCAATTCAATATAGGAAGAATTACTAAGCTAGGTCGGTTTTTGCTACCTAGAGAATGGGGCTTAGAGCCATTCTATACTTTCCAGAGAAGAACCAGAATTGAAGGAGCTAGCGATGTTGCATCGGTGATGTTTAGATGGCAGAGAACATGGGATAAGGAGAATGCATTATTCAATGTTTTTTCAAGTATTGGGACGAATCAATTTGGAACTGTAAATGATCCGGCCAAGAATAAGTTCTCTATGCCAAATCATCATCATATTGATCTTTCTGTAGAATATTTACCAAAGCAATTCAAAGGACTTTCAGCGGAGATTTACGTAGCACAAAGACTTTTATCAGGAGATGCACCTTCGGATAGTTTTATCATTAATAGGGCGAACTTTTTTCATTTCGATTTTTTGTTAAGCTATAGATTTAAAAGATGAGTCAGCACTTTTCTCATAAGATCAAAACCATCAACTTTTTAATTAAGGTCATTCTTGGGTTGTTTTTTTTAATTTTGATCAGCCCTTTGGTCTATCAACTAAAGCCAGACCTTTTCACTCGAACAGTTGTTGATCCACTCACTTGGAAACCAAAGCAGATTGCTAACGATTTACAGGATCACCCCCGCGCTGCTTTAATCCGTATGGGGCATGATATCATTACTAAAACCCCCGAAATAATTGGGCCATTGGCCGATGAGAAATTGCAATATGCCGGTAATAACTTAACCTGTAAGAGTTGTCATTTGGAAGCAGGTACTAAGCCCGGCTCAGGGTCTTTTGTTGGCGTGGCTAATCGGTTTCCACAATTCAGGGGGCGAGAAAATAAAATCGGCACATTAGAGGAGAGGGTCAATGGTTGTATGGAAAGGAGCATGAATGGCAAGGTCTTGCCTGAGCGCTCATTAGAGATGCAAGCAATGATTGCCTACATGGAATGGTTGAGTGAAGATGTTCCAGAAGAATTAGAAGCACGCTATAAAGGTTTTGTAAAGGTTGAATTACCCGAGATAAAAGCCGACACAGCTTTAGGTCGAAAAGTCTATGATCAGCATTGTACAGTTTGTCATGGGACAGACGGCAAAGGACAGCGACCTGATGAAAACTCTTTGTATATCTATCCTGCTCTCTGGGGGAACGACACCTACAATAATGGAGCAGGAATGCATCGTGTTATTACCGCAGCGGAATTCATAAAAGGTAATATGCCTTATCTGCAGGCAACTATCGACAAACCTATATTATCAGATGAAGAGGCTTATCACGTAGCTGCTTACATCAATAGCTTTCCTAGACCAGAGAAGTCTAACAAAACAGCCGATTTCCCTGATAAGAAACTCAAGCCAGTTTCGACCCCTTACGGCCCATGGGAAGATAACTTTAGTGCCGAGCAACATAAGTACGGCCCTTTTCAGCCGATTATGGCATACTATCAAAAGGAGTACGGTTTGAAAAAGAGTAAATAAAAAAGCCCAACCCATTTCTGGGTTAGGCAATCAACACAAACCAACTAGATACTTTATTTCTTCAGTACGCTTTCAAGCACTAGTTCCTTATCGAGTTTCTTAGTGCAGAAGAACCAATCCTTACAATCCATTTCTTCACTTTCCAGTCTTTCTTTAGCCGTTCCACAAGAACCTGCTGGGCCAACAATAACATCATCACCTGGCCTCCAATCGGCTGGAGTGGCTACCTCAAATGCATCGGCAGTTTGTAGGGCAATCAATACTCTATAGAGTTCATCAAAGTTTCTTCCTAAACTCAAAGGGTAATAAATGATGGTTCTGATGATTCCTTTTGGATCTACAAAGAATACAGCTCTTACCGCTTTAGTAGAATCTTCATTAGGCTGAATCATTCCATATTTAGTGGCAACGTCCATTGAGATATCTTCAATCAAAGGAAAGGTCACCTCAATGTCTTTCATCCCTTTATATTCAATTTTCTACTTAATAGTTCTTAGCCACGCAATGTGACTATATAAACCATCAATCGATAAACCAACAAGCTTGCAATTCGCTTCATTGAATTTATCCTCCATATGAGCAAATGTCATGAACTCAGAAGTACAAACAGGAGTGAAATCTGCCGGGTGACTGAATAGAATAGTCCAGCTGCCATTAAAATCGTTAGGGAAATGAATATCTCCTTGAGTGGTTACTGCTTTAAACTCTGGGGCTGCATCGCCAATCCTTGGCATAGCAGTTACTTGGGGTGTTTCTATGGTTTCCATAAATCATTGTTTTTAAAGATGTATGAAGCTACCCTAACACATAAGACAATTGTGTAGCATTGATTACACTATTAGGTGACCAATGTTACCTCTCTTATTACTAACTGTTTAGTTCAAAAAATCCTGACAAAGATCAGCTTTATAGGTAACGCGGGTTACGCTACAGATTTTGAGGTTACTGCATTTTTGATTCACGATTTCGAAAATGATAACCAAATGAAAATAGAACAGATTTATACCCAATGTTTAGCCGAAGCAGCTTATTACATCGAATCAAATGGTGAGGTTGCAATTGTAGATCCGCTTAGAGAAGTTCAACCTTATATTGACTTAGCTGAAAGAAACGGGGCTAAGATCAAGTACGTTTTGGAAACCCATTTCCATGCAGATTTCGTCTCTGGCCATTTAGACCTTGCTGCAAAAACTGG
>CBFIDV010000012.1:0-69992 GCA_965661455.1 Roseivirga sp.
AACACCAGGTTCTAGTTTTACCTGAGCTCGAATGTCGTTCATCACATCTGTAGTACTAAGGTCGCCACGTAGCTTACTTTCAATGAAGTTTACCGTAATTCTAGCTTTATGCGGCTCTTCTGATTGACCTACCGCAGTAGGATCATTCGGGTCGGCAGCACCTTGACTCACATTTGTTGAAACTGATTCAACAATAGAGGAATATGGTTTAATAATTTCTAGTACTTGTGCTTCAATATCCTGAGAGAAATCATTCGTTGTTTCAATGTCTGTGCCCACAGGATACTCAACAAATACGTTCACATATTTTGGTTCATTTACCGGGAAGAATTCAACCTTTGGTAGGAATGCGCCAAATAGCATAAGAGAGAGTATCAACGTTAAGAATGCTCCGCCCAAGTATTTACCAGGATGCTTTACGGCACTTTTCAACACGCGTACATAGATATTCTCCAGTCGAGGTAAAAAGCCCGCTTGGAATCTCTTAGACAATGGCCCTAATACATACACATTCAAGAGTGTAACCACACCCGTTAGCATGAGTAGGTTTCCTAATCCAATAACACCAAGCACAAAAGCGAATACAACCCCTGCTACAATGGCTAAACTGGATCTGATTAATATCTTCTTATGATCGAATACTCGCTCGCCATCTACTCTCATAAAAGATGAGATAAAGACAGGATTGATCACCAAAGCCACGAATAATGAAGACCCTAGCGTGATGATCAAAGTGAGTGGAAGGTAAAGCATGAACTCACCAATAATACCCGGCCAAAACGCCAATGGTAAGAAGGCTGCAAGTGTAGTAGCAGTAGAAGTAATAATTGGTAGTGCCACCTCGCCAACACCTCTTCGGGTTGCAGCTAGAGGGCTCAAACCTTCTTCCATCAAACGGTAGACGTTTTCTACCACTACAATTCCATTATCCACCAACATACCTAAGGCCATAATTAGACCGAAGAGTGTCATGGTGTTAATGGTAATTCCTGCTAAACCAAGAATCATTAGCGCCATGAACATAGAAAGTGGAATGGCCATACCCACAAAGAGTGAGTTTCTTGTTCCTAAGAAGAATAAGAGTACGGTAACTACAAGTATCACCCCAAAGATGATGTTGTTACCCAAACTACTTACCTGCTCTCTTGTATCTTTAGATTGATCATTCGTGATTGTTACCTTGGTTGACTCTGGAATCTGATCAGTAGCTTTAGCATCAGCAATGAGTGCCATGATGTTATCTGTAGCGATCAACAGGTTTTCACCGCTTCGCTTCATTACATCAATTTTAACTACTGGATTAAGGTCTAACCTTGCATAGTTCTGCTTGTCTTTATAACCAAAGGCAACCGTAGCTACATCTTTTAGGTAAACGATATTTCCGTTTTCATTACTGATGATAATATCCTCCATCTGAGCAGGATCATCAAACTCACCAATTACTCTAATATTCCTTCTAAGACCATCTGCAATTACGTTACCACCAGACATGGTCATGTTCTCCGCAGCGATGGCATTTTCAATATCCGCGAAGGTCACTTTTCTTGCTTCTAGCTCAATAGGATCAACTCTTACTTCTACTTCTTTCTCGTCAACACCGAAAATATTGGCTTTAGATACCTGAGGGAATTTTTCAATCTCGTCTTCTAAAAACTCAGCGATATCATTCAACTCATCCAAAGACTTAGATGGATCTGTTAAGTTGATATTCAGAATGGGGAAGTTTTCAGAAAAACTAAACTTGATCACATTAGGATCTGTCTTTAGATCTGTAGGCAGCTCAGACTTTGCTCTATCTACAGCATCTTTCACGTCAATCACTGCTTCGTCTACATCCAAGCCCACTTGGAATTCAACCACAATGGCAGAGAAATCTTGCACCGAAGTTGACTGGATATTATCTACCCCTTCAATGGTGTTTATTTCTTTCTCAAGTTCCCTAGTAATTAAGCTTTCTATATCCTCAGGTGAGTTACCCGGATGAGCCGTACTTACATACACCGTTGGTTGCTCAACCTCAGGAAAGTTTTCCTTAGGTAGCGTGATGTATGAGTACACACCTGCCGCTACAATTAAGAGCGTTAGCACGTATACCGTGATTCTATTTCGCAGCGCAAAGGAGGTTAAACCGAATTCCTTATCTACTACGTTCTTTTCGTTCTCGTTAGCCATAATTTATCGCTCAGAGGTTGATTAGTTTTGAATACTTAATGATGTGCCATCGGCTACTGTTCTGTTGCCTTTGTCAATCAACATTTCACCACCAGCTAAGCCATTCACAACTTCTGTATGATTGTTATAAGAGTAACCTAGTTTCACATGCACTTTGCTCGCTCTTTTATTTTTAACCTGATAGACGAAATTACCTTCTAGGTCTTCTTGAATAATTCTAGAAGGGATAACCACAGCTTCATCAGATTTATAATCTGTAAGCATAACTGACGCAACCAAATTGGTTTTCAAATAATCGTCTACTTTAGGTAGTTTCACTTCTATGGTGAATGTTCTACTTGCCGCATTAATTACTCTACCTACGGTAGCTATCTCAGAACTGAATTTCTGGCCTAGTGAGGGAATGTTTACCTCTACAGCATCCCCTTCATTGAATCGACCAATGTATGATTCAGAAACTTCTGCATTAATGTACATATCCGAGCTGCTCACCAAGTATGCCAATGGCTGGCCAGGTTGAATGATTTCACCTTGCTTTACAGGAACAGTTTCAATTGTTCCAGAGAAAGGAGCTTTCACTTCTGCTTTTGCCACTTGAGTATTGAGCGTTGCTAGCGTTTTCTCTAACCCTTCTTTGTTGTTTTTAGCTTGAAGGTATTCTACTTCCGTACCGATATTCTTTTTCCAAAGTCTATCTCTTTTTTCATAGATAGTAGTGGCAAATTCTAGTTGTTTCTCAACTTCCTCAATGTTCTTTTCAATGGTTTCAGAATCTATGGTTGCTAGAACCTGACCTTTTCTAACCGATTGACCTTCTTTAATACTTAAGGCTTCAAGCTGTCCCATCATTTCGGCACTTACTGTCATGTTGGTTCTAGACTCCACATTGCCTCTCACTTCAATTTTATGAGCAAAGCTCTCTTTGTTTGCAGTGATGGCAGTGACAAGAGTTGAATTTTCAGTTTTCTGACCGAAAGTTGGGTCTTCTGCTTTAATCTCTTCTTCCAAAGTAGAGATAGTGGCTTCTAGTGCCTTTATCTCTTCTTTGGCTTTGGCTAGTTCAGCCTTTTTACCCTCAACACCTTCTGGTGCTGATCCACAACTTGCCACAATAGCAAGGATAAAAAGTAATGCAATGATATTTTGAGGTCTCATGACGGTTGATTTATAATAGTTTCGTTGATTGATCATTTCTTAAGTTGTCCTAATGCTTTATCTAAATCTACTTTTGCGATAATCGCATCATATAAAGCTGAGAGATAATTAATCTCCGCTTCTTTGTAATCTTTTTCGGCATTGATCACCTCTAAATTGGTACCTACACCTTCTTTTAATTTTTCGCTGGTGATCTCTCCCACCTCTTTGGCCAATTCCATATTAGCCTCTTGAACCTCGAGTCTTTGCACACTCACGTCTAAGGTTTCCTTGGCATTTAAGAGTTGTTGCTGTAGGTCATTAGAAAGTAAGCTGTATTGGTTATTCAGCGTTTCTAACTGATACTTCTTTCTCTCAACAGTGTATTTCTTTCTTAATCCATCAAAAACCGGAATACTCACATTCAGACCTACATTTGAGCTAGTAAACCACTGTCTCTGGTCATTCCAAAGTCTATTAAAAGCATCGTTACCTGTGTTTCTTCCCCAACCTGCATTAAGGCTTACTTTAGGTATGTACTGTGATCTAATATTCTTGATGTCTAAGTCTGCTAGGTTTTTCAAGTAATCGAGTTGTTTCATCTCAATTCGCTCCATCACGTTGAAGTCGTTTATGGCTGCAGCATCGTAACTAAAGTCAAGACTCTCTAGACTAGTGCTAAGCGATAGGTTCTCACGAACAGGCATACCCATTATAAACTTGAGAATGTTCATGCTGGTCTTGATAGCGGTTTCAACGCCTTGCTTTTCAGTCTTCAGGTTATTGAGCTGTACTTGAAGTCTTGTCACATCAATTTTCTCAGCGAAACCATTCTCATATAGTTCTCTGGTATCATTCAATGTTGATTCAACAGTTTCAATGTTGGTATCTATCAAACCTGTTCTCACTTGATTGACTAGAACCAAATAGTAAGCTTTTGTAACCTGCTCTATTACATCTAGCCTTGCTTTCTCTTCGTCAACAATTACTTTCTCACGAAGTGTCTTTGCAGCCTTTAATCCAATAAAGAAAGAACCGTCCCAAATCATTTGAGAAGCCGTTACGCCCAACTGACTTTGATGTTGAATACCGAATCTAATAGCAGCAATATCATCAGGACCCGCAGTAGGATCGAAGATATTCGCTGGCAAAAGGTTCACTGGTATTTGCGTATTATTCGTATAACCAAAGTTGGCATTAATTTGAGGAAGACCATCTGCCCTAGTTTCAAACACTTGCGAATCTGCATCTTTGGTGGCTATTACAGCATTCTTCAAATTTTCGTTGTTGGTTAAGGCATAGCCTATCGCTTCATCCAGCGACATACTATTTTGAGCTTTGACACCGTATATGACGGTCATCAATAGCAAGGTGTAGCTAATCTTTTTGATTAAGCGCTTCATTTTGCATTGGATTAGTTGTGGTATACTCTTTAAAAAGTTTGTGACCATCTTCTGTAAAGAGGCCGTGTATAAAGTGATCGAATAGTTGTAATTGAACTTTGTAGAGCGTGTATTTCTCTTTAGGGAATAGGTTCATCATTATAAATGACTGTACCTGCTCTATTCTCATGGTTGCTATTAAAAAAGGATCTACCTCTTTTCTGAAATACCCTTCTTCTTGCCCCCTCTCAATAACTCTCACAATTGAATCTCTCAAAACACCCTGTTTGAAGTCCTCATACTTTATCCACGCATCAGGATAAAACTTATGTAACTCATTCAGCATGCTCATCTTCATGTCTTTCATAGACTCGCGCAGACATTGAGACACAAGCATAAGCTCATGCACACTGTTTTGGCTTTCCTTTACAGTACTTGCAAAACGTTCTTCCTCAACTTGTAAATGTTGACTGGTGATACGATTAACAAGCTCTTTCTTGTCTTTGAAATACTGGTAGATGGTCTTTTTTGAAATACCTAAATCACGAGAGATATCGTCCATAGTGACCGTTCGAATACCGAACTGCATCATGAGCTCACTGGCCCTTTCTATGATCTTTTCTCTTAACTCCATGTATTTAAACTTTGGAAACTTTAAAGGTTCTATCAGTTTCCGTTCGGCTTAATGACGTGAAAACCAGTCTTTTTGTTCCAAGCTTCTCGATTTATTTTCAACTTTTTTTATGCAATCGAATGCAGCCTCCAAATAATATTTGGATTCATGTAACAACACACAAATGAATTTTGATATCTTCTGAATCAAGGCTCTTTTATTTGTCAAGAGCTTTAAAACACAAAAGGAGCCTTAAAATTGAGAAATAGAGGTTGCAACCCCCTCCTTGAAAAATTATTCATTCAACTGATTACGCTTGAGTTTTGCCAAAATGGATAGAGTTAAGCAACTTGTTCCAAACGTTTACGATTATGAAAAGACTTCTCATTTTTCGACACTTCTCTGCCTTACATTATCGGCTTATTCCCAGCATGTTTATCCTGAGGTTTTCGATAACTGCTAACTAGATGAATTCATTTTTGAGCAAGACAAAATTCTTGTTCCTCAAGATGAAGACAGGATTAAAGAGATTGTTACTATGGGCTGGGACAAGAAGATGCTGAAAGGTGCCGAAGGATTTCTTGGTCTTCAAATATTGATTGATAACCGAGGCAGATCTTGTCTGATGAGTGTGAGAAATGATACCAATCTCAAGCTCAAAAAAATGAACCTTGAAGAGAACGTGAATAATAACATGAAATGGCAAACGGTTGCCAAAAAGGTTTCGGCCATTATTCTATTAGAATTTGATGGTGAAGAAATAGATGTTAAACGCTTGGGCACAGTAGACAACGTGAATCTTGTTGAAATTAAAAACTAGGTCATTTGCGCGCTAAAGTCTCCGTTCTACTTATCTTTTATTCACTCCTGCCTTTGCATTAGCACAGAAGCCAGGATTAATTAAAGCACGACAGCTCCAAAGTGAGGGGCAATATAACCAAGCTTTATTAGCTGTAGAGCAAGTATTGGAAGACACTGACACTTCTGGCATTGGAGGTGCTTGGTTTACATTCGCGGAGATTCACAAAACACTTTTTTTAGAAAGCACCGATGAAAGCCAACAAGAATTTCATTTAGAGTCTGCCTTAAAAGGATATGAAAAGACCAGGCTCTACCAACCTAGGAATACTCGAATCTATTTAATGGCTGACCAAGTTCAGGCGCAGCTTTATGATGACCTATTAAGAGAAGGCACAAACCTCTTTCAGCGGCAAGAGTATTCTGCTTCAGCTACCGCATTTGAGCTGGCCTCCATGGTGAATCCCGAGGATAGTGTAACGCTACAGTATGCTGCTAGTATTTCTATGCAGGGAGAGCTATACGAGAGAGCCGTTCGCAATTATAAAAAACTGGTTTTGCTCACTCCGAAAGTCTCTTTACATCAGTCCATCATTGGTATTCAGAAGGATAGGATGCAAAACGACTCACTAGCACTCATAAGCATTAAAGAGGCCCAAGAGGTATATCCCAATCAATATGAGTTCAAACGCTACGAATTAGACATCTACTTAAAAAACGGGAATGACGATAAAGCGAAAATCTTATTATAGGATTTGCTTAAGGAGAGTCCACAAAATGCGCAATTCGCACTAAGATTGGCCGTAATAAACGACCAACTATTCAAAGACCTACAAGCTAATGAAGCCACGGATAGCTCAACAGTTGCCATAGCCTTTGCAGAAGTAGTGGAAAACTACAAGTCTGTTTTAGCGATCAAACCAAAGGATCTTACAGCTAATTTCAACCTAGCTATGCTCTACACGCAATCAGCAAACAACTATTATAAGACCATTAATGAACTAACGCTTACCGAGTATAAGAGTATAAACTCAAAGCAAAAGAATACGAAGCAACGGCAAATGCATATCTCGCACAAGCTTTACCATATACGGAAGCTGCATATGCTATTCAGCCTAAAAGCCCAGACATTCTTAGGTCTTTGAGAAACTATTACGACAGACTAGAAAAGCCCGAGCAAAAGCTGGCTATTGAAGCTAAAATGCGCGAATTAGGTATTAACTTTTAATGGAATAATTAGAAGCTACCTTCTGAAAATCTACAAGCTGCTTTTTTACCCAATCATTACTTTCACCCATTTCTTTTGCCATAATTTCGGCAACTGGTCTGGCAATTCTAATGGACTCTTTCGCATCTAAGAACAAACCTCTTACCCTTCTCGCCAACATGTCCTCAACGGTTCTAGCCATTTCCGCTCTAACAGCCCAAACGACCTGAGACTTTCTCAATGGTAAGGTTTCACTGAGTAAATCAGCTAGTTCTGGTTTCTCCTCCTCTAGCTCTTGTAGATTACCTTTCTCGGTGCCATAAACAGAAAGTGGGTCAGTAGTTAGATCCAAATTCTTGTCATATCCGTAAATCGGCAAATTCTTGGTGATACATTTTCTCTCAGGTAAGGCGCCAATAAGAATGGCATTGTCAACAGTATCTTCAGCCATTTTACGATAGGTGGTCCATTTACCACCAATGATGGTAATGAGCCCCGACAAAGAAATCATGACTTTATGATGCCTAGAGATCTCTTTGGTTGACTTACCATCTCCCTCTGGCTTGGCCAATGGCCTCAGTCCTGAGAACACACTTAATACATCATCTCTGGTTGGCTGTTTGGTTAAGTACTGACCTGCCGTTTCCAGAATAAAATCAATCTCTTGTTCTTGCGCCTCTGGTTCTAACTCCGGCTTTTCCTTCATGGTGTCAGTAGTACCCAACACCACTTTATTGTGCCAAGGTACTGCGAACATTACCCGACCATCTTTAGTCTGAGGCACCATAATGGCATACTTATCAGGAAGAAAAGTTTTATCAACGACCAAGTGAATGCCTTGACTCGGCTGGATCATATCTTTCACATCCGGTTCATCCATTTGTTTGACACGATCTGCAAAAACGCCTGTAGCATTAATAACAGCATTTGCCTTTATATCATACGCTTTACCAGTCTCTAAATCCTTTGCACTCAGCCCACAGATAATCCCTTCTTCATTCTTATTGAGCCCTGTCACTTCAAAGTAGTTGAGCACGGTACCATTGAATTGGCCAGCAGTTTTCGCCAGAGAAAGCGCCATACGAGCATCGTCAAACTGACCATCGTAGTAGACTACTCCACCCTTCAATCCTTTTTGATCGATTGTCGGAATATGCTCTACCGTATCGTCTTTATCCATTTTTTTGGAAGAACCAATGCCCAGTTTACCAGACATGAGGTCATATACTTTTAAACCGACTTGATAGAAAGGCCCATCCCACCACTCATAGTTAGGAATGATAAATGCTTGATTCTTTACTAAGTGAGGCGCATTCTGAATCATCAGCCCTCTTTCTTTTAATGCTTCAAGCACTAATGAAATATCTCCTTGCTGAAGGTATCTTACCCCACCATGCACAAGCTTTGTACTTCTGCTAGAAGTACCTTTAGCAAAATCGTGCTGTTCGAGCAACAGTGTTTTATAACCTCTAGAAGCCGCATCTACGGCAACGCCTAAGCCGGTTGCTCCCCCACCAATCACTACTATATCCCAAGGCTCATTTTGCTTTTCGAGCCTTTTCAACATCTTTTCTCTCTTCATCTTATTTGATTATTCAACCCAAGCTTTGGCACGTTCTACTGCTCTAGCCCAATTATGCTTTATTTTAGATACATCCTTACCAGAAGGCTTAAAGCGCTGATCAACAGCCCATAGCTTCTGAATTTCATCCGTACTGCCCCAATACCCAACTGCCAGTCCTGCTAGGAAGGCCGCTCCTTGTGCCGTTGTTTCAACAATCTCCGGACGAACGATCTCTTTTCCCGTAACGTCCGATTGTATTTGCATTAACAAATTATTAGCCGATGCTCCTCCGTCTACTCTTATCTCTTTAAGGTCTATGCCCGAATCCTTCGCCATGGTTTCAATCACATCCATACTCTGCATAGCCAAGGCTTCTAATGCTGCACGAGCAATATGACCTTTTTCAGTTCCTCGGGTTAGGCCAATCATCAAGCCTGTACTATATTGATCCCAGTGAGGAGCGCCTAGCCCAACGAATCCTGGGACAAAATAAACCCCTCCATTATCTTCTACTGTTTTAGCGAGTGCTTCAATCTCTGGCGCATCGTCTACAAAATGTACGTTATCTCTTAACCATTGCACAATAGCACCTCCAATAAAGACACTACCCTCAAGTGCGTAAGTAACCTTATCACCTATTTGCCAGCCGATAGTCGTCAAAAGCTTATGCTTTGAGGTAATGGCTTCGCTACCGGTATTCATTAGTAGAAAGCACCCAGTCCCATAAGTGTTTTTAACCATTCCCTCAACGGTGCACATCTGTCCGAATAATGCCGACTGCTGATCTCCTGCTATACCAGCAATTGGTATTTCTGAACCGAACAGCTCAGCATCAGTATGACCAAATATCCCCGAGCTAGGTTTCACTTCAGGCAACATACTTCTAGGTACTTCCAAGATCTCTAGCATTTCATCATCCCAATCCAAGGTGTGAATATTGAAGAGCATGGTTCTACTGGCATTACTCACATCAGTTGCATGAACCTTTCCGCCAGTCATTTTCCAGAGCAGCCAAGAATCTACCGTACCAAAAGCTAGCTCGCCAGCTTCTGCTTTTTCTCTGGCTCCTTCAACATTTTCAAGAATCCAACGGACCTTAGATCCCGAGAAATAAGCATCTATCAGTAGTCCTGTTTTTTCTTGAATGAGTTGAGCATGCCCTGCTTCTTTTAATCCTTCACAGAAATCAGCGGTTCTTCTATCCTGCCATACAATGGCATTGAATATGGCTTTACCAGTCTTTCGATCCCAAACCAAGGTAGTCTCCCGTTGATTAGTAATACCAATTGCCGCAATATCCTCTGGAGAAGATCCCTGCTTTTCTAAGACATCATTAATGGTGAACTTTTGCGTCTCCCAAATTTCCAAAGGGTTATGTTCGACCCAACCTGGTTGAGGATAGAATTGCTCAAATTCGCGTTGAGAGACGTTTACGATTTCTCCCTTTTGATTGAAAATGATAGCACGCTCACTGGTAGTGCCTGCATCAATAGTGATAATGTATTTAGACATAGATTGAGACTTTATAGATTTCCAAGATAGACGATAAGCCATGTGCGAGCAACAATAGCGAGTAAATCGTAACGTTAAAATCTCAATCAGGTCAAATAACATGTTCAAACTCAAGCCACTTCTCATTATCGTCTCAGACGTTCTTACTCATGCAGTTTATGGTCAAAGGTTGAATAAGAGCCGACAAATTTCAATGGCTAGCGAACTGATGGAAATGTACCATCCCGATGCCATGAGAATGTTGCAAAAACTGAGTGGTTTACCTAATCAATTTAAGGTGGGAAATCTGACATATAGAAGTTCTCCTCCAACTGATCCGAGTCAATGGTTAGAGGGCAAATCGGAGCTAGACCTTTTAGGGTCAATGAATACTATGATACACGAAAGCCACCATGGATTTACAAGCTCTTATTATCTCAAATTACTAGAAGATAATTTACCTGAAGACTTTGATGAAGAATCCACCTATCGTTCTTTTTATTTATCAGAACGTGAGATCATCTTAGTGAGGCTTGATGAACTCTATAATTCACATGAGCTCAAAAATGATATTCCCAAAAGGTTGAGGACATTTCGATATGATCCTTATATAGTGCCAAGGGACAGATATCTGAGTTCTCAAGTCAGTAGCATTTATGGTCTAATGAATGAATTCAATGCCTACTACCAAGGCACGCTTATGACCATGCAGATGTACCCAGAGTATCTGAGCCGATCGAAGAGAAACATAAAAACACTTCAATCATTCGTGCAACACAAAGGGCATAGCTACGGAGCTTTCCTTGAATTCAAATACTTCACCCTTATGTACCTTAAACGTGCAGAAGCGGAACATCCTGCAGCCTATAAAGCAAGTCTCAAAAACATGGCCCTAAGAGAGGTATATACCAAGGTTCATATCCGCTATGAAGAACTGATAAATACATTTGACACCCTTCTTTTAAAAACAGTAGACGACCTGAATAACAGTGGAATCAAATCAGAAATTAGAGATGGCTTTTTCTGGATTGAAGGTTATGGAGTAGGAATAATGAACGAAGATTCTAAAAAACTGATTGAGGCATTAAATAACCCTAAACTTCAAGGGCTGCATCAAGAATTCTTATTGGAAAGCAAAAGGTAGAATAACCTTATCGCTTAAAGCAATTTTGCATTCTACTTTTCACTTAAAAGCTTTAAAGCTCAGCAGCAAACCAATAAGTGTTAAAATGAGCAAGAATAGAAAGCCATTGGATAGCCCGAATTCTTCGGCAACAAAACCGATAACTACTGGACCTGTAAGCATACCAATGTAACCCGAAGAAGCCACAGCAGCAATTCCCCTTGAGGCTCGAATGCCATCAACCTTTGCAGCTGAAGAGAAAAGAATCGGAACGATTACTGAATACCCTAAACCAGCAATACTAAACCCAACAATCGCTGCTATTGGAGATTGGACTAAAACCAAGGCTAAGCCTGCTACCGCTAAACCGGAACCAACTAAAACAAGTGACTTACTCCCATATTTAAGACCTAAGCCATCTCCATAGAATCTTCCTAAGGCCATAAGAAGTGAAAAACCTGCAAAACCTAGACCTGCATATTCTCCTGCAACTGTAAGGTCCTCCTTTAAGAAGATGGCACTCCATTCTGAGATTCCTCCCTCACTCATCATAATGCACAAGCCTATAATAGCAAACACGAGCACTTGCCTTGGAGGTAAAGTCAAACTGCCATGATCTTCAGGTTCATCTGCGTTTATCAAATGCTTGAATTGTGGAATCATAATTAAGACGAGCACCACACCAAGTAGCACCATTTGATAGGTAACGGATATATCTAAATAGATCATCAAAGATCCAAACAGGGCCCCAAACATCCCCCCTAAACTGAAGAAGCCGTGACAACCCGACATAATCACAACACCGAATTGTTTCTCGATCGCTGTAACCTCAGCATTCATAGAAACATCTGTTAAGCCTATAGCTAATCCCAGAAAGTAAAGCGAGACCATAAAATGCCACTGAGTGGTCATCATTCCAGGAACTGAGACCAGTGCTAAAAAGAAAAGGCAAGAAATGATTATTGCTTTTTTATCGCCCAGCTTACCGATGATTTTGGAGTAAAAAGGAAGTAAAGTTGCCGACCCGAGGGGAATGAAGAATAAAGAAGCGCCAAGTTCTGCCTCGCTCAAATCCAAGCTCGCTTTAATTTCTGGTAAGCGCGTGTACCAGGCTCCTAAACCCGCAGATAAAGCCAAAAAAACTGTAGCAGCAATTCGACTAGAAGGTTGAGCAAAAATAAGCTTGATAGTCTTGAACATCTATTTGTGAAAAGTAACCAAATCAAAAAAGCTTTAAAAGTGTTTAAGTAATATGCCTTTACTCAAATTCACTCCTGCCGGTATCTACTGTCCCCAAGCAGACATCTATATCGACCCTTGGAAAAAGGTGAATAAGGCAATTATTACACACGCCCATGCAGACCATTCCAGATGGGGAATGAAGCATTATTTAGCACATCCATTGAGTATTCCTGTCATGAGACTTCGCTTAGGAAGTGATATTTCCGTGCAGGCAGTTGAGTACAATCAAAAGCTACTGATCAATGGTGTGGAAATCAGTTTGCATCCTGCCGGACATATACCGGGATCTGCTCAGGTTCGCGTTTCTTACAAGGGTGAAACATGGGTAGCTTCAGGGGATTATAAGGTAGAAGATGATGGGCTTTCAACTGCCTTTGAACCCGTAAAATGCAACACCTTTATTACCGAATGCACCTTCGGTTTGCCTGTCTACAAATGGAAACCTCAGAAAGAGATTTTTAATGAAATGAATGGTTGGTGGCGGACCAACCAGAGTAATGGGATTTCGACCATAGTCACGGCTTATTCTTTGGGAAAAGCGCAAAGACTACTGCAAAATTTAGACCCTAGTATTGGTAAAATCTACACACACGGGGCGGTGGAAAACACCAATGAAGTAATGCGAGAGGCAGGCATTCACCTGAACGAGACCATTCGTATTACCAAGGAAACAACCAAAAAAGAACTTGTAGGGAATATGATCATTGCGCCTCCGAGTGCATTGAACACCCCTTGGATGAATAAATTCAAACCACTATCTGATGGTATTGCATCTGGTTGGATGATGCTGAGAGGAACGCGTAGAAGACGAGCTGCCGACAGAGGTTTTGCACTATCAGACCATGCAGACTGGCCCGGACTCTTATCGGCTATTAAGGCTACGGGAGCTGAAAATGTAATCACGACACACGGTTACACCAATGTCTTCAGTCGTTACTTGAATGAGATTGGGATTAACTCCGTAGAAGAGAAGACGCTCTTTACCGGGGAATCCATTGACGAAGCCGATGATGAAAAAGTAAAGGAAGAGGAAGCCATATGAAAGACTTCGCCACACTCTTTACCGCTTTAGATCAAACCAATTCCACGCTTAAAAAAGTAGAAACTCTGGCTCAATACTTCAATAAAAGTGAAGACCAAGACAAGCTATGGACAATTGCTATCCTGAGCCATAGAAGACCCAAGAGAACTGTTAAAACTACATTATTGAGAGAATGGGCTGCCCAAGAGAGTGGAATTCCACTTTGGCTCTTTGAGGAGGCGCACCACACTGTGGGTGATTTAGCAGAAGCCATTGCACTTGTAGTGCCGGAGTCTAAAAAAAGTCAAGACCATTCTTTGAGCTACTGGATTGATCAAATCATCTCCCTTGGCAAGGAAGAAGAGGAGACCAAAAGAAAGGCCATTGTTTCGGCATGGCTTCAAATGGATACTGCTGAACGTTTTGTCTTTAATAAACTGATTACTGGCGGCTTTAGAATGGGAGTGTCTCAAAAGCTGATGACGCGAGCATTATCCAAGCATACTGAAATCGATGAAAGTGAACTAGCCCATAGATTGATGGGAGACTGGTCTCCCCAGAAAATTACTTTTGAGGAGCTTATTCTCACCAAAGATGAAAAAGCAGATTTATCTAAGCCTTACCCATTTTACTTGGCCTATGCTATTGAGGGCAAAGTAGATGATTTGGGCAAGCCGAATGAGTGGTTTGCCGAAAGAAAGTGGGATGGTATTCGCGGACAGGTCATTATTAGAGACAATCAAGTATTCACATGGTCTCGCGGAGAAGAGTTGGTCACCGACCGCTTTCCTGAATTTCAATCTTTTGCCAGTGACTTACCCAATGGCACAGTGCTAGATGGTGAAATCATTCCTTTCAAAGATGGCAAGCCCCTCCCCTTTGGCTTGTTACAAAAGCGAATAGGCAGAAAAACTGTTGGTAAGAAATTATTGGCTGATGTGCCTATTCATCTCATTGCCTATGACCTTCTTGAATTTGAAGGCAAAGACATTCGGGCATACCATCATACTGAAAGAAGAAGTTTACTTGAAAAACTGGTTAAGTCCAATCCAAGTGATCGACTTTTGCTCTCAGACCTAATCGACTTTACCCACTGGAATCAACTGACGGAAATCCGCGAAACATCTAGAGCAAACTTTTGTGAAGGCCTTATGCTCAAGCGAAAATCGGCTGGCTATCAGGTGGGGCGTAAAAAAGGAGATTGGTGGAAATGGAAGGTTGACCCATTAGTGATTGATGCAGTAATGATTTACGCTCAACGGGGCCATGGCAGAAGAGCCAACATGTACACAGATTTTACTTTCGCAGTTTGGGACAAGGATAGACTTGTTCCATTTACAAAAGCCTATTCTGGATTAACAGATGCTGAAATGCGCAAGGTAGATGCGTTCGTAAAGAAGAATACAATCGAACGATTTGGCCCAGTGAGAAGCGTAACGCCAGAACTTGTTTTTGAGATCGCTTTCGAAGGCATCAATGCCTCTAGTCGGCATAAATCAGGTGTTGCACTTCGTTTTCCAAGGATAAATCGCTGGAGGCTCGACAAACCCAAAGAAGAGGCTAACACGCTAGAGGATCTTATGTCTATGCTATCTCAGTATGAAGGTTGATTTCTTTGCTCTTTGCTGACATCATTACTGCTCAATGTATTCCAAGGCGCACTTCGGATAACAGAGAAATAGCAATATTCCCCCTCCGTCCTTTGGACACCTCCCCAAAGGGAGGACAATGCAACTCTTCAAAAGCAGCTTACTAATGTTTTGCCGCAGACTACATTAACTTCAAAAACTTTTCTAATCCCTCATTTCGGTTATTCGAACTCCACACAGCCATTAGTTTAGACCGCTGTTTTAAGTGAGCAAGAGAAATGAAATTCACGTCTAGATTCACACCATCCGCAAGAGAGGACGGTACTATAGCTACTCCTAACCCACGTTCTACTAATCGGAAAATACTATTGGACTGAACCGAACGATGAGACACTCTAGGTTGAAAGCCGTGATCTTCAAATATGCTCATCACGATATCGTAATACTCCTGACTGTAATCATTTGAAAAAAGAATAAACTGCTCCTCAGCAAGTTGATCAAGTGACTTAAAGTCTTTTGGTTGTAATTGATGATGTTTGGAAATAACCAATGAAAATGAATCCTCAAAAACCATTTTTGACTTGAATCCGCTATGCACACTTTCCAGTCTTACAAAACCAATATCGAGCTTATCATGAGCAATGGCATCCAACTGATTTTTATTATTTGATTCCTCTAGTGCAGTATGTACCTGCGGATGCTCTTGATTGAGCCGCTCTAACAGATCTGGGATAATACTTTGCATAGCGGAACCCACAAAACCCACACGAATCTCACCATCCTCGCCTAGTGCCTTTCTTTTTGTAGCGTCAACCGCTCTTTCCAAATGATTGAGCATATACTCAGCCTCATCCATAAGATAAGCACCTGCTTTAGTTAGGGACACCTTCCTCTTTGTTCTATCGAAAAGCTTTAGGCCTAATTCCTCTTCTAATTTCTGAATCTGTTTACTCAATGCTGGCTGTGTAATAAACAGTTTCTCTGCTGCTTTGGCGAAGTGTAACTCCTTACCCAGAACCAGTAAATACCTTAATTGACGTAACTCCATTAATAACTATTGCTTATTTATCTATGAATATATATCATTTTTAAGAATTAGTCATTCCACTTAGCTTTGATGTGTCTTTTACTTTTTAAATCGATTTAGAATGACTTTTTACTTTGGAGTTGATCAGTTAACGGTATC
Source organism: Roseivirga sp. (assembly GCA_965661455.1). GTDB lineage: Bacteria > Bacteroidota > Bacteroidia > Cytophagales > Cyclobacteriaceae > Roseivirga. The sequence goes on from CBFIDV010000012.1 coordinate 16,523, forward strand.
TAAGGCTTTAGCCATTGAAAAGGGCGAATGCAAAGGCCTCATAGGAGAAGTCGCCAAAGAAAAAGTGCTCAATTCAACGAAAGCTGTTCTTGCCATTACGGATAATGATAGAACTGTATATGGCATTAATACTGGTTTTGGGCCATTATGCTCTACTAAAATCTCCAAAGAGGAAACCTCAGAACTACAGTACAACATCCTCAAGAGTCATTCCGTAGGCGTTGGAAAGCCCATCTCAATTCAGCTTTCAAGGCTCATGTTAATCACTAAACTTCAGGCCTTATGTCAGGGGTACTCTGGTATCTCTCTCAACACCCTAGAGCGAATGCTATGGTTTCTAAATGAAGAGATCACACCTGTGGTTCCTGAACAAGGATCAGTTGGAGCTTCTGGTGATCTCGCTCCCCTAGCCCATCTATTTCTGCCATTAATCGGTTTGGGAGAAGTCTATGATAAGGGACAAAAAAGACCAACCCAAGAAGTACTAGATGCACACGGACTCAAACCAATTGAACTTGGTCCAAAGGAAGGTCTCGCCTTAATCAATGGCACACAATTTATTCTCGCACATGCAATCCTTACGGTCGACCAGCTTTATAGCGCCCTTGCTCATGCCGATTTAATTGGTGCGATGATGATTGAATCTCTGCTTGGCTCTATTCAGCCATTCAGAAAAGAATTACATGAATTAAGACCATTCAAAGGGAATCAGCATGTTGCCTCAAGAGTATGGGCTTTACTTGAAGGATCTGAGATTTTAACATCTCACAAGAACTGCGACAAAGTTCAAGACCCTTACAGTTTACGTTGTATTCCTCAGGTTCACGGTAGTTCACGAAATGCTTGGCTTCACCTAAAAGAACTAGTCGAAATTGAATTAAACTCAGTTACAGACAACCCCATTATTTTTAACGAAGACGACACCATAAGCGGTGGAAACTTCCATGGTCAGCCCTTAGCCATGGCCTTGGACTACGCGGCATTAGCAGCTTCTGAATTGGGGAATATCTCTGATAGAAGAATCTACTTGGCCATTGAAGGTAAAACGGAAGGGCTACCGCAGCTCTTGATGAAAAACACGGGAATCAATTCAGGATTTATGCTCCCTCAATACACCTCGGCTGCATTGGCCAGCGAAAACAAGAGCCTGTGCTTTCCTGCCAGTGCAGATAGTATTCCAACTTCATTAGGGCAGGAAGATCACGTAAGCATGGGTTCTATTAGTGGTAGAAAAGCACTAAAGATTCTCGAAAATCTAGAGCAAATATTGGCCATTGAACTTCTTTGTGCGGCTCAGGCATTCGACTTTAGAAGGCATCTAAAATCTGGTGTAATGCTAGAAGCATGCCATGCGGAAATCAGATCAAAGATAGATCATGCTGATAAGGACCGAGTTTTCGCACATGACATTCGATATGCACATACATTAATAACTGAGAGGGCCCTATTAAGTATAACAGAATCGCTTAAAGAAAAAGCAAGTCACACTTCAAGTTTTGATCAATACTAATGAAAGTATTTGCCATAGAAATATTGGAAGGTATTCCTTCAAAGCTCCCCAATTATCCTCAACTCGGTCCTGAGGTGAATAGGGCACCTAAGCGCAAAGACATTCTAAACCAAGAGGAGAAGAAGCTTGCCATTCAGAATGCTTTGAGGTATTTTCCTAAGGAGTGGCACCAAGTCTTAGCTTTAGAATTTCTTCGAGAGCTAGAGCAGTTTGGCAGAATCTACATGTACAGATTTATGCCTAATTCAGAAATCAAAGCCAGATCAATTGATGAATATCCCGGCAAATCTGAACAAGCAAAAGCGCTCATGCTTATGATCCAGAATAATCTGGATCACGCAGTAGCCCAGCATCCATATGAATTAATCACCTATGGTGGTAATGGTGCCGTCTTTCAGAATTGGGCGCAATACCGCCTAACTATGAAGTATTTGTCTCAAATGACGGATGAGCAAACCTTATCGATGTATTCGGGCCACCCCATGGGATTGTTTCCTTCTTCTGAGAACGCTCCAAGAGTAGTAGTTACCAATGGCATGATGATCCCCAATTACTCTCAACCTGACGATTGGGAGAAGTTCAATGCACTTGGTGTAACACAATACGGCCAAATGACAGCAGGATCGTTTATGTATATCGGTCCACAAGGCATTGTGCACGGCACCACAATTACTGTTTTAAATGCCGCTCGAAAGGCTAGGCCAAACGGAAATTTTAAAGGGTTACTTTTTGTCACCTCAGGACTCGGAGGAATGAGCGGTGCACAACCCAAAGCAGCAAAAATTGCTGGAGTAGTTTCTGTAACGGCAGAAGTGAACGCTAAGGCCGCTTACAAACGGCAAGAGCAAGGCTGGGTAGACGAGGTGATCGACAACATACCTGAGCTTATAGAACAGGTTCAAAAGGCTAGATCAAATGGAACACCAACCTCTTTCGCTTATTTAGGGAATATTGTTGAAGTGTGGGATTCATTCGCTGAAGCTGAAGTCCATGTTGACTTCGGTTCAGACCAAACCTCTTTGCATAATCCTTTCGCTGGTGGTTATTACCCCGTTGGACTTGAGTTAGAAGAGGCCAATGAGATGATGGCCAATTCTCCAGAAGCCTTCAAGGCAGAAGTTCATAAATCGCTGAGAAAACATGCAGAAGCCATTGCGCAGCATGTGGCAAGAGGAACCTACTTTTTCGATTATGGCAATGCTTTTCTACTCGAAGCAAGCAGAGCCGGGGCTGATATTTTGAATGATAAGGGCGATTTTATCTATCCTTCTTATGTTCAGGACATTATGGGTCCACTTTGCTTCGACTATGGGTTTGGGCCTTTCCGATGGGTTTGTGCCTCTGGAAAAGAAAGGGACCTAGAAAAAACAGATCGAATTGCCATAGAGGTGATTCAACAAATGCTTTTGGAGGCACCGGAAGAAATAAAACCTCAACTCAGAGATAATTTAAAATGGGTTGAACATGCCAAGGATAATCAGCTGGTGGTTGGTTCTCAGGCACGTATACTTTATGCCGATGCAGAAGGGAGAATGCGAATCGCTACCGCTTTTAACAAAGCTATTGCCAAAGGCGAAATTGGCCCGATTGTCTTGGGAAGAGATCACCATGATGTGTCGGGTACAGACTCTCCTTATAGAGAAACTTCAAATATTTATGATGGCAGCCAGTTTACTGCAGACATGGCTGTTCAGAATTTTGTAGGCGATGCCTTTAGAGGAGCAACCTGGGTTTCCCTCCATAATGGAGGTGGTGTTGGCTGGGGAGAAGTAATTAATGGAGGATTTGGTATGTTGTTAGATGGAAGCGAAAACAGCCAAAAGAAAATCGAATCCATGTTGTTTTGGGATGTAAATAACGGAATAGCAAGACGAAACTGGGCTAGAAACCCACATGCTATAAGCAGCATCAATAGAGCTATGGATAACAACCCAGCGCTAACAGTGACACAGCCTGAACTTGTAGATGAAGAAATTATAGATCAACTATTCTAAGTATTTCGTATGAAAACGACTTTCACCAATATTGGCCAACTTCTTCAAGTAAGAGATAGCAACACCTCTATTCTAAAAGGTCAAGACATGTCTAGCGTCCCTTCAATCAAAAATGCTTGGCTGGCGGTTGAAAACGGATTCATTCAAGGCTTTGGCCCTATGGAAGACTATAAGCCAAATTCTTCCAATATAATTGATCTGAATGGTAGAATGGTCTGCCCTACTTTTGTAGATAGTCACACCCATCTGGTTTTTGCTGCAGACCGAGATGAGGAATATGTTATGAAATTGAAAGGCATGGACTATCACACCATAGCCGCAAATGGCGGAGGCATTCTCAATTCAGCTAAAAAGCTACAAGAAACATCTCTTAACAACTTATTAGATAGCGCACGTAAAAGACTTCACGAAGCCATTGCCCATGGCACGGGAGCTATTGAAATAAAAAGTGGCTATGGACTCAGCTTTGAGGCGGAGCTAAAAATGCTCAAGGTAATCGCCCAACTTAAACAAGAATTCAATATTCCAATTAAATCAACATTTTTAGGTGCCCATGCATTCCCTAACTCCAACCAAGAGGCTTATATGGAATGCTTGATTGAGGAAATGCTCCCTGAAATTCAAAAACAGCAATTAGCCGATTATATCGACTGCTTCTGTGAAGAAGGATATTACTCAGTAGAACAGATGGAGCAAATCTTAGCTGCGGGCAAGCAATTCGGTCTAAAACCGAAAGTTCATGTGAACCAGTTCAACTCCATTGGTGGTATAGAAAAGGCTATTGAATACGGAGCAGTGACTGTAGATCACTTGGAAGTACTGAGTGAAAATGAAATATCTTTGCTAAAGGCATCAGAAACTATTCCGGTTGCACTGCCTGGCTGTTCATTCTTTTTAAAAATTGGATTCACACCTGGCAGAGATATTATAGATAAAGGGCTGCCTTTAGTAATTGCTTCGGACTTTAATCCTGGCTCTGCTCCTTCTTTTAACATGAGCTTTATGAATAGCCTGGCTTGTATAAAAATGGGCTTGCTCCCAGAAGAGGCTTTTAACGCATCCACTCACAATGCAGCTTTTGCCTTGGAATTAGAAGATCAAGTTGGAAGCATTAGCAAGGGAAAGCTCGCCAACTTTATCGTAGCCAAAGAAGGCAAAAACCTAAATTCTATAAGCTATAATTTCTCAACCAATTGGATCGATCAGGTCTACATACAAGGTGATTTACATAAATAGCAATCCGCTTATTTTTAATTATATAGCGTTCTTCCTATCTATTTTTTAAGCTTAAGAAAACCCTTAACCTTCTTTTACTATCCAAAAATTGAACAGAAATTATCTTTAGGATTAACAAATTAAAAGCAGACCATTTAGCATCTTCGTGAAAACTCAAAACATCACATTAAATGCTTTTAGAAAAGTTAAGGCTCCCCATATATCTCATCATCATTGTTGTTGCCAGTACACAAGTTGCCAAAGCGCAAGATTTCAAACCGGGATTTTACATAAACCAGAGTAACGAAAAGGTGGAAGGCTACTTTGATTTCTCGCTTTTCAATACACCTAAAGAATTCACTTTCAAAGAAAGCTTAGAGGGCCCGAGCAGAATAATTGATGCTAACGAAATTAGAACTGCTAGCATTGATAAAATCAGATTCGAAACGGCCACTATCCAGTTCAATGCCTTGGAAGAAAAATTATATGCTGAGAGGCCAGATGCTAAATTCGATCAAGGGTTAAGAGTAATTCAAGTAATTCTTGATGGCAGTGTTTCTCTTTACATGTACGAAGATGAAAACGGAAATGATAATTTCTACCTCAAGAAAGCCAATGAATTGGTATTACTAGTTAACCAGCAATATCAAATGGAATCGGCAATAGGTGATGTTCTTAATCAACAGATCAGTCAATACAGAGGCCAACTCCTTGAAATACTGGGCGATTGCAATGAACTGAGAACTAAATTTTCAACCATTGCATACAACAAAAATAAGTTAATTCAGCTAGTAAAGTCTTACCTAGATTGCCAAGGCCTCAACCCACCGACTTACATCGCTAAAAACAAACTAAATATTAATCTAGAGGCTTTAGCAGGAATTCATTTAGCTAATATTGACTTTACTGGTGACGTATCCCCTCCCACTAATAGAACAAGTTTTGCTCAAAGCACTGGTGCAACTTTCGGCATTGGACTTTGGACTCCTTTGACTCCAGACGAAAAACTGATGATTAATGCATCAATTCTGTATACAGACATTAAGACATCTGGGAATACACTTGACATCTTCACATCAATGCGGAGTAGAGAAACAGAATCATATATTGAATTGAGTCACATAAAAGTCAGTATCATCCCCCATTATCAACTATTAAGTGGAGATATCAATTTAAGCATCGGGGCCGGTGTGTCTTGGGGAGGTGGTAGTGAAAAACGAAATGAGCAAATTGATAAACAAATTTTTGGTAGTGGAATTAGCCTGATCGAAGGATCTGTTTACTCTCAATTCGACCAAATTGAAATTGGATATCTGGGGTCTTTAAGCGCTAACTACAAAGACTTCTCTCTTACCTTACGATATGAACTCGGCTCCGGATTTTCACGTGACTTAGCCATTAACTCAAGTACAAAAAGAACATACGCTATTCTCGGTTATAAGATCTTCTGATCTTATTCAATACAGTTCCTAAAATAAAAGCCACCCTCTCAGGTGGCTTCACTTTTTCATACAGTCAAGTCAGTGTTATTTTAAACTGGATTACCCTCTTGGTCTTTCGGAGTAGTATCCACTTCTTTTATTCCTTGGTCTATAGCCGCTTTAACCTCATCTTCGCTCATCTTTACAGCGGAAGGTTGTTCAGCTATTTCCTTTTTTATTCCCTCATACATATCTTCTGAAATGTGATCCGGTGCCTGCGCTTCAGCAACTTGTCCATCTACTGAAGGAGCAACTGGTTCTTCAACCTTATCTAAACTCGCTAGAAACTCTTGTTTTAATTCATCTGTAGGAAGACTCTCAAGAATAAAGTCTTTGTTCTCTTCTAAACTTTCTTTTACTGGCATAATTGTATGTTTTATTTAACTTCTTGTCTAATGTAAAAATTTGCAATGACATTAGAAATGATTCCCCCTTGATAATTAAAGATTCGGCTCATGATTAATTTCTAACTATTTTAGATGTATTCAACCAGACAACCATGAAGAAATTACTCCTACTTTCTACCCTCTTCCTCCTTACAAACAGCATTTCGGGACAAAACAAATACTCAAAGAAGCAAATTGAGAAACTCAAATCAGAAGCATCTCAAATCGTAGAAGACAATCATAAGCAGACGCAAGTGATGATCGACAAAGTTTTCAGCTTTGCTGAATTAGGTTTTCAAGAGATAGAATCTTCGAAATACCTCACAGGCATTTTAAGAGAAAATGGTTTTGAGATAGAAGAGTCTGTGTCTGGAATCCCTACTGCATGGTTTGCTACTTGGAGTAATGGAGAAGGACCAACAATCGCTTTAGGTAGTGATGTAGACTGTATTCCCAAGGCCTCACAGTATCCAGGAGTGGCCTATCATAAGCCCATGGTTGAAGGTGCACTAGGACATGGCGAAGGTCATAATTCAGGGATTCCATTGAATATTACTGCAGCACTAGCTGTAAAGCAGATTATGGAAAAAGAAGACATTGAAGGAACCTTGATTATTTGGCCAGGTATTGCAGAAGAGTTGGTTGCCGCTAAAGCTTGGTACACCAGAGATGGCCTTTTTGACGATATTGATATATGCATTTTTACTCATGTTAGCAGTAACCTTTCCGTTTCCTATGGCCAAGCAAGAGGCACAGGATTAATCTCAGTTGAATATACTTTTGAAGGTGAAGCAGCGCACGGTGCAGGTTCTCCTTGGCGCGGAAGAAGTGCTCTAGATGCAGTAGAATTAATGAGTGTGGGATGGAACTATAAAAGAGAGCATCTACATCCTCTTAAAAGATCACATTCCATTATTACAGATGGCGGGGATCAACCTAATGTCGTGCCTTCTAAAGCTTCTATCTGGTATTACTTTAGAGATGTTACCTATGAAGGAATTATGGACATGTACTACTCTGCGAACAACATTGCAAAGGGTGCCGCGCTCATGAGTGATACCGAAATGTCTTTAAAAATTATAGGGACTGCATGGCCAAGACACTTCAACAAAGTAATTGCTGAAACCATGTATGAAAACATAAAAACAGTTGGCCTGCCAGATTGGGATGATAATGATCAAGCATTGGCCAAGGCAGTTCAAGAAGAAGTAGGTTCAAACCCAAGAGGATTGAGCACGAACCTCTCTAGTTTAGGATTGCCAGTAAAACAACCGGTGAGTGGTGGTTCCGATGACATTGGAGATGTGAGTTGGAAAGTACCGACCGTTACCATGCGATTTCCTTCAAATATCCCGGGTCTTCAAGGGCACCATTGGAGCAATGCAATTGCCATGGCCAACCCCAATTGCACATAAGGGAGCAACAAAAGGAGCACAAGCAGAGGCCATGACTATCTTAGATTTCTTATTCAATCCAGAACTAGTAGATCAGGCTTGGGATTACTTCGATAATGTGCAGTCTAAAGAAACGCAATACAAGCCAATGATTGGCCCGAATGACTTACCTCCTATTTACCTGAACAAAGGGATAATGGATGAATTCAGACCAGCATTGGAGAAGTTCTATTTTGATGATTCTAAATACGGTACGTATTTGGAGCAGCTTGGCATTACATACCCAACTATTAAGAAAAAGTAAGGTTTAGGATGTCAGTTAGATTGAGACAAGAATACCCAAATCTTTTGCTAATTTTGCGCACTAGATTTACATCCAAACCCAGTCGTTCTTATGATTCAATATTTCGATGCCGGGGCTGGCAAAATTTATGCCGTTAGCCTTCAATCAGAAATCAGCACAGCAGACCTACCAAAGCTTGAATGGCTCTTCGGAAACGCCACCAAAATAGAAGGCGAAACACTGAAGGGCTTTTTTGTTGGTCCGCGTAAAGAGATGATCACGCCTTGGAGCACCAATGCTGTTGAAATAACCCAAAACATGGGCATTGAAGGTATTGAACGGATTGAGGAGTTCGAGCAAGTAGAAAGTGAAGACGTAGCGATTGACCCTATGCTTCAGGTTCTATACAAAGGATTAAACCAATCAATTTTTACCATTGATGTTGATCCTAATCCGGTAGAATACATCGAGGATATTGCGGCTTATAACCAGCAGGAAGGCCTAGCCCTTTCACAAGAAGAAATTGACTACTTGGATGAGGTCTCTAGCAAGCTTGGTAGGAAATTAACGGATGGCGAAGTATTCGGTTTCTCTCAAGTGAATTCCGAGCACTGCCGACACAAGATTTTCAATGGGGTATTTATCATTGATGGTCAAGAAATGCCTTCTTCGCTTTTCAAACTCATTCGTAAAACTTCAGAGCAAAATCCTAACAAACTAGTATCAGCCTATAAAGACAATGTGGCCTTTATTGAAGGGCCACGCGTGGAGCAATTCGCCCAAAAGACACAAGACAAACCCGACTGGTTTGAAACGAGAGATTTTGATTCGGTTATATCTCTAAAAGCCGAGACACATAACTTCCCAACTACTGTTGAACCATTCAATGGTGCGGCAACAGGTTCTGGAGGTGAGATTAGAGATAGAATGGCTGGTGGCAAGGGTTCTATGCCTTTGGCTGGTACAGCTGTATACATGACCTCATATTCTCGCCTAGAAGAAGGCAGAGCGTGGGAAGCCAATATGCCTGAGCGTAATTGGTTGTATCAAACCCCAATGGACATTCTGATCAAGGCGTCAAATGGGGCTTCGGATTTTGGAAACAAATTCGGCCAACCGCTGATCTCTGGCTCTGTCCTTACTTTCGAACATAAAGAAGGCGATAAGAACTACGGCTTCGACAAAGTAATCATGATGGCCGGTGGTATCGGTTATGGCAAGAAAGAAGATGCTTTAAAAGACACCCCAGAGAATGGCGACAAAGTAGTCGTTATGGGAGGCGATAACTACCGAATTGGAATGGGTGGTGGAGCCGTGTCATCCGTAGATACTGGCGAATTCTCTTCTGGAATTGAATTGAATGCTATTCAGCGTTCAAATCCTGAAATGCAAAAACGCGTTTACAATGCCGTGAGAGCGATGGCAGAAATGCCGAAAAACCCGGTGGTATCAATCCATGACCACGGGGCTGGTGGACACCTGAACTGTCTTTCTGAATTAGTAGAAGAAACTGGCGGAAGCATAGATGTAAAGAAACTTCCAGTGGGTGATCCTACCCTCTCTGATAAAGAGATTATTGGGAATGAATCACAGGAGCGTATGGGGCTTGTGATGAAGCAAAAAGACATTGAATACATACAGAAAGTAGCCGATCGTGAACGTGCACCGATATATATCGTTGGCGATATTACAGGAGACAATCACTTTAAGTTTGAGAACAAAGAAACTGGTGAAAATTCCATGGATTGGGATTTGGCTCACATGTTTGGCTCATCGCCAAAAACAGTGCTAACCGACAAAAAATCAGATGCTAAGTTTTCAGGTTTGAAATACGACATCAAGAAGATGTCTGAATACTTGAATGCTGTGTTACAATTGGAAGCCGTAGCCTGTAAAGACTGGTTAACCAACAAGGTAGACCGTTGTGTGACAGGTAGAGTAGCTAAACAACAAACTGCAGGACCATTACAATTACCATTGAACAATGTTGGGGTAATGGCCATGGATTACAGAGGGATCAAAGGGATTGCTACCTCTATAGGTCATGCGCCAGTTTCTGCTTTGATCGATCCAGTAGCCGGTTCTCAACTTTCAGTTGCTGAATCTTTAACGAACTTAATCTGGGCACCTATTACCGAAGGCATCAAAGGTATTTCTCTTTCTGCCAACTGGATGTGGCCTGCAAAAAACGAAGGTGAGAACGCCAGATTATACGAAGCGGTAGAAGGTCTGTCTGACTTTGTTTGTGACTTGGGCATCAACGTACCAACGGGGAAAGATTCCATGTCGATGACGCAGAAGTATAAAGACGATGTAGTCTATGCCCCTGGAACAGTTATCGTTTCTGCCGTGGGCGAAGTGGACGGATTAGCCAAAGTCGTTGAGCCTGTTCTTAAGAAAGATTTCGATTCTACTTTAATCTATATTGATCTATCTGGTGATGACTTTAAGCTTGGGGGAAGTTCATTTGCTCAGGCGATTGGCCAGATTGGAGAAAGTGCTCCAACTGTAAAAAGTGCTCATAACTTCTCTTCTACCTTCGACTATATTCAGGCGCTCATCAAGGAAGGCAAAATCATGGCGGGCCATGACGTGTCAGCAGGTGGTTTGATCACTGCTCTACTGGAAATGACTTTCGCTGAAGTAGATTTAGGCATCGCTGCCGATTTAAAATCAATTTCTGGAGCCGATGATATCGAAGTGTTCTTCTCTGAAAAGCCAGCATTGATCATTCAAGTAGCCAATGAGGATGCTCCAGCGATTCAAGGGCAACTTACAGCACTCAGTACTGACCATCATGTATTGGGTAGCCCAATTGGAGAGCCTATCCTTTCCATTCAAACCAATACGCAAAGCTATTTGCTTGATGTGGCTAGTTTAAGAGATACTTGGTATAAAACTTCTTACCTATTAGATCAGAAGCAGTCGGGTGAAGAATTGGCAAAGCAAAGATTCGATAACTATAAGAATCAACCCCTTCAATTCTCATTCCCTGAAGGATTTGAGGGTACTTATAAAGCATTAGGTTTAGACCCTGACCGCAAGGAAATGACGGGTATCAAAGCAGCCATCATACGTGAAAAAGGTGTGAATGGTGATCGTGAAATGGCCTACGCCATGCACCTAGCAGGTTTTGATGTGAAGGATGTGCACATGACAGATCTGATCTCAGGCAGAGAAGATTTGAGTGATGTGAACTTTATTGCCTTTGTTGGTGGGTTCTCTAATTCAGATGTTCTTGGGTCAGCTAAAGGTTGGGCAGGAGCATTCTTGTATAACGAAAAGGCCAAAGCTGCACTTGACAATTTCTACGCAAGAGAAGACACTGCCTCATTAGGTATTTGTAATGGTTGTCAGTTGATGGGCGAACTCGGACTTTTATATCCTGAGCACAAAAAGCATCCACATCTCGACCACAACATTGCACATAAATTCGAGTCTGGTTTTGTAAATGTGACTATCCCAGAAAACAACTCAGTAATGCTTGGCTCATTAGCTGGTTCTCGATTAGGGATTTGGGTAGCACACGGTGAAGGTCGATTCAACCTTCCTGAAGCGGAAAGCGAGTACCACGTAATTGCGAAATACAGTTATGAAGCCTACCCTGCATCGCCAAATGGTTCTGATTACCACGTGGCAGGCTTGGCGAGTAAAGACGGCAGACATTTAGCGATTATGCCTCACTTTGAGCGTTCTATTTTCCCTTGGAATTGGGGTAATTATCCTGAAGCCCAAAAAGCAGATCTACTAACACCTTGGATTCAAGCATTTATGAATGCTAGAGATTGGGTAGCTGAAAAGGATTAAAGTTCAGAGTTTAAAGTTCAGCGTCTAGCATCTAGCGCCTAGCGTCTAGCATCTAGCATCTAGCATCTAGCATCTAGCATCTAGCGCAACAAAACTTAAATAGTACGTCATTCCGGAATTAGCTTTCGCATTTTTTAGCACGAAAGATCATGTCCGGAATCTCATTATGCCCTGAAGAATGGCACTGGTAAAATAATCAACTTTGGTGCATCATCTTTCGATTGTTAGCAAATGCTAAACGAATAGGAGAACAGTTGCAAAAAGAAGACTTTGAATCCGAGTTAATAGAGTTATTGGAAAAACCTATTTCAGCTTTAGCCTGAGCCGAACCCACAACCAGTTCACAGCCAAAGAAGCGAAGTCTAAGCTCAGCCGATTACTATTGAGCAACTTGATATAATCTGCTGCTAAATCCCAATTGCGAAACCGTAAACACTGACGAAATTCGTAATTGAGTCTTTTTGCCAACGCCTTATAGTCAGTTCTAGAATTGCAAAGGCTAGCAGCTTTCTCGCACACTTGAAAGACTGATTTACGAATCACCATAGAGGGCGTACAAATGAAATAGCGTTTCAATAGCATTTGAAACACATCTCCTTGAGGCACCCAATCTATAATACCTTGTGCTTTCAACCATTCGGTATGAACATCCGTGATCTTAGAATCTCGGTCAATATATTCTGCATTTGAAAAGGATACACCATAGTCTTCTCCTGCCTTTTCTAAGGCGGCAACACTTTGCTCAAGAAAGTCGGGTTTCATTACATCATCTAGTGCAAAGTCTACAATGTAATCACCTGTTGCTAAGGCTAAACCTTCATTGAACGTCTTTGTATAGCCTTCATTGGATTTATGGAGGACAGTAACACAATCTTTGTCTTTCAGCAATTCGCTTATCACAGCTTGGCTATTATCCTTACTACCATCATCCATCACAATCAATTCAATATTGGCGTGCGTTTGGGCGAAAATTGACCCTAGCGCTTCTTTTATATAAGCTTCATGATTGAATGAAATGGCTATGACACTTACCTTTTTCATCTAAAAAGTAGTTTTCGATTGAAGACAATAAGAGTCAAAAAGAAGCCAATGTACCTCCACATGTAGGCTAGGGTTAAGGCCTCCAAATCCATTGGTTGTATCAAGATTGAGATTAAGCTTACGTAAATAACAGCTGAGATAACCTGAGCTGCTATATATCTCACGGTTTCTACCCGAGCACTTAACAGATAAGCCAATAAATAAGAAAGAATGGCGAAGAAATCTCCAAAGACTTGAAAACGAACTAAATATGAAGCTTGAGTGAATTCTGAAGAGAAAAATAGTGTGAGAAAGAACTCCTTATTTAAGTAGTAAATGCCTAAAGCCACAATGCTAATGAAAGCTACAAAACCCATGACCTTTAATACATAAGCCCTAAGCTGAATGCGATCATGAATCAAAGAGGCCATTTTTGGATAGTAGACTACGCCAACTGTTCCAGTAAAAATTAGCATATAAGATGTTGACATTTTAGATACTGATTGCCAGAGCCCGGTCTTTTCCAAACCATAGAGTTCTATAACATAATCTCTGACCGCAAAGTCCAACAATCGCCCAAAAGCAATAGCACTTATGGCCATGGCTAAAAACTTACTTATCTTCTTAACAGATTGAAGATCTGGCTTACCAATAGAAAGCCTGATGCTTTTACGCTTATATATGATGTATGTCAAAGCACAAAAAAACATTAGTGCATAACCAATGCTAAAACTAAGCAGAGCCTGGTCTAAAGTTCCTTTAGTAATCCCTAGATAGACTACTCCAACAAGCATGAGTAAGCCTAAGATATTAATTAGCGCATACGCATGCACTTGCCTCAATGAGAGAATAATTGAGTTCAGATATCCTGAAAGTATCATCAAGAACACGGCAGGTATGAATATTCTCAAGAATTCAGTGGGTGTATATGCCTGAATAAATCGATCGAAAAAGTATTCTCGTTGCCAGAAATATAAAACACCCAGTACAGTAAGGAAGTTAAATGCGGAAACCCATAAACCAGTCCTAAACAGCTTTTTACGGTCTTCCTCGCTAGATTCTGGATCAGACCAGTACTTCATCAAACTCCTGTTCACCCCCTCGCTCGGTAAGAGCGTAAAAAGTGAAGTGAGGTTTTGAAAGTGAGAAAGCAAAGTAAGCCCAGCCGAGCCTAAGTACACTGAAAAGAGCTTATTGATGGTTAAGCCACCTAGTGCTCTAAAAGCCACTGCAGTAAAGGACCAAGAGGAACTCTTAAAGAACTCGCTATTTAGTTTAGGCTTCTTCATATCTCTTTTCTCCAACTTAATGCTCTCGACTCTTCTCCACCCAAATGTTCTTTAAACTGAACCAGAGATTCTTTTAGTGTTCCATCCACATATGATTTACCAAGATCTAATAATTGGATATCATTTACTTGACACCAACCGTACAAGCCGTTGACCAAAAATACCATCGGACTGTACTTTTTAAATTTCTCAGCACCTACCAAACTAGTAGGCAAGAAATGATAAACCGATTGTCTATTAGCCCTCACCAGAACAGTGGCTGACAACATTTGGCCATCCATAAAAACTCCAAAAACTAAATAGGCCTCAGGTTTAAGCGCTTTGGCATCCTTTAGATCCTCCCAAGACATTGAAGCGGGCTTTTTTGCCAATCGTCTGTTCTTTTCTATCCACTTAAAGGCATGAATTGCATCATCACCCACTAATGCTTTGAATTCAGCACCGTTACAAAACATATTGAATTTACGCTGCTCCATTTTATGCATCCTGTCGATGAGATCGTGCTCATTTACTCGTATACCATGGAACAAACGTTCTTGTAAAATTCCGTATCCTAAGCTCTCAAACGCTTTATTAAGAGAGACATCTGATTGATAAGAATTAGGCGGCTGATGATAATTAATCTCAGCAACATTTTTTGCCTTTAATCGCCACTCAACCTCAGATAATATTGCTCGCAGCGCTCCATCATCCAGTTTCTGATTGT
Organism: Roseivirga sp.; assembly: GCA_965661455.1. GTDB lineage: Bacteria > Bacteroidota > Bacteroidia > Cytophagales > Cyclobacteriaceae > Roseivirga. Next base: position 31,608 of record CBFIDV010000012.1, read on the forward strand.
ACTCTAAACCTGCAAAAGGTAATCTCAAGGGAGAATGCGCAACACCCTCTTTCACCAAAAACGCGGTATGTGCTAAAATGCGATCATCTCTATGTGCATAAAAATGAATTTGAGTCCGATCATTATTATGAGCAAGGAATCTTGGATGATTATACACATAACCAAGATAGTCGTGAGTAGAATGAGGTGATATGGTTTCTAAAAGCGTGAACACTATCTAAAACTCTTCTCTTTTTCTAATGTAATCTTTCTCAGTATATTCTTCAGATGATAAACCTAAAAGCAACGCATCTTGACTAAAAATCATCTTTCCCCACCACATAGGTGGAATGTAAAGTCCTTGATTGCTTTTATTCAGTACGCATTCAAATATCTGCTCATCCTTTGAGTCCAAAACAACCTGTGCCTTACCCTTGAGACAAATAATCACTTGCTCATCTGTTTTATGCGCATGCCCTCCTCTTACTTGCTGCTCTGGAATACCAGTAATCCAGTAAACACTTTTGATTTCAAAGGGCACGTCTTTCAACTCTTCTAAAAACGAGAGGTCGCCTCTTGCGTCTGCATGGGTATTAAATTGATATAGCTCTGGCTTTTTCATTACCTCACAATATATTTTAAGTAGTGTTCTAAAAACACGTCATAGAGCCTGTAAGTCCCTTCTTCTTTCAAGATAATCTGTTTTTCTTCCAAAGATTTGATGGCTCTCCGCATACTACTCGCGTTGGTGAAATCGGCCTTTCTCAAGAAATCAGATCCTGTTGGCGCACTCACTTTACCAACCTTCGCTATGGCTTTGGTTACCTTAAACTGTTGAGCAGTTATCCGCTGAGGCAACTCTTGATAAAACACAGATTTCTCCTCCAAAAAAGGATAATACGCCCTTTCAAAACCCGAACAGTCATCTGGCATCTTTTCAAGGCTATACAAATAATTGAAAATCGCTTGAACATAGTATGTATGTAGATAGGTAATATCCAAAATCTGCTCAATCAGATCGTTTGTAATTTTCTTTTTACCCTCCTTAAAATGTTTCGCGATGAACTTTATATAAGCCTTCTTATCGATTTTCTGCAAAGGCAGCATACGCGTAGATTGATAAAAGGGACGATTGTATGTATTGAAAATCTCGTCCATTAAGTGATGCTCACTTCCACTATATACAAACCTGATATTACTACATCGTTGTGTGAGCGTTCTCAAAACCGCTTCAATGGTGACACTGTCTGAATCGTATTTCTTTATTTCCTGAAACTCATCAATGGCTAAAACCACAGGTTTACTTTGCTGATTGAGAAAGGAAAGTACATCTTCTAAACTCTTGAAAGCATTTGCCTTATCCTGGAAGGTAATGTCCAAGGAAGGACGCCCATCTAATCCGAAATTAAATGAAGCTCCAAGTGATTTTATGAAATCCTGAAGCTTCTTAGATAAGCCTCTCTTGTTGAAAATCGCGCTATTCACAACTCCGTTGGAAAGCTCTTTAAGAAAATCATTAATACTAGACGTACCCCAAATATCAATATTGACAAAGAAAAACTCACTTTGAATCTTGGAGCCCACATGATGCAGCAATGCCGATTTGCCTAATCTCCTATAGGCATATAGCGTAACATCTTGCTGGTTGCGAAGCGCAGTAATTAGCTTATCTGCCTCTTCTTCCCTACCACAAAAGTATGCTGGACCAATATACCCTTTGAGCAAAAACGGATTCATTAATCAAAAATAATAATACATATTGTATGATACAAGTTGTATAATACATTCTGTATAATTAATATCGCTTGAATAGAACAATTGGCTATTTTCGCATTGTGTTCTATTTACTACTCACCATACTCGCTAATGTGGCCATATTCATGTCCTTCCGGTCATTCAGCAAATTCAACATAAATACTTTACCTGCCATTATTACTAACTATGCTGTCTGTGTAATCACAGGGTCGCTCTATGTAGGATTAAAAACAGTGAACAGCAGAGCAGATTTTGGCTCTTCCTGGTTTTATCCAGCTGCTATACTGGGAGTAGTTTTTGTATCTACTTTCTATTTAATGGCGAGAACAACTCAATTACGAGGAGTAGCTGTCGCTTCTGTTGCCTCCAAAATGAGTTTGGCCATACCGGTGATCTTTAGCCTTTTCATATTCAAAATTGGTAGTGGCGACTTGGACGTTTTGAACTACCTAGGTATTGGGCTGGCTTTTATCGCCATACTGATGGTGAGCAGAAAAGAAAAGGCTAACCACGAAAAAGTACCCTTAACCTTAGGCTATATTGCCCTTCCACTATCAGTATTTCTTATGGGAGGGCTTATTGACACAAGCCTCAATTATGTAAATCATGAACTGCTAACAGAAGAGATTGAAGCCATCTTCCCTATCTTCATCTTTAGCTTTGCATTTATCTCTGGGCTCATCTTAGCGCTTATTAAAAAGGTAAAGTTTAGATGGAAAGATATTCTAGGAGGCATTTACTTAGGCATACCTAACTACTTCAGCATATTTTTTCAATTGAAAGCCTTGAGTGCTTTTGATAATAACGGAGCTATAGTCTACCCTTCTCTTAATATTGGAATTATAATTGGCAGCACACTAGCGGCTATCTTATTCTTTAAAGAGCGACTCAGTAAAATCAACTTCTTTGGAGTTGCTTTAGCCGTAATTGTTATTGTATTATTGAGTCATCAAGAATTAGAAAAGAGTCTATAATTGGTCGATAAATTCTTAACTATATCAAAGAAGAGCGAGAGTCTCTACAAGGAAAAGGGATCCAAATTCATTGGCATTTCCGTACCCGTACGATCAGAAGATGAAGTGAAAGAAAGCCTTGAGGCGATTAAGAAAGAGTACTACGATGCTCGGCATCATTGTTATGCCCATGTGCTTCAACCCGATGCCAGCCAAACTAGAGCCAATGATGATGGCGAACCCAATCATTCTGCGGGTGACCCAATTCTTGGGCAGATAAAGTCGAAAAACTTAACCAATACCTTAGTCGTTGTCGCGCGCTATTTTGGAGGTACAAAACTCGGAGTAAGCGGACTCATAACCGCCTACAAAACAGCAGCCAAAGAAGCGTTAGAAGAGAATTCAATCATTGAAGAAGAGGTTCGAGACACACTAGTTTTGAAATTCCCCTATGAAGAAATGAACGAGGTAATGAAGCTCGTTGGGGCATTCGATCTGAAGATTCTAAATCAAGGGTACGAAGACATGAGCACACTTACTGTGGCCGTTCTCGTGAGTAAGAGAAAGAACTTGTCCGAAAAAATTACGTTCTTGAATGATATAGGGCATAAAATTTTTCTACCATCATGAGCCTACAAACGACAATAGCTACTTTTCGATTTCCCCATGATGCTTACATTTTCAGAACCAAATTAGAATCTGAAGGCATTAAGGTTTTTATGCAAGATGAACTTACCATTCAAACCGATAACTTTTTAAGTATCCCTATGGGTGGTGTTAAAGTTCAAGTGAGCGATAGTGACATTGAACAGGCGCAATTAATTATGAAGGAATTCGGCATTCCTGCCTATGACGAAAAGAAACGATTAAAGCTCCTAAACCCGTTCAGCAAAAGCTCCATCATAACAGCCATTGTGGGCATTGGTATCATCATACTTTTCTTTGTAATACTTTGGGCTACGGATTCGTTTCACATGATTTTTGAGTAAGTGCACACATACCAATTCCCCATTTCATCTGAGAGACTTGATTATCGCCCCTTACAAGTGAGCGACTATCTGCAATGGCAGGCTTACTTCTTAGACAACCCCTACCTACATTTTGTAGGGGTAACGGAATCCAAATCATTAGAGGAGCATTCTAAATTCTGGATTGAAAGACAGATGAAACGTTATGAAGAAACTGGAGTGGGTATTTTAGGTGCTTTTAGAAAATCCGACAATCAACTGATTGGTAATGTAGGTATCATCTGGCGAGAAGATATACTTGGTGAGAACATCTATGAAATAGGTTATTCAGTAATCCCAAAAGAATGGAAGAAAGGATATGCCACCGAAATGGTTATCCTTTTTAGGGAATACTTCGAAGTACATGATATGGGTAAAAGGTAGTTTCAATAATTCATATCGATAATATTGCTTCACAAGTGGTGGCCGTTAAAAATGGAATGACCCGCGGCACTCAGTTTGAGTTCCACGGGTCGCCCAGTTATCTATATTTTAAAGCGTACTAGTCTATTCCGTTCTAAGAGAACTTGCTGGATTAGATAGTGCAGCTCTTCTCGCTTGATTTACCACAACAGCTAAGGCGAATAGCAACGCAATAAGTCCCGTTACTGCGAAAATCCACCAATCCAGACTGGTTCTCACAGTGTAACGTTCCAGATAATTCTGGAATAAGAAATAAGCTATTGGTGCTGCAATCACAAAAGATATAAGCACCAGGCGAGTGAAGTCTTTAGAGATCAAACCAATTAAACTTGGTACAGTAGCTCCCAACACTTTTCTAATCCCTATTTCTTTAATGCGCTGTTGTGCAGTATAAGACGCCAACCCGAAAAGCCCCAATCCTGTGATAAAAATGGTTAGAATAGCGAATATGGTGGATAGCTTACGCGTTAGGTTAATTGTTGTGTATTTACGCTCAAAGGCTATGTCTGCAAACTCATATTCAAACGGATACGCAGGGTTGTATTGTTCGAATACTTCCTGAACTCCAGAAAGCATGGCTTGCATATCGTTTGTTGCAGGCAACCTAATAGTGACCGAGCCACCCCAATCGTCAATTGTCATAAACATTGGCCTTACTTCTTCATAAGGTGAGCCCATCATAATATTGTCAATCACTCCAACCAATGGCCGCTTTTCACCCCAGAGATCTAAGGACGTTCCGATAGGATCACCTTCAATCCCCATTAAATCTAATGCCGATTTATTAATGATTATAGCGCTAGAATCTGTGGCAAACTCTTTACTAAAATCTCTGCCCATTAGCATTTCCGCACCCATCGTTTCAGCATAGTCGTACCCTGTAATTACCGTTACAAACATGACCTTTTGACTTTCAGGTTTACCCGGCCAACCTAAGAAGTTGTTCGAATTTATATCTGTGACCCGACTATTCGACCGTGTCATGTTTACAATCAAATTCTTCCTGATCAACTCATTCTTAATCACATCATAATTCTCTCGAATATCATCAGTTAAGGTCATAGAAATAAGCCCTTCTTGGTCGTAGCCAATGTCGCGACCTTTAGCCAAATCAATCTGCTTTAGAATAACAATGGTTCCGATGATCAGCACAATGGCAAAACCGAATTGCAGCTTCACTAATATTCGCCTTGGTAAATCGCCATTCTTACCCGAAACCACTTTACCTTTTAATGTCTTTACTGGATTGAATGAAGAGAGATAAAGCAATGGATAACTACCTGAAACTACACCCGTAATGAGTATGATTAGGCCAGAGAATATCCAAAATTCCGCTCCCATAAAATCAATACTCAGCTGTTTATCTACAAGATTATTATAGGATGGCAATGCAGCTAAGACCAACAAAACTGCCAGTACAAAGGATATGATAGAAATGAGAATTGACTCTCCATAAAACTGCATAATCAACTGGCCTCTTCTTGAACCAAGTGTCTTACGAATGCCTACTTCTTTGGCTCTCTTTTCCGATCTAGCAGTAGCCAAGTTCATGAAATTGATACATGCGATAATTAGAATAAACATGGCTATAGCAGTGAACAAGCTCACATATCCTGACTGACCACCTGCTTCAACACCATTTTCAAAATTGCTATGAAGCCTCCAGCGCGGCATCGGGTGCAGGAAAAATTCTCGTGGAATATCATCTTGACCCTTTTCAGCAAGTATATCTTTGATGGCACCTTCAACTTCCAGTTCGTCAGTATTATTGGCTAGCTCTACATATACCTGAAATGAATAATTACCCCAGTTATTTTTGTTATCTACAACCCACTGCTGAACGGTTTCTCTATGTGCCCAAGGAATGAGATAATCGAACTGAAACGAGGAATTCGCAGGAACATCTTTGATAATTCCGGTAACTTTTAAAGTACTCTGATCTTCTACTCTTAAGAATTGACCAATGGGGTCTTCCCCTTCCTCAAACAGGGTAGCCGCCAGGTTCTCAGATATCACGATAGAAGATGGATCATCTAGCACTAGGCTCCTATCCCCTTCAATCATTGGGAACTCGAACATATCGAGAAACTCATTACTCACATAATAGCCTCTTATGTTAATCCGCTTGTCATCATTAACAATAAGCCGGTTACCACCCCAGCCCGCAACAGCAGAATTTACAATTTTAGCGTTGGCATTCTTCAACTCCATATAGGTAGGTAGAGGAACAGAATTCCAGCTCGAAACACCATCAGAAATAGTGGCGTTTACCCATACCTGATGGAGCTTATCTACTTTTGGAATAAATTTGTCATAGGAGGTTTCTTCCTTTACCCACAAGAGAATAAGAATGCTGCAGGCTATGCCTACTGAAAGTCCTGAAATGTTGATGACTGAGTACAGCGAATTTTTACGTAGACTGCGCATGGCAACCACGATGAAGTTTTTGAGCATTTGACCGTTGAATTAAGTTGACCTATAAATTGAAGACTTCGGCATAACAGAATCGTTACACCGAAGTCTTAAAAAATTATTCTCTAACGATTGCTCGCCCTGATCCCGTGCTGATTCTTACGACAATATCCTTGTTACCAATAGTCGCCTCTTTGGTGTAGCTACCTCTTCTGCCTCTCCAACCTCTGTCGTCATTGCCATTGCCAGATTCTTTGTCAAATCTAAATGGTGCACTGATGTCGTCTTTGTCACTTGCCTTCATAATGAACCTACCTACAATTTCTTGACCATCGAAATCGAGGGTTGCATTACCTGAACCTGTATTCAAAGACATATCATGATTTAACTGAGCTGCTAGATTGACAGTAACATTGCCAGAGCCAGTATTGAATGTTGATTTACCCATAATTGTAGCCGCCTGCAACTCTAGGTTACCTGATCCAGTATTCACACCAAATTCACCTTGGGCGTCTCTAAGTCGAATATTGCCAGAACCGGTATTCAAATTAGCATTACCTGATAAACGTTCTATTCTAATGGACCCAGAACCGGTATTAGCTGAAAGTGGTCCTTCAAGTTGATTAAATGTTAGGTTTCCTGAGCCAGTACTCGCACTAAACTCACCTGTCATATCATCCATCTCTATATTACCAGAACCCGACCCCGCATTGATCATAATGTCAAGTCCACTAACTTCAATATTTCCTGAGCCTGTTTTGAAGTTCACGTCCATTCCACCAGGAATTTCTAAGGTCCATTCTGCGTAGCCCTTTGTCCAACGGCTTCTTCTAAAATCTTCTTCAATAACTAAGGTCGATCCATTCTGATCGAAGGTTGGGGTGTAATCATCTTCATCGTAGGTATACTCCAATACGATTTTCACTTCATTACCATTACCTTTTTTAATGATTCCGTTACCTGAAGCGGTTTTTAAACGGAGATTCTCTACACCAGAGAAAGATTTTTCAATTCGCTCTTGAGCGAAGGCATTCATGGCACCCGCTAGAAATACAAGTGCTAATAAGGTTGATTTGAGTCGTTGCATCTTTTATGTTTTTCTTTATTGACAGAAGAAAAATTAAAAGGATGCATATGCGGAAGAAAAATCAGATATAACCCCAGTATTCGAGTTTATTAAAGATCTCTAGACATATCCATGCATCTGTGGCAGCATACTTAATTTGCTTTTCAGAAAGCACCTCAGACTCCCAATTGGAGGTTTGTGCGGATTTTGAAATACGAATATTCAGAATCATGGCAGCCAAGTTTCTTGCACCTATATTCTCCGCTCCTAAATCTTCAAGCGTATCGTTTAAATCTTCAAAGCCAGTAGGCGTAAACATCCTGAGCTTTTTCAGCAAGTTGTAATCGTCTAACAATCCGATACCCACTTTGAGAATAGACTCATTTTCTAGCAGCCGATGAATAGGATCAGTCATGCCATCCTTCATGGTTCTTAACAAGAAAACCTTGTCTGGAATAGCGACCTGAATCAAAGAAATATTGCGCTGCTGCCCTTTTTTGAAGGTCGGCTTTGCTTCGGTATCGAAACCTACCACCTCGTGCTCATTAATTTCAGCCACCGCATTTGCAATGCTTTTGGCTTCTGATGCAATAATGATTTTACCCTCAAAACTCTTTAAGGGTCTTTCCATTACTTCATCCTTGGTAATTGACATTGGAAACATCACGCTGCAATTTCAGGTTCGTTGCTACCCGCTTCACTTAAGGGCCTGATCTTTATCTTGAGATAAGCGAATGCGATGGTCATAATAGGACTAATCAAATTAAAGAAGGCATATGGTAAATAAGCTCCTGTTGCTACCCCTAATACGCCTGAATGATATGCACCACATGTATTCCAAGGGAAAAGACAAGAGGTTACTGTACCCGAATCTTCCAGGGTTCTACTTAAATTCTCAGGTGCCAGACCCTTTTCCTTATAAATATCAGCATACATTCTACCTGGAACTACAATGGCCAAATATTGGTCGGAGGCTGTACCGTTAAAGAAAATGGTAGTTCCAGCTGTTGCTGCAACCAAAGAGCCATTTGAGCTTATTTTAGAGATAACCGCATCTGCAATTCTTTTCAGTAACCCACTAGATTCCATTACTCCACCAAAGATCATGGCAGAGACAATTAACCAAACGGTATTGAGCATGCCATACATTCCACCTGATGTTAATAGGTCATCAACAGTGGCATTTCCGGTTACGATAGCAATATCACCGTAAAGCGACTTCATTACACCTACGAAGGCTATCTCTGAAGCAGAACCTGTCCAACCAGATACAGACTGAACTACTTCTGGCTGAAAGATTAGAGCGAATACTCCACCTAATAAAGCTCCGATGGTTATGGCAGGAATAGCTGGCATTTTCTTTACAATCAAAAACACCACAACAGCGGGCACAATAAACAACCAACCGTTAATGTTGAATTTGCTACTAATAGCGGTAAGAATGGCTTCTGTTTCAGTTACGTCTCCCGATCCCCCTTGCATAAAACCTAGGATCAAAAAGATAACCAAAGTGATCGAAATGGAAGGAATGGTGGTATAAGCCATATAGCGGATATGGGTAAACAAATCTGTACCAGCCATGGCTGGAGCCAAGTTTGTAGTGTCTGAAAGCGGAGACATCTTGTCTCCAAAATATGCTCCCGAAAGAACTGCTCCTGCGATCATTCCATCATTGACTCCAAGGGCTTTTCCAATTCCGATTAAGGCAATGCCTACCGTGGCAGCCGTTGTCCATGAACTACCAGTTGCAATGGATACGATGGAACAAACAATACAAGCTGCTACCAGAAAAATCGTAGGATTCAATATTTGTAATCCATAGTAAATCATGGCGGGTACAATACCAGAAAGCAGCCAAGTGCCAGCTAATGAACCAATCAATAATAGTATTATAATTGAAGCCATTGCCGAGCTAATGGTCAATACAATTCCTTTTTGAATATCGGCCCAAGGCATACCCAATTTGAGCGCCACTAAGGTTGCAACTGCTCCTGATAAAATGAGTAAAATTTGATTTGAACCGTCTAGCGCACCATCACCAAAGATCCTCACATTAATAAAGAGGACTACAATTAGAAATAGAATTGGGATAAGTGCCTGAAAGAGTGAGGGTTTTTGGTATTTATATTCCATGTACAATTTCGGGTATCGCTGAAGATACTAATTATTTGTTATGCCAACATCTTATTGGCTAAATCGTGCCCCAATTTACTACCAATTGCTACACCCATTCCACCTAAACGAACCCCAGCAAAAACATTGTCAGTTACCTGTTTTAGAATAGGTTGCTTATTAGGACCGAATGCCATAATTCCAGACCAAAAATGGTCTATTTCAAAAGATGTATTGGGCAAAATCAGAGATTCTAAATCAGCAATAAGCTTACTTTTAATCAATTCGCTCACTTCAAAATCTGTAGATTCTTCCCCTTCAATGTCTTAGTTTCTTCCACCTCCGAAGATCACGCGATCCTTATAATTCCTGAAATAATAGTAGCCTTCCTCATAATGAAAAGTCCCTTTAAAAGGTAGCTGAGGAATAGGCTTGGTCACCAAAACCACACCTCTGCCCGGCTTTAAATCTAAATCTGGAATAAGCTTGTGGGTAAAAGCATTAGTACAAACCGCAGCCTTTGCGCATGTAAACAGCAGGTCTTCAGTTACCACTTCTACCCGATTAGTGGCTTGATTAACTTCATGAACTCTCAAACCCGTTAATACCTCCACACCAATTTCGGCCGCTTTTTGTTGCAGGGCTTTCATCATCTTGCCTGTGTGAATTTGACCCTCAAAAGGATTGAATACTATGGCCTCGACTCTAGCTGAATCAAAACCAAATCTCTTAGGATCCTCCTCTAGTAAATAGGCATCACCTCCTAAGACCGGCCTTAATAGCTGATTAACTTCATCTATCCTTTCCAGTGCTTTTAGCTGGTGTGTTTCTAGCAGCTCATATCCACCATAATTTTGATAGGCTATGGCCTTATCTCCAAGTCGCTCTCTTAACTTATGAAGACCATTCCAACGGAGCGCTACTAAGTCCTGAACTTGGCTTGCACTTAGTTTTTCAAGATCAGCTAAGATTTCTGTAAGACTCCCAAAACAGGCGAAACCAGCGTTCTTAGTAGATGCTCCAGTTGGGAACTGACCTGCTTCCAAAAGTAAGACGCTTGCTTTGGGCTGCGCTTCCTTGAGTTCAATAGCCGTTGATAGGCCTACAATCCCTCCACCAACTACGATAAAATCATATTCTAAAAAAGCATCCTTCTCCCAAAAACTCAGCATAGACATTATTTCAAATAGAATCTCTAAATTAATCGAAATTGCTAATCCTATGATAGATCCTGCACAGTTAATGGAAAAAGCTAAAAGCTCTAAAAAGCATTTGGCACTTTTGAATTTTGGTTTACTCAGAATGATCCCCTTCAATAAACCTCATGGGTTTAAAATCACAGAGGTTGGAGACAATTTTGTTAAGGTGAAAATCCCCTACAAAAAACTAAACTTCAATCACATTAAAGGTATTCATGCTTGTGCATTGGCCACTGCATCTGAGTATAGTACAGGATTAGTATTGCTCAACAAGCTGAACGCCAAGGAATACCGCATTATCATGCAGAAGATGGAGATGAATTATCATTACCAAGCCAAAATGGACACAGTAGTAACTTTTGAAATTACCGATGCTTGGCTGAAAGAGCAGATTTTAGACCCGCTAGAGAACGAAACTGCGGTTGTGGTTGATTGCGAAGTAAAGTCACATAATGCTGAAGGAAACCACTTGACAACTGGCCATATTTTCTGGCAGGTGAAAAGTTGGGAAAATGTAAGAACGAAAGTTTAGTCCACTGAAATAATTTCGATTGATGAAAGTCAGCTAACTCATAATTTTGTGCAAACCCTTGACTATGAAAAAGCTTCTCCCACTTTTATCGCTAATTCTTATTTTCTCTTGTGAACCTCAAGACAACACCTACTATTTTGTGACCACACTTGGAAGTGACACACTCGCTATTGAAAGAATAGAAAGAGAAAATGGAAAGCTAGAAGCTGATGTGGTGCTAAGAAGCCCTAGCATCAGTCTTACTCAATATGAAATAAGTTGGAATGATAGTAAAACACTACAAGCCCTCACTGCCACAAGTTTTGACAAAACCTTTGGTGAAGACGGAGAAGGTGGGACTGTAATCCAGAATATTACAAGTGCTGGACAAAGCCTGAATATTGAAACGCAAGGTAGAAATGGCATGGTTAACTATACCGTAGCAAATGACAAAAGCCTCCTACCCTTCATTGACATGGTTCATTGGCCTTATGATGTAGCGTTTACAAGAGCCTACCAAAATACGAATGACTCTACAGACCAATACCTCCTATCTGGCAGAAGAGCATCTAATTTTATTATTCATAGAGTAGATGGCAATGATTTTACTGTGAGACATCCGAGTAGAGGCGTAATGGACGTGAAAACTGACGATAACGGCAATCTTACTTTTTTGGATGCTAAAGGAACAACTCGAAAATTGAAAGTTTATAGAACCGACAAATTAGACTTTGATGCACTTACAGAAAGGTTCTTAGCAATCGATGCAAAAGGATCGCCTTTCGGAACACTCTCTCCGGCAGTAGAAGAATCTTTCAACTTTAAGAATACAGATTTCAAGGTAACCTATGGTTCTCCTCAAAAACGAGGTAGGGATATTTTCGGAGGCATTGTTAGTTATGGTGAAAGATGGAGAACAGGTGCAAACCGAGCTACTCACTTTAGCACAACACGTGACCTTACCATCAATGGCCAAAAAGTTCCGGCAGGAGAGTATACCTTATTCTCAATTCCTGAAGAGAACGGAGGCACCTTAATCATCAATAAACAAACTGGCCAGAACGGAAGAAGCTACAACCAAGAAAGGGATTTAATGCGAATTGAAATGACAAGAGCCCAATCGGAGACTTTCTATGAAGGCTTTACGGTTAAAGTAGTGGAGACTAACAATGGTGGCAAGATTCAATTGCTATGGGATAAGACCAGTTATGAAGTCGCATTTCAGCTAAACTGATAAAAATTGCATTTTTATGCACTCAAGAAATTGTCGATTACATACAAAAGCTGACTTTAAATCCAAAAAACGCACTTTTACAGGCCTTGACGAAACCTAGGTTTTAAACCTAATTGCACTTTTAAGAGTTCTTTTGTTACATTTGAGTATCCGAAAGGGTACTCAATTTTCACCTAAACACTTGAGTTGCTATGGTCTGGACCAGAAAACGTCCTACATCAAAGCGTCTGTTATTTTATAAACAGTCGAAACTTTATAAGCAAAGTAAGAAGGAATTCTACGAAGGTAGAAACCTTCTCACTTCGTCTTCTAGTTTCAGTCAGCTGTTCGTAAATCACAAACTCGATTCTCAATCTTCTCATAAAGACATCAAGTTTTACGGTCTTAGTTTTGGCTCCAAAACTAGAGACTGTCGCAAAAGATTAGGCAAACCAAATTTTATTGATTCTAGGTCTTTGGTAATCAAAGGCATAAAACTTATTTCTACCGACTTCAAATCAAAGGAGTGAAATGCATCTTACAAGTTCACTTCTACCAAGACCAGTTCTTTTTTGGACAAATGGAAATTAGAGAAGGGAATGTTGAAGTAAAAAAACAGATCGGTCAATTGCTTTGTCAGAAGTATGAAATTGAATCTGATCATTGGCAGGGGGCTATAGTAGACACACAGTCCAACCAGCTTTTAATCAAAGAAGATATCGTTCCGAGTATAACCTACCTTACAGGAGATCAACGAGTTCTAGAAGAAATCAAGACGACACTGCTCGATAAAGTAAAAGAAAAGAGACTAAGCTTTAACCATAAACTTGACTGGTTAATAGATATAGTTTAAAAATATTTCACCTAAACACAAAAGCAAAAAGAGCCCTCCAATTTGGTGGGCTTTTTTTATCCTTTTGCACTTTGCATTCTTAGACTATCTTTGAACCAACGCTGCTATTTTTTTATGAAGCAAAAGCAAAGAAGAAGTACTGTTTGTCACAATTGTAGCTCCCCCCTAGAGGAAGCCTACAACTTCTGTCCGACATGTGGTCAGTCTAACACTGACAACAATATTACTTTTTGGACATTAATGAAGGAGTTTGTAGACAACTATTTAGGTCTAGACTCTAAAATGGCACATAGTGTAATACCGTTCCTTACTAATCCGGGTGCACTTACCAATAGATTTAATGAGGGAAGAATAAAGCATTTTATTCACCCTGTGAGACTCTACTTGGTTATGAGTTTATTCTACTTCTTCACCATTAGCTATTTACTCTCTGGTTTCGATTTAAGGAATTTTGAAGATGAAGCAGACTTAACAAGTGCTTCTATTGATGAATTCAAGAAAAATGAGAGACTTCTTATGCTTGAGGATTCAACTAAACTGAAGCTCTTTAGCGATTCAATTGTGAGCAAGTACACCAATATTGAATCATTTGATCAATTGTATGACTCTTTGAGTAATGATTTAAACTCTGATGAATTCGAGGATTTATCCGTTTCGTTAAAAGGTATTGACATACCGGAAAGTGATGAAGAAGGAACAATAGATCGCCTCCATAGATTAGCAAGAGACAGACGCATTACAGATGAAGCATTTTTAGACTCTCTTACAGGAAATGACAATCCTTTTGACACTACATTCTTTAATATTTCACAAGAAGAGCACCTTTCTGGTCAATTACGTAAGATTTTTGAAAACGATCAAGGCTTTAAAAGTTTTGTCTTAGGAAACCTTCCCCTTACTATGTTTATTTTGATTCCGTTATTCGCTGGAATCTTGAAACTCCTTTACGTAAGAAGAGAGCATTTATACATTAAACATGTGGTACACGCCTTACACATTCATTCATTCTTTTATCTCCTCTTTGGTTTAGGTCTGCTCATTATTTTTAAGCTGATAGGTGAGGATGTGGAAGGATACATGGGTTGGAGAGGGCTTACTGCAGGCATTTTCTTTATCCTAACCACCACCTACGCATACATCTCATTCTTGAAAGTCTATAAGCAAGGTTGGTTCAAGACTTTGATTAAATTCTGGCTTGTAGGATTTACCTACAGCTTTTTTCTAAATACTTTCTTCTTTATGGAAGTGATGATCAGCTTCTGGTACTATTAGTGAATAGCCTTAAGAGCGTTTCGATTGGCCTCAATAATTCTATTGGCCAATTCAACAGTAATAGCTTTTGACAGAAACAAAGATTCAAATTGCGATGGTGCTAGATAAACGCCTTGATTGAGCATTTCCCTAAAGTACTTTCCAAATAAAGCTAAGTTAGAACTCTTCGCAGATTCAAAATTGGTTACTTTTTCTTCAGTAAAGAATAAAGAGTACATAGAACCAATTCTGTTAGAAGTATAAGGAAGTCCTAATTCCTCTAAATTCTCCTGGATTCCATTATCAATCTTAGCAGTAATTAAAGCCAAATCGTTGTAGATACTCTCGTCTTCCTTCAGTTGGTTCAGCATGGCCAAACCGGCAGCCATGGCCACAGGATTCCCAGATAGGGTTCCCGCTTGGTAAACAGGTCCTTGGGGAGAGACATAGTCCATGATTTCTTTCTTTCCACCATAGGCTCCAACTGGCATACCTCCGCCAATAATTTTACCTAAAGTGGTTATGTCTGGTTGTACACCTAGTACACCTTGAGCACCTGCTTTAGAGAGTCTAAAGCCAGTCATTACTTCATCAAAAATTAGAACAATGCCTTCAGCATCACAGGCCGTTCTTAAGCTCTCTAAGAAACCTTTTTCAGGAACAACACAGCCCATGTTTCCAGCTACGGGCTCCACAATTACTGCGGCTATATTTCCTCTGTTCGCCATGATTGCCTCATGCAGCCTATTCATGTCGTTGAAAGGAACCGTGATGGTATCTTGAGCAACACCCTTTGTAACCCCCGGACTATCTGGTTCTCCTAAAGTAATGGCACCACTACCCGCTGCAATCAAGAATGAATCTCCATGACCGTGGTAACAGCCTTCAAACTTTATAATCTTAGAACGATTGGTGTAGCCTCTTGCGAGTCTTACTGCCGACATGGTTGCCTCTGTACCAGAATTCACCATTCGCACCTTGTCAATGCTAGGCACCATTTCGGATATGGTCTTTGCCATTTCAATTTCAATGGCTGTTGGTGCACCAAATGACAAAGAACCATGAATCGCTTCAGCTACGGCTTCTTGTATCTTAGGATTAGCGTGACCGAGAATCATCGGACCCCAAGAATTGATCAACTCTATATATTCGTTGTCGTCCTCATCACAGATAAAGGCACCCTTTGCCTTCTTGATGAACAGCGGATTACCTCCTACAGCCTTAAAAGCCCTAACTGGTGAGTTAACGCCACCTGGAATATAATTCTGTGCCTCTTCAAATAATTCCTTACTCCTACTTTCCATCCTTACTTTCTTCGACATTTATAATCTGGGTGTCTTTGTACTTCAACACAGGTACATATCTATTATCATTAGAGAATTGGTAATTAAACTTCTCAGTAATTGCCCCTTCAACGAAACGCTTCCGCTTCAAACCAACCTGAAAATATTTACCATATTCAGCAAGGAGTTTTCCGTAGGTAAGCATGATATCATAACCAATGTACGCGTCACCCAATCGCTCCTCTCTAATCGGACTATTTAAAAACCTGTTGATATAATTTGTTCTGAACTCATCAACTTCTTCCGTAGTGTAATCGATATAATTTGCCCCTATCATTACTGCATCCAAACGATCTAATTGATCGAAAGAGATGGAGCTCTCCGCATTTAAAAATTTAGAAGAGGTAATGAAATGAATCGTGTCTTCTCGAGACTCTATACCACTCATAGCACTTGCTGCGTGTGAAGAAATATCTGATGCCACAAAGATGTGCCCAATACTATCTGGTCGAATGATGAGAGAATCTAAATAGAAATCCTGATCATTATAAATCTCCCAATCTTCGACTTCGGCTTCTCTAAGAGAATCCATTTCAGCGAGCATCATTTCGACTACCAAAGAGTCTTTTTCTACTTCTTCCTCATGTGTGAAAAGCTGCTGGATTTTAACGGATTCTTGAGGTGTGATACCTTCGAAAATTGATACGTTAAACGAATCTTTTTCAATAAGCTCTCGATATAAAGTAGCCCTTGGCCTATCACCAGGCCCAGAATAAAAAACAGCTACATTCTTGTTGTCAGTAAAGTGTTTTATGGCATACTCCGCAGCCTTAACCGCTATGGTTTCATTACTTGGGTTGTAAAGAAAAGCATATGGATTATAATCCAAAATCTCGCTATTCGATGACAATGGATTAATCAAATTAATCTTCTTCTCTTTGGCAAAGGCAGTTGCTGTTCTCACAGCCCCTTGTGTTACTGGGCCTATAATAAGATCTAAATCATCATATGCTCCTGTTCTAAGAATATCATTCAACCTAGCCGTCCTATCCCTTGTATCGATGGTGACCAGATTTACTGTAGTACCTTCTTCCGCCAACTTATCAACCGCTAACTGAACACCTCGATGCATACGTACGGCCCAATTAGACTCCAACCTCACCAAACTCAAAGAATCACCACTATAATTGAATGGCAAAAGGAGACCAACATTATAGACTGCCTTTTTGGGGGAAGAGTCTATCCCATCAATAGATAAATTGAGGCTTAAGTTGTAATTATCCTGTAGTTCATTTAATCGATCCACATCTTGGTTGGATACATCTTGTGCTAGAATAGCCTCCGCTAGCCTTGAAGCCAAAATAATATCACCCGGATTGGACTGCAGCAAATACTCCAATTCGTTAATCTCAGAAATAGATTGAACAACATTATATTTTAGTGATTCTACCTCTTCTGTTTTAACATTTGCCGGTATAGCCTTTAAATACGAAAAGGTGGCTTCTGCATCTCCTTCATTCGCTGCTAAAAAAGCCAACCAGAAGTTTACTTCAGGTTGAACATCCCAGCCGGGAAATTTCTGCTGAAGCTGCAAAAACATATTTTTAGATAAAATGGCATCACCAGACTCGAAAGCCGATACAGCATAATAATAAGAAGCATACTTTACCGCTTCTGAATTATCATTGCTTGAGGTAATGGGAGCAAATTTGGTCATCGCCAAAGCGAATTGCTCATTATCAAAGTGTGCCTTCCCTTCCTTAAACAGTGTGAAGAAGTTCTGAGCAAAACCACCAACGCAAAAAAGCAAGATTAGTAGTAGACCAAAAAAGTGTTTTCTTATTCCCATTCGATGGTTGCTGGTGGTTTTGAGCTGATATCGTAAACCACACGGTTTACACCCTTAACCTTATTTATAATATCATTAGAAACATCTTGCAAGAACTCGTAAGGCAAATGAGACCAATCGGCAGTCATACCATCTACACTAGTTACCGCTCTTAAAGCCACAACACGCTCATAAGTTCTTTCATCACCCATTACCCCTACCGACTGAATGGGCAGTAGCATTGAACCCGCTTGCCACACCTCATCATATAATCCCTTGTCTTTCAATCCTTGGATGAAAATATGATCTACTTCTTGAAGTATAGATACTTTATCTGGGGTAATATCTCCTAAAATCCTAATACCTAATCCTGGGCCTGGGAATGGATGTCTACCCAAAATATTCTGATCTATCTCTAGGGAGCGACCTACATTTCTTACTTCATCCTTGAAGAGTGTATTCAGTGGCTCAACCACTTTCAAATTCATCTTCTCAGGTAATCCACCAACGTTGTGATGCGATTTTATTGTAGCAGACGGGCCTTTAACTGAAACAGATTCAATTACATCTGGATAGATGGTCCCTTGACCTAACCATTTCACATCTTTAATCTTATGCGCTTCTTGGTCGAATACTTCAATAAATACTCTTCCAATGGCCTTACGCTTTCCTTCTGGATCTGTAATACCTTTTAAAGCATCATAGAATTGATCTTTTACATCAACGCCTTTCACATTCAAGCCCATTCCTTGGTAACTCTCAAGTACTGACTCGAATTCGTTCTTTCTCAAAAGGCCGTTATCTACAAAAATACAATGTAGGTTTTCACCAATAGCCTTATGAATAAGAACTGCGGCTACAGAAGAATCTACACCACCAGACAGACCCAGTACCACTTTGTCATTTCCAAGTTGCGCCTTTAAAGCAGCAACGGTACTCTCAACAAATAAATCTGGAGTCCAATCCTGAGCACATCCACAGATATGTACAACAAAATTTCTTAATAGTCTTTTCCCTTCAGAGGAGTGTGTTACTTCTGGGTGAAACTGAATACCGTAAGTTTCTTCCTCATCGATCTTATATGCAGCTACTTTAACACTTGAAGTGCTGGCAATGATATTGAAGCCTTCAGGTAGGTCAGAAATTGTATCTCCATGAGACATCCAAACTTGAGAATCGAGACTTATCTCTTTAAGCAAATCGAAATGACCATCTACTCTATTCAGTCTAGCTCTACCATACTCACGAATCTCAGAAGGGAGCACATTACCTCCGTATTTCTGCGCCATAAGTTGAGCGCCATAACAGACACCTAAAACCGGGACATCACCTCTAAATTGATCAATATCTAAATCTGGGGCATCTTCTTCTCTTACAGAGCAAGGGCTACCTGAGAGTATAACTCCCTTGATATCATCAGTAATTTCAGGAAGGTGATTGTAGGGGTGTATTTCACAATACACATTTAGTTCTCTCACTCTTCGGGCAATCAGTTGCGTATACTGTGAACCGAAGTCAAGGATCAGGATCTTTTCTGCCATGTGCAAAAATAATATTAGCTATGACTATTCACTAATTCTAACAGACTAATTGTCAGCAAAACGCGACCTTAATTTTTAATGTATTGTATTGACTGAGGCCTTGAGACTAACCCAAAAAATGAATCCGAAGGATAGGACTTAAAGAAAATGTTATGCGTGTATTCAGAGATCTCTAACGGTTACAGCGTAATTAACTGTATATCAGAATATTATTCCGTATATACTCATACACATAATATTATACTGTTTATGTAACTAAAACGGTATTATATACGTATATATAATTGAGTTCAAAATATTAATGAACCGAAAAATGCATAAGCAAAATTATACAACTTCATCCTCAAAATCTTTAGATAAAGATGTTTGGATGCGTTTTATGAAAGCACCTTCGGAACACATTAACACTCAATTCTAAATCTACATGACTCCCGGCTGATCCCACAAGTCATGGAGTTAATCTGATACTTACAATCCTATCTCCTTCGATTCTTCGAAAAGATAATCGCGCGCGAATTCCTGTATCATTCAAATCAATATTCAAAATCATTCAATCATTGGCCATACGGGCCAAGCAGTAAAATCATGTTTAACCGAAAAAACCAAGAACTATGTTAATTATAGGAATCATTTTATTCATTACGGTCTTATCACTTTAGTAGTAAGACCACAAATCAAAAACGAGGAAAAAGTACCTGCTTGGCTATTAGTATTCAGCAGGAAGATTTCTCTTTCAACAGTCGGTGTAGGTGCTCTTTTTATTATCCTGCCCTATTTATTTTTCTGGGCAGAACCTGGCTACCAATACTTTGTGGTGTATCCCAGTGGAAAGAAAAGCGCCATCATGTCTGAGGGTATTAAGTTTAGAGGTTTCGCGAAAATCACTCCCTGGCAAAAGTTTATCGATGTCAAAGTCGTTAGCGAAGGGGAAGATGCCCGAGACATTGAAGGGAGAATGGAGCCCATCCCCATCAGATTCATCGACCAGGTTACCGCAACCACCAAGTTATCTACTCGGTTTCAGCTACCTGCAGATAAAGAGTCTTTCATTGACTTGGCTATCGAGTTCCGTAGCCTACAGAATTTGGCCAACAACACCCTCATCCCCACAGTGAGAGAGGTAGTGTCCAATACAGGATACATGTTCACGGCTCAAGACTACATCTCGGGTTCAGCTTCAGACTTTAGGGTAGCCATTGAAGAGCAATTAAAAGATGGCGCTTACAGCGTTGAGAAGTTGGAATACCGTGACACGGTAATCACTGCGATTGAGCAGGAAGATCGAAAGATCATGGAGATTCAAACACGATACGAAGTCCAAAAGCGTGAAGACTTGAATGGAAAATTCATTAGAATTCCTCACGTCATCAATGAGAACAACATAATCGTTGCTCAGGTAATTGTAGACGATGTGGTATTGGAGCAGGTCTTTAAGCAAAGGCTAGAGGCGCAAAGGGATGAGTCAGCCAAACGCCAGCTCGAGCAGCAGAAAATCAAAACTGCTAAAGATGCCCAAGCTCGTATTATTGCTGAAGGTGAGCGTGACAAGGCTGGTGAGCGCGTAACGCAAGAGAAAGAGCAGGTAAAAGCTTTGATCTCAATTGAGACTAAGTTGAAGCAAGAGGAAACCAACAAAAAGTTGGCAGCCATTGCACTTGAGACTGAGCGCTTAAAAGCAACGGCTCAAAAAGTCAAAGCCGATGCTGAGTCTTATCAAAATGCTAAACTAGTGTCTGCTGGATTAACACCGCAGCAAAGGGCCGAGTTAGAAAAGCAGATTGCTATCGGTGTAGCCCAAGAAATAGCTAAAATCAAATTCCCCACTACAATGATTATCTCTGGTGGCGATGATGGTGGCGGCACCCCACTTGAGGCGCTGATTGGCGCTGCCATGACAAAGCAGTTGACTAGCACCAGTAGCAAAGGCAACTAAACCCATAAAGGTTCGCACAAATTGTGCGAACCTTTTTACTTTTAGAGTTCTATGGAAATTGTTGAAAGCAAGGAGGTATTAAAACTGATGGCAGGCTATCCGCCAGAAGTCCAAACGAGGCTGAATCAACTGAGGACACTCATTTTCAAAACAGCTTCTGAAAGCGAGTTGATCCAAAGGCTGGAAGAGACAGCCAATTGGGGAGAGCCTGCTTATATAACTAACATTGGCAGTACACTAAGAATGGACTGGAAAGAGAAAAACCCAGATCAATATGCACTTTACTTCCAATGCACTAGTCAGCTTGTTCCAACCTTCAGGTTTGTTTTTCATGATCAGCTAACCTTTGAAGGTAACCGTGCCATTACCCTAAAACTAAAAGATGAAGTACCAGATGAAACTCTCCGCAAGTGCATAAAAGCAGCTTTGACTTACCATAAGATTAAAAAAATTAATAACCTCGGTCTCTAAGTAATCAAAAGTGAAATCAATAGCATCAATACTTCTCTGCCTAATCATTCTTACCTCTTGTGGTCGAGTAAATTATGAAAAGCAGGCGACAGACTTTTATCAAGCCATGAATGCCTCTAGCCTTTCTCAACTTGAACTACTCTACAGTGATTCTGTGA
This sequence comes from Roseivirga sp., assembly GCA_965661455.1. Taxonomy (GTDB): domain Bacteria; phylum Bacteroidota; class Bacteroidia; order Cytophagales; family Cyclobacteriaceae; genus Roseivirga. The sequence continues at coordinate 53,556 of CBFIDV010000012.1, forward strand.
GAATCGGAAACGATGGTGAATTCATCACTTATTCCTTTGAGGAATACCAACATTGGCTTAGTTGGGACTCTACCTTTCACCCAACTTATAAAGTTTTGGAGATAGAAATGTGAGAAGACTTTGCAGAAGTAACCATTTCTAAGGAATGTAATCGAATCCTTTACTTGAATGGAGAGCCCACGGTTTACAAAGAGAAATTGACATTCAAAAACAAGAGAATCCAAAGTGTAGAATCGACAGAACTCATCTTATTCAACACAGAAAAATGGGTGAGCCTAAGAGATACTTTAGTGGATTGGATGGCTGAAAATGAACCAAAATTGGATGGCTTTATATTTGACCAAACAAAACAAGGGGCTATCAATTACTTGAAAGCTATTGAGCTGTATGAAGCTAAAATAATGAAATAGCCGACTGACACGACTAATAATAAATTCCTGGAAGAATGCAGAAACTAAGAAAACACTTCTGGAGGGTTTTATTGATTATTGGAATTCTGACTTGGTCCTTCGGAATATTCTATTTGGGTCGGCATGTAGGCTTAGAAGAAATTAGAAAATCAGATTCAGGTCTGGGAGGCTTAGTAGAATTATTGGGTTCTATTGGTCTAATAACAATTGGATTCTTGTCTCTTGCTATTTGGACTCTAAATTTCTTTTCAAAGAAGGAAAACTAATTTTATTCCGTTTTCTCTTTCCAAAAGTGTCTATAACCAAACGTCACAGTATTCCATCCCCAATTATCTAAGCCAACCTCAAAATTTGCATAAAGTGCTATGTGTTTGAGCCTATAAGAGATTTGATTCCGCCAAAAGGCTGGCGTATCCCTATTTTGGATATAACCATGGTAACCCGACACATCCGAACCTATTAACCACATACCGTTTTGGTATTCTACTCCTACACCGTAAGTACCCGCATCGTTTTGATAATAATTAGAGCCATTTGGTAAGAAATTCTTGTTGGTTTGCCAGGTATAGAAACCTAACATCCCTTTTATAAGTAAGGAACTGGTTTCATTTTGAATAATGGTTTTGCTCACGGTAGATTCCCAAAAAAACATAGAACCATCTGTATTTCTCGCGTTAGAGATATTCCCTCCAGTTGTGGTTTTAGAATGAGCTCTAAATGCAATATTTGGCCATTTGGAAGTCTCTTCATTGGCAATTCGGAGAATGACTCCAAAGGCGGTATCTCCAGTATTCCATCCGAGTCCACTGCGATTTTGCATTCTTCGCTCATTGCGAATGTCTTCCGTTACTTCAAAATATTCCCAAGGGACGCTTTGTACATAAAGCAAGGCTTTGTCTTTGGCTAAAGGAATATTAAACTCATTCCAAATATTGACCGTCTGATCTCCATTGCCGTAATGATATTCAATGGTGTTTTCTGACCAAAGCCAATTATCAATCTTACCATTTCTTAATACAGGTACACGCAACGCATTAGGCCCCATGTAGCCAGGAGAAATACTGATATATCGATCACGATCTGTACCCGCAGCATCTGGATAATTATGAAGTGCATCCCACCAATCGAAATCCTGAGCTTTCACAAGTGTTATAGCGCACAAGAAGAAAAATAAGACAAGAAGTCGCTTCATAAAGAAAGTTAGAAATTCTAAAGGGTTCCTTTTGTTGAAGGCAAGACATCCATCTCATCTTCATTCTGCTTTACCGCCATTTTTATAGCCTTGGCAAAAGCTTTAAAGATCGCCTCAATCTTATGATGCTCATTATCTCCCTCTACTTTTACATTTAAGTTACATAGGGCTGCATCTGAGAATGATTTAAAGAAATGCATGAACATTTCAGTAGGCATATCTCCCACCTTTTCTCTTTTAAAATCAGCTTCCCATACAAGCCAAGGGCGACCACTAAAATCAATCGCTACTTGAGCTAGAGCCTCATCCATAGGTAATAAGAAACCATATCGATTGATGCCTTTCTTATTGCCAATTGCCTTTCTGAATGCCTCACCCAAAGCCAAAGCCGTATCTTCAATGGTATGGTGTTCATCGATATGTAGATCACCTTTTACCTTTACCGTTAGATCTGAACCAGAGTGCTTTCCTAATTGATCGAGCATATGATCAAAGAAACCTAAGCCGGTTTCATTTTCACAAACCCCTGTACCGTCAAGATTTAGCTGAATGAGAATATCTGTCTCTTTGGTAACCCGATGTACCTCTGCCGTTCTATCTGGAAAACGAAGGAAATCGTAAATCACATCCCAACTAGTAGTTGAAAGTGAAGCATTGTCATTTCCTTCTCCTGAAATAAAAATAGCCTGAGCTCCTAAGTTTTTGGCCAATTGAATATCTGAGGTGCGATCTCCCAGAACGAATGAATTCTCTAGGTCATAATCGCCTTCTAAGTATTGAGTCAATAGCGCTGTGCCTGGCTTACGCGTTGGAGCATTTTCATGTTGGAAGGTTCTGTCCACGCAGATCTCATCAAAAACTACCCCTTCTCCTTCAAGAGTTTTCAGCATCTTATTTTGGGCAGGCCAAAAAGTGTCTTCAGGAAAAGAATCCGTACCTAAACCATCTTGATTGGTCACCATAACCAATTCATACTCTAGGTTCTCAGCAATTTTTCTGAGATTGGATATTGCCCCTGGTAAGAACTCTAATTTCTCTAGAGAGTCCACTTGAAAATCGGTGGGTGGCTCCTTAATGATGGTTCCGTCTCTATCTATAAAAAGTACTTTTTTCATCTTTCTATTTTTCGTCACCCTGAACTCGTTTCAGGGTCTATATTGATGAGATTCCGAAACAAGTTCGGAATGACGTTTAAGTTTATGACTTATAATTCCTTTAGCGCGGCAATAAGCGCTTGATTTTCTTCTTTAGTGCCTACTGTAATACGAATACCATCTTCGCAAAGCGCAACTTTTGAACGATCTCTTAAAATTACCTTTTTCTCTATCATGTTCTGATAAACTTCCTTTGCATTGGGAATGGTAACCAAGAAGAAATTGGCATCGGTAGGATAAACCTTTTGAATTAGGTCTAATCCTTCAAGAGAACCCTTTAATTCTTCTCTATTATCCAAAATGGTATTTACCATATTGTCTTTCTTGTCTGTATGAACAAGTGCCTCCAATACAGTCTGCTGAGTCAACCCACTTAAATTGTAAGGTGCCTTAATTTTGTTTAGGATGTTCATCATCTCAACTGAGCAAAAGGCCATTCCTAATCGCAAAGCAGCTAAACCCCATGCCTTTGAGAAGGTCTGCAGAACTACCAAATTTGGATATAGGTCTAGCTTTTGTGTGAATGAATCCCTATCCGTAAAATCGATATACGCTTCATCAACAACTACAATACCCCTAAAGGATTTCAGTACCTCCTCAATTTTGTCTAAACTCACATCATTCCCCGTGGGGTTATTGGGTGAGCAGATAAAGACCATTTTAGAATACTCGTTTATGGCCACTAATATCCCTTCGACATTCAGGTCATAGTCAGTTGTTAGAAAGACCTGTTTTGCCTCCACTCCGTTTATATCGGCACTAACCTGATACATTCCGTAAGTAGGCGGATTGATGATGACATTGTCTTTACCAGGTTCACAAAAAGCACGAAAGAGTAAGTCAATTGGTTCGTCCGATCCGTTCCCTAGAAAGATCTGGTCAGGACTTACGTCTTTGATTTCACCTATTCTGGCTTTGAGGGCCTTTTGATAAGGATCAGGATATCTATTCCAATCTGCTTCGGTAATAGAGCCAATAGGGTTTTCATTAGCATCAAGAAAGATACCTTGATTCCCCTTATAATCATCTCTTGCCGATGAATAAGGCACAAGGACCTTTAAATGAGATCTTAGTAAATCTTGAGGATTAAACATCTTTCAAGCTCTTTAACCTCAAAGTAACTGCGTTTTTGTGTGCTTCCAATTCTTCGGCAGCAGCCATCTTCTCTACTATTGGCCCCAAAACCTTTAAGCCTTCTTTAGAAATCTCTTGGTAGGTGATCTTCTTGATATAACTATCTAATGAAACCCCACTGTGGGTCTTGGCATAACCGTTTGTTGGCAAGGTATGGTTGGTGCCAGAGGCATAATCACCAGCCGATTCAGGTGTGTAATGTCCAAGAAATACAGACCCTGCATTTGAGATCTGATCGGCAATGCGCCAAGGCTCATCTACTGATAAAATTAAATGCTCCGCTCCATATTCGTTTAAAATAGCAATAGCTTCAACTTCATTCTCTGCTACAATAGCCACGCTATTTTGTAATGCTTTCTTCGCAAACTCTGCTCTCGGCAGTTGCTCTACTTGTACAGCAACGTCCTTATTCACAGCATCTACAATTGCTTGATTTGACGCAATTAAAACTACCTGTGAGTCAACACCATGTTCTGCCTGAGAAAGTAAATCGGAAGCAACAAAAGCTGGGTTAGCCGTTGCATCTGCATAGACTGCAACTTCAGAAGGTCCGGCAGGCATATCAATAGCTAAGCCGTATTTAGTCACCAATTGCTTGGCAGCCGTAACGTATTGGTTACCCGGGCCAAAAATCTTGTGCACTTTTGGCACTGATTCTGTTCCAAAAGCCAAAGCAGCTACTGCTTGCGCTCCTCCCGCTTTAATCATTTTGGTGACACCTACAGCTTTAGCAGTATACAAAATAGCCGGATGCACTTTTCCCTCTTTATTTGGAGGCGTACACAATATGATTTCTTTGCATCCCGCAATTTTTGCTGGCACAGAAAGCATTAATACGGTTGAAAACAGGGGTGCAGTTCCTCCTGGGATATATAATCCTACCTTTTCTATTGCTACAGATTTACGATAGCAATTCACCCCTGGCATGGTCTCTACCTTGAGCACATCAGACTGTTGTGCCTGGTGAAAGACCTCTATATTATTCTTAGCCGTAAGGATAGCGGACTTTAATTCTTGATCTACCAGTGATTCGGCCTCTTCAAATTCAGCTTCTGTCACCACTAGACTTTCTAAATCCACTCCGTCAAATGCCTTTGCAAAATGCCTTAGGGCAGCGTCTCCTTCTTGTTGAACCTTTGCGAGAATCGGCTTTACTTTTACCTCTATCTCTTCAAGGTCAAGGGTTGGCCTTCTCAGAATTTCGGCCCAATCGTTAGCTAATGGATTGACGAAGGTTTTCATACAATCATTTTTTCAATAGGCACCACTAAAATTCCCTCTGCTCCTGCTTTACGCAAATCTTCAATAATCTGCCAAAAGTCATCCTCTCTTATCACAGTGTGTACCGAACTCCAGCCTTCTTTTGCCAAAGGCAGTACTGTTGGACTTTTCATTCCAGGAAGAATCTCAATGATTTTATTGACCGAATCTGTAGGTGCGTTCAATAAAATATATTTGTTGTTTTTAGCAGTTTGAACAGCCTCAAACCTGAAAAGCAAGCTATCTAAAGTAGCTTTCTTCTCATCTGAAAGATTCTTATTCGCCAAAAGCACCGCCTCTGACTTGAATATCACTTCTACCTCTTTTAATCCATTGCTCATTAAGGTTGAGCCAGAACTTACAATATCACAAATACCATAGGCCAGCCCAATACTTGGCGCAATCTCAACAGATCCGCTGATCTCATTGATTTCGGAATTAATACCTTTCTCTTTTAAGAAATCACCTAAGATCTTAGGGTATGAAGTAGCCAAACTCTTTCCTTCAAAGTCGGAAAGGCCGTTGTACTCTTCATTTTTATCAATAGCCAATGAGAGCCTGCATTTCGAAAAACCTAAATGCTTCACCCATTCCACTTCTTTATCTTTTTCAGCAGCCTCATTTGCACCTACAATACCTATGTCCGCAATTCCATCTTGTACGTAGCCTGGAATATCGTCATCTCTTAAGAAAAGGAATTCCATAGGGAAGTTGGTAGCAGATGCCTTTAGCTTACCTGTACCATTATTGAATTTGATGCCACATTCCTTAATTAGCTTCAAGGAATCATCGCTTAAGCGGCCTTTTTTCTGAACTGCGATACGTAAAATATTGTCCATCGGGATTAAAACTCTAAAGATTCAAAATTGATTAAGAAAACTGGGGAAATTGCGCGACCGCGTAGGCCACATTAATAATGTACATCTCTTAACCGAGACGATGGAAATGATGCGCATGAGTTGCGTGGATGTCAATATGTGACTGCATGAACATTGTGCAAAGATAGCAGGTGGATTATAAAGGCCAACTCCCATTCGTAACATTTTTAATAACGGGAATCTCTGATCATATTCAGATAAAAATTAAAGGATGAATTCTCACGAAATAGACTACACCCTGCATGGAGAAGACATGCAGATGGTAGAAATTGAACTAGATGTTAATGAAACCGTGGTAGCCGAGGCTGGAGCCATGAACTGGATGGACCCTGGTATTTCCTTTGAATCGAAAATGGGTGATGGTTCTGAACCCAATCAAGGAATGTTCAGTAAGCTCATGAGTGCAGGAAAAAGAGCACTCACAGGAGAATCCATATTCATGACCCATTTCACAAACATTGAGGGTGGCAAAAAGGCGGTTACCTTTTCCGCCCCAAATCCGGGTAAGATTGTACCTATAGATTTAAGCGAAGCTGGTGGTGAAATACTATGTCAGAAAGATGCTTTCTTGTGTGCTGCGCTCGGTACTAGATTAAGCATAGAGTTTACAAAAAGACTTGGTGCAGGGTTTTTTGGTGGTGAAGGTTTTATACTTCAGAAGCTACAAGGAGATGGAAAAGTATTTTTACATGCAGGAGGAACGATTGTAAAAAGAGAGTTGAATAACGAAAAGCTGCTAATTGATACCGGCTGTGTAGTAGGCTTTACCCGAGGTGTGAATTATGACATTGAAAGAGCGGGAAATCTAAAGTCAATGGTCTTTGGTGGTGAGGGCCTTTTTCTTGCTACACTAGAAGGAACTGGCACCGTGTATATGCAAAGCTTGCCTTTTGCTCGTTTAGCTGATAGAATTTATAGAGCCATGCCCAAGCCAGACAATAGAGGGTAAATGAAACATTAAATAAAAAGGCCACTATCTAAATTTAGATAGTGGCCTTTTTATTGTCATACCGTTGGGGTTTTCATTTTATCCTCGTAGTCATTAATCGCTACGAAATAATCCGGATCTTCCAGCACGTTCACTTCACAGATCTCCCCAGCTCTTTTCACCAACTTGACGCAGTCTTTACTCAAATGCCTCAAGTGAATTGTTTTGCCTTCTTGGGTATACTTATCTGCAATTTTGTTAATCGCTTCAATAGCAGACTGATCCATTACTTTTGATTCTTCAAAATCGATAATCACAGAATTCGGATCATTCTTAGGATCGAACTTGGTCATGAAGGTTGTGGTAGAAGCAAAGAACAACGGACCAAAGATCTCGTAATGCTTCACCCCGTGATCATCAACATATTTTCTAGCTCTAATCCTTAATGCATTCTCCCAAGCAAAAGCTAAGGCTGCTATGATAACACCTACTAGTACCGCCACTGCAAGGTCTTCAACCACGGTAATCACAGAGACTACTAGAATAACAATCACATCAGTTCTAGGTACTTTATTCCAAACGCGTAAACTAGACCATTCAAAGGTGGCTATGGCCACCATAAACATTACCCCTACGAGTACGGCTATCGGTACAACCGCTATAAGCTCTCCTAAAACCAGCATGAATGAGAGTAAAAAGACAGCAGCTATAAAAGAAGAGAGCCTTGCTCTAGCACCAGAGTTAAGGTTAATCATCGTTTGACCGATCATGGCACAACCACCCATGCCACCGAAGAAACCAGTAGCTAAATTGGCAACTCCTTGAGCTAAAGATTCTCTATTTCCACTACCTCTCGTATCGGTCATTTCATCTACTAAGGTTAATGTTAAAAGACTCTCTATCAAGCCTACCCCTGCCACTTTTAAAGCGAATGGAAAGACTATCCACAGGCTATCCATGGTAAATGAAATACCATCGAAAAGAACAAAGAATGGTGAGAACAAACCTTCTGACATGGTACTCATATCAGCTTTATCACCAATTGTGATTGTGTCTGGGAATAAGAATATGGCTAATACTGATGCCACGATAATTCCAACCAATGCGGAAGGAACTGCCTTTGTCAACTTAGGCAATAAGTACATGACCAACATAGTAACGCCAATCAGAACAACAAATGCTATAATTCCAGATTGCGTCAGTGCAGAGCCATCTTTCATGGTAAATTGGCTGAACTGTGACATGAAAATGACAATGGCCAGTCCGTTTACGAAACCGAGCATAACAGAATGAGGCACCATTCTAATGAATTTACCCAGCTTTAAAGCGCCTACTGCCATTTGTAAAACACCTGCTAGCATAATGGCAGGAAAGAGATAAGTCACACCATGTTCGGCAACTAAAGGTGCAATCACCACAGCAACAGCACCGGTTGCCCCCGTAATCATACCCGGTCTACCGCCTAAAAGGGAAGTAATTATCCCCATTAAGAAAGCGGAGAACAAACCGATTTTAGCATCGACACCAGCAATAATAGCAAAAGCAATTGCTTCAGGAACAAGCGCAATAGCGACCGTAAGGCCCGAAAGTACTTCGTCTTTAATAGTACTCTGCTGCTTATTTATAAAAGTATAAGTCATGGGTAAGTTTAGTAAGGTCGCAAAAGTAGAGTTTCTAAATGACTTGCGTGCATAGCACAGAAAGGTATTTGTGTTATCGATTGCTCAAAAACCAAATAGAGACTGCCTCACAGCAGTATCTATTTAGGTTAGACACATCAGTCAAACACATCTCACCAGTTTTCCTTGACGATCTTTGGTGTCTATTGATTGTTTGCTTCAATTATTTCTAAAGTTTGCTGAATCCAATCTTGCTCAGGATCTAATTGTATATGTGGCTCCACACCTACTTCCTCATATCTTAAGAATTGATTGAACTTCATGTCGGTTGGTGCAAAGTAAAATAGACCTGAAGGAGATGTGAATGTGTTTCCATAATTATTGACATAAGCCACAGCACCATAAGTTCTTTCTCCTAAATGTACCGTAGACTTAATATTTCTTAATCTCAATGTGGTTTGCTCTGCGTTACTACCAGAACCAAAATTTGTAAGCACGCACACTTTTGCGCCCGACTTTTTAATTACTCTTAGGATAGGTACTGAGATCTTGCTTGCCCCTCCACCATTGTTTCTTAAGTCAACTATTAAATTACTGGCTTTCAGCTCGACTTTCATCTGTTCAATTAGAGCATCTCTTTTGGGCGCATTTCCAAATCTTGAGAAGCTGTTCAACCAAACATACTGAAGATCGTCTTGAAGCGGATAAAGCTTGTATTCATCTCTAGCTTCAGCGTCTACATGAATATGGTTATCCTTAAGGCTCTCTTTAATTACGTTTCCTGAAAGAATGCCATTGCGTATCAAGTGATTTGAATAATAAAGTAGGTTCTTATGAATCTGGCCATGAACAACCATATCGTAATAGTCCGGCAGACCTGTGCTTTTCATGTAGAGATAGATTTGACCAGGTTCCCAAATACCGATTTTTGTTTCAAGAATTACGCCTACCAAACTATCGGTTTCGTCTACTCTATACACACCCACCTTCATGGCATTTCCAATCTTGTAAATTCCTTCTACATCATTCGTTGATTTAGTTGTCAGATGATCTCTTAGTGAATCTATATTGGAATTAACTTTAGGGAAATCAAGGAAAGCATCGGTTGATTGATATTCATTTACAAAGGCTGAATCCATCGCTTCTTCAACACCATAATCCGGACGAGTACCATAAACACCAGCATGCTTATCTTTCACCAACGTCATTAATTCATTCATCTGAATGTAGCACTCCGTAATGTTCATTTCTTCACTAACATTATTTCTGAGTTCCTGATACTTTGACTCAAATGTCGATGCTAATTCACCTTTAATCTGAGACTTAAAAGAAGACATAGTTTGCATTTGCTCGTAGACGAAATCTAACTCCGCTTTGCAATCACAATTAGACTGCCCTTGAAGATGAAAACCTAAGAACATTAAACTGATTACTGCGATTAACTTTTTCATTTCTGTTTGTTTTTTGTTTGACTGATAACTCAAACGTACAAACAGAAAAGGGCCTACATTCCTTTTAATGAGCGCTTGTGGCGAAATGGTGCTATTCTGTGGCGGAATTGACAGCCTCCTCTACCTGAGACTGATAAGTTTTTGAAACTGGAACTTCTAGATCGTTTGTTAAAACCAACATAAGCTTCCTATTGCCCGATTTCCATTACTTGAAATGATTGGGATTTACGAGATAAGACCTGTGGATTCTTAATAATTCCGGCCTACTCTTCTCCACTTCGGTAAGCTTGTTTCTGATCAGATGTTTTTTAAACTCGCCCTCTTCTCTCTATGTAATCTCTATGTAATTATCTGATGACTGAATACAGATAAGGTCGTTTAAGGAGAGCCTAAAATTTTCGTAGTTACCGGCTCCTTCAATTTCTATTTTCTGATCCTCTAGTTTTTTGTCTTTGTACTTGCCGAATGACCAACGACCGATTGCAATAATGGGAAAGATGGTAACAATACCCGGTAGATAAATTGCTTGCGCAAAGTAGCCTACTGAATAGGAATTTGGGTGCTGCTCCATCACAATATAGAAGTAAACTGACCGGGTAATAATGAAACCTAAGACCAAGATCAATCCAAAATAGAGCAATTCGTTTAATGAACTCCACCTTTGGTTAGATCTCTTGAATAACCAAGACTGAAAAGGAAGGGTGGCCAAATAAGAAAGCGCTGCAAAAATACCATATAAAGGCAGATAAATAAGTTGCTCTTGACTACCAAGCTCATTAACATCTAGAGGTTTGGTAAAGTATAGGAAAAGAAAAACCCAAACCGCTAACCCTAAAGCAATAAAGATATGGTGTTTTAATAAGGGGTCGAATGGGTATTTCTTGTTACTCATATTCGGAGCCAATTATTCAAAACCGTTAACAGCTTATAAAGTTATGATGCCTTGGCATACGTTCCATGGAATATGAATGCAAATAAATACTTATTGCGTTCAAGAAACCATTCAGTAAATTAATTTCTTCTTTAGTAAAGCTTCGATGATAATTCAGACTGCAAGTTGTCAAACAGAAGAGTGCCTCTTCCTTTCTATGAACATCTAGATTTTTTTTGTTAGATTCCAGTTTACTTGACAAAGATTAAGACAAAATGAGTAACGCAAGCAAACTCCTAACTATTAGCTTAGTTCTTTCTTTTTTCACTATAAGCTGTAGCAGCGAAAAGAAAGAATCTACACCAAACACTTTCACTGTTTCAGGCACAGTCAAAGGCTTAGACTCAGACTTTATAAGAAGAAGTTATAAAGACAAAGAGGACAATTGGGTTGTGGATAGCATACCGGTAGAAAACGAAAGCTTTTCATATACCGCTAAGATTGAAGAGCCTGCTCAAATAATCATTTGGCCAAATATTGAAAGAACCATGAAACGTTCTGGTGGAGGATATTACCCTGTTAAATCGGGGCAATTTGCTTTTTTGGCGAGCCCTGGTGACAATATTACCTTCTCTGGGGAGATTACCGACTTTGTTGACGCCTACCCAAGCGGCACAAAGGCCAATGATGATTTAGCTGAAATCAATAGGAAGATTTTCCCAATGATGAACGAGTCCATTAATCTGCTTTTAACAAAAAACGGACTCGAGGGAGATGATCTCAAAGAACAAAGCCTGCAGGATTCAATGGATAAACTAGATAATGAAGTCCTAAAGGCGAAAAAAGACTTTGTGAAATCTAATCCTGATTCAGAAGCAGCCGCTTGGTACTTGTCGGACATGATGGTTCGTAGCCATGTTACCCAAGATGAAGCAATTGCATATTTCAAAGGATTTAGTTCTAGCCTAGAAGGATATACATATTATGACGGTGTTGCTCAGCGTGTAGCCGGAATTGAATCCACCAAAGTAGGTAAGGTCATGCCTAATTTCTCTACAAACGCTACGGCAGATGGTGAAACATTCGAATTAAATAGCCTAAGAGGAAAATACGTATTGATAGACTTCTGGGGTACATGGTGTGCGCCTTGCATCGCGGAAATGCCCACAGTAAAAGAATACCACGAAAAGTACTCAGAGGAACTTGTGGTACTTGGCGTTAACAATGGTGATACTTTTGAAAAGATAAAAGCCTTTACAGAACCAAAAGATTATAACTGGATGCAGATTAAAGACAAGAATGGCTCAGAAGACTTGGTATTAAAACTCAATGTGGCGGGTTTCCCAACAAAATTCATTCTCAATCCAGAAGGTGAAATACTCTACAGATTCGTTGGTAATACTGAAGCCGCCTTCGAGGCCCTTGACGAATTATTGGGAGATTAGTTTTATAAAAGGGAATCTAAGCCCTCAGCATTAAACCACTCTTGATCAAAGGCTGTGTCAACAATATTGGCCAGCCTTTTTTCATACACTTTCTTTAGTCCATTTACCCCAGTAAATTCAACTAACTGACTAAAAGAATTGAACATACTTTTGTAGAAAGCATCCTGATTAACTCGCTTTTTCTCGTTATAGCGTTGAGCCGTTTCCAAGTTGAAAAGCATAACATCTGCAATTAAGGCTGGGTCCATTTCGAGCAAAATAAACTGCTTGATATATTTCTGAGCCACGGACCTTCTCATGCGCGCTCTTTTCCTTTTCAGAGGGAAATACTCATTAGCAATTTTGAACTTGGCCTCTTCTACGAGCTTTTCCTCTTTGGGATTAAAGACAAAATTATAGTATTCTTTAACTGGCTTAAACCTTTGATAAAGATCGAGCACTTGAGATTCTAACTCTTGTTTGTCTAAAGATTGAAGGTATTTCACAAGGGCTCTTTTACTCATACCGCAAATTACTAAATAGTCAGACCACTTAAGTTGGTCAGACTATTTTGGTCAAAGAAATATATTCAACTCTTGGCCATCTAAACTCTGCCGTGAAACATCAGCGAATTCTATAGAGTCCGTTGGTAATTCTAAGCGATGTAAAGCCATCTCTGTATCAACTATTCCATCTTGATTAGTACCTACAAAAGAACCGTAAGAACAATACTTCCATTCGTTCAAATCATAACAAAAACCAGCTCTAACAGGGTTTTGATGAATGTAATTCAAGCAGACAAGCCCGTACATCTCTACGTTTTTCGCCTAAGCTTTTTGCTGAAAAAGAGAACCCGTACGATGAAATCGCTTATTTATGGCTCTGGTGTAGCTGCTCTGAATAGTTCCGATTTTTCTGGAAACCTTGGCACTAAGCTCACTAGCCGAGTCTAAGTCACTCGGCCTGACACAAATAAGCAAATGGGAATGATTGGGCATTAAACAATAACCAAGAAGATCAGCATATGCCCCTAATTCTTTGACCACTTTTCCCAGAAATAATTTGTAATTATCCTCTTCAAAAAAGATATCTTGTTTGTTATTCCCTCTATTGTAAACATGATAGAGTTGACCTGATGAAAACTGCATGCTAGTGTGGTTTATGGTCTTAATTTAATTTAAAACTTTGAGCTAAATTCGATGCTCTCACTACCCAATTGGACTGATACCATATGAACTCAAAATACCACTACATAGAAATTTCTAAAAACGGGCCAGCAGATACTTTAGAGATAAACGAAGGCTCCTTTAATGAGCATTTAGCAGATGGCGAAATCCTAATCGATGTCAAATACTCAGGAATAAACTTTGCTGATATACTAATGCGCTTGGGTCTGTATAGAGATGCACCCAAAAAGCCATTCATCCCTGGTTACGAGCTAAGTGGAATAGTAAAAGCAATAGGCTCATCAGTAACCAAGTTTAAGGTGGGTGATGAAGTGATGGCTGGAACCAAATTTGGTGGCTATGTCAGCAAAATAATTCTCAAAGATTGGCAGGTTCTTCAGATCCCCAGTGGCTTGAATTTAAAAGAAGCCGCAGCACTTCCCGTAAACTATATCACAGCATATATCGCTGCTCATGAATTTGGAAGGATCCGCAAAGATGATCGTGTCTTAATTGATTGTGCTACCGGAGGTGTTGGTGTAGTCTTGATGCAATTGTGTGAAAAGGTAGGAGCTGAAGTTGTAGGGCTAACTACCTCTCCCGCTAAGAAAGACTTTATCACTTCATATGGAGCTAAAGCTTACACCTTCCAAGAGTTTGCAAATACTGACGAAACGAACTTCGATTTCATATTGAATTCCAGTGGTGGTAAAAGTTTGAAAGCCCAATACCAAAGACTCTCCAAGTCTGGGAAAATGTGTTGTATTGGATTACAGTCTGCGGTAACAGATGGTAAAGGAAATTTCTTCAGTAAAATAAAAGCGGCTATCGCTTCCCCTTGGTATCCAATCCTAAAATTGGTTATGGAAAGCAAATCAGTTTCTGGTTTCAATGCCCTCTCCTATTTTGATGATGAGCCTTGGATGCAAAAACACTTACCTAGTATGGAATCAACTCTTGTAAAACCATTTATTGGTGAAGTGTTTAAAGCAGAAGAGGTTGCACGCGCACATCAGACGCTTGAACAAAAAAAGACTCGAGGTAAGGTGATTTTGGAGTGGTAAGATTATCCTTCGAACGTTAGCCTTCATTAAGAAACCCCGCTATTTAAGATTTCCTTGTTAAATTTAATTAACATTTCCCTTATTTAAGTTTTTTCGTTTTTTCTTAAATAAGGACTACATTTGTTTAAGTAACTCTCAATGGATAATGAAAAGCTACAAATCAGGTCAATATATCAAACAAGGCTCTTACAAGAGTTTTCAGCCAGAAAAAATATGTCGAGAATGGCAAATTGAAAACATGGAATTACTAAATCTCCTCAGTCAAGCTGATAGACAACTGGGGAGATTAGATATGTATTCTGAGTATATACCCAACATCGACCTATTCATCAGTATGCATGTGCTGAAAGAAGCGACACAATCAAGTAAAATTGAAGGAACAAAAACAAACATAGAAGAAGCGTTGCTTGATAAGGAAGACGTTTCAGAAGAGAATAGAGACGATTGGGAGGAAGTTCAAAACTATATTTCAGCACTAAATACAGCCATTGCTAAACTCGAAGACCTTCCATTCTCATCTCGATTAATTAAACAAACACATAAAATACTTCTTTCAGGAGTTCGAGGTAAACATAAATTACCTGGCGAATTTAGAACAAGCCAAAATTGGATTGGTGGAGCGAGCATTGCTGATGCAACATTTATACCTCCAACCCACGCTTCTATTAATGAGTATATGGGAGATCTCGAAAATTTTGCTCATAACCAAGAATATTATTTTCCAGAATTACTAAAAATTGCTTTGATTCATTACCAATTCGAAACAATACACCCTTTTTTAGATGGAAATGGTGGGATTGGAAGGCTAATGATAACGCTCTACTTAGTTGAAAAAGGAATTCTCAAAAAACCTATTCTCTACCTTTCTGACTTCTTTGAAAGAAACAGAACCTTGTATTATGACAACCTGATGAGAGTAAGAGAAAAAAATGACATTACTCAATGGTTTAAATTCTTTCTCGTTGGAGTAATCGAGACAGCTAAGAATAGTATTTCAACATTTGACAATATCCTTAAACTTCAACAGGATATAGAAACTCGACTTCAAAGTTTAGGAAGTCGATCCGCTAATGCTAATACAATTGTAAGAGAACTATTTCAACATCCAATAATTCATGCACAGAAGGCAAAGGAAATAACAGGACTTTCATTGCCTTCAGTTTATAGGCTTTTGGAAGGCATGGAAGGTTTAAAAATCCTCCATGAAGTCACAGGCGGAAAAAGAGGAAAAATATATTTCTTTAGAGATTACATAAACTTATTTAGTAATAAAGAAGACCATGATTGAATCATGGCCTTTTTTAATGATCTTGATACGGTTTTTAAAATCCCTTCACTAATTCAAGATTTAAACCCTCTACGAATGCCTTAAATGCTGCCCAGTCATTATCAAAAAACGCATTCACTTCGCTTAAAAAAGGATCAACATTTCTCTTCGCATTTTGAAAAGCTAACCGCTGTGGTTGCGTTACTGGCTTATAGCTACTCTGCATTTTACTTCTCACATTCCCTAATTGGCTCGAAAGCAGGTTAGGGTTTCTTGAAAGGCCTTGTATTCTTGGCGCAGAAACTTTTTCAGTCATTGCCTTTAAAGCCTTTTTCACTTCAGATACTTTTTCTTTTAAGTCAGCATTATCCGAATCAATTGCCAAGACACGATCAGCAATTTGATTTGCCTCATTTATTCGATCCATTGCATCGGTCATAGATGAAACCAAGTCGTAATACTTCGCAATAAACTCCTGCTTTTCATCAACCTTAGCTTGGTCCCATTCAACACGTATATCTCTCAGCACATTTATGCTTTGACTAGAGCTTTCGTCATTCACAGATAGCGCAATCTCGTAAGTTCCCGGCAGTACGTCATAGCCACCAGGTTTTTGCCC
>CBFIDV010000013.1:0-68850 GCA_965661455.1 Roseivirga sp.
AACGTAAGTTTTTTTAGTGTTTTCATAATCCAGTGTTCAATAAAAATAACCGTTGAAGTGTCGTTGACGGTTTGAATTATTGGTTGAGATACCAGAATAGAAAAATCCTGTGAATAACAACTCACAGGATTATTTTGTAATGAATATTAAGCTTTTTTATCCCTTTCTTATATAGATATTACCATTCCTTGTCTTCATAATTACTTCTGGGCCTCCGCCATTCAAGTTTCCCTGTACCCAGTTTTCGTATTTAATTGAGAAGCCTTTACCGCTTTCAGACTTTTGACTAGTTGGTTCTGGATCACTTAAACTAAATGATTCAAAGTCTGTAAAGATGTCTCTGTTCGTTCTCATTTTGGTTGAGAATTTCACCCCATTAGGAACAGTAAGATCTATATCCCCATTGTAAGTCGAATAAGTAAGCGGTATATCTGGAGTAAGCTCATTAAAGGTAATTTTAACATCGCCATTGTAAGTACTGGCAGAAACGGTTCCCGTAATGTTAGTTACACTAATGCCTCCGTTATAACTCTCAACATCTAAATCTCCCTCAATTCCATCTATCGATATAAAACCATTGTTATAAGTTTCTGCCTCTATATCGAAATTCCTTGGCACCATAATCTCAAGATCAGATCGAATGTTACGACCTTCATTCTCAAAGTCAATAAAATTATCTGCTTCTGAAGCTTCAAAATTGAAACCTCCAGAGCTGATCAGTTTCATGCCTCCAGATTGGTTTTGACTCACCTTCTTCTCGTATTTAATTATTTTAACTTTTACAGATCTACCATCATAACCAGTGATTTTAATCTGCCCGTTTTGTGAATCAACTTTCAGTCTACCTCGTTCCCCTGGTCTTGACAGTGGAATATCAATCTCTTGTGTCGATTGCTGATATTTTGAGCTACCATTATCATCGTCATCATTATTAAAATCAATTTCGATATCACGAATGATTTCTGCAGCCATTTTGCTTAGGTCAATATCCACCTTCACATCTGGATTCACCTTCACATCAACTGATTGAGCACTTACCGTCATTGCCACCGCAAGGAATAAAAGTGCCGCTAGTGTTGTTTTAATATTTTTCATCTTGTCTTTTGTTCTTTCTTCTTTAAATGATTTTGTCAAGATTCTCTCGAAGCGTTGTCTTCACCTCATCAGGTGTATTCTCTCCCTCTAAAATCGATTGGAACTCTTCCTTAGCTTTAGGTTCTTGAAGCTCCGCCATCAGCTCGGCTAGTGCCACCTGCATAGTGGGCGAATCTTGTTCCGTTATGCTATTAATTAACCCTGCTCTGATCTCAGGATCATTTGCGTAAGAGGCCAGAATGGTCAAAGCCGCTAATCTTACATTGGTACTCTCGTCATTATTTAAGGTTGCAAACATCGCGTCAGTGATCTGCTCATTTTCACTCACCATATCGCTGCTAATTTGTAAACCCTGTAGTCTCTTAGATGCTGACCTCTCCTTGAGCATAGACATCATCATCATCTCTTTCATATCATCCATCTGGCTTGTCAATTGACTCAACTCACCTTCATAGCTTTTACTACTGAAGAGCTGTCCTCCAATAACTCCTAGAACTAAAATGGCAAGTCCGAATGCCACTGTGCTAAATCCTGTACTTAAGAACTCGTTCAACGAAGCTTGTAGATTGAAAGAAGGCTTCTGAGCCAACTTGGCCTTCTCCTCACCCAACATAGAATAGAAGTTCTTAGAAAGCTGTTCCGAAGGAACTAAGTCCGGGCTATTAGAAAGCTTTTCCTCAAAAGCCATCATTGATTCCACTTCTGCCATATCAATATGTCCTTCTTCGACATAGCGATTAAACTCTTCCAAGCTGTTAGCCTCTAGGCTTCCATCTATATAATCTGTTATTAAAGACTTATAATGATCTTCCATAACTTACTTTTTCTTCTTTAGTCTGATATCTCCATTCAAAGTTTCAAAGTCCAAAGTCGGACCTCCCTTACCAATTTAGTAACCATTTGAGCTCGCAATTTTATACTTAGTTACCCCACTATTATTTGATACCTTTTCCATTTGTGGGGCTACTTTCGAGTCAAAATCTAATTCTGAATACACTTTGCCCCATCTGGTTAAGAAGTTGAATACATCATCATTCCTTTTGGGTAACTCTAAAGTTATATCCCCATTAACCGTGTCGAATGATGCGAAATCGGTAGGCATTTTAGTCATTGACACGTTCAACTTACCATTGACTGTTTTAGCCTTCACATTATCTGAAACGCCCTCCAAATAAACCGACCCATTCACGTTACCTGCGTACAATTCGCCTTTTACGTTGGTAATAGAAATATCTCCATTGTTTACAGTCGATACTTTTACACTAATACCTTCAGGAACTTTAATCTTATAGTCTAGAGAATATTTATAGTCTAATCGACTGCTATTTCTATTCCAATCCCAGGAGCAGTTCAATGGATCGTCTTTTTCCTTAATAATCTGATTGGGCGATGTCATGATGACTTTGGCATAATCGTCACCTTCCTCCACAAGTACTTGAATATCTTCCATGCCTTGCCTTACATCGGCTGCACCTCTTGCCCTTATCTCTTTTCTAACTTCTAGCTCTACCCTATTTCCAGGGTAAGCTTCAACCTCAATATCACCTTCAATATTGCAGACGCAAAACCAGTAAGCCTTACTATTATCTTTCACCTGAATGCTCTTTTTAATGATCTCAGAATCCCCTTGAGCAAAAGCAAATAGTGGCACTAGCAGCAGTAATAAGACAGTATATAAGTGTTTCATCATTCAGATATTTTGAGTCATTGATTTAGGCTGAAGCTCCAAAGCCTCATATGCCTTTTTTAAATCTTTAAGCGCCCTAAAAATTCTCACCTTCACAGCACTTTCGGTTATCTCCAGAACTTCTGCAATATCTTGGTATCGCATACCTTGATATTTGCTTAAGACTAGGACTTCCCTTTTCTCAGGAGTGAGTTTGTTCATTGCCAACTGTAAAAGATCAAGTTGCTCCTGCTGAATTCTTGTCTGCTCTGCATTCACCTCGTTAACCAAATACTTATCTGTAACTTCCGGGTCTTCCTTGTAGCCCATCCTTTTTTGCTTCTTATAATGGTCCGCAAAAAGATTTCTAGCCATGTGGTACATCCAGGTTGTAAACTTACCATCCCCCTTATAGGTATGGCGATACTTGATAATTCTGATAAACACATTCTGCACAAGATCTTCGCTAATGGGCCCATCAGCCGTCAAGCGATAAAAGAACCCATAAAGGGGCCTGTTGTGTCGCTCAAAGAGAAGACCCAGTTGATCAAGTTGGCCATCTTTGACCTTGAGCATTAATGTGTTATCAGAGAGTGAATCCAATACTTCGTTTTAAGAATTCAGTGGGTGAAACCCCACTTTTTCCGAATGGTTACACACAATTTACTCTTTTTTTGAAGCCTCGTAGCAATTCGCAAAAACCGACATGCTGATTTTATTTCAACATCTCTTTTTATTTATCAGGATGAGATAGATACTGGAACCAGTTCAGTATGACGTAGTCGAAGGGAATCAAAAGGAATCCCATTGTGTCATGGACATTTTAAAGCAATAGCCACTTTCCTTTCTATCCGGAGCTTGCCGAAGGAACTTGGTTGGTGTTTCGTAACTCAAATTCTACCCCAACCCTAAAGGGTGAGACGATAAACTTTGAACTATTCTACCTCAACCCTAAAGCCTGCCTGTCGGCAGGCAGGTGTTAAGGAATTCAACAAGTCCTCCTTAGGGGATTCAGGGTTAAATGATAGCAGAATTAAGAAGATTCTTCGCTTCGCACTGATTGACCTTTTGTTTGAAGACTCTTGAAATCAAATTTGTTTTTTAATCTATATACCTTAAATTCATTTACCTGAAACCCAAATAACAGCCCAAATGGAATTAACTAAAGAACAACTCGAGTCCCAAATTGCAGAATTAAACGGCAAACTAACTGGTGACATGTTTGCAGACATGGACATTAAAGATGAAATCCACAATCTTACAATGAAACTGAATGGTGTAAAACCAATGGATTCAATTTTCGAGTGTGTAGGTTGCGGAAGCTAAGATAATAATGCAGATAGCATCATTTTCAACCTCAAACCAAGAGCCATTCGTGGCTCTTTTTTTATTGCTTCATAGTCGACACCTTTTTAAAAAAAGAAATGAGATAATGCAGAGAAATATTAACACAACCAACCATTCAATTCTATTACAAAGTTGTCGACTATCAATCTTAACAGACTTCGCCCTAAGGCTTTGTTACCCATAAATAGAGTCGACAACTTTCTAAGAAATAACGATTGTGACAGAAAACTAATAACACAAGAGTCCTTGATGGCTTGAGTAAAAGTTGTCGACAATCGATCATAATAGTATAGGTTTGAAGGCCTTGTTAACAATGCATAGAGTCGACAACTTTCTAAGAAATAATGATTGTAACAGAAAACTTATAACACAAGAGTCCTTGATGACTTAATTAAAAGTTGTCGACAATCGATCATAACAGTATAAGTGTTTAGACTTTGTGATCCACAAATTAAAGTGTCGACAACTTTTATTAAAAAATGTAATCATGCGTGAAAGAAACAACTCCACCAACCACCGAAACCTAATACAAAGTTGTCGACTATTGGTACTTATACTAGTATTAAACGGATGTAACAATCAAACTAGTCAAACTAAAAACCTACCATCCGAACCCTATATCTATGTTTTAGGTATTGCCCAAGATGCTGGCTATCCACAGGCAGGTGTTCGCTCTGAATTTAAATTAGTAGAAGAAGGAGAACGTCAAAAACAACACACCGTCTCGTTACTTTTAGTAGATCCAAATAATGAAAAACGCTATCTTTTTGAAGCGACACCAGACTTTAGAGAACAGCTGGAAATGGCCGATAAAGTGTCCGAAGCATCAAACTATCCTTATGATGGCATCTTTTTAACTCATGCACATATTGGTCACTATATTGGACTCATGCATATGGGATTTGAGGCCATGGGGACCAACAAGGTAGTAGTTCATGCAATGCCTAGAATGAGAGGGTACTTAGCAACCAATGGCCCTTGGAGCCAATTGGTAAATTTTGAAAACATTCAACTAGCATCACTTTTTGATTCAGCAACTGTTTCTCTCAACGATGGGATTCAGGTTATGCCATTCACCGTACCTCACAGAGATGAATACAGCGAGACTGTTGGTTTTAAAATCTCTGTAAACCAAAAGAGTTTGGTATTCATTCCAGACATTGACAAATGGGAGAAGTGGGATGTAGACATAAGAGAAGTTGTCAAAGCCAATGATTACATCTTAATAGACGCTAGTTTCTATGCCGATGGTGAACTTCCAGGAAGAGACATGAGTAAAATCCCCCATCCGTTTACCTCAGAAAGCATGGAGCTTTTCAAGGACCTTAGCGCCAGAGACAAATCCAAAGTCATTTTTATTCATGCTAACCATTCTAATCCAATTCTTGATCCCAATAGCAAAGAATATAAAGAAGTCTTTAATCAGGGATTCAGTGTCGCAAAGGAAGGACAAATCATTAAATTTTAATCAAGTTTAGACCCACGTTGAAATGATATTAAGACCTACACATTATGACCACATCTAACTCTTGGTCTCTTTCCCAATTTTGGAATTCATTTCTATCCTGAGACTTAAATCTTAGCCAATAGGCGTTTAAAGGTCCTTATCGCAGTCGGCATCCATTTGGTATAGAATCAATAAACCAACCTTTTACTAATGGAAATCGAAAATTTAGAAACGTATCTCGATAAAGGTATTGAGATATTAATTGAAAGAGGGCCTAAAATACTTTTGGCCATCGTAGTCCTTATCATTGGATTACGCCTAATCAAATTTGCAGTTAAGCTCTTAAATAAAGGATTTGAGTCACGTAATTTAGATGCGACCTTAAGGCCTTTTCTCTCAAACCTAATTAACTGGACACTGAAAGTATTACTTTTTGTAAGTGTAGCAGGAATGGTCGGTATTCAAAATACCTCCTTCGTTGCAATTATCGGGGCGGTAGGTTTGGCTATTGGCTTCGCCTTACAAGGTACACTCGCCAATTTTGCCGGAGGCTTCTTAATCCTAGTATTTAAACCTTTTAAAGTAGGCGACCTTGTTGAAGCACAAGGCTATTTAGGTGTAGTGGAAGAAATAGAAATCTTTGTCACCAAAATATTAACGCCTGATAATAGGCTTGTTATTCCTCCAAATAGCGCTCTTTCTAACGGCAGCATGAAAAATCTCACTGCCAAAGAACAGGTCAGAGTTGACCTCACCATAGGTATTGCCTATGATGAAGACATCAAACAGGCTAGAAAGTTATTATTAGAAGTAATGTCTAACCACAAACTCGTCCTAGACGATCCAGCACCTTTTGTTGGTGTAAGCGAGTTGGCAGATAGTGCAATCAACCTAGCGGTGAGACCTTGGTGTCACCCAGATCATTATTGGGATGTCTATTTCGAAGTATTAGAAGGCAGCAAAGAGGCCCTTGATAAAGCAGGAATCACTATTCCATTCCCACAAAGAGATGTTCACCTATTCCAGCATAACGCTACAAGCTAAACACTTGATTATAGTGTGTGTGTTGTTTTTAAAGGCCACTTCATATGGAGTGGCTTTTTCATTGTATAAAAAAAGCATCTCCTGAGATTTCAGGAGACGCTTTGTAAAAATTATTCTCAATAGGAAGATTAACCTCCAATAGATACTCTTTTGAATGCAGATACAGTTAAACCTTTTTCAACTGAATCTAAGTACTGAGCAACAGACTGCTTAGGCTCTTTTACAAAAGCTTGACTCAACAAAGTATTTTCTTTGAAGAACTTCTGCAATTTACCTTGTGCGATTTTGTCTAAGATAGCCTCAGGCTTACCTTCTTGTCTTGCTTGGTCTTTTCCGATTTCAATTTCTTTAGCAACTACTGTAGCATCAACACCATCTTTGTCAAGTGCAACAGGGTTCATAGCAGCAATTTGCATTCCTACGTCCTTACCAGCATCAGCAACATCAGCACCATTAACACCAGCCAATGCTACCAATACACCTAATTTACCATTTGAGTGAATATAAGAAGCCACCTGATCTCCAGAAAGAGATTCAAATGCAGTTACCTCTAATTTTTCACCAATCTTACCAAGAAGCTCAGTTACTTTTTCTTGAACAGTTTGCTCACCAAGACTTAAAGCTTTCAATGCTTCAAGGTCAGCAGGAGTGTTAGCCATTGCAGCATCCGCAATCTCACCACCTAGGGCCTGGAAATCATCGTTTTTAGCAACAAAGTCAGTTTCGCAAGTAAACGCTACCAATACTGCAGAAGCACCATCTTCACTTGTTCTTACAAATATGCCACCTTCTTTAGTTTCTCTGTCAGCTCTTTTCTCAGAAAGCTTTTGTCCTTTTTTTCTAAGGATCTCAATTGCTTTGTCAAAATCACCTTCAGCTTCTACCAACGCCTTTTTGCAGTCCATCATGCCGGCACCGGTCATTTGTCTTAGTTTGTTAACTTCTTGTGCTGTAATAGCCATTTTATTAATATTTATTAATTACTGATTTGAGTAAACAAAAATTGAACACCGAAGCGAATTCAATGTTCAATTTGATTATATCTTAATGAATTTTAAGCTTTAATTATTCTGCAGCAGGTTTTTCAGCAACCTCTTTCTTATCTGCAGCTATCTTTTCTTGCTCAGCCTTCTCTCTTTCTCTCTGCTCTTTATCTTGCTTTCTAGAGGCTAATCCTTCTTCAATAGCTTTGCCGAATGCATGCGTAATAATCTCAATAGATTTGAATGCATCGTCATTACCTGGAATTGGGAAGTCTACTTCTGTAGGATCTGAGTTTGTATCACAAAGTGCATATACAGGGATACCTAATTTCTTAGCTTCTGCAACAGCAATGTGCTCTCTCTTTACATCTACTACAAAAAGTGCCGCTGGCAATCTTGTTAGGTCTTGAATACCACCTAGCAATTTCTCCAACTTAGCTTTTTCACGAGTTTTCATTAAGCGCTCTCTTTTTGCTAGCACTTTGAAACTTTCGTCTTTCATTAACTTATCAATACCAGAAAGTTTCTTTAAAGATTTTCTGATAGTGGCGAAGTTAGTTAGCATTCCTCCTAACCATCTTTCAGTAACGAAAGGCATATTTAATCTTGCTGCTTCTTCAGAAACGATAGCTCTCGCCTGTTTCTTTGTGGCAACAAACATTACCTTTCTACCTGAACGAACGATTCCTTTAACAGCATTTGACGCTTCTTCGAGGCTGTTAACCGTTTTATTAAGATCGATAATATGGATACCATTCTTCTCCATGAAGATATATGGCGCCATACGTGGATCCCACTTTCTCTTTAAGTGTCCAAAGTGAACACCAGCATCAAGTAAGTCTTTGTTTGTAATTTTAGACATATATGATTTTGAAATAAATTCCGATTAACGTTTCGAGAACTGGAAAGATCTTCTCGCTTTTCTTCTACCTGGCTTCTTACGTTCCACCATTCTAGGGTCACGAGTCATGAAACCTTCTTTCTTTAATGGAGGTCTGTTCTCAGCATCTACTTCGCAAAGTGCTCTAGAGATAGCCAACCTAATCGCTTCAGCTTGTCCTTTTGGTCCACCACCATCAACATTAACTTTAATGTCGAATGATTCAACCTGATCAACAATGCTCAAAGGTTGCTTAACGATGATTTCCAAAACATCAGAGCTGAAGTAATCGCGAACGCCTTTACCATTTACAGTAATCTCACCTTTACCTGGCTCCATGTAGAGTCTAGCAACTGATGTCTTTCTTCTTCCTATTGTATTAATTGTCTCCATTGAAACGGCTTATAATTCTACAGTTTTTGGTTGCTGAGCCTCATGTGGATGCTCTGTTCCTTCATAAACATAAAGGTTGTTGAAAAGAGATCTTCCCAATCTAGTCTTAGGAAGCATGCCTCTTACAGCTCTCTCTACCAATAGTGTTGAAGACTTCTCTTTCAACTCTCTTGGTGTTGTAGCTTTTTGCCCACCCGGATAGCCAGTATATCTTAAGTAAACTCTATCAGTCCACTTCTTACCAGTCATCCTGATTTTGTCAGCATTCAAAACAATCACGTTATCACCGCAATCAACATGTGGTGTGTAACTAGGCTTGTTTTTACCTCTGATGATTTTAGCTACTTCACTAGCTAATCTTCCTAATACTTTTGAATCTGCATCAACAACAATCCACTGCTTATCTACAGTAGCTTTATTTGCTGATTTTGTCTTATAACTTAATGTATCCACTTTGGTATACTTTTTTGTATTTCAATACGCTTTACGAGCCTCCCCGTAAAAAGGGACACAAAGATAGAAGTTTGGATTTTCAAATCCAACACGGAAAATAAAATATTGATAATGATTTAGAATAACCTAAAGCCCTACCTCTCAAAACCTTGTTTTAGCCCTTAAAGCCATCTTTTAACCTCAAAGGCATCACAAAGTTTCAAGAATTCTGAGGTTTTAATAGCTACTAATTCTTATTCAACCGCAACTGTTTCACCAATACCCTAAAGTCCTTAGGGTAATCAGCCTCCAGTTTTACCCGTTCTTTAAAAGAATCGAAAGAAAAACTGAAAGCGTGAAGTGCAAATCGCTTAATCAAAGGCTGTTCAACATTGTCTTCTTTTAAATTGTATTTACGCTTGATATGTGAGAGGTAAAGAGAATCTCCTTTATACAATTCATCGTGAACCAATGGGGCACCAAGCTTTGCTAAATGGATTCTGATTTGGTGCATTCGCCCAGTTTCTAAATCACATTCTATAAGCGAGTGCTTTTTGTACAGCTCTTTTGTTGTAAAGGTGGTTTTAGCCTGCTTACCATCTTTAATGTCTATTACCACTTTACCATTCTTCAAAGCCAGAATGGGTAATTCCATAACTTTTCTATCAAACTCGTGCAGTCCATTAGCTACGGCATGGTAAACCTTCTTTACACTTCTTTTTTCGAATTGAATGGAGGCATGACGATAAGCCTCATCAGATTTGGCAAGCAGGAGACAGCCTGAAGTTTCTTTATCTAAGCGATGACAAACCGATAATCGGTCATCATAGCCTTTTGCCATCTGCTGCACATTCCTAGGATCGTTCCTATCGTCTAATGAAGCCATAAATGGAGGCTTATTGATAACGAGGAAGTCATCATCCTCAAAAATGATTAAGTCTTTAAATGAAATTTTCACTCTTAAATCTCTTCTTCCAATACTTCGATTTCTTCCTCTTCTATGTTTTGATTACTAATAGGAAGTTTAAAACTGAATATGGAGCCCTTCTTAACTGAGCTAGTTACTGAGATATTAGTGTTGTGAGCCTCGAGTATGTGTTTTACAATGGCCAGCCCGAGTCCAGTTCCGCCCTTTTCTTTAGATCTTGACTTCTCCACACGGAAGAAACGCTCGAAAATTCTGTTTAGTTGATCTGGAGGTATTCCAACCCCTGTATCTTTCACATGTACCTTCACATTCTGACCAGATAGATTAAAACCCATGTCTATCTGTCCTTCATCGGTGTACTTAATAGAGTTAGACACTAAATTGGTCAACACCCTGTAAATCCTATCGGCATCAGCGTAGACAAAAATAGGGTCTTCGTAGGCTTCATCGATTTTCAGAACCAAGTCCTTCTTCTCGGCTTTGTTCTCCATCTGATCTATTACCTCCTTCGCTAAAGCCACCAAATCAAAATGCTCAAGATGCATTTTGGACTCCCCGGTTTCTATTTGTGAAAGCGTAAGTAAATCCTGAATCAAGAAATCGAGCTTATCTAAACTTTTTGCTGCCCGTTTTAAGAACTTACCTCTAACCTTTTTATCGTCCACCGCACCATCTAGTAGCGTGTGCACAAAACCCTGAGCAGCAAAAACGGGTGTTTTTAGCTCGTGACTTATATCTGCAAGAAATTCACGTCTAAAGGCCTCGAGCTTCTTTAGGTCTTCAATCTCTCTATTTCGTGTAACAGCAAAATTGTAAATTTCTCTATTTATTTTCTTTAATGGATTTGAGACTAGACTCTTATCTTCTTCTACCTCACCCTCAACAAATGAGAAATCCTTCTTCCTCATTTTATTCAGGAGCTTATAAATCTCACCTATCTCTTTAATTACGAGAAATTCGAATACTACATAAACTAAAAGATATGTAGCCGCAAAAGACAAGAGCCCGGCAACTAGTAAAGCTTGATTAGGCACGTCAGGAACAAGCGTTAAAAAAGCTGTTGTCACAATGGCCACAACAGCTGCTAATATTAATGCTACACCCCTAGAATTAAAAAACATGTATTATCCGTTTTCGAACTTATAGCCTACGCCTTTAACTGTAGAAATATAACCATCACCAATCTTCTCTCTTACCTTTCTAATATGCACATCTACCGTTCTTGCCAGAACATACACATCTGTCCCCCAAATATTCTGCAAGAGCTCATCTCTGCTGAATACTTTGTTAGAATTTTGAGCTAAGAAATAGAGAAGTTCGAACTCCTTTTTAGGTAGATTAAATTGTTCTCCTTTAGAAGAAACTGTGTAGCTAGATCGATCAATTGTTAAATCCCCAGCTACAATCTGTGGCTTTTTGGCATTCTTCTTTTCTTTTCTGAATAATGCACTAATTCTACTCATTAAAGCTCTTGGCTTAATGGGCTTGGTAATGTAATCATCGGCACCAGCATCGAATGCTGCTACTTCTGAATACTCTTCTGCTCTAGCAGTCAAGAACGTAATATGGGCATCGGCCATCTCAGGGATCTCTCTGATCTGACGACAAGTTTCAACCCCATCTTGTTGGGGCATCATAATATCGAGAAGAATTAAATCAGGATTGAATTTCTTTGCCAACTCAACGCCTTTAATACCGTCTTCAGCTGTTTCTACATCGTAGCCTTCTTTTTTCAGATTGTACTTGAGTAGCTCAAGAATATCTGGATCATCATCTACTACTAAAACTTTGTTGGTTTGCTTACTAGCCATGTTATTTCATTAGGTAAACAAATATATGCTATTTCCTTTGATGCCCAACTGATTTAATTCTCTACAATGGCCATAGGATGCAATAGGTTTTCGGCCTTCTTTAATTCAACGCTCAAATAACCCACATAGATCTTCGCTTGAAATTTTAAGGGTAGCTTATTCAGATCATCAGATATCCAAACTTTGAGTGTATTGTCCTCATCGAAGAGACTATCCTTCTTAATTATGGGCACCAAGACAATAGCCTTGACTTTACCGAATTTGGTTCGAAGAACTTCTCGCCCCGCAATCTTAATGTTAAAGGGTCTATACTCGTTGTCGTACCAAGCCGGCACACTTACAATATCTCCTATCTTGAGCTTAGAGAAATCTATGGAGCGCATATAATAGTAGCCAGACACCATATCTTGGGCATTATCTGGGGTAGAATAATAATCAGTCTTTTCTAAAGAGCGTGTTTCTTTGTGTAGACGGTTGACCTGAACAGAATCCTTCTCTTGATCAAAATATAGGATCTCATTTTTTCTAAATCTTCCCTCTTTCAAATACCTGTAGAATTGATGAGGAGCTAAACGAGAGGTATCATAATAAGAACCCCAATTATCTCTTACCGATGAAATCAGATCAAAGATTCCCGAAGTTCTAGCGAATACATCCATCTTATAGTTGGGTCTATTATTCACCGAATAAATAACCTCACTCACCTCCATTTCAACTTCTGCTGCTTTTATAAAACCAATGCTCGCTTTCATCTCAAGCTTCTCTCCTGGCTTAAATGGCTTAGCGGTGGTTAACACGTGTGGTGTTATAATAAGGCTATCGGTTTGGGAATAAACCGTAGCACAAACGAAACTTAGAATACATGCGAAAATTAACTTCATGTTCTTATTTCTGATGGTATGGACAAAGGTCGTACCAATTAAAATGAAGGGTATTTATTCTTAAGATAAGCCATGTAGGCCATAAGGTCTCCATTGAATTTTTTAGTAAGCTCCTCTTTCAAGAGTTCCTGCTGAGAATTATATCTCAAAAACGACATAAAGTACGTATTGTTGGGCCTATTTGTAGCGAATACCTCTTTATATCTATCCGACTGAAAATTCACCGTATCATAATTGATGATTATAGAATCTATAAAGGCAGTCTTTCCCTTTTTCTTTTCATAATAGGATTCACCCTCAAGTTCTTCATATAATTCTTCCAAACCTTTAGCGGCATTCAAGACATAGAACTTAAATTTCTCTTCATCTGCTATTTGAGCTTTGTAGGTAAGTACCTCTTCAGAATCTTTCCCATACTTGTTTTCTAAGAACAGAACAGCTCCGGTATCCCCTATGAACGTAGCTAGATTCTCATTAAAAGTAACCGAGTCTTTTACGAATAAAGTACCGTGTGTAAGCTCGTGAATTATTAAGCTAGCCAAATCACCTTCCGAACGATTGAGCATATTCGAAAGTACTGGATCTTGAAACCAACCGAGCGTAGACCAGCCACCAGCAGTTCTGAGTCCAACGTCTAGGCTATCTGGTAAGGCTCGCATTCTTTGCGCCTCTTCTATCGCCTTTTCTCTTACAAAGAACCCTTTGTAGGGAAAAGCACCAACTACAGGGAATTTCCAAGTTATGGGTGTAAATGAAAAGGGTTGACAGGCCGTTATTACATACATTGAAGGCTTACCCTCCTGATCGAAAATCTTAGAGTAATTCTCTGAATAATTAATTCCCAACTCGTCAAAAGCAAATGCTTTTACCTCTTGAATAATGCGGACTTTAGATTTTTGCTCTTCTGTAGTTTCTTCCAACTCCAAAAATTCTTCCAGTGGCATGGCATTGTTTACCACCTTCAGCTGGCCCTTCAATTGCATCCATCCATAGGCAACGAGTTCTCGTTGCCAAATGGCCCCTACGACTAAAACAATTAGCAGGCCTAAGCCGATATATTTAAGTATTCTTTTCAAACTATTATCTTAAGAATTAGCTTTCAACTCTGGTTGTGAATTGCTGGATTTCGCCCTATCTTCACAAACTATTCAAAATCCAATTACCCCCATAAATATGAGCGAGAATACTGAAAAATTAAAAGCCCTTCAACTTACAATAGATAAACTTGAGAAAACATACGGCAAAGGTGCTGTAATGAAGTTGAGTGATGACAAGGTTGTGGATTTACCTTCTATCCCTACTGGATCACTCGGACTAGATATTGCCTTAGGCATTGGTGGAATTCCTCGCGGTAGAGTAATTGAGATCTATGGACCTGAATCTTCAGGTAAAACAACATTAACCATGCATTGTATTGCTGAGGCTCAGAAAAAAGGTGGATTAGCTGCTTTTATTGATGCAGAGCATGCATTTGACAAGGGCTACGCTGAAAAACTCGGTATTGATACTGAAAACCTATTGATCTCTCAGCCTGATAACGGTGAACAAGCGCTTGAAATCGCTGAGCATCTAATTCGTTCAGGAGCTCTTGATATTATCGTAATTGACTCAGTTGCTGCGCTAGTACCTAAAGGAGAATTAGAAGGCGAAATGGGTGATAGCAAAATGGGACTTCAAGCAAGATTGATGTCTCAGGCACTTAGAAAACTAACAGGTACAATTAATAAAACTGGTTGCTCATGCATTTTCATTAACCAATTGAGAGAAAAGATTGGGGTGATGTTCGGGAATCCTGAAACTACTACAGGTGGTAACGCACTTAAATTCTACTCTTCTGTAAGATTAGACATTAGAAGAATTGGCCAGATCAAAGAGAGTGCGGACAATGTTTTAGGTAACCGAACGAGAGTGAAAGTGGTAAAGAATAAAGTAGCGCCTCCATTCAAGGTAGTTGAATTCGACATTATGTATGGAAAAGGTATTTCTAAATCCGGTGAGATTTTGGATTTGGGTGTTGAATTTGGTGTCGTTAAAAAGGCGGGCTCTTGGTTCTCTTACAATAATGAGAAACTTGGACAGGGAAGAGACTCAGTCAAGAATTTGATTGAAGACAATCCTGAACTAGCTGAAGAGCTTGAGAATCAAATTAAGGCCATAATAAATGGAGATGTAAAAGAGGCTGCTCAGTAAACTACGTCTTGCTAAAGAAAATAAAGTCCTTGTTTCGAAACAGGGACTTATTTTGTGCCTTAGTTTTCAAAATGCAAAAAAGCCCGAATCAATCGGGCTCTTTTATTTCTCGACCCCCATTCCAAAGGGAGAATAATTCTTTTATCCTGCTCTCATAGCATCTACAGGATCTAACCTTGCAGCCTTAGCTGAAGGAATAATTCCAGATGCTACACCAATTACACTTGAGACGACTACTCCGAGTAAGACGTTCTTTAAGGACATGCTCACCTCTAAGGCACCAAAAGGTATAAAGGTACCCAAGTAAACCACCAGAATTCCGGCCCCTCCTCCTAGTAAACAGAGGAAAATGGATTCGAACAAGAATTGGAATAGAATAAAGTAATTCTTCGCTCCCAGAGACTTCTGTATACCAATGAGTTTGGTACGCTCTTGTACCGAAACGAACATAATATTCATAATACCGAACCCGCCTACAAGAATAGCAAAACCACCGATTACCCAGCCAGCAATACCTAGAACATCAAAAATACCTCCAAGGGCATCTACTAGTGCCTCTGGTCTATTCAATGCAAAATCAGACTCCTCTTTAGGTCTTAAACCACGGACTTTTCTGAGCATACCCTCCATTTCGTTCTGGAGCTCTACAAGCCCTATATCTTCTTCATAGCCTTTTACTGCTAAAGAAGGACTTATCCCAAATCTTCTACCGACATAGTACATCTTAGTAAACATCTTGTAGGGTAGAAAAATCCGGTCATCAGTACTTGGAGTACCGATAAAACTCTCTCCCTCTTTAGACATTACGCCAATTATCCTAAGCTTAAATCCACGGACTTTCAGGTCTTTACCAACCGCATCTTCATTAGGAAACAAAGAGGATGCTACTTCTGAACCTATAATGGCAACGGTTCTTCCTCCCTCTATTTCTTGTTGAGTGAAATATCTTCCTCGCTCAATATCTATTTCGTAAACGTCTTTGTAGTCATAGGTTACTCCCCAAACATCTGTACCATTGAAGCTACTGCTACCTCTTTTAACCGTGGTATTTGCTCTTCCAACAATGGTTACGGCAGCTGCATTTTTTAAATTCGATTGAAAGTATTCAAACTCAGAATATCTATTATTCGGTCTTCGGAAGTATTTCCACCAAGGATAATCTGGATTTGGTCCGTCTCCGAATGGAAATTTATCGACCGTGACCACATCACTCCCCAAGAAGTTTAGCCCTTCCTTAATGTTACGTTCCAAGGAATCCACAAAAGTAAACACTGTGATAATCAGGAAGATACCGATAGTCACACCCAGTAAAGACAGTGTAGTCCTGAGTAAATTTGAAGTCAATACTTGTACGGCAAAGCGAACGCTTTCTGCTACAAGTTTTAAGAAAATACCAAATTTCATAAGTGGAAGAGCTTAAGCTATGTTATTTACGAACGTAAAGAATTCAAAAAAGTAAACAGGAGACAAAGCTATTTGGTTGAAAAAATGATTGCCCGCGTTAAAAGGAATGTGAATGGGTTGAACGGGGGAGCAAAAAATGATTCATCCAATTCTAATATGCAGACCTATACCTATGACACTCAAGCTTTTCTTCCTATCTTTGCAAGCTATTTCTAAAACAGAACAAAAAAGCGCTTTCATATATGAAGTTATCAGCTTTCAAATTCGAGCTTCCCGAAGACAGAATTGCCAAATACCCAACTGAAAACAGAGATGAGTCTAGATTAATGGTTTTGCACCGCGAAACTGGAAAAATCGAGCACAAAGTTTTCAAAGACATTGTAGACTACTTTGACGAGGGTGATGTATTGGTAAACAACAATACCAAGGTATTTCCTGCACGACTTTACGGTCAGAAAGAAAAAACTGGAGCTCAAATTGAAGTTTTTCTTTTAAGAGAGCTTAACCCAGAAATGCACCTTTGGGACGTATTGGTTGACCCAGCTAGAAAAATTAGAGTGGGCAACAAGCTTTACTTTGGTGAAGGAGAATTAGTTGCTGAAGTAATAGACAATACAACTTCTAGAGGTAGAACAATAAGGTTCTTGTTTGATGGAACTGATGAAGAATTTTACAAAACAGTGGATACGTTAGGTGAAACTCCATTACCGAGAACCATCCCTAGAGAAACTGAGCCAGAAGATAGAGAGCGTTTCCAAACTATATATGCCCAGCATGTAGGTGCCGTTGCTGCCCCAGTAGCAGGACTTCACTTCACCATGCAGGTATTGAAGAGACTTGAAATCAAAGGCATAGATGTAACACCAATTACTTTACATATAGGATTAGGTACTTTCAGAAATGTTGAGGTTGAAGATTTAACTAAGCACAAAACAGATTCTGAGAATTACATGATTAATCAGGCAACTGCCGATATCGTAAACAAAGCATTGGATAGTAAGAAGAGGGTATGCTCTGTTGGAACAACCTCCATGAGAGCCTTAGAGTCTTCTGTATCTGCTGGCGGTAGATTGAAAGCAAACGAAGCTTGGACAGACAAATTCATCTTCCCAGAATATGAATTCAAGATCTGTAACGCCATGGTTACTAACTTCCACTTACCAGGATCTACATTGCTTATGCAAGCAGCTGCTTTTGGTGGATATGACCTAGTTATGGAAGCCTACCAAACAGCTATCAAAGAGAAATATAGATTCTTCAGTTATGGTGATGCCATGCTGATTGTCTAAGACGATAAAAACAATGAGAAAAGCCTCTTGAGAAATCTTGAGGCTTTTTTATTGGTATAAAATGAAGGCAAGACTTGCCAAATTCGCAATAAACAAACCACTTCTGAAAGTGCGTCTTTTTAGTATCCTCCACAAAAGACATTAATCCACTCACTCAAACCTCTACTAAATTCTTAATTACACGCCAACGCAATCGTTTGTTCTGAAAATATTAAAATCTGTAATACATCTCTTAAGTATTCACGGTATTTGAAAAAACAAATACTAAACGAATGATCAACGCTTACATAAAAGGAACAGGCTCCTATGCGCCCAGCAATGTGGTCAAAAACGATTTCTTCCAGAAAGTAGGATCTAATGATGAATGGATCTTCAAAAACTTAGGAATAAGAGAAAGAAGAATTTCCGAAGGAGAGACTACAAGTGACTTAGCTTTTGAGGCTGGAAAAAGAGCCATAAAAGCCGCTGGTTTATCAGTGGAAAATATTCAGTTAATCATTCTCGCAACCGCTACAGCCGATAGGCAGGCCCCTTCTTGTGCCTGCTTTGTTCAGGAAAGACTAGAAGCTTTTAATGCGGTGGCATTCGACATATCGGCCGTATGCTCGGGAGCTTTGTTTGCAACGAGCACTGCTGTTCAATATGTACAGTCAGGTATGTATCAAAACGTACTGGTTATTGGTGCTGATACATTCTCTACCATTACCGATTGGTCAAGAAGAGACTCTGTCTTCTTTGGCGATGGTGCTGGTGCCTTGGTTATTAGTGCAACTACGGAAGACAAAGGATTCGTTGATTTTTCGCTTCATACCGATGGTAGAGGAAAAGAGCACTTTACTATATTTGCTGGCGGATCTGAAAAACCTGCCTCAAAAGAAACTGTAGACCAAGGACAACACTATTTTCAAATGAATGGACCCGAGGTCTTTAATACTGCAATTGACGTTGTACCCAAATCGATAGAAACCATACTCAGTAAAAATAAAATCTCAATTGATAAGATTAAATGGATGCTTCCACATCAGCCGAGTGTTAGAATTTTAAAGGAGATCGCACAACGTGTCGGCTTACCTTTTGAGAAGGTGAAAACCAACATGGACCGCTTTGCAAATACATCAGGAGGAACCATCCCGATTGTTTTAGATGAAACGGTAAATGCAGGTGAAATTGAAGATGGTGACTTACTACTCTTCGCAGCTGTTGGTGCAGGCTGGACATGGGGAACCGCAATATATAAATGGTAAAATGCTAGAAGGAAACTGCTTTTTAATAACAGGAATAGCCGATGAACACTCTTTGGCTATGTATACTGCCAAAGAAATAATCGCTCAAAACGGTACTGTAATTTGTACTGGACTTGGTGCTACACCATATCACAATAACCTATCAGAAAAGGCTAAATCATTTCTTAACAATACATTCAATCAATTTGAAGATGCGGTTAAAAAGGAGCTACCTAATAGCTCCTATTTTGCAGTTGATGTCACATTAGATGAAAGCTTGGAAGACTTCGCCAAATCTTTAAAAGACCAAGGCATTAAAATCAATGGTTTTTTACACGCTATTGCCATGGATAAAACCATTAGACAAAAACAAGTGAAACCATTAATTGATGTGACTAGAGATGAATTTTGCGATACGATGGACGTATCTGCTTATTCTCTCATAAGGCTCACACATTTTTTAGTAAAGTATGATGTTCTTACCCCTGGATCATCAATTTGTTCGCTCAGCTACATAGCAGCTGAAAAAGTAACCTTTCACCCTTACAGGAATATTAGCATTGCTAAAGCAGCCTTAGAGCGTATCACCATAGAACTAGCTGACGAATTAGGCAAAAGGAACGGCACGAGGGTTAATGCTATTAGATTCTCTCCCTTTATGGGAAGTAAAGCAGGAAATGCCACGCTAACGGACAAAGACATTGAAATCTCCAACAAAGTTAGTCCACTAGGCAATGCCCGGCCAGAAGACTTGGCCTATGAGATCGTCCATCTATTTAGACCCAAGAGCAGAATCACTGGAGAAATCCGTCATGTAGATGGTGGCTATCATATTATGGGTTAATTCATAATGCTGGGTAATTCACTTTCTTTAATTTTAAGTCATGCAAAAGTATGCCGTTGTAGTAGCTGGAGGTTCTGGTACCCGAATGCAATCCTCTCTTCCAAAGCAGTTCATTGAGGTTCTCGGCCAGCCCATACTCATGCATACCTTGAAAGCATATGCCTTCGATGACATTGAAATTATCATTGTACTACCCGATTCCCAAATTGAATTTTGGAAAGAACTCTGCTCTAAATACAAATTCGAAGTACCACATAAAGTAGTGAAAGGTGGTGAGACACGTTTTCATTCAGTAAGCAATGGATTGAATGCAATACCAGAAAATGGATTAGTAGCTATTCATGATGGCGTCCGTCCTCTCATCTCACGAAACATTATTAAAAAATCGTATTTAGTAGCGAAAGAGACTGGCAATGCGATAGTTTCGGTCGCCTTGAAAGATTCGATTCGAGAATGTACCACTGCCCAAAACAAAATGGTGGACAGAAACAACTACAGATTGATTCAAACTCCACAAACCTTTCAGGTGAAACTTATCAAAGAAGCATTTAATACAGAATACAAGAGTGGCTTTACAGATGATGCTTCCGTACTCGAAGCAATGGGAAAAACCATCAATCTGATAGATGGTGATTACAGAAATATCAAAATCACTACCCCTGAAGATTTAAAAGTGGCAGAAGCATTCCTTCAAGACTAATTCCATCTTGAATTAAATGAGATTTTACCTATCTTATTGATCCAACTTTTTGGAATGAAACGTATACTTTTCCTCCCAACCTTAACCCTCTTGTGCTTAACCCTTCTTGGTGCTTGCACAAGCAATGAGAAAGCGACCGATGAATGGGTCGACCTGTTTAATGGCCAAAACCTAGAGGGGTGGGTGCCTAAAATAACGGGATACCCCACTGGCGAAAATTATGGTAATACATTTCGTGTGGAAGACGGTTTATTAACAGTCTCTTACGACCAATACTACCGATTCGACAACAGATTTGGCCATTTGTTTTATGAGAAGCCTTTCAAGAATTATCATCTCAAAATTGAGTACAGGTTTATTGGCGAGCAAGTAGAGGGTGGTGCGCTTTGGGCACTCAAGAACAGCGGGGTAATGCTTCACTCACAAGACCCGTATACCATGCTAGAACAGCAGGATTTCCCTATTTCCCTGGAAGCACAATTTCTAGGCGGTACAGGAGATGGCCCTAGACCTACAGGCAATCTTTGCACACCCGGAACACACGTGAACATAAATGGAGAATTGGTTGTAACGCATTGTATTAATGCAGCAGCTAAAACTTACGAGGGAGAGCAGTGGGTAACAATTGAAATCATTTCAAAAGAAGGGGTTATCTCACACATTCTAGAAGACGAAACCGTGATTCAATATTACGACCCGGTAATTGGCGGTGGAATAGTTCAGAATTTTGACCCTGCAGTAAAACTAGATGGCCAAGAGCTCAACAGTGGTTTTATTGCCTTACAAAGTGAAAGCCATCCGATTCAATTCAGAAAGGTTCAGATCAAAGAATTAGATTAATTTTTAAACGAATAACTATCAATTAGATGAATTCAAATTCAGGAATAACCGCACGACTAAGTGTTATGATGTTCCTCCAATTTTTTATTTGGGGAGGATGGTTTGTTACGCTAGGGACCTACTTGGACAAAACACTCAATGCCTCTGGAGGCCAAATCGCTCAAGCTTTTTCAACACAGTCATGGGGAGCGATTATTGCACCTTTCATTATTGGTCTAATTGCCGACCGTTATTTCAATGCTGAACGTATACTTGGAGTACTACACTTGCTAGGTGCTGTATTAATGTATCTCATGGCCAATGCAGAAGACTTCTCTGCCTTTTACCTGTATGTTCTCGGTTATATGATTTTATATATGCCAACCTTAGCGCTAGTAAACTCTGTTGCTTTTAGAACCATGAAAGACCCTTCAAAAGACTTTCCAAAAATTCGAGTATGGGGAACCGTTGGCTGGATTATAGCGGGTATTACAATTGGCTCAATTTTTAAATGGGATTTACCAACGTCTATTTCCGAGGGCATGTTGAGAAACACTTTTATTATGACTTCAATAGCTTCTGTTCTTTTAGGAGTTTTTAGTTTCACGCTTCCCAAAACACCACCAGTGGTAAGTAGCGGAGAAAAAACAAATATTAGTGACATTCTAGGACTAGATGCCTTAAAGCTTTTGACAGATAAAAACTTTGCAGTCTTCTTTTTCTCTTCTGTTTTAATCTGTATCCCACTGGCTTTTTACTATCAAAATGCCAATCCATTTTTAACCGAAATTGAATTCTCTCTAAATATATTTCAACAGAAAATTGGTGCCACTGCCATCATGACGTTAGGTCAGATTTCAGAGGCTCTCTTCATCTTATTATTACCAATATTCTTAACAAGATATGGTATTAAGAAAACACTTTTATTTGGCATGCTGGCTTGGGCATTAAGGTACTTGCTATTTGCATATGGCAACCCTGATCAAGGTGTTTGGATGTTAATACTTGGTATTGCCTTACATGGAATCTGCTACGATTTCTTCTTTGTATCTGGCCAGATTTATACCGATTCAAAAGCTGGTGACAAGTATAAGAGTTCAGCCCAAGGCTTAATTACCCTAGCCACTTACGGTGTTGGAATGTTAATTGGTTTCTGGGCAGCAGGGCAAATTTACGACTTCTATGAAGCTGCTGGTAAACATGATTGGCAAAACATTTGGATTCTACCTGCCGCGTTCTCTGCAGTAGTATTCATCTTATTCGCCCTAACATTTAAGAACGAAAAAGTAGAATATAAGAACGACTAAAACCTATGTTACAGAGAAAGATAAGAATGGGAATGATTGGTGGAGGACTGAGTTCTTTCATCGGTATTGTACATAGAATCGCCTCCTACACGGGAGAGCAATACAAATTGGTTGGAGGTGCTTTCGATACAGACTACGACCGTGCCTTGGAATTTGCTAATCAGTTAGAATTAGACCCATCAAGAACTTATCCCAATATTGATATCTTCATTGAGAAGGAACTTGCCTTACCAGAAGATGAGCGCATTGAGGCTGTAGTTGTGGTTACACCAAACTTCTTGCACTACCCAATGGCCAAGCAGTTAATTCAAGCGGGGTTCAATGTTATTTGCGAAAAGCCTGTGACGAACACAGCAGCAGAAGCGGTTGAATTAGAGGAATTAGTAAATAAGCACAATGTAGTATTCGCACTGACCCATACCTACACGGGTTACCCAATGGTTAGGCAAATGAAGTCTATGATTGCCGATGGGGTAATTGGGAAAGTACATAAAGTAGATGCTCAGTATTATCAAGGTTGGATCAACCCAGTAATTCATGACCCTGAAAAGCGAAAAGGAGTTTGGCGTTTAGACCCTGCTAAAGCAGGCCAAAGCTGCTGTATGGGTGATATTGGCGTACATGCTTTCAATATGGTGGAATACACCACAGGTTTAAAAACCGAAAAAGTATTAGCCGACATCAATACATTATATGAAGACAATCCTCTGGATATTGACGGCACAGCATTACTCAGGCTAGATAATGACATCCGAGGAATTGTAAGAGCTAGCCAAATTGCTACAGCCGAAGAGAATAGCCTGGCTATTGCCGTTTATGGCGATAAAGGTGGCTTACGTTGGGAACAAGAAAACCCTAACTATCTCTATTATCTTCCAGAAGGAGGTGTAGCGCAAACGCTGAAACCTGGCCATGAATACAATAGTGAATTTGCTAAGATCAGTACCAAGATGGCTCCTGGTCACCCAGAAGGTATATTCGACTCAATGGCCAACTTATACTTAGGTGCAGCTAAAGCCATCCGTGGAGAAGAGTATATGGATGGCGCGTTCCCAGACATTAGAGATGGTGTGAGAGGAATGAAATTTATTGAAGCCGTATTAGCTTCTGCTAAAGACGGTAATGTTTGGACAGAAATAGTAGACTAAGATGAATACAATTAAAGGACCAGCCATCTTCTTGGCCCAATTTGCAGACGATGAGGCTCCATTCAACTCCTTAGATAATATCGCCAAATGGGCGGCCGACTTAGGTTATAAGGCTGTGCAGATCCCCACTTGGGATGCAAGATTATTCGACCTTGAAAAAGCTGCAGAAAGCAAGACTTACTGTGATGAAATAAAAGGAACATTAGCTGATCACGGATTAGAGGTGAGCGAACTATCAACGCATTTACAAGGTCAATTAGTAGCGGTACACCCTGCCTATGAAGAGCTCTTTAAAGGCTTTGCACCAAAAGGCATGAATGCCAAGCAAAGAAATGTATGGGCCATAGATCAAGTGAAAAAAGCGGCTGTTGCGTCCAGAAACCTAGGAATAGATGTACACGCCACTTTCTCTGGCGCCTTGGTTTGGCCATATTTTTACAATTGGCCTCAAAGACCTGCTGGACTAATCGAAAAAGGCTTCAAAGAATTAGCGGACCGCTGGACTCCCCTCTTGAATCATTTTGATGAACAAGGGGTAGATGTTTGTTATGAGGTACATGCTGGCGAGGATCTTCACGATGGCACTACCTTCGAAATGTTCTATGAGGCTACTGGTAAGCACAACAGAGTCAAATTACTATATGATCCATCTCACTTTGTTTTACAGCAGTTGGACTACTTGGCCTATATTGATCACTACCACGAGTTCTTTGGGATGTTCCATGTTAAAGATGCTGAATACAACCCGAATGGGAAATCTGGTGTTTATGGCGGTTACCAAGATTGGATTGACAGACCTGGACGTTTCCGTTCCATTGGAGACGGCCAAGTAGATTTTCAAGGGATCTTTTCCAAAATGACTCAATATGGTTATGATGGATGGGCCGTTTTAGAATGGGAATGCTGCATTAAATCACCAGAACAAGGTGCCATTGAAGGGGCCCAGTATATCGATCAGTTTATCATTGAGGCTACTAAAAAGAACTTCGATGATTTTGCAGACGCTGGTATAAGCGATGATGAATTCAAAAAACTTTTAGGAATAGATTAGCATGAAGAAACTTATTTTAAGCGTGACGCTCCTTTTTTTAGGAGCCTCACTATTTGCTCAAATAAAAGATCCTAAAGCCACGGAAGTTTGGGATCCGGTACCTAGAAAGGTAACCCCAGGTAAAAACGGAGGTGCCCCCTCCGATGCCATTGTACTCTTTGATGGAACAGATCTGAATGAATGGAAATCGAGAAAAGACGGTTCCGCTGCTAAATGGAAAATCGAGAATGATTATTTGGAAGTGGTGCGAGGAACCGGAGACATAATGACTAACCGGAAATTCGGAGATGTACAGCTACACATCGAGTGGAGCTCCCCTACCGAAATTGTAGGTGAGGGCCAAGGCCGAGGTAATTCTGGTGTTTTTCTTCAAGAAAAATATGAAGTGCAAGTACTAGATAGTTACGTTTCTAGAACGTATTCCAATGGACAAGCCGCTTCGCTTTACAAGCAATCTATTCCATTGGCAAATGCCACGGTTGCACCCGGTGAATGGAATGTTTATGACATTATCTTTCATGCGCCAGAATTTAACGAAGACGGCATAAAAGTGACAGATGGCTATGTAACGGTGATCCATAACGGCATTGTAGTTCAAAACCATCAAAGATTATTAGGAACAACAGAGAATATCGGTTTCCCTAAAAACCCAGCCCATGGTGACGGAAGCATCATTCTTCAAGACCATGGAAATCCCGTGAGATTCAGAAATATTTGGATAAGAGAACTTTAAATAAGAAAGTTAAATGGAGCTCCATTCGAAAGATTGGAGCTAATTCTATGTAAGTATTTGGAATAATAATCCATACAATCGTACCAACGATAAAGAAGACCAGCACACCATTCATTACCGCATTGAACTTAGGAAGGAGTCTTTTCGTCTCGAAAAAGCTTTGCATAAATGCGAGCAATGAAAGCACTGCTATCTGAGAACAGAAAGGCAGGAAGTGCCTGTTTAACTCAGGGTTGTTTGGAATAAGATACTTATATGAGAACCCCTGCCAAGTAAATAACTATAATCCATAACAAGCAACGCTGAGCGCAAACCATAGAAATACTGGCTGTCTTAGACCCAAGCCAATTACTATAGCTGCTAGTACTATCAGAATTATGAAAACATAGTATACGCTCAAGTAGGTCCGTTCCTTCTCGCTCTGATCGTTGAATGATTCAATCGTCATTAAAGTCAGAGGAAAGCGAATAGCCGATTTGCGTTTGTCTGCATTCAACAAGAATGTCTTTACCTCTCCCTTCTCTAATGAAATGGGAAAATCAAAATTTCTATTTGAAATGGGCCTTTTCTCAAAAACGTATTGATCTCATGTTTCAAAGAGAAGTGAGGCTTCCATTTAATCAACTAAGGCTAATTGTAAATAATCAAGCTGAGGGTAAGCCAAGTCGAGCATAAACTCTGTTTCGCTCGAATTATTCTTGAAAGTGAAAGCTAACCAGTAGGCTACATCTGAATTAGTCATTCCTGGATTGCCTTCATAGGGCACACTCTTCATCTTACCAGACCTAATTCTATCTAACGCTAATTGAGGAGATATTGTATCAAGTTCACTATAGACTTGAACATATTCATTCACATTATAACTAGAGGCGTAATTTGTTAATTCTTGAACGTTTTGGGAGCTTACAATAGACTGTTGTCCTATCAAAGAGCTTTGACAGGCGATAAGGGTGAAACAAAGAAGGAGTAGCGCCTTCAACGTGTAGTAGCAGTTTGGTGGAGAACTACAAAGATGTAAAAACTCCCTATAACCTAAAAGTATGTTTCTACATATATAGTTGCCAGGCAAATAAAAAGCCCCTTTCGGGGCTTTTCGTTCGATTTATAATGATCACACACTCGACCAGGCCATTTGACCTTTCTCGTATGGTATACATCCTTCGTATTTGACAGGAATAGGATCGTATCTCATTACTGTCTCTCCTACCAACTCTGAAGTATAGTAACTCCTTTTGGTAGCATCTGTGATATTATTGATAAAGAACACCTCCAATACAGCATCTGGTTTCTCTCCATCAGCTTGCATCGTTTTCCACATTTCACCCATCTTATCAGGATTCTTATCCAATTCCTTAAACATGGCGTTGATGTAATCCGTCAACTGCTCTGTAATAGCTTTGTCAAAAGATACGTCTTGGGTGTTATTGAAGTTCTTTACAAATGCAGCCATGCCCTTTCTGATATGACCAGATTCTTCCGCTTCTGTCAAGACTTTTAGCGTCTCATCAATATGAGATGGCACCCCTGCATCAATTGCACCGGGCATATCATCTTTTGGGATAATTGCCTCACATACTTTCTCTAATTGAGCAGCTTCTTCTGGAGTTAAGAAAACAGGAATCCAATTCACAGTTGGAGCAGAAGAACAGCTTTGAAGTGTTCCTAAAAACAAGCTCGATGTAAATAAAGCGGCAGAACCTAGTCCAATACTTTTAACAGCGTCTCTTCTTTCCATCTTATAAATTATTGTTTTTTAATTGATTGGCAGCATAATTAGCAGCTCTTGCTGAGAATGCCATGTAACCTAATGATGGGTTATGGCAGGCAGCTGAAGTCATAAAAGCTCCATCAGTGACAAAAACGTTTTTACAAGCATGTACTTGGTTCCATTTATTGAGAACAGACGTTTTTGGATCTCTACCCATTCGAGCCGTACCCATTTCGTGAATTCCTAGCCCCATATGAGGGCCATTGTCATAAGTGCCAACATTTTTGAAACCTGCCGCTTCTAACATTTCAGCACCAGCAGAGGCCATGTCTTTACGCATCTCATATTCATTATCATGGAAATTACCAGCATCAAATCTAATTTGAGGTAATCCCCACTTGTCTAGATTCTCATTATCTAAGTACATGTAGTTTTTGTGTTGAGGCAGTACCTCTCCAAATCCTCCAATACTCATAGACCAAGATCCTGGTTCCATTGCTTCTTTCTTAGCTTTTAGACCTACTCTATCTTCTAAGGCAAGGTTTCTTCCCCAGCCTTGTCTGCTGGCACCACCTTGGTATCCATAACCTCTAATGAAGTTGTCCATGTTAGAGCTACCGCCTAGGTTTCTGAATCTTGGAACATAAACGCCATTCGCTCTTCGGCCCTTATAATATTTATCTTCATATCCGTCAACCTGAGCATATGCACCTACTCCTAAATGATGGTCCATAATATTATGTCCTAGCTCTCCTGAGTCATTACCCAAACCATTAGGGAATCTGGCAGATTTAGACTGCATTAAGATTCCTGCAGAAGCAATAGCAGATGCACATAAGAATACTACTTTGGCGTAATACTCTTTGGTTTCAAACGTATTCTGATCAATAGCACGTACTCCAGTAGCCTTACCTGTGCTGTCGTCATACATAATTTCATGAACAACAGCATCTGTTTGTATGGTTAG
This sequence comes from Roseivirga sp., assembly GCA_965661455.1. GTDB lineage: Bacteria > Bacteroidota > Bacteroidia > Cytophagales > Cyclobacteriaceae > Roseivirga. The sequence goes on from CBFIDV010000013.1 coordinate 28,291, forward strand.
GTTTCCAGTGGCTATACCTGCTGGTAGCGTTGAAGACAGACTTGAGAAATAACCGCCATAAGGACAGCCTCTCATACATCTGTTTCTCATCAAACATTGATTTCTGGCTCCAGGATTCTCGTGAGAAAGTGGTGCCGTGAGGTGAGCTGTTCTACCAATAGTAACCCATCGGTTATCCCATTTACTCTCTACCTTTTTTCTAAAGTCCTGCTCAACGCAGTTCATATCCATTGGAGGCAAAAACTGACCATCAGGTAGTTGCTTAAAGCCTCTATTCTCTCCGCTTACTCCAATGTACTTTTCAACTTTGTCGTACCACGGTTTAATGTCTTTATATCTGACTGGCCAGTCTACTGCAATACCATCTTTCAGGTTAGCTTCAAAATCAATATCACTTAAACGATAAGACTGTCGACCCCAAGTAATTGATCTCCCTCCCAAGTGATAGCCTCTCATCCAATCGAAGCGTGTATCTTCTTGATAAGGGTGCTCACTGTCTTTTACGAAGAAGTGTCTGTGGGCTTCGGCTGTTGTGTAACCGGTTCTATTTTGTTTTGGGTAGTCTTTGTCAATTATTTCCTTAGGCGTTCGGCCTCTATTAGGAAGGTCCCAAGTATCCATGGTAGCAGTAGAGTAATCTTTGATATGCTCTACTTTTCGGCCACGCTCTAAAACAAGCGTTTTCATGCCGTTCTCACTGAGCTCTTTTGCAGCCCAGCCTCCACTAATACCCGAACCAACAACAATAGCATCATAGGTCTGCTCTTGCTTTGCTCGTAGGTTTAAGTTCATTGAGATTTATTTTTTTGATTCTGTTAATCTTCCCAGCGCGTATTCTGGCTTAGAGGAGTAATATAAAGAGAATGAATCAAAAAAATAGGTCGGTTTTATGAGGATGTTAGAACCTTAAGGGGAAGGCAACAAAAAACCCTGACGTGAGCCAGGGTTTAGTTCTTAATATTCATCTTCGTTGAAGAAGAAATCTTCTTTGGTCGGATAATCCGGCCAAATCTCTTCAATGTTTTCATACGGCTGACCGTCATCTTCTAGCTCTTGCAAGTTTTCTACTACTTCTAACGGAGCTCCTGATCTAATTGAGAAGTCAATAAGCTCATCCTTTGTTGCAGGCCAAGGTGCGTCTTCCAAATAAGATGCTAATTCTAAAGTCCAATACATCTCTCTTCTTATTTATTGCCGCAAAAGAATGTAATAAATTCTTAAAATTCAAATGCTTACATCCATTTTATTGCGCTACTTTTTATGTTCTAAAATAATAGGCGTTGTGGTTCAATAGAGGCCCTTTAACTCATTAATTATTTCTTTTTTCACCTCAACTTTTCGTTTCTGGTGCTCCAACTTGGCCATTAACACTTCGTTTAAGCCACTAGCTGTATTGAATTTACCAAGGTTTTCTTCAAAGTTGTGCAATTCTGTCTGGTCTCTCTTCAAGAGATCATACATAAGCCTAACCCTAAGCTTATTCTTTTCAGCATCAGTGTGGGTGCTTTTAGCTTTCTTAACCAACAATTGATTCAAAAAGAGTTTCTCAGAAATAGTATCTAAAAAGAACCTGTACTTCTGAGTGAATTCGTGATCTAATTTCTTGCCTAATCGTCCAGATCTTTTCCACCTCTCCTTTATCGCTTTAAGGTCTACATCAGGAACAATGGCCTTAGAGGCTTTCTCTAATTCGTCTAGAATATCTTGTTTCTGATTTTCGATCTCAGCTGAAGACTTCTTTTTGATTTTTGATTCTGCCTTCTTAGCACGCTGGGTATTCGTCTTAAAAATTGACTGAAGCTCTTCCCAATACTCGTTATGTTTGGTTCTTTCCAGCTTCCCTAACGCTTTCCATCGCTCTACTGTATTCTTTATCTCGGTAAGTAAAAGCTTATGTGAATCAATATTCTGAAGTTTCAAATCAACCTCTTTCAAGAATAGCTTAAAGTCCTCCTCCTTTTCAGCCATCATCTTATTTAGATCCTCATAAAACGAATTTCTTCGCTCGTAAAATGAATCTACCAATGAAGTAAACTGACCTTCGATTTCCTCTTTTTTATCCTCTGCTACTGCACCAGTCTTTATCCATTTACTCTTTAGCTCTTTAATTGCTAAGCTAGAGGCTTTCCAATCACTACTCTTTGCAATAGGTGCTAACTGCTCAAGTAAAGCTGTTTTAATTTCTAGGTTCTTTTTCCTGTTTGCATCAATAATGGCTTGTAACTGGTCGTGAAGTTCATTCAGAATCTTGTATAGGCTCTCAAAATCACCTATTGCATCGAAATCGCTAAGCGTTTCTTTAAGGTGTAATACCTTCATGAGGTAACTTCCCTTATTCTCTGTTCCATTAATCTTGGCTTTTACCTTCTCAACCTCCGCAGATGCTTGCTCAAACCTATCTTCAAAGTATTTCATGGCTTGCTCCTCAGATTCCTTTACCTCACCAATCTCGCGATCAGGGAAATGTAAAAATGCCTTTCTGAATACTTTACCTTCCTTTATATAGCCGTAATTATTATCTATCAAAACTGGATTTTCTTTCTGCGCTCGAAATTAGCTATTTAGAGTTATTACACTAAATACAAGCATATTTTTTAGCATATTTGCCTCAAATTCTAATGCATGAGCGACAACAAAATTATCTTTTCTATGGCTGGGGTAAACAAGATTTACCCGCCTCAAAAACAAGTCCTTAAGAATATCTACCTGTCGTTTTTCTATGGGGCCAAAATTGGCGTCTTGGGTTTAAACGGTTCTGGTAAGTCTTCTCTTTTAAGAATCATAGCAGGTATCGACAAAGAATATCAGGGTGAGGTAGTCTTTTCACCAGGATTTAGTGTGGGAATGCTAGAACAAGAACCTCAATTTGATCCTGAGAAGACGGTAAAGGAAGTAGTTGAAGAGGGAGCCAAAGAAACGGTTGATTTGTTGAAGGAATTTGAAGACATCAACTTGAAATTTGCAGATCCTGCTGTTTTGGCTGATGCCGATGCCATGAACGACCTTATAGAGCAGCAAGGTAAGGTGCAAGAAAAGTTAGACCAAGTAAGTGCTTGGGACCTTGATTCTCGCTTAGAAAGAGCAATGGATGCCCTAAGAACTCCTCCTGCTGATGCTATTGTAAAAAACCTGTCGGGTGGAGAAAAAAGAAGAGTCGCTCTTTGCCGCCTACTTATTCAGGAACCAGATGTACTTTTACTAGATGAGCCTACTAACCACTTAGATGCTGAATCGGTACATTGGTTAGAGCAACACCTCAAACAATATAAGGGAACCGTTATTGCCGTAACTCACGATAGGTATTTCTTAGATAACGTTGCTGGTTGGATCCTAGAACTTGACAGAGGAGAAGGAATTCCATGGGAAGGCAATTATTCATCCTGGTTAGATCAAAAACAAAAGAGATTAGCTGACGAAGAGAAAACAGAGTCTAAACGTCAGAAAACCTTACAGCGCGAGCTAGAGTGGGTACGCATGTCACCTAAAGGACGTCAGGCAAAATCTAAAGCTAGAATTAGCGCTTACGATAAACTTGTTGGGCAAGAAGCTAGGGAGAAAGAGCAGAAGCTAGAACTCTATATTCCTGCAGGCGAAAGACTGGGTAATAAGGTGATTGAAGCCAGTGGTGTTTCAAAAGCCTTTGGTGATAAACTTCTTTATGAAAACTTAGAATTCAATTTACCTCAAGGCGGAATAGTTGGAGTAATTGGGCCGAATGGTGCAGGTAAAACCACATTATTCAATTTGATTACGGGTAGGGAAACGCCTGATGCTGGTACTTTCGAAGTAGGGTCCACTGTAGATATTGCCTATGTTGATCAAGAACATACAAGACTAGATCCTGACAAGACCGTTTGGGAAGTAATTTCAGAAGGCAATGAGCTTATCATGCTTGGAGGAAAAGAGATTAACTCTCGAGCCTATGTGAGTCGCTTTAATTTTGCCGGTAGCGACCAAAACAAAAAAGTGAGTGAGCTATCGGGAGGAATGAGAAATCGTGTTCACTTGGCACTAACGCTTAAGCAAGGCGCCAATCTACTTTTATTAGATGAACCTACTAATGACTTAGACGTTAACACCTTAAGAGCTCTTGAAGAAGGTCTAGATAACTTTGGTGGTTGTGCTGTTATTATTTCTCACGACAGATGGTTCTTAGATAGAGTTTGTACGCACATTCTAGCTTTTGAAGGTGATTCTCAAGTATACTGGTTTGAAGGAACTTACTCAGACTACGAAGAGAATAGAAAATCGAGACTGGGAGATGTTGATCCTACTCGAATTCGATATAAAAAACTAGGATAGAAATGATTAAACGGATGAGAACAGTTCCGTTAGTCATTTTCTTTCGTTAATAATCACAAAGCCATTTAGCAGTAATTGGCATAATGCTTGATCAAAAAATTGATGTCGCTCAAATTGAAGCGACTCACACGATAAATAAGAAGTTATGTTAAAAAAAACACTCTCACTCGGGTTCGTAATAGTCATTTGTCTGTGCGCTACTTTAGACACATTCGCTCAAATTACCCCAATTGAAACTATTGGTGGTGGCATGAATATGCGGATCAGAGATAGGACTACAGCAATCTCTATTCCTTATGAGCCATACTTTAATATAGAGGCCAGTATGATGAATATTGAGCTCTTTAATGGAGAAAGACCAGAAGGATTCTATCGATACAATTTGGAACAAGAAGTACTTGAAAAGTCTAATTCTGATGAGACCATCGAAGCTGGACAGATCAAGAGCTTTAGAATATTAAATGGAGATGGTACTGTAGCTCAGACCTTTGTAAATATTAAGACCCTCTGGCCAAAAAGCGAATACCTTGGCTTTTTCGAACAAGTGGACGAAAACTTTACGGTGGTAGTTAAGCATTACCTGGAGCAAAAAGCGGCAGATTATGACCCTACGCTAAACATGGGCAACCCTTATGATAGGGTTGAGAAAGAGATAGAGGTCTACTACCGCGTGATTGACAAATGGTTTTTAGCTCCTGACTCTAAGAAGAAATTCATAGCTGCTTTAAGCGACTTTCAATCGACAAGTGACTTAAAGAAGTTTATGAAAAAGAATAAACTCAAAGTTGCAAACCCAAAGGACATTGCCCAAGTAATTGATTTCGTGACCAACAATTAAAAGTGGAACGTAATCTCCTGCTTTAATTCAGGATGAAGGCTCAAGGCTACCGGACAGTTTCTGCCGAGATCTTTGAGCCATTCTTTTTCTTGATCAGATACCGGGCAGTCATCCCAAAAGAAGTCAACTTTCAATCGACTGATTCTTCTAGGCTCGGCTGACATGATCTTTGTTGTTTCTAACCTCATCCCATCCATATTTAAGCCTTTTTTCTCACCAGCTATAGCCATAACGGTCATCATGCAGCTACCTAATGCAGCGGCCACTGTGTCCGTAGGAGAAAAGATTTCTCCTTTACCGTTATTATCAACAGGAGCATCTGTTTGAAAGTGATTTCCAGACTTAACATGTTCCGCTTGGGTTCTTAATTCTCCTAAGTATTCAGATTTAACTGTGATCATAAACTATGGCCTTATATTTTGCGTTAAGTTAGAGAGCATTTAATTACCTGCAAAGCTTAATGCGTATACAGAGAATTTCCTTCCTAGTAATAGCCATTTGCCTTTCGTTTCAAGGCATGAGCCAAGAAATACAGCAGTACATAGACGATGAATATGTAAGTGAATATGTTTTTGGAATAAGTAAAGGAACCAATGGTGGAATCATAAGTGGGTTCTACTACCGCCATTCGCAAGTTCAAGCAAATGGCTCTTTGATAAATTATGGCGTTGAACTCGTAAACATTAAGCACCCAAGGGAAGCACGAAGAACCACTTTTACTGGAAGCACATTTGTCTTCGGTAAGTCGAATTATTTGATATCCGTGAGACCAACCTACGGGAGAGAAAAAATTCTCTTTAAAAAAGCCCCTCAGCAAGGGGCACGAATTACAGCCATGGCAGCAGCTGGCCCAGCCTTCGGACTTGAAGTGCCATACTTTGTAGATCTAAGCAATGGAAGGAGCGAACAATATGACCCAAATGAGCCTACACATGCTGTGGCATCTATTCAAGGAGCTAGAAGTATATTAAGAGGCGTAACGCAAGGATCTATCGTGTTAGGTGCTCACGCCAAGACCTCCCTTACCTTTGAGACCAATTCTACAAAAAAACGTGTTTTTGGTATTGAAGTAGGCTTTACGATTGATGCTTACACGAGAGAAATTGAAATTTTGCCAGAGGCAAATAATAGAAGTGTTTATACAGCAGGCTTCTTTGCTATTTACTTCGGTAGAAGAAGATAACCCCCCATTATTTATTGGAACCTTTGCCTTACCTTTGTGTTGTTCTAGACAGAGGAGAAAGATATGATTGAACTACCTGTCGTTTCGAAAGAAACAGAAGAGAGAAAGAGAAGAAAACCAGACTGGCTGAGAGTGAAACTCCCAATAGGACCTGAGTATGCAAAGGTTCGTAAGCTGGTTGACGAAAATAAGCTTCATACGATTTGTGAAAGCGGCAACTGCCCAAATATGGGTGAGTGCTGGGGTGCAGGTACTGCAACCTTCATGATCTTAGGTAATGTTTGCACTCGTTCTTGTTCTTTCTGTGCAGTGGCAACTGGTAGACCACCAGAATACGATACAGATGAACCAAGAAGAGTTGCTGAGTCTATAAAAACAATGGGCGTTAAGCATGCGGTACTTACTTCCGTTAATCGTGATGAATTAAAAGATCGTGGTGCTGAAATTTGGTATCAGACTGTAATTCAAATTAAAAAACTTTGCCCTTCTACAACCATTGAAACGCTTATTCCTGATGTAAAAGGGAACTGGGCTGCTCTGGAAAGAATGATTGAAGGTGGTCAAGAAGTGGTTTCCCATAATATGGAAACTGTTAGAGAGCTTTATCGCCCAGTAAGACCACAGGCTAAATACGATCGATCTTTAGAGGAGCTAGATCGCATTAAGAAATTCGGTAAAAGATCTAAATCTGGCGCTATGCTAGGATTAGGCGAAACGGATGATCAGGTTTTCCAATTAATGGATGACTTAGCTGCAGTAAAACTCGATATTTTGACCCTAGGTCAATACCTGCAGCCTACTAAGAGACACCATGAAGTCATTGACTTTATTCACCCAGATAAATTCGAATTCTTTAAAGAAGAAGGGTTGAAAAGAGGTATTAAATATGTAGAGTCTGGTCCATTGGTAAGATCATCTTACCATGCAGAAAGACATGTGCATGTGTAGGTAAGAAGGTTAAGTATTAAGACCTTTTATCACTGATATAAAAAAAGCTAGCTCCATAAAGGAACTAGCTTTTCTTTTTCTGTTAGATCTGTATTAAGCTACCGCTTCATCTTCCTGATATTCAGAAACAGGAATACAGCTACACATTAAGTTTCTATCACCATAAGCAGAATCGATTCTACCTACTGTTGGCCAAAACTTGGCTTCTTTTACATAGTCTGCAGGGTAAACAGCCTTCTCTCTTGAGTATGGTCTATCCCACTGACCTTCAAGAACCATAGATGCTGTATGTGGCGCTCTTCTTACCACATTGTTCTCTTGATCAACTATCCCGTCTTCAATCTCTTTGATCTCATGACGAATACTCAAGAATGCATCGCAGAACCTATCTAACTCAACCTTAGACTCAGATTCAGTCGGCTCAATCATCATAGTGCCACCTACTGGGAATGATACTGTTGGCGCATGATAACCGTAGTCCATCAAACGTTTCGCAATATCTTCTACCTCAATGCCCACTGCTTTGAACTCTCTCAAATCAATGATCATTTCGTGCGCTGCTCTACCTTGTTTACCTGTGTACAATACCTTGATATCTTTCTCTAATCGAGCTTTGATATAATTAGCATTTAGGATTGCAATTTTGGTAGCATTTATTAATCCTTCAGAGCCCATCATAGCGATATAAGCATAAGAAATCGTTAGGATACTCGCGCTACCCCAAGGAGCAGAAGATATAGAACTAATTGGCTGATCGCCTCCAGTTGTATCCATAACGGCACTATTTGGTAGGAAAGGAGCTAAATGCTCAGCCACACCAATTGGTCCCATACCAGGTCCTCCTCCACCATGTGGAATACAGAATGTCTTATGTAAGTTCAGGTGACAAACATCAGCACCAATTAATCCAGGGCTAGTTAAGCCTACTTGCGCATTCATATTGGCACCGTCCATGTAGACTTGTCCTCCATGATCGTGCACCATCTGACATATCTCTTTAATGTCTTCTTCGAATACACCGTGAGTAGATGGATAGGTAACCATTAAAGATGCTAGGTTTTCGCTGTGAGCCTCTACCTTACTCTTAAGATCTTCTAGATCAATATTTCCGTGATCATCACAACCTACTAGTACCACCTTCATACCTGCCATAACAGCAGAAGCCGGGTTCGTTCCATGTGCTGAAGTAGGAATGATCGCGATATTTCTATGATGATCTCCTCTACTTTGATGATACGCTCTAATCACCATTAGCCCTGTGTACTCACCTTGTGCGCCAGAGTTTGGCTGAAGCGACACATCGTGGAATCCAGTAATCTCAGAAAGCCAGTCTACCAAATCATTGAACATCATGTGGTATCCTCTTGTCTGGTATTTTGGGGCGAATGGGTGGATATCGCCAAACTCAGGCCAAGTTACAGCAAGCATTTCTGTAGTGGCATTAAGCTTCATCGTACATGAACCCAAAGAAATCATGGAGTGAACTAAAGAAAGATCCTTATTCTCCAGTTTCTTGATATAACGTAGCATTTCATGCTCAGAATGGTATTGGTTGAATACCGGGTGAGTCATGTAATCTGAAGTTCTTCTTAAATCTTCTGGTAATTCAACTGATAGATTTGATGCTTCTTCATCTAAATCAAAAGTCATCTTATCACCTACTGCTTCCGCGAATACGTCTAAAATAACTTCAATGTCTTCTACTCTAGTTGTCTCATCTACTGAGATTCCGATATCACCACTTTCGAAGTATCTAAAGTTGCATTCGTTTACCTCAGCTATGGTTCTAATTTTATCAGATAGAGAGAAGTCACACTCAATTCTTAACGTATCAAAGAACTGCTTATTCACTTGCTCAAAACCAAGATGTCTCAAACCTCTGTTAAGAAGTTTAGCAAAACCGTGAATTTTATAAGCAATGTGCTTAATACCTTTTGAACCATGGTACACACCGTACATACCAGCCATTACTGCCAGAAGCACCTGTGCTGTACAAATATTCGATGTTGCTTTTTCTCTTCTAATGTGCTGCTCTCTAGTTTGCAGCGCCATTCTGTATGCCTCGTTGCCATCTACATCTTGAGACACACCAATGATTCTTCCCGGTATTTGTCTTTTAAATTGATCCTTAGTGGCAAAGTAAGCAGCGTGAGGACCACCATAACCCATTGGCACACCAAATCTTTGAGTAGTACCAACCACTGCATCAGCTTCCATCTCACCCGGAGGTGTAATTAAAGCAAGTGCCATTAGATCTGCAGCAAACGTTACAAATACATTTTGCTCATGAGCACTTTCAGTGAATGATTTATAATCAAGAATTTTACCATCACCCGCTGGATACTGAACTAAGACACCGTAAAGATCTTGTCTCGTTAAATCTAGCGTTTTGAAATCTCCAATCTCTAACTCAATACCTACGGGTACCGATCTAGTTTTTAGAATATCAATGGTTTGTGGGAAGGTGTTTTCGTCAACAAAGAAAACATTCGCCTTCTTTTTGTCTTTCTTTCTCTGCCCAGCAAACATGGTCATAGCTTCTGCTGCTGCTGTTCCTTCATCTAATAATGAAGCGTTAGCAATCTCCATTCCGGTGAGATCCATAACCATCGTCTGGAAATTGATCAATGCTTCAAGTCGTCCCTGAGCAATCTCTGCTTGGTAAGGCGTGTAGGCCGTATACCATCCTGGATTTTCAAGAATGTTTCTCTGAATAACACTTGGAACAATGGTATTATAATAACCCATTCCTATATAAGACTTGAACAACTTGTTGGCAGCTGCTACTTGTCTTAAATCTTTTGTGAATTGGAATTCAGATTTAGGAGCAGGTAGATTCAAAGGTTCCTTCATTCGAATACCAGCAGGAACAGTCTCCTCAATTAATGTATCTAAGCTAGACACACCAATTACCTTTAGCATCTCGTTTATTTCATGCTGATCGGGTCCATTATGACGGTCCTCAAATCTCTGCGTTTTTCTTAAATCGATCTTTGTCATTCTCTATTTCCAAACGGTGATAAATCCTCTTTTTAAAAAGATGCACAAATGTAAAGCACAAGGCACTGAATTCCATGTACATCCATGATAAAAAACTCGCCAATTACAGAAGATTTAGTCTTCAGTTTTGAATAATTGGTTAGCTTTGGCTCGCTAAAAAATTGTTACAACAAATTGTTTCTAAAATGAGGAAATTAAAAGCTTCAATTCTCGGATTGGCTATCGCTTCTGTAGGCTTAATGGCACAGGACAAAGCAGCCGTGAAATATGCCAACACAATTACTCCTGAAGACATGAGAGCCAAATTAACTGTATTGGCATCTGATGAATTTGAGGGTAGAGAAACTGGTACTGAAGGCCAGAAAAAAGCTTCAAGATTTCTAGAAGACTTCTATGCTAAAATTGGATTAGAAGCCCCTGTAGAAGGAACATACCGTCAAAAATTCAGCATGTATCAGTCTGATTGGTCTGACGTTTACATTAAAGCCAAAAGCGGCAAAAAAATGAATGGTAAGGATTTCATCTTCCTAGGCAGTGCCAATATGGACAAGGAAATGAAATTAGAAACTGTCTACGTTGGTGATATTGCTAACCTAGAAGGAATGGATGTTACTGGAAAGGGTATCATGATGACTTCTCGCTCGAGAGATGCTTTTACCAAAGCTAACGAAGCTGGTGCAAAAGCAATCTTTGTGGTAGCCGGCAACGATGAGCAGTTCATGCAAACTTTGCCTCGCCAAGCACGTGGTAGACTTAAAAGTAGATTGAGATTCAACAAAGAGCTTTCTGGAAATCAGAGTATGATCTTTAACATCACGCAAGCAATGGCTGCTGAGTTAATGAATACTTCAGTTGAAAACTTAAGTTCCGACACTAAAGCGAGAAATATCAGATTCATGGTATCAGAGAAACTTGCAGAAGTTGAAACTGAGAACATGATGGCTTACCTAGAAGGCACTGACCTTAAAGACGAGTTACTTGTGATTTCTTCTCACTACGACCATATTGGTAAAAACGAAGATGGTTCTGTTATTAACAACGGTGCTGATGATGATGGTTCTGGAACTACTGGTGTTATGGAAATTGCCGAGGCGTTCGCACAAGCAGCTGCAGAAGGCAATAGACCAAGAAGAAGCGTTCTTTTCTTAAATGTTACTGGTGAAGAAAAAGGCCTTTTAGGTTCTGCTTATTACGCTGATAATCCAATCTTCCCGATTGAGAACACAGTGAACAACCTGAACATTGACATGATTGGAAGAATTGATCCAGAGCATGAAGAGTCGGGCAATAGAGATTATGTATATGTAATTGGTTCTGAGAAGCTTTCAAGTCACTTGAAAATCATTTCTGAGTACGCAAACATAACTTACACAGGAATTGACATGGATTACCGATATGATGATCCAAATGATAGAAACAGATTCTACTACAGATCTGACCACTACAACTTTGCGAAAAGTGGTATCCCAATTATCTTCTACTTCAACGGAACGCACGCGGATTATCACAGATCTACTGATACTGTTGATAAAATCGCATTTGACGTTATGGCAAAAAGAGCTCAGCTTGTTTTTCATACTGCTTGGATTCTCGTGAACAGAGATGAAAGAACTCCAGTGGACATGGAAGATGATATGGATTACGGTTCTAGATAAGGAATCCCAAAAAATCAGATAAATTAAGGCTGTCATCCGTAACATCGGGTGACAGTCTTTTTTTATGGCGAATATTCTACACATCCTTAATGGCGATAGTACCCTCGCAATTTTCAACCGATCGGGAATTGAAGGAGACACGCTTGTCTGGCACGAAGTACTCTGCGAAGGTCCAGTTCAATTTGACATCACAACTGATTCTTTCTGGGAAGTAAGAAGTGAATTTATGTGCAACTATTTCGAGACGACCCAACAGGGCTTTGACGAAAAAGTTATTCAGCCATTCAGGAAGCTGGAGTCCTTGATCGATAACTATGAAGAGATTATACTATGGTTTGAGTACGACTTATTCTGTCAGGTGAATATGATTGCCTTGATCTCTTGGCTCAATCAAATAGAATATGGACAAGTTTCATTGATATGTGTAGGTCGATTTGAAGGGCAGAAAAAGCTATTGGGACTAGGAGAAATCCAAGCCTCTGAATATCCTAAATTACTTCAGAAACGAGTGAAACTAAATACGCGGGAGTTTACCCACGCCCAAGATGCCTGGGAAAGCTATTGCTCCACCTATGCAGATGACATCTACAATTTTATTCTATTGAAGATGGAGGAGTTTCAATACCTACCAGATGCATTTGACACCCATCTTAAACGATTCCCTTCTAGCGCCACAGGTTTGAATGAAATAGAACAAAAGATATTGGATCTATATCTCGGAGGATTTAAAGAAGATCATAAAATCGTGGGTGAAATGCTCAGGTGGCAGCAGTTCCTTGGTTTTGGAGACCTTCAGTATTTCAATGTTGTTAGCTATCTCAGGCCTTTACTTAAACTAGTAGATCAAAGCGCTGAAATTCCTGGAAAAGAAGATGTGGAGTTGCTATTAGATAGAGACTATGCTTTAGGGGGAGCGAGTGCAAGTAATTGGGTGTGGGATGAAAATGAAAAGGCATTGATCCCAATTGAATCAATGCCCTAATCACTAATTTTTATTCTAGTTATTTCTCTGAGCTGAGTCTCACTCTGCCATCATTCATTCTAATATCTACTTCGGCTTTACCTCCCGTTAATTCGAATTGAGCTCTTGAATCTGTTTCTCTAATTGTGCTGAATGCTGTACCTGCTGAGACGCGGCCGTCATCTTTTAATACATTGAACATTCCTCCACCCGCAAGTACCACCAAATCAATTCCACCATCATCTGAAGCAAACTCATAAAGACCCGTGTCGGAAAGCGTAGTTTCAATAGACACGTCACCATCTTCCACATCAATATCTACACTGCTGAATGAACCGTTCCTAATATCAATGTTGCCATCATCTAAATTGGCATAAAGGGTGCCTTTGCCCCCATCCATCATCAGGTCTCCATCTTCTAATTCAAGATCGAAGTCTTCACGGTTGCATTCAATCAATTCAACATCTCCATCATCAACAGAAACTGATATTGCCCCATCTATACTTCGGATAACATAATCATCATCATCTCCTTTTATTCTCAAAGAGCCATTGGTTGGCATCTCTATTTCAATACTATAATCAACAGAGTACGAGCCCATCATAACCCTTACGCCTCTACCTTCTCTTTCAGTGATATAAAGATCGCCACTTCGCTCTTCCACGTTCATGTCGAACCTTCTTCTATTTGTGCTGAAACCTCGCACATCTTCTACCCTATCAATTTTAACATGTACATCCGTACGATTCGTACCCTTAATTGATACTTCAGCGTCTGATGAATTCAGGTGAACTGTACCTTCAGCAGAAAGATTATAAACTTCGTCTAAATGAAAATCCGAACTAGATTCTCGTTGTGCGTTTGAGTTAAAGGCTAGCAATAGCAGACCAGCTATGCCGAGCAAAAGTTGTTTAGTTTTCATGATTTGGAGTTTGGTTTGAGTAATCGTTACGAATAATTAGCCGAGGCTATCTTCGCTTTCTTCCTTTACTATGACGCGATTTAGATCGCTGAGGATGCGTGAACTTTTTCTTTTTTTCATGAAAGGCTCCTTTGAAGGTTGGATCGGCATTCTTTTTCATCTGATCTAGCGCTTTATTAATATCTTGCTGCTCTTCAAAAGGTGTTTTTTCAACAGTGACATTACTAGGGATATTAGCCAACGGAATTTCCTGATCAATTATTTTTTCTATTCCTGGCACATGTTGCATTTCTAATTCATTCGCAAATGATATAGCAACTCCTTCATTCTCTGCCCTTCCCGTTCTCCCAATTCTGTGCACATAATCTTCGTAAATCAGAGGTAAATCAAAATTGATCACATGAGAAACCATGGATATATCCATACCACGAGCAGTTACATCCGTAGTGACCAGAACTCGAATCTCACCCGACTTAAATTCCGTCATGGCATTCATTCTAGAATTCTGTCCTTTATTGGCATGAATAACACGAACCGAACCAAGACCTTTTCTAGCTATATATTTAGCCACATTATCTGCACTAGCTTTCTTCTTCACAAAAACAATCACACGTGCAAAAGCATCGTCAGCTAAAAAGTATTCTAGTAGGTTCAGCTTTGTCCTGAAATTTGGAACCTGATATAAACACTGATCAATAGTCTCAGCTACTGTGGCTTGTGGTGCAACCTCCACCCGCTCAGGAAATTCCAAAAACTCCTCAGTGAGCTTTATTACATTATTTGGCATGGTAGCTGAAAAAAGAAGATTCTGACGTTTTCGAGGCACCAATTCAAGGATATTCCGAATCTGAGGCATAAAACCCATATCCATCATCTTATCAGCCTCATCTAGAATAAGTGTCTTTATATTTCGGGGAAATACCCCCCCTTTCTTGTACAGATCTAAAAATCTACCAGGAGTACTGATAACGATGTCAACACCCTCTTCTAAGATAGCTAGTTGTTCTTTTGGACCAATACCTCCATACAGTGCGGCAGATCTTAAATCTGTGTAGGTAGCCAAAGCCAAGAAATGTTTGTGAATTTGAGTAACCAACTCCCTTGTGGGAGCCAATATCAATGCCCGAGGATGTTCTCCTTGAGCATATTTTATTTTCATAATGAGTGGTGCAAGAAACGCTAGCGTCTTTCCAGTACCCGTTTGGGCGATACCCAAAACATCGTGACCAGCCATTGTAATGGGAATTGACTTCTGTTGAATCTCGGTTGGTTTAGTAAAACCCTGCTCTTCTATCGCGTTGAGAACTTGCTTGTTGAGTTTTAAGTCGTCAAAATTCTTGTTAATATCTCCCATTTAGGCAGTTCTCTCTTAGTTTTACAGTGCAATTACGTTAAACCATATACAAAATAAAATCCTGTGTCGTCAATCCTTATAACAAACGGAACTGTAGTAAATGAGCATAAAATAGAAGAGCTAGACATTCTTATTAAAAATGGTCGCATTGCTAAAATTGGAAAAGACTTACAGCACCATACGGCAGACAGGATTGTTGATGCTTCTGGTAAGCACGTCTTCCCCGGACTGATTGACGACCAAGTACATTTTAGAGAGCCCGGACTCACTCACAAAGCTGAAATTTACACAGAGTCGCGCGCTGCGGTTGCTGGTGGTATTACCTCTTTCATGGAGATGCCAAATACAGTTCCTAATGCCTTAACTCAGGATCTGCTGCAAGACAAGTTTGACATAGCAGGCCAGAATAGTTTGGCTAACTACAGCTTCTTTATGGGCGCTTCAAACGACAACCTAGAAGAGGTATTAAAAACTGATCCAGGAAACGTGTGTGGTGTAAAGGTTTTTATGGGATCATCTACAGGCAACATGCTGGTAGACAATCAGAAAACGCTGGAGGGTATATTCGCTAACTCACCAACCTTAATTGCAACTCATTGCGAATCAGAAGAAGTAATTAGAAGGAATACTGCACTGGCTAAAGAGAAATACGGTGAGAACGTTCCTATAGACCAACACCCCATCATTAGAAACGAGGAAGCTTGTTACGCATCTTCTTCTTTCGCTGTCGACCTTGCTAGAAAAAATGATGCAAGACTTCATATACTTCATATTTCTACTGCAAAAGAAACGCATCTATTTGATAATCACATTCCGCTTAAAGACAAGAAGATTACTGCAGAAGCGTGTATCCATCATATGTGGTTCTCAGATGAAGATTATGCCGAAAAAGGCACCTTTATTAAATGGAACCCCGCGGTAAAAAAAGCGACAGATAGGGCTGAAATCATAGCTGCAGTAAATGACAACCGCATTGATGTTATTGCTACAGATCATGCGCCTCACACCATAGAAGAAAAACAGAATAGTTATTTCTCTGCTCCTTCAGGTGGTCCATTGGTTCAGCATTCATTACTTGCGCTGTTAGACCTTTATCATAATGACTCATTTACCCTTGAGAAAATAGTTGAAAAAACTTCTCACGCAGTGGCCGACATGTTTGATATTGAAGAAAGAGGTTATATCAAGGAGGGCTTTTATGCAGACCTTGTAATTGCCGATTTGAATGATGAGCATGAAGTATCAAGATCTAATCTCCACTACAAATGTGGCTGGTCTCCGTTCGAAGGACATACCTTTAAATCGCATATCAATATGACGCTGGTTAACGGAAGAGTTGTTTACGAAAACGGTATGATTATAGAACAAGATCCAGGAATGAGAATGACATTTGATCGTTGATAAATCTCAATGTTTAGTTATTGATTTTAAATAATTATCAATTAGATTTGCATCCCGTTCAAAAAACGGAAATCTGGTGGTTGTAGCTCAGTTGGTTAGAGCATCGGTTTGTGGTACCGAGGGTCGTGGGTTCGAGTCCCATCTTCCACCCAAAAAGATAGTTACTATAAGTAGCTGTCTTTTTTTATTTATCAGACATTTAACTGACTAGCTCACTAATTCCTTGATATCTACAGTATTGTGATGAATTCGTGTTTCGAAATGAGGCTTAATTTCGTTCATCTTAAACACGTCTGAATCAAATGTTGTGTTCACAAAGTGAATTTGTCCCTGATCTGCCTTTCTGCTTTTGAGGTCTATTATTTCAATTTGAGATGTATCACTTTTACAATTCTCAAAAACAACATAGTCTGCATTAATATTTTCTAAGCACATTCTCGCATAGTTGCCAAAAGTACCAATATGCAAAATATCAGTTGACACTTCCTTTAACTCAAAGTATTCGAATTGCTCAGGACACAAGTAGACATTCGCTTGAAATGCATTCGTTTTTTCTCCTCCCTAATTGCTAATCTTGCAATTTCGAATCTTGTTCTTACACCCTAAGGAGACCTCTTGAAATATTGGATTATTTGAAATTTCTACTTGATTCAATTCACAATTATAAACTTCCAATTCTCTTACTTAACTTGAATTACTCAGTATTAGCGTTTCTATTGTAGAATCCTTCAATACAACATTCTGAAGTTGACAGTTCTTGAAAGCCAAGTGCTTACAAGAAGAATTATCTAAAGTAATATTTCCAGAAAAACGGCAGTTCTCAAATTCAACATGATCAAATTGGCACTGAAAAAAATCCACATTATAAGGTATGTGAAGACCTGAATATTTAACTCATCTACTCACAGCTATGGAATAACTTGTGATACGATACTCCAAATCTATACCTTGAAGTATCCGTTTAAACTGAGTAAAATTGAGTGTACGCATTACTAATTGGTTGTAATTTATTGTACATGCATATTAAGTCTTAACCTTATAGCTAACAATACCCGATTACAGGTATAAACCCTAAATATTAATGTGTGCCGAATTATTTAAAGCTAAAAGCCAAAAACCCTTTACTGCATTGGGGAATCAAACACCTATATACTTGATATTCTGATATTTAAGAGCCACTTTTGTAATCTGAAGAGCAAAAGCTCTATCTCAATTTTCTCTGAAACCATTCAAGGCCCAAAAACTTATATGAAGACAATCGTCTTTAATTCTGATAGCATAGATATAACTGACCAAGACATCTCTAATGTTGATGAAATCACTTCGTGGATTGAAAGCAACACAATTTTACAGGGACAAAAGTTTATCTGGAGGATTGGAATAGGCCATAGCAGTGACATGAATCGCATTGCGACTGACGTGAGGAGAAATCACAATCTAAAGCACTACAAGCAGTGGAGGCTCAGTTCATTTGAAGAAGCTTTCAGTGCATTGAAGATTCTCAATAAGCACTCGTTTGTGTTCAAAAGCCACCACAATAATTACCTAACTAAAGGAGACTTTATCTTCGTTTATAAAGCCCCTTGTGAGAGTCTGACTAAACAGCTTTTCCATAAAACACTGAACTACTAGCGGAAGATTGTTATATTCATATAATGACAGATTCCAGTTCTAGCTTTTTTAAACTTCCTATTGAAGAGCAAACCAAGGTGCTATACCTTACTGGTACGTTTATTCTATCCATTCGATATTATGGATACAAGGTTAACTTATACCTGCTTGAAGGGGAATACATAGAAGTTTTCTACAATCACAAACTTGATATTATTGAGAAGGTACAACCTCTGGACTACACACATACGAGAATGAAGTTCTATGAAGATCAGATTAGTCTCGGCTCAATTGCCTGCTGATAACAGTGCTTTGTGTAAAGAAATCACTTGATCAATAATAGATTCTTTACCACTGTTCGCCACAAGAAAATAAGAAAGCTTTTTACGCTTGCCATCTGAGACTTGCTTATCTATTATTTGATGAACTTGCTCTTCTGGCCTTTTTAAATCTCTTAATAGCACACGTTGTACGCGAACGGCCTTCGGGGCCATTACACACACAACTTTATCGAGTGACTTGTAAGATTCTGTTTCGAAGATTAATGCAGCCTCTTTTATGACGTAAGGTGCTTGACTGTTCTTTTCTACCCATGCCGTAAAGTCTTCACCAACTGCAGGATGCACCAATGCATTCAGTACTGATAGCTTTTTAGGATCTGGAAAGACTTCTTTTGCCAAAAAAACTCTATTGAGAGACTCATCTTCGAGATAACTTTCTTTTCCAAAATGCTGAATCACCTGACGTTTTAATTCAGGATCATTTGCCAGAAGCCACTTCCCTCTATCATCAGCATAATACACCGGTACCTTCAGTATTTCAAACACCTTAGCAACAGTGCTTTTCCCAGAACCAATTCCTCCTGTTAAGCCAACAAGTATTGGGTTAGTCATTCTTAAAGAGTTTAACGCTATCTATTCTAATGGAATAATTGAGTAGACGATCTGCTTTTTCAATTACATCAATCGCCACGAGTGAATCTTTAGTTCTTTTATTATAGTCTACCTGCAATTCAAAAAGAAGTGTATCAGTTGCATCAAAAGAGGTAGACTTCATAGTTACGTTAATAGGCAAATAATTGGGAAGTATCTCCCAAGTGCTGTCTGGGGCGTTTATTAATTGAATAGGATAATCGTAATCTACCGAGATGAGATTATCAACGTCAAAAGTCACGTTCACCATTTCTATACTAGACTCTATCAACTCATCCAACAATGGCAATTCTATATTCTGATTGAAATTCTCATCTATATTACTCTCGGTTAACGCTACTATTAAAGTGTCTGAAACTGCTGCTACTAATTGCTCTGGGCCTGTTAACGTAACAACAGAAGGCATGAGTGCTATCTCCGAATCAATTACATAGTCTGAGGCCAAGTCTATAGATTGAGGATTCAAGTCTAGGTTAACAGTCCTAGAGATTCTCTTCTGAATATTGAATTTGATAGAATCCTCTAAAATGTAATTAATCGCAACAGGATCTAAATTTGGAGCTAAGCTTCCTCTTATAGAATTGGATAGTAAATATGAAACCTGCGAGGGTCTATCAAGACTAATGGCAATGGGTTCCATATTCAAACCAAAAGACCTTGTCATTAAATCCCAACCACCACCAGTTACTTCTATGGGTAGTTTATCTGGTAAATCACCAACAGCTATGTAATTCTCATTATCAAACTCTAGCTGAATGGGATAATTTATTTGAGTGATGTAGTTCTCTTTATTCAAGGCACTAAAAAACCAAAAGGTGGTAGATATGATTACACATATCAATACCACCTTTAATCTTTCGTCCTTTGAACTTGGTGTTTGGAACGAACGTTTTATACGCTCAAAAAATTCCTCAGGACTTTTCAACTCTTATTTATTGCCGTCTTTCTTTTTACTTGAATCAAGTGAAATAGCCGACTTTTCGATTTTAATTTTTGTGCTTTTATCTACTTCTAGGATCACCGTTTCTTCTTCGGTTGAAAACACTTTTCCGTGTACTCCACCAATTGTAACAACGGTATCACCCTTCTTGATTTCTTCGATAAACTTCTTTGTATCCTTTTGCTTTTTCTGCTGAGGACGAATCATAAAGAAGTAAAACACAATGGCTATACCACCAAATAATATCAGCGATTGTAAACCTGAACCGCTGCCTTGTGCTTGCAATAAAATTGAATTCATTAATCTCAAATTATGGTCTTGGCTCAGAGTTAATCTGAACAAATCCTCTTAAACTTAATCTTGTTTGCTTAGGAGCAGTATTCGCCACCACAGTTATTACTGGGCTTTGCTGACCTGATTTTCCTTTGCTATCAAATCTCACAACGATTTCGCCAGTTCCCCCTGGAGGCACAGGCTCTTTTGTGTGCTGAGGCACTGTACAACCACATGAAGCAGAAGTGCTTTGAATGCTAATTGGCTCAGTTCCAACATTAGTGAATTTGAAAGTGTGATTTACAACTTCTCCTTGGTTGATATTACCAAAGTTGTGTACCGTGCTCTCCCACTGAAATTTAGCATTAGAAGTAAGGTTTGTCTCGATAGACTGAGCTGTTTGAGTTGGAGTTACTTGACTTCTTGCGATGCCACCGTTCTCCATTTGGTTCACCCTTCTTTCAAGGTTTGCCACTCTCTTTTCCATTTCTTCGTTTCCGCATGCGCTTAGCATTAATATAGCTGCTAATGCACTAAAAAGACTAATCTTAGTTTTCATAATAATTTTGGTTTAATCTTTCTCTCCTGATTTTATCTGATCTATTAGATCATCAACATCTGTAAGGAGTCTTTCTGCTTTTACTCTTGCATCAGAAATTACTTTCTCTCCCTCCTCTTTGGCTTCTGAAGAAATCTCCATTTTACCATTGATTAGATCTTCTAATAAATCTTCTAATTGCTTTTTGTACTTATCTAACTGATAAGACAACTTATCTCTTGTATTTTGTCCTTTGTCCGGAGCATATAGAATACCTAAAATGGCACCAGTTGCTGCTCCTACTACAAATGCTAATAAATTGCTAGACCCTTTACTCATTCTATTATTTATTATCCATTAATCCCCTACCCGATTTCTTCAGCTCACCATTTGCCTTTAAATCTTCAGCAATTACATCAAGTATTCCATTAACGAATTGCTTGCTTTTTGGTGTACTGTAATTTTTTGAGAGCTCAATATACTCATTAATGGTAACCTTTACGGGTATGTTCCTGAAATTCAGCATTTCAGAAATGGCCATTTTTAATATAACCTGATCGGTTATGGCCAAACGATCTATTTCCCAGTTCTTGGTTCTTGTAGAAATCATTTCAGTGTAAGACTCATCGTTTTCTACAGTGGTATCCAAGATTTTTTCAAAGAATTCTTTATCCTCTTCCCAGTCATTAGAGAAATCAGGTAGGTCGAACGTTTTAGACTCTGAATCTTTCTCAACATCTCTTACCGAACGTGCCACCAAACTTCTTACAATTGCCTTATTTTCAACCCAGTGAATATCTTTATCCTCGAACCAGGAAAGAAGTACATCTTCTCTAAAAAGTAATTGCTTGATCAAATGATCAATTAAGGCTTTGTCTTGATCGAAGGTTGGGTTGGCAACTCTTCGATATTCAGAGAAAGTCTCATCTCTTTTTACAATATCTTTGTACCAGCTTTTAACAGTATCCTCATCGCTCTCCCACGAAATATTCTTTTTGAGACTAGCAATTTGAATCTTTGGAGATTGTCTGAAAAAATCAATCACTCTATTATTGGAGAAATTGAAATCGCCAGTTAAAAGGCGTTCTGGAGATATCTTCTTCTTTTTATCAGCCTCCTTTTTACTCAGATCACTCCATTCAACTAGCAAAGTCATTACCCACAAAAAGGAATCTACTAGAGACTCCGCATCTAGAATCATCTCCTTCTTAAGTCTCTTGAAGTCTTCAGCTGAGTTATAAAGGGAGTTTTTGTAAGCCTTAGCCGCAGATTCTTCTGAAGCAACAGACATTTCTACTCCTTCTGGCAATGGATTACCGAGTACCTTATGAGCGAGAATAGACTTGGCCATTTTCTTATTAGACTTCAACAAATCATGATCGGGCGCTTCCATAGAGTTAAGGTCGGGTTTGAACTCTTCCTCTATTTCTTCTAGGCCAATGTTAAAATTGGCTTCTTTGCATTGGCTTAAAGCGAATAGCGTCTGCATTGCTTTAACACGTAAGGATCTCCTGTTGAGCATCTAGTAAGTATAAGAACGTGAAAATAGAAATAAGCAGGCAGTTATTGCAACTGCCTGCTTGTAATTATATCGAAATTTTTACCTTTCCTACCTCTTCAATACGCTTTTCAGCCAATTTTACGGCTGCCTCTTGCGTGGTAATGTCGTTCGAATCGGCAAATTCAAATATCCTTTGCGTTGTATCATAGATCTTTTCTGTCCATAAATAAGCTAAGTCTTTGTTGTAGCTACCTTTCAATTCAGAAGAAATATTGATGATTCCACCTGCATTGATCACAAAATCTGGCGCATAAATTATGCCTTCGCTTCGTAGCAAATTGCCATGACGTACTTCATCTGCCAATATATTGTTAGCCCCACCAGCAATAACACTTGCTTTGAGTCTTTTAAGCGTTTCGTCATTTACCGTAGCGCCCATTGCACATGGTGCATAGATGTCTACTGGTAAGTCGTAAATCTCATCCATGCCTACGACCGTAGCACCTGAGTCAGCCGCAACGTTCTTTAATCTCTCTTGGTTAAGGTCCGTAATGAAAATCTCAGCACCTTCTTTTGCCAAGTGACCAACCAAGTACTTTCCTACCTGACCAACACCTTGAACAGAAATCTTTTTACCAGAAAGGCTATCAGAACCATAGGCTTTCTTAGCGGCTGCTTTAATACCCATATAAACTCCATAGGCAGTAACGGGAGAAGGATCTCCAGAGCCCCCCATTTCTACAGGCAAACCAGTAACATGTTTAGTTTCCATGCCGATATATTCCATATCGCTGGTCTTCATATTCATGTCTTCTGCAGTGATGTATTTACCACCGAGATTGTTGACAAACTTTCCAAATCTTCTTAAGAAAGGTTCGTTCTTAAGTTTTGCTGGGTCTCCGATAATTACCGCTTTTCCTCCACCTAAATTCAGGCCAGAAACTGCAGCTTTGTAGGTCATGCCTCTTGAAAGTCTTAGCACATCAATGGCCGCTTCTTCTTCAGTTGCGTAGTTCCACATCCGCGTTCCTCCAAGCGCTGGACCTAAAACTGTATTATGAATACCAATGATTGCTTTGAGACCAGTGGCTTCGTCATGGCAATAAACAATCTGCTCATGACCCATCTTAGCGACCTCTTCGAAGACAGATATGCTGCCGGTTTTTTCCAGTGCATTAACTTCTTCCATTATATTCAATTTTATAGTTTACTTTTATCTTTGCCTGAATAGGCAGTACTGTTTGACAGTGCGCAAAAGTAACCAATATCTCGACATTTCTAAATAATTAAAACTAGCTACGGCAACCTTTAGGCAGGGGTTACTGTTAACTGTATCGTGAAAGAACTAAAGCATCTCAACAAGTACCTTTACAAGTACAAACACCTTCTTATTCTGGGCTTTATCTTCCTAGTAATCTCAAATTACTTTGCGGTTTGGCCTGCTAAAGTGGTTAGATATGCGATAGACTACGTTACAGATAGCTTTGCACTTTATCGCCTATTCGAAGGTGGCGACCTGAGTGACAACATCTTCGATAGCCTGCAAAAAGGAGTGCTTATTTTGGGTGGGCTCATGATTTTAATGGCCTTAATGAGAGGTTTCTTTCTGTTCCTTGTTAGGCAAACCATTATTGTAATGTCTCGAAGAATAGAATTTGATCTGAAAAACGAAATATTCGAGCAATACCAAAACCTACCGCTAAGCTTTTATAGAAGGAATAATACTGGTGATTTAATGAACCGTATTTCCGAAGATGTAAATCGGGTTAGAATGTACCTAGGGCCAGGTATTATGTATGGCATAAACCTACTTGTGCTCTTCCCAATGGTAATCTATGAGATGTTAAGGGTGAATGCGGAGCTCACATTTTATGCACTGCTGCCTCTACCCATTCTATCTTTGAGTATTTATTTTGTTAATAATATCATCAATAAACGTTCTGAAGAAATTCAGCAAAGCCTTTCTGATCTTTCCACTCACGTTCAGGAAGCCTTCTCCGGTATTAGAGTGATTAAGGCGTTTGTGAGAGAGATAGATTCTGCCACAAAATTCGAAACTGAAAGCGAAAAATATAAGTATCGTTCGCTGAGATTAACTTTTGTGAACGCCCTATTCTTTCCGTTGATTATGGCGCTTATTGGTCTAAGTGTTATTCTCACCATTTATATAGGAGGAACGAAAGTAATTAACGGTGAAATCACTTATGGCAATATTGCAGAATTCGTGATTTACGTGAATATGCTCACTTGGCCTGTTACTGCTCTGGGTTGGATTACGAGTATTAACCAAAGGGCAGCAGCATCCCAAAAACGAATTAACCAATTCTTGAAAGAGAAGAATGAGATAATATCCAGTGAAGAAATTGACAAGAACCTATCGGGTGACTTGGTATTTGACGATGTAAGTTTTGTTTACCCTGATTCTGGTATTCAGGCACTCAAGAATATCTCATTTGATGTGAAAGCGGGTGAATCAATTGCCATTATTGGAACTACGGGTAGTGGTAAGAGTACGATTGCCAATCTCATGTTGAGACTCTATGATACATCTTCAGGTAAAATAAAACTTGACGGTACCTCTATTGAAAAACTGAATATCTCAAGCATGAGAAATCAGATGGGTTATGTGCCACAAGACGTCTTCTTATTCTCCGATACCATTGCGAACAACATAGCATTTGGCGGTAAGAATATTAGCAAGGAGAAAATTCATAAAGCTGCCAAAGATGCGGACTTGTATGACAACGTAATTGACTTTGCCGAGGGTTTTGAAACCATGCTTGGTGAAAGAGGAATCACACTTTCTGGTGGGCAAAAGCAAAGAGCATCCATAGCTCGTGCCATCGTACGCGATCCAAAAATTTTAATCTTAGATGATGCGCTTTCGGCTGTTGATACCAATACTGAGAACACGATCTTAAATAGCCTTGCAGAACTAATGAAAGGCAGAACTACAGTTATAATTTCACATCGTGTTTCATCTGCCAAGCTTGCAGATAAAATCATAGTACTAGATGATGGAGAAATAATTGAATCGGGTACAAACGAATCGCTGCTAGCCAAAAAAGGCGTTTATAGCGACCTCTACGAAAAGCAACTCAAGCAAGAAGAAGATGCTGGATAATCAGGTAATAAATTAACGGACCCTCTGGTTTTCTGATGCTTGTTCTGCTAATATCTACTTAGCAGGCATATCAATCATTAAGAGATTCTCAGAGACGTATTGCTCAATGGTAAAATCTTGAAGCCTCAAATTGGCTTCTGCAGCTTTCTCCTTCAGACTTTCTTCAATGGTGCCAGGGCTTGGCATTACAGAATTATGAGCCTCTATACTGGCTCTTGCTGAATACTTGGCAGGAATGGTTAGGCGCTGATAATTCGCAGGAATGTCTGATATTCCCACATTCAATTTTATCCCGATAAAGAACTTTACTTGACCCTCCTCTAGTGTAGTGTCATTATAATGAACGAGCGTTAAAACCCCATCATACTGATCGTTTAGAACATATTGTTTAGCCTCTCCGTACGCCTCTTCAATCTTCTTACTATCTCCATCACCAACAAATGGCACCCCAATGAGATTGTAGTCAGATACACTTTCAACGGTATATTCAACCTTATTTAATCCACCTAAATACATGTAGGTTGCGGTAATTGCTGCGATAATAATAAAGCCTACTACGGTTACTAACTTCTTATTCATTATATCTCTAAAACTTCTTTATACTGCATATTGTAAAGGTTGGCATAGAAGCCCTTTTTCTCAAGCAATTCTGAGTGACTTCCAATCTCTTTAATCTCACCTTTATCTAGAACAATAATCTTATCTGCATTCTGAATGGTAGAAAGCCTGTGAGCAATAACCACTGCTGTTCGGCCCTTCATCATCTGACTGATTGCCGTTTGAATTAACTCTTCCGTCTCTGTATCTACAGAAGAAGTAGCCTCGTCTAATACAATAATCTTAGGGTTATAGACCATGGCACGAACAAAAGAAATCAACTGCCTTTGCCCAACTGACAAAGTAGATCCTCTTTCCATTACGTCATAATCATAACCTCCGGGGAGTTTATTGATAAACTTATTCACCCCAACTAATTCTGCGGCTTCTTTGATTTTACTATCCGGAATATCCAGATTACCTAGTGTAATGTTGTAACGAATAGTATCTGAAAACAAGAAAACGTCTTGTTGCACTACTCCTATATTCTCTCTGAGTGCGGAAAGCTCAAATTCATCAATGTTTACACCATCCACTGAGATATCGCCCTTGTTAATTTCGTAGAATTTTGAGAGCAAATTAATCACGGAAGACTTTCCTGCACCGGTAGCTCCTACCAAGGCAACGGTTTCTCCCTCCTTTACATCAAATGAGATATCTTTTAATACGTAGTCTTCTTCGTTGTAAGCAAACCAAACATTCTTGAAAGAAACGTCTCCTCTTATGATATCAGGTCTGTAAGATCCTTCATTAGAGATATGATTTGTATTGTCCAACAAGTCGAAGATTCTATTAGAACTTACAATACCCATTTGCAGCGTATTGAATCGATCGGCAATCATTCGTATTGGGCGGAAAAACATCTGAATATACATGATGAATGCAATGATGGTTCCAGGCCCAGCAGCCGTATCAATCAAGATCTCTCTAGCTCCATACCAAACGGCCATTCCTATGGCAACGGCTTGAATAATCTCAGCAACAGGAAAATAGATTGAATAATACAGAACCGATTTTACGTGGGCTTTCGTATGATCTGCATTAATCTCTTTGAACTTGTCCATCTCTCGCTTTTCAGCATTGAAGATTTGAACAATGCTCATTCCCGTTACATGCTCTTGAACAAAAGAGTTAAGATTTGAAACCGCATTCCTCACTTGGTTAAAAGTGACTTTAATTTTCTCTTTAAAAACGTAAGTACTGAAAATTAGCAGCGGCAGCGTAGATAAACTGATTAGTGTCAATCGCCAGTCGGTATAGAGCATTACTGCCAGCAGCACCACTAATTGTAGCAGGTCGCCAATAAGGGCGGCTATTCCTTCGCTAAATACATTACTCAGCGTTTCAATATCTGAAACATTACGAGTTACCAACCTTCCAATTGGTGTTTTATCGAAGAATTTGAGTCTTAAACGTACTAAATGCTTATAAAGCTTTACCCGAATGTCTTTGATGATTACCTGGCCGACCCAACCCGATAAATAGGTGTGCGAATACTGCGTAATTGCGTAAATAATGATGTGTGCCACCATGAGGGTAACCATTAACACCACTCCATCATAATCTCCAAGAGGAACGTAATTATCAATAGCTCTTCTTACCAACTCTGGGCGAACTGGTGCTAAGAGCGCCATGAATATTGTTAGGAAGACCAGAAGTCCGAATTGCTTCTTATACGGACGAGCAAACAAGAAAAGCCTCTTCAATACTTTGAAGTCTATGACATTCCCACTCTTTACCTTCTGCTCTTCCTTCTTCAACGTCTACTTATAAATTTCTTCTGAATAATTTACCTCTGTCAAAAAGAGCCCTTGAGGCGGCAAAGCCCTACCTGCTTTGGTCCTATCCTTAGACTCGATGATACTAACAAAATCTACGACAGTAAGTTTCCTTCTCCCTACTTCGAGTAATGTTCCAACCAAAGCCCTCACCATTCCGCGCAAGAATCGATTAGCCCGAACTTCAAATACCAATTGGTCTTCAGTCTGAGTCCACTTGGCTTTAGTAACAGTACAAAGGAAGGTGTTTACTTCGGTTTTGACCTTACTAAAACTCTCAAAGTCTTGCTCTCCGAGTAATTTATTTGCCGCTTCATTCATTAAATCCACATCGAGCTCATAAGAGAACTGATAACTCAGATTCTCTAAAAAAGGTGACTTCCGTTGGTTGATGAAATATTGATAAGCTCTTTCTTGAGCATCGAAGCGCACGTGCGCCTCTTTTTGTACTTCTCTTAGCGTTTTAGCTGCTATGTCTTTGGGTAACAAACTATTCAGTTTATGTAAAAAGTCCTTAGCCGACATTTTCATTTCAAAGTCGAAATGAACGAGCTGCTGTTTAGCATGAACGCCAGTATCTGTACGACCACTCCCCATTACATCTACCCTTTCCTTCAGAATAGTGGAAATAGAATCCTGCAAAACCTCTTGAACTGAAATAGCATTAGGTTGTATCTGCCAACCATGATAGTTGGTGCCATTGTAAGAGATATCGAGGAAATAGCGATTCAAGGGTTAGGGTTTAGAAGTTAGGAGTTGGAAGTTAGGAGTTAGTTCTAATCTTGGAACTATATGAAGAAAGCATCTTACCCACTTCGTCAATTTTCATTATCAAAGATTCTTTTTCTACGGTATATTCTAAATCAGAAGCTAGAATAACAAAATATTTGAGCTCCTGTAAAGAGCCTTCTGAAATATTATAAAATCTCAATTTGTCTTTTGGGCCTCGCTTTGTGTAGCCCTCCACGATGTTTGAAGGTACACTATAAGCCGCGCTCCGCATTTGAGAAGTTAAAGCATAGACTTCGTCTTTTGGGAAATCCTTTTTTAATCTATAAATCTCTAAGGTTAACTGATGCGCCTTTTGCCAGACTACTAAATCTTCAAATGTTTGTGCCATATTCTAACTTCTATCTACTTGATTCTAGCTTCTCAACTAACATTTTTCATAGACTACTGCCGCTCCTTGTCCTACGCCAATACACATAGTCGCCAATCCATATTTAACATTATCTCTCTTCTGCATTTCATGAAGTAAAGTCGCTGAAATTCGCGTACCGCTTGCACCAAGTGGATGCCCAATCGCAATTGAACCACCGTTGACATTTACTTTCTCTGGATCAAGACCTAATTCTTGCATGCAAGGAATGGCTTGTGCAGCGAATGCCTCGTTGAGTTCAACGAGATCTAAATCGTTAACTGTAATTCCTGCTCTTTTTAACGCTTTTTGAGATGCAGGAACCGGACCAATACCCATAATATCTGGAGATACTCCGGCAACAGCCATGGAAACTACTCTTGCCATTGGCGTTAGATTAAATTCTTTCAGAACGGATTCATTCACTATTAATGAAACAGCGGCACCATCATTAATTCCCGATGCATTTCCAGCAGTAACTGTACCTCCTTCTTTAAAAGCTGCTTTTAAGGAACCCAGCTTCTCTAAAGATGAGAGCCTTGGATGTTCATCTTTAACAAAATGGATAGGATCTTTTTTCCGCTGCGGTATATCAATCGCTACAATCTCGTTTTCAAACCTTCCAGCTTCATGAGCGGCTTGATACCTCACCTGCGTGGCATGTGCAAACTCGTCTTGTGCTTGACGCGAAACATTCCAACGTTCTGCTACATTTTCAGCGGTTTCGCCCATAGCATATGGGTGATGCAAAGCAGAGAGCTTAGGATTAGCAAACCTCCACCCGATGGTGGTATCATACATATTAGGTACTCTTCCGTAAGCAGTTTCTGATTTTCCCATCACAAAAGGTGCTCGGGTCATACTTTCTGTACCTCCCGCTAAATAAGCCTGTCCTTCTCCTAGCATGAGTCCACGGCTTGCGTCCATAATGGACTGCAATCCAGAGGCACACAGCCTGTTCACGGTCACTCCACCAACCTCTTGAGGAATACCCGCAAGAAGCAATGCCATTCTGGCTACGTTTCTGTTGTCTTCTCCCGCCTGATTTGCAGCACCAAATACTACGTCTTCTAATAATTCAGGATTGAACGGGGCATTTCTTTTCAAAATTTCTTTGATCACATGCGCGGCAAGATCATCTGGTCTTATTGATGCTAAAGTTCCACCAAAACGACCAACAGGTGTTCTTACGATATCTACGATATATGCGGTTTCCATAAGTATCTGAGTTATGAATTAAGAAAGAAGAGATATGAGATCATGATAACTTCCTCTTCAATTCGAATATTACGCGAAATAAGGGAAAATTGATTTAAGATGTCATGGTTTAGATAACAGACGGTAAAAGTAAAATTACGGAACTATTTGCCTGACCCGTTACAGCAGGTGTATGTGGTTTGAAACTTTCTGAATCGTAAATCAAAATTCTTACCTAATACATTGAAAGAGACAACTATATTTGCACTCCAGAATTCAAGATTATGATCCAACGTATTCAAACTGTATTCTTATTATTAATTGCTGTCGCAATGGCAACTATGCCCTTTACGAATATATGGGGAGAGTTAAATGCTGAAAAAGAGCAACTAAGACTCTTATCCGGGTTTAAACTAGAATTAATAGATACAAAAGGAACACTCAATGATACTGCAGATGACGAGGTTATTAGCACCGAATCAAATTGGTATCTAGGTTCTTTATCTCTCTTAGCTTCACTAGTAGCGTTTTATTCTATCTTTTCTTTTAAGAATAGATTAACGCAAATGAAATTAGGTGCACTAAACGCTTTATTAATGGCGGCAACACTAGGACTTAGTTATTTTCTAATTTATCAAAACGAACCACTTTTTGAAGGTCAGGGGAATATCACCACCGGCTTTTTTCTACCAGCTGGTGCTATGTTATTGAATATTCTTGCCAATCGTTTTATCAGAAAAGACGATAAGCTCGTTAAATCTGTTGATCGCATTAGATAGTCCTAACTAAAAGGCATATGAAATCTCTAAAATCGCTTTTACTCCTGTCATTCTTTTGTCTCTTAGCCCTTAGCTGTGGTGATGACGAAGCAGATTATAATCCAAGCGATCAATTTCAAATTGATTTAGCTCAGATTACCGCTTACTTAGCAGAAAATGAGATTGAAGCTGAGAGCGACCCAACGGGACTATTTTATACCATCGATACTGAAACTAGTAACGATTATGCGACACAGGGAAATAATGTAACCGTTAACTACGAGTTGTATAATTTCGATGGGGAACTGTTGGATACAAATTTGGAAGCAGCAGCAAGAGCAGGAGGTATTTACAATTCTACTCGACAATACGCACCATTCCCTGTTTTATTAGGAGCAGGAAGAGTAATCCCTGGGTTTGAAAGAGCCTTATATCTGTTAAGATTGGGTGAAAAAGGGACATTCTACATTCCATCTGTCTTAGGATATCAAAATCAAAACCTTGGTAATATTGGCCCTAATGAAAATCTCATCTTTGTGATTGAGATGCTAACCATAGAATAGAGCCCTCAAATAATCTATTAGCTTACCATTTGTACTAAACTGTTTCTCTGGTGAAAAGCTGTATCTTAATTTGACTTTAAGATTAACCTTTATCACAATGAAACTTCTACCTAGAGTTCTCCTCCTTTTACTTCTTATTTCGAGCACTTCCGTTTTCGGACAAAAATTAGACATGTCGCTTTTAGGCGATATGAAACCTAGAAGCATTGGCCCAGCTGGTGCCAGTGGTAGAGTCACTGCCGTAGACGTGGTTTTGAGTAACCCCGACATTGTTTATCTGGGCTCCGCAGCTGGGGGATTGTGGAAATCTATTAATGGAGGGTCTACTTGGGAAGTAATTTTTGATGATGGTAAGTCTGCATCAATTGGGGCCATAGCCATTAACCAAAGTAACCCCAATGTTATTTGGGTAGGCACCGGTGAAGGCAACCCTAGAAACAGCATGAACAATGGGGCTGGTATGTATAAGACCATCGATGGTGGTCATACCTGGGAGTTTATTGGGCTCGAAAACACCAATGGCATTCACAGAATCATACTTCATCCAGATAACCCTAAGCTGGCAGTTGTGGCTGCTACGGGAACACCTTGGGGAGAAAACCCAGAAAGAGGAATTTACAAAACAGAAGATGGCGGCAAATCATGGACAAAGACACTCTACGTTGATGAAAAAACAGGAGCCGCTGATTTAGTGGTTGATCCATCGAACCCAAATAAATTAATAGCTGCCATGTGGGAACACAGAAGATGGCCTTGGTTCTTCAATTCTGGAGGACCCGGATCAGGAATTTTTGTGAGCTTCGATGGAGGAGACACATGGACAAAAAGAACAAGTGAAGATGGCTTACCTAATGGCGAATTAGGCCGTATTGGGTTAACGATAGCCCCTTCCGATCCTGATCGTATATATGCTTATGTTGAGTCTAAGTCGAATGC
This sequence comes from Roseivirga sp., assembly GCA_965661455.1. Classification (GTDB taxonomy): domain Bacteria; phylum Bacteroidota; class Bacteroidia; order Cytophagales; family Cyclobacteriaceae; genus Roseivirga. Next base: position 60,741 of record CBFIDV010000013.1, read on the forward strand.
TATTTACCGTTCCAATGATGGTGGATTCACTTGGTCAAGAGCATCTAAACCTAAGGATTCTGGCATAGGCGGAAGACCATTCTATTACGCAGACATTTACGCTGATCCTAAAAACGAGAACAGAATCTACAGCATTCATTCTACTGTAACCGTTTCAGAAGATGCGGGCAAAACCTGGTCTACCTTTGTGGCAGGCAACAAAGTACACACCGACCATCACGTGTGGTGGATTAATCCGGAAGATCCTGAGTTCATCATGAATGGCCATGATGGTGGATTAACCATTACCAGAGACAGGGGGAAGAAATGGCAATTTGTAGAGAGCCTTCCTCTAACTCAGTTTTATCATGTAAGAGTAGACAATGATGTGCCCTACAACGTTTATGGTGGTTCTCAAGACAATGGTTCTTGGAGAGGTCCGAGCCAGACTTGGTTTAAAGGAGGTATTCGCAACTTCTATTGGCAACGACTAAGTGTTGGCGATGGATTCGATATGGTACCTGACCCAAGAGACAACCGCTATGGCTGGTCTATGGGGCAAGGTGGAAACCTTAATTATTATGACCGAGTATCAGGACTTCTCTACAAAGTTCAACCGACTCATCCTGAAGGCATCCCGCTTAGGTTCAATTGGAATGCAGCTGTCGCAATAGATCCAATCAACCAAGATGTGGCTTACTATGGAAGTCAGTTTTTACATAAAACGAATGATAATGGAAAAAGCTGGGAGTTAATTTCTCCAGACCTCACGACAAACGACCCGGCAAAGCAAGACACTAAAACAGGTGGTCTCACCTTAGACAATACTCAAGCCGAAAATCATACCACAATCATTACGATTTCTCCTAGTGCGGTTCAGGAAGGCGTGATCTGGGTTGGCACTGATGATGGCAATGTTCAAGTGACCAGAGATGGTGGCCAAACATGGACGAATACCGTAAACAACTTTAAAGGGCTACCGGCTAATGCTTGGATTGCTCAAATTCAAGCCTCCACTTACAATGCAGGTGAAGCATTTGCGACCATAGACAATCACAGAATGCATGATTGGACTCCTTACGTTTACCACACTAAAAATTATGGTAAGAGCTGGACACGATTAGTAGATGACACCGATATGAGAGGTGCCACGCTAAGCTTTTTACAAGATCCAGAAGCACCTAACCTCATGTTCACAGGCACAGAATTTGGGCTTTGGGTGAGTATTGATGCTGGAGAAAACTGGACACAGTGGACCAACGGATATGGCTCAATACCGACACAAGACATGGTAATTCAAGAACGTGAAGCCGACTTGGTGATAGGAACCTTTGGTAGATCGTTCTATATCCTAGACGATATTAGACCGCTAAGAGCATTAGCAAGTGGCAAGAGTTTAGACGAAGAGGTTATTGCTTTTGAAGCTCCAAATGCCGTAGAAGCGAGTATTGGCGAATCTTTTGGTTATCGCTTTGGCAAAGTTGGAGATGCACTTTACGAAGGCGAAAACCGACCTTATGGCGCCTTAATGACCTACTACTTAAAAGAGGCAGACGAAGAGGCGAAAGACTTGGATGACCGTGTAAAAGTTGAAATCAAAGACAAGGCTGGGCAGGTCATCAGAACCTTATATCGCCAGCCAAAAGCAGGGGTTAACCGATTCAATTGGAGGCTAGAAAGAAATGGAGTCAGAAACCCTGCTCGATCTAAACCGACAAAGACTACTCAGCCTTCAGGCGGTATGCAGGTTCTCCCTGGCGATTACTCCGCAACCGTTACTTACAAGGGCAAGAGTAGTACCACTTCGTTTGAAGTGCAAAGTGACCCACGCCTGTCTGTTAATCAATCGGAGATGATGGCCAAAGAAGAAATGATTAAATCCTTCATGGCTACTCAGCAAGACCTCACCCATATCGCAGATCAGATTAGGGATGCCAAAGCGTCAATAGAGCTGGTGAATATGCGGGCCAAGGAAACTGAGAACGAAGCCTTAATGGCAAAGAGTAAGACGATGATGGAAAAGCTGAATGAATACTATTATCAGATCGTGAATAGGTCAGTTCAAGGGATTTACAGAGACCCAGCAGTCATTTCTAATCAGATGTCGGGCGTTGGTTCAAAACTTCAATCGCCTCAGGTACCGAAGAGTAAGAATCAAGAAACGGCACTTAAGCAATTTCAAGATTTGGTCAGCAATTTTAAGGGCAGCTTTGACAATATGATGAACTTGGAATATGGCGCTTACAAAGACTATGTGAAAGGCGTTGACCTAAGTGTTTTTGACAGATAAGCATAAATGCTGACAGAAAAATGACATGATGTCACTACAGTTGAATTGGTATAGCTTTTGACAATAGCTGCCCGATTAAAAAAATGTAAAAACGTTATGCAAGAAAAAGGTACCATCTCGATCCACACCGAGAATATCTTTCCAATCATTAAGAAGTTCTTATACTCAGACCATGAGATCTTCTTAAGAGAATTGGTGTCGAACTCGGTAGATGCAACTCAAAAGATTAAAAGACTAGCGTCACTTGGTGAATACACTGGAGACTTAGGAGAAACTCGTGTTGAAGTTTCTGTAGACAAAGACAAAAAGACCCTCACCATTAGCGATAGCGGTATCGGTATGACTGCTAAGGAGATCAAAAAATACATTAACCAGATTGCCTTCTCTGGAGCTACCGAATTCGTTGAGAAATTCAAAGATGCTGGAGATGCCAAGGAGATCATTGGTAAGTTCGGTTTAGGTTTCTACTCTGCCTTTATGGTAGCAGGAAACGTTGAAATAGATTCGCTTTCGTATCAAGAAGGTTCAGAGCCCGCCAAATGGGTTTGTGACGGTAGCACCGAGTTCGAAATCTCGGCTGGCTCTCGTACTACAAGAGGTACAACCATTACACTTCACATCAACGAAGATTCTGAAGAATTCTTAGAAGAAGCAAGAGTACAAGGCATCTTAGATAAGTATGCTAAATTCTTGCCTATTGAAGTGATGTTCGGCCAAAAAGACGAGTCTGTTCCTGATGGAGAAGATAAAGAAGGCAAGCCGAAATATAAGACAGTTAAGAAGGACAACATCATTAACAACACGGCTCCAATCTGGACCAAGTCTCCTTCTGACCTAACAGACGAAGATTACCTTCAATTCTACAAAGAGCTTTATCCATTCTCTGAAGATCCGCTTTTCTGGATTCATTTGAATGTTGATTACCCATTTGAGCTAACAGGAATTTTGTACTTCCCGAAATTGAAAAATGATTTCGAAGTACAGAAGAACAAAATTCAGCTTTACTCACGCCAGGTATTCATTACTGACGAAGTAAAAGATGTGGTTCCTGAATTCTTAATGCTGCTGCATGGAATTGTTGACTCCCCAGACATTCCGTTGAACGTATCAAGAAGTTACCTTCAGTCAGATGGAAACGTGAAGAAGATCAATTCTTACATCACCAAAAAAGTGGCAGACAAGCTGGGTGATCTCTTCAAGAAAGAAAGAGAATCTTACGAATCTAAATGGGATGACATTGGGTTATTCGTGAAATACGGAATGATCTCAGAAGAGAAATTCTATGAAAAAGCGAAAGACTATGCATTGGTTAAAAACGTGGACGGTAAGTGCTTTACCCTAGATGAGTATTCGGCACATATTGAAGCGAACCAAACGGATAAAGACAAGAACAAGATCTGGCTATATGCAAATGATCCTGCTAGACAGCATACATTTACCGCGGCAGCTCAAGACAAAGGTTACGATGTACTCGTTTTCGATACGCCTATTGATAGCCACTTCATTAACCACATGGAGACCAAGTTGGAGAACACACAAATTAAGCGTGTGGATGCCGACAACATTAATAAGCTAATTGATAAGGATGAGAAGCAAGAATTAGCCATCTCTGATGATGAGAAAGAAAGCCTAAAATCTAGCTTTGAGAAGGCAATTGACAATGGTACTTACAAGGTAGAAGTGCAACCATTGGCTCCATCTGACGCACCTGTTACGGTAACCATGCCTGAGTTTATGCGAAGAATGAAGGAGATGCAAGCAACTGGTGGCGGTGGCGGTTTCAATATGTTTGGGAGTATGCCAGACAGCTGGGATGTAACCGTTAATGGTAACCACCCATTAGCTGATAAAATCTTAAAAGCTAAAACTGATAAGACAAAAGAGAAAGTAGCGAAGCAAGCATTTGATTTGGCACTGCTCTCTCAAGGTTTATTGGAAGGTGCTGACCTGACTAACTTTATCAAAAGAAGTACAGATTTGCTGAGTAAGTAAGTACCGTCCGCAAGCGACCATTACCGTTCTTAATAGGACGTTTTACATAAAACTCTATCCGAATAAAGGCTGTTTCTAGTTAAGAAACAGCCTTTTTCTTTTGGCATTCTATTTGGCTAAGCACAAACACAAAAGCGCTAAATTTATCTACTATATTTTTCAACATGCTCAAAATTGCTTGGCGAAATGCTTTAAGACAAAAGCAGTTTACCTTCTTAAACATCACAGGGCTTTCGATAGGAATTACCGCCTGCTTACTGGTGGCTCTTTACGTAGCCGATGAGTACAAGTACGATAAGTTTTTTAAGGAGACTGATTCAATCTACAGAGTACACATGCCCATGATTTGGGGCGATTGGGCTGAGGAGTTTACATCAACTGGACCTAACGTAGGTATTGCCTTGAGCGAAGACATCCCAGAATTTGAGCATGTCACTAGAATTCACGATCCCGTAGCCGATTATCTCTCGGTTGTCGACAAAAATGGTACAAAAACTGAATTTGAAGAATCTCGCTTTTTTGTAGCAGACACTAATTTTTTCGAAGTCTTTTCTTTCGAGTTTATAGCTGGTAATCGCGAAACAGCCTTTAAATCACCCGGTCAAGTAATTCTTACTGAAGAAACAGCTAAAAGGTATTTCAAAGACGAAGATCCAATTGGCAAAATCATAAGTATTGATAGAGGTGAATCTAAAGGAAACTTGATCGTCTCAGTAGTAATAGAAAATATACCCGTCCACTCTCACATTCAATTCGATATGCTGGCGACCATGTACACTGTTCCTTTTATTGAGGCAGGGCAATGGTCATGGATCTGGATAACTTTTGGCACCTACGGAAAAGTTAAACCTGGGGTAGATATTGAAAAGTTAGAAGCAAAGATTCAAGCTATTCCATCAAAATGGGGAGAAGTGACAGCCAATAGAGTTTTCGATCAAACTTGGGATGAATACATTGGTGAGAAGAACTGGTTTCTAAAACTCCAACCACTCAACGAGGCCTATATCAATACCCCTCCTTCAGGAAATCGGTTTGGCCCATCGGCCAATATGCAATACATCAGAATCTTTATTTCAGTTGGAATACTCATCTTGATCTTGTCATCAGTGAATTTCATGAACCTCTCTACCGCTAGGTCAACCAAAAGGGCTAAAGAGGTTGGTATTAGAAAAGTACTTGGTTCTGAAAGAAGACAACTGATCACACAATTCATATTTGAGTCAACGCTCTATGTATTGGTCTCTACGCTGTTAGCGATTGTTCTCACCGAGTTCTCACTAAACTCGTTTAATGCCATCACGGGTAAAAACTTAAGTCTTAATAGCCAGCTGATTCAAATCCCTCAACTCTCTATTTTACTTGGTTTTATCATAACGCTTGGCTTTTTGGCCGGCTCCTATCCTGCATTATACTTATCTTCTTTTAAACCGGTTAGTGTATTGAAAGGGGTTAGTTTGGGCGGCTTGAAAGCAAAGGGAATCAGAAATTTCTTAGTCTTCTTACAGTTCTCTTTATCACTGACGCTCATTCTTTGCACTGTCTTTGTACAAAAGCAACTGGGCTACACAGCCAACTATGAATTGGGTTTTAACAAAGCGAACATCCTCCAAATCGAGAATATTAATCTACTCGCCACCGATGCCGATGCTTTTAAAAATGCCGTTGCCTCTTTGAGTGAGGTGGAGAACTTATCTTTTTCTGGACTTACTCCTCCCTTTATCTACAACGAAGATAAGTATAAAGCCAAAGAACCAGAGGCAGAGATTGTCACATTAAAGTCTAATTGGGTAGATGACAACTACTTAGAATTATTGGGCATTGAGTTGGCTTGGGGTCGCATGTTCGATAAAGCTAGGCCTAATGACAAGTATGGGGTGATTATAAATAAATCTGCATTGAAGGCATTAGGCTGTAATTTTGAAGAATTTACAACGAACAACAAAAAACAAGAGATCACCTTTCCTTGGGATAACGAATTGAGTCTTGAGGTGATCGGTATCGTAGAAGACTTTAACTACAATAGCCTAAGGGTTGAAATTGATCCCCTGATGTTAGTGAGAGAAGACAACGATCTTGTTTGGTCGGACGGTAGCAAGTATTTATCTATTCGTATTGACGAAAACGCAGTTAATAATACGGCAGAGTTGAGTGGGCTAATTGAAGAGATTGAAACTGAATTCAATCGCTTTAGTAATGGAAAGTTCTTTGAATACTCATTCCTTGATCAGGACTTTGAGCAGACATTTCTTAACGAACAGAAAATGGGTAATGCGCTCAATATTTTCACCATTATGGCCATAATTATCGCTTGTCTTGGCTTATTCGGAGTTGCTAGTTTTAGCGCGGAACAGCGCAAAAAGGAGCTCGGTGTAAGAAAGGTATTGGGTGCATCAGTAAGCAGATTAGTATACAATTTCGGAGCAGAGTTTGTACTGCTTATTTTAGCCTCTGTAATAGTTGCTAGCCCCATTTCGTATCTATTGATTCAAAATTGGCTCATAGACTTCGCCTATAAAACACCTATAAGTATGTGGGTATTTCTGCTCGGGGCAGTTGGTGCATTGAGTATCGGATGGCTCACTATCGGGTATCAATCCTATAGATCGGCAACTCAAAACCCGGTGAACGTACTTAGGAACGAGTAGTCCTTAAATTAGCTAATGCAGCAGCCTCTTCCTCCTTGGTGTATTTCCAACGTTTGTGAGACCAGAGGTAAGCTTCGGGTTGAGAAAGAACACTTTCCTCTAACTTTGATGCAAACTTCTCAGTGATTTTATAATCAATTCCTTTCTCATATTTAGGTACTGAAATCTGAGTATGCTCGACTTTGTAATATCCTCTTTTCACCCGCTCCACATGGGCATAGAAAACCGGATACTGAAAGGTTGCAGCGGCCCTCTCTGCACCTACATAAAAAGCTGTTTCTTGTTCTAAAAACTTAATCCACTTTTTCTCAGTACCCATTGATGGCATTTGGTCACTAACAAATGCTAAAATCCTAGGCTCTCTCCTATTTTTAACCAACTCTCTCATGGCCTTATCCTTATCGATGGCCTTCTCGGCATGCTTCAGTCTTAGTGCAAGCATTAATTTGCTGATGCCTTCATTTTTAATTGGCTTGTAAAGGAATTCCATCGGAAACCCGAGTTTTGATTTTAGAGCAAAACCACCCCACTCCCAATTTGCAGTATGCCCTGCCATTAGAATAATTGCTGTGCCTTTCTTGAGGTATTCTTCAATCGGCTCATAATTGATCAGCTCGACTCTCTTCTCCCAATCCTTGTTTTTAAAAGAATAGGAAATGAGAGGCTCAACTAATACATCACAAAAGTTGGAGTAATGCCTCTTGGCTATTTTAGCAATTTCTGAATCGCTTAATCTTGGAAATGAACTTTTGAGATTAGACATCACCACATCTTTCCTGTATTTGACTACACGAATAGAGGTCCACCTTAAAAGATTTGAAAACTGGTAATACAAAACGGGTGGTAAGTACCTAAGTAGGAGCAGTAGAGGTTTAAAAAACATAGTGAAATGGATATCCTATTCTATTCAGCACCAAAAAGCCACAAAACGGCTTTCTTAAACTCACCTTCCCACTGCGCTTCATTGTGTTCACCACCAGGCACCACAAAAGAAGTCAGGTTTTCCTCATTGTGTTCCTGATTTTTAATGAATTCAACCATGGCATTCATGCTCCCAACCATCATTCCCTCTTTATCTCCAACACAAAAATAGAGCTTGGCATCTCTTGGTAATGGATTGTCTTGAGTCAAAGACTTGACCGCTTGCCAATTGATCCAATATGAAGGGGAGAAAATACCAGCTTTGCCGAACACCTCCGGATAT